>JBBCJS010000001.1:0-3111 GCA_037190825.1 Chiayiivirga flava
ACGACGGTCAGACTGGGCGTCTGGCCTAGGAGTGCAACGACGAGTGGCGCTGTTTTCACCCCGTTCCCTTCGGGTTGCGGCCAAAAAGGCCATGCGCCGCGTTGCGAAGCCTTGCCGGGGGAATACCCCGGCTGCGTTTCGCGCCTTGTGCATGGCCTTTTTGATCCGCAACGCATCTCGGAAAAATCAGTGTGAACAGGCCCCTGCAACGACGTCCCGGTGAGCCAGGCAGACAGCTCAATAACTCACCGGCAGCGGATCGAGCGAGCGCCAAATATACCAAGTCGCCACGCTGCAGAAAGGCGCCCAGGAGGTGGCGACTTCGCGGATTTCGCTGCGGCTGACGGGCTCGCCGGAAAAGTAGCACCGGCTGATGCCGTTCTGCAGGCCGATGTCGTCCAGCGGTAATACATTGGGCCGCATCAGGTGGAAGATGAGGAACATTTCGGCCGTCCATCGGCCGATGCCCCGGATGGCGACCAGCTCGGCAATGATGGCCTCGTCGTCCATCGTGGCCCAGCCCTTCACGTGCACCTGGTCGTTGGCGAAGTGCAGCGCCAGGTCCACCAGGTACTCGACCTTGCGCGCCGACAACCCGGCCGCGCGCATGTCATCCACCTTGAGCTTGAGCACGTACGCCGGCGTCATCTTGCGCGGCAGTTTCTCGAAGCGGTCCCAGACCGATTGCGCCGCCTTCACCGAGATCTGCTGCCCCACGATGCTGCGCGCCAGCGTGATGAAGGCATCGCCGCGCGACTGCAGGCAGGCACCGCCGTACTGGGGGATGAGCTTCTTCAGCACCCGGTCGCGCTTCATGAGATGGCGACAGGCGTCGGCCCAGTAGGCGGGCGCGTCGGGAACAGGCACGGTCGAGGCGGTGGTGGCCATCAGGCGCGCTCCCAGGTGGTGCCGGCAGGACCGTCCTTGAGCACGATGCCCTGCTCCTGCAAGGCCTGCCGTATGCGGTCGGCTTCGGCGAAATTCCTGTCCCGCTTGGCTTGCGCGCGTGCCTCGATCAACTCGGCAATGCGCGGCTCGTCTCCGCCATCGCCCCCTTGCAGGAAGCGCAAGGGATCGGCCTGCAGCAGGCCCAGGACGCCGCCGAGCGCGCGCAACTGCCCGGCCAGCCCGGCATCCCGCGTGCGGTTGACCTCGCTGGCCAGATCGAACAGCACGGCCACGGCTTCGGGCGTGCCGAAGTCCTCGTCCATCGCGGCGCGGAAACGCTGCGCATGGGGCTGGCCCCAGTCGATGGCGTCCACCGGAACGGGCGAGACCTGCGACAGCGCCGTGTAGAGGCGCTTGAGCGCGCCGCGCGCATCGTCGAGGTGGGCGTCGCTGTAGTTCAGCGCGCTGCGGTAGTGCGCCCGCAGGATGAAGAAGCGCACCGTCTCCGGGTCGTACTTCGCGAGCACGTCGCGGATGGTGAAGAAGTTGCCCAGGCTCTTGGACATCTTCTCGTTGTCCACGCGCACGAAGCCGTTGTGCACCCAGAAGCGCGCCAGCGGCTTGCCGGTGGCGCCCTCGCTCTGCGCGATCTCGTTCTCGTGGTGGGGGAACTGCAGGTCCGCGCCGCCGCCATGGATGTCGAACGTCTCGCCCAGGGTGGCGCAGCTCATGGCCGAGCACTCGATGTGCCAGCCCGGGCGTCCGGCGCCGAACGCGCTGTCCCACCGGGCCTCGGCGGGCTCCGAGGGCTTGGCCGCCTTCCAGAGCACGAAGTCCAGCGGATCGTTCTTGTCGCCGTCCACCGCCACCCGCTCGCCCGCGCGCAGGTCGTCCAGCGACTTGCCCGAGAGCTTGCCGTAGCCGGCGAACTTGCGCACCGCGAAGTTCACGTCGCCGTTGTCCGCCTGGTAGGCCAGGCCCTTGCGCTGCAGGGCGCCGATCAGGGAAAGCATCTGCGGCACGTATTGCGTGGCGCGCGGCTCCAGGCTGGGCGGCTCGATGCCCAGGGCGCCGATGTCCTGGTGCATGGCCGCGGTCATCTCGTCGGTGAGCGCGCGCAGCGTGATGCCGCGCTCCAGCGCGCGCTGGATGATCTTGTCGTCGATGTCGGTGATGTTGCGCACGTAGGTGACGCGGTAGCCGCTGACCTTGAGCCAGCGCTGCACGACGTCGAAGGCCATCATCATGCGGGCGTGGCCGATGTGGCAGAGGTCGTAGATCGTCATGCCGCAGACGTACATGCGCACATGACCGGGTTCGATGGGCTGGAATTCCTCCAGGCTTCTCGACAGCGTGTTGTGGATTTTCAGGGTCATGGAACGGCGGCGGAGTCGGGTCTGGCGCGTCCATGGAAACCGGACCCCCTCAGATACAATCCGCCAGTATATCCAGCCCGTCGCCGCGCGCTGCCCGGCCACTGGCCTTCGATCAACGCTTTCACCGGGCCAACCCAGGTTCGCCCTCCGAGGTCCCATGCTCCACGCCGCGAAACCACCGCACCGCCGGATCGACGCCGAACCCACCCCCTCCGCCCGCCGCCCGCCGCGGCCTCTGCGCACCCTGGTGGTGTCCGCGGTGGCGCTGCTGGGCCTGCTGGCCTCGCCCGCCTGGTCGCAGGCCGACGAGTACGCCGAGATCAACCGCCTGGTGCGCTCGGGCCAATACAACGAGGCCCTGCTCAAGGCCGACCAGTACCTCGCCGGCAAGCCGCGCGATCCGCAGATGCGTTTCCTCAAGGGCGTGATCCAGACCGAGACCGGCAAGTCGGCCGAGGCCATCGCCACGTTCACCAAGCTCACCGAGGACTACCCGGAACTGCCCGAGCCGTACAACAACCTGGCGGTGCTCCATGCCAGCCAGAGCCAGTTCGACAAGGCGCGTGCCGCACTGGAAATGGCGATCCGCACCAATCCGAGCTACGCCACCGCGCACGAAAACCTGGGCGACGTCTACGCCAAGCTGGCCAGCCAGGCCTACAGCAAGGCACTGCAGCTCGACGGCGGCAACACCGCCGTGCCGCCCAAGCTCAACCTGATCCGCAACCTCTTCGCCGGCAACGGCAGCGCCGCGCGCCCGGCGGCCACCGTGGCAGCGGCGCCACCGGTGCCTGCCCCCGCGCCAGCACCGGCGGCCAGGCCGCCGGCGCCCGTGGCTGCCGCGGCA
>JBBCJS010000002.1:0-3739 GCA_037190825.1 Chiayiivirga flava
GTTGTGGTGCTGTTCGGCCGCCAGGGCGGCGAGCAGATCACCCAGGCCGAGATCGCGGCCTGGACCGGCGTGATCCTGGCCGACCAGTACAGCACGTGGGGCGCGTTGAACCCGAAATTCCCCAGCAGGCCATCGTAGGAGCGGCTCGACGTGGCCTCGGGCCATCAGCCGCGATGGGGCTTTCTGCATGCGCATGGCCTACGGTTCGTGGTCTTTCGAACCTGGAAGGAAATCGTTGCCTTCATTGGTAGAGCCCCTTCGCGGCTGATGGCCCGAGGCCACGTCGAGCCGCTCCTACGGGGCCGGCATGCCGCGCGTTTCGGCCAGGCTGCGCTGGAACTGGCGGACGAACTCGGTGGCGGCCTTGGACGGCGGCCGGTCTTCCAGGTACACGCATTCGACGCGGAAGCCGATCTCAGGCTCCAGCGGGCGCGCGAGCAGCGCGCCGCCGGCGTTGGCGCAGGCGGTGAACTCGTCCAGCACGCTCATGCCGGCGCCGCAGCGGGTCAGGGCCGCGGCCAGCGAATAGGTCTGGTTGGACACGACCTCGCGCATGCTCACGCCTTGGCGCTTGAGTTCGCCGGTGAACAGGTCGCCGATGGGGCCGCTGCTGGCCAGCCCGACCATGTCGCGGTCCTGCAGCCAGCGCAGCGGGATCGCCGCCGGCGGATCGGGCCATTGCGCGGTGTCGAACAACAGCATCAGCTGGCCCTGCCCGAGCACGCGGCGCTGCATGCGCGGGTGCTGCGGGGGGTTGTAGGCGATGGCGATGTCGCATTCGCGCTCGTACAGCGCCTGGAACAGGTCGCCGTGGTGCAGGGTCTGCACGTCGAAGGTGACTTCCGGGTGCTGGCGCCGGTAGGCGGTGATCGCCGCCGGCACCACGTGCTGGCCGAGCGAAGGCACTACCGCCAGGCGGATATGGCCGCCACCGATGTCGCGGATGTTGCCGACCGTCTTCTGCAGCGACAGCAGGCGGTCGTAGATGTCCTTGATCTCGACGAACAGCGCGTGCGCCTCGTCGGTGGCGACCAGGCGCCCGCGCACCAGCTTGAACAGCTCGAAACCGAGCTGGTATTGCGTGTGGTGCAGGACCTTGCTGACCGACGGCTGCGACACGTGCAGCGAACGGGCCGCGGCACTGATCGAGCCGGTGGTGTAGACCGCGTGGAAGACTTCAATCTGGCGCAGGCGCATGGCCTGATCCTAGTCGATGCGGGCGTTGCCGGCGACCGTTCGCGGCGCCGCCATCACTGCGCCATCGCCAGCGCCACCGCGCGCTCGCCACTGCCCATCGCCAGGGTCCAGCCGAGCATGCCGTGGCCGAGGTTGCACACCAGCCCGGCGCCAATGGCGCGGATCTCGGGCGAGGACCAGGGGGTGACCGGGCGCAGGCCGGCCCAGCGGTTTTCGATGTTGTCGTAATCCACCGCTTCGGGCATCGAGGCGCGCGCCATCGCGACCAGCTGCGCCATGCGCTCCGGGTCCGGGTGCGGGTCCCAATGGTTGAGGTCGGCCAATCCGGCCACGCGCATGCGCTCGCCGAGGCGGCAGAACACCAGCTTGCGCGAGGTGTCGGTGATGCTCGCCGCCGGTGCCCGCACGCCGCAGGGTGCGGTGAACGAATAACCCTTGATCGCCATCAACGGCACGCGCACGCCCAGCGGACGCAGCAGCGCGGCGCCGTCGATGCCGCTGCACACCACCAGCCGCCGCGCCTGCACCGCCGCGCCGGCACGCGGCTGCAGGCGCCAGCCGTCGCCCTGCCGCACCACGTGCTGGACGTCGAAGCCGAAGCGCGCCTGCGCGCCGTAGTGCTGCCGCAGCACATCCAGCAGGCCGGTGCCGAACAGGAACGGATCGCCGGCTTCTTCCTGCGGCGAATGCACCGCGCCGGCGATGCCGGGCATGGCGGCCAGCGCCGGTTCGGTGGCGATGGCCTGGCGTGCGTCGAGCAGGTGCTGTTCGACGCCGAACGGCTGCTTGAGCGCGATCATCGCGGCGGCGCCCTGCAGGGCGGCGGCATCGTGGTAGACGTGCAGCTTGCCGGACACCGCATGGTCGAAGGCGATGGGATGGCGCTGCAGCAGCGCGTGCAGCGCGGTGCGCGATTCCAGCGCCAGTTCCAGCGTCGCCAGCGTGTTGGTACGCAGGCGCGCGGCGCCGGTCTGGCGCAGGAAGGCCAGGCCCCAGCGCCAGAAATCGGGGTCGGCCGACCAGCGCGTGCGGAACGGGCCGTTGCGGCCGAGCAGCATCGCCGGCAGCTGTTTCCAGGTGGAAGGGCCGGCCATGGCGTCGGTATAGGCGTAGCTGAGCTGCGCGCCGTTGGCGAAGGACGTGCCCTGCACCGGGCCATCGGCGCGGTCGAGCAGCAGCACGGACAGGCCGCGGCGCGCGGCGGCGTAGGCGGTGGCGAGGCCGACGACGCCGGCGCCGAGGACGACGAGATCGGCGCCGGCGGGTTCGCCGTGGGGTTCAACGGGAAGCATCGGGGGTCCGGTGGGCGGGGAAGTCGGCGGTACCGTCGCGGCGCGGGTCGGCGGCCCATTCCCAGCGTCCGTCGCGCAGGAACACGCCATGCAGGCCGGAATCCTCGCCGGCACCGGCGCGGATGTCCACGCCGCGCTCGCGCAGCGCCGCGCGCACGGGCGCGGGGAAACGGTCGGCCTCGCCGTCGAAGCGATCGCCGCGCGCGACCAGGTTGGGCAGCGCCACCGCCTGGTCCAGCGGCAGGTGCCAGTAGAGCAGTCCGGCCAGGGTCTTGCCGATGTAGGCGGGGATGGCCGAGCCACCGGGCGAACCCAGCGCGCCGGCCAGGCGGCCGTCGCCGTCGAGCATCAGCAGCGGCGACATCGACGAGCGCGGGCGCTTGCCGCCGGCGATGGCGTTGGCCATCCCCGGACGGCCGTCCTTGCGGTCCCAGGCGAAATCGGTGAGCTGGTTGTTGAGGAAGAAGCCGCCGACCATGCGCCCGGAGCCGAAGAACGATTCGACGGTGGTGGTCACCGAGACGGCATTGCCGTCGTCGTCCACCACCACGAAATGGCTGGTGCCGCCCGGTTCGTCGGTGGCATCGGCGGCGATGGCGGGCGCGCCGGCGGGCACGCCGGGCCGCGGCGGTTGTGGTGCGGCACGCGCGCCGATCAGGGCGCGCCGCGCGTCCACGTAGTCCGGCGCCAGCAGGCCCTCGACCGGAACATCGATGAAGCGCGGATCGCCGACATAGTGGTCGCGGTCGGCGTACATCAGCCGGCTGGCCTCGGCGAACAGCAGCCACGCCTGCGGATCGGCGGCGTCGCGGCGGCCGATGTCGGTGCCGTCCAGCAGCGCCATCAGCTGCAGCACGCCGACGCCGCTGGCCGGCGGCGGCAGCGAGCACAGCCGGTAGCCGCGCAGCGGCCTGCACAGCGGCGCGACCTTCTCGGCGCGGTAGCCGGCGAGGTCGTCGAGCGTCATCGTTCCCGGACGCGGCGCATCGGCGGTGCGGGCGACGATGGCCCGGGCCAGCGCGCCGCGGTAGAACGCCCCGGCGCCGTCGGCGGCCAGGGTGCGCAGCGTGGCGGCGTAGGCGGGATTGCGCAGCGTGTCGCCGGCGCGCAGCAGGCCGCCGCGGCCGTCGTCGAAGAAGCGGCGCACGTCGGCGGTCGCCGCCTGCGGGAAATGGCCGTGGATGTGCCGTTCCAGTCGCGGGGTGATGGCGAACCCCCGCTCGGCGGTGGCGATGGTGCCGTCGAACAGC
>JBBCJS010000003.1:0-66206 GCA_037190825.1 Chiayiivirga flava
CGGGCCCTTCGGCTTTCAGTGCCAGTGCGCCGACACTTCGACGCCTGCGAATGAAGCCGACTTCGGCTTCAGCATCAGGTAGTTCCAGCCGCTTGCCGGCTGGGGGACGGTCAGCGCCTCCTCGTTGCCCGGCTGGGTGGAGGAAAGATCGTAGGTGCTGTCGCCGGGCCAGTTTCCGGCACGGTAGTAGAGGTCGCCGTCGCCGCTGCCGCCGCTCATCCGGATCCGCAACTCGGTCACGCCGGCCGGGATGTAGACGCTCAGCCATACCCTGGCCCCGGAGTGGGCCGCGGAGAGGTTGCCGATCTTGCAGTCGTTGTCCAGGCGGCCCTCGGCGGCCAGTGGACATTCGCCGATTTCCGGCGGTTCCTGATCGTCGCCTTCGAAGCCGTCCGCGAAGAGCGGCGCCGGCGGCTGCGGAGTGTCGCCGCCGCAGTTGGCGGTGTTGCCGTTGTTGCCGGCGAAGCACACCAGCCATGCGCGGAACTCGGTGTCGTAAATGTTGCGCAGGCCGTTCAGCCAGTTGCGGTAGCCGGGGCTGTAGTCGCCCACGCGGGTGAGGGCGAACATCGCCGCGATGTCGTTGCGGTGGCGCTCGAACATGAAGCGCGATGCCAGGTAGCCCCACTGGTAGATGCGCGAGGTGTCGTGGCTGTAGGTGGTGTCCAGCACCTGCGACAGCGTGTAGCGATCCGGCGCCTGCGCCTGGTTCACGGCGGAGCCGTAGACCAGGTTGCGGTACGAGTAGGACATGTACTCGGCGAAGCCTTCGATGAACCAGATCGATGGCGCGGGAGCTTCCAGCGGCAGGTCCCAGAAGGCGCCGTGCCAGTTGAAGCGGCCGTCCAGGTAGTGGACGTATTCGTGCGTGAGGTTCCAGACCTCGAACTGCGGCCGCAGCCACTCGGCCTCGTAGGCCAGGAAGCGTGCCTGGTTACCGGGCACGGAAGGGTCGCCTTCCAGGTACATCCCGCCGTTGTTGGTGTCGTTGCCGAACAGCGTGCCCGAGTAGGTTTCGTAGTCGGTGCTGGAGTGGAAGATCACCATTTCCAGGCGGTCGTTGTGATCGTCGGCCACCGGCACGCCGCCGGTCTGGGCCTGGACGTGGAAGTAGGCTTCCTGTCCGGCCACTTCGGCGCAGACCCAATCCAGCTGCTGCGAAGTCAGCGCCTGGCTGCGCACCTTGAGCGTGGCGCTGCACTCGCGTGCGTGTGCGGGCGGCAGCACCTGGGCTTCCAGATCGTCGATGAAGTCGCACAGGCCGAAGTAGGCGCAGTGGTCCATGTCGTAGTACACCACCACGCCGGCCATGCGCACGTAGATGCCCGCGCCGGGGCCGCTGATGCCGAACTGGTCGAGGATGCTTTTGACCCTGGGATGCACCACGTTGTGGAAGGTGGCCGGGTAGCCGTACCACGGGCCGGGATTGAGGAAGCGCGCCAGCTCGCCGGCGGCGTTGTGCAGCATGTACTCGCGGTCGCTGCCGATGTCGGCGGCCTTGTTGTCGTTGACGAAGGCGACGAGCGAGTCGAGCAGGCCCAGGCCGGGCGACACCTGCACCGCGGCACGGAACTCGTCCAGGTAGTGGCCGCGGAACAGCACGGTGAAGGCGTTGTTCACCGCGTTCTTCATGTACCAGTGCGGATGGTGCGAAGGGCCGTAGTTGTCCAGGATCGCGCGAACGGTGCCGATGTGGCCGGCGTTCTGGCCGGCGCTGTCGATCAGCGTGACGAATTCGGCGAGAACCTCGCCATGGGCTTCGTTGACGTCGCCAAAGCGGGGGCTGGCGACAAAGGCGTCCAGCGCCGCGCCGATGGCGGTGTTCAGTGCCGTGCCGTAGTCGCCGACTTCAGGGTTGTACCACTGCACGAAATAACCGGCGCGCATGAACATCACCAGTTGCAGCATGCGGCCGTCGTTGTTGCCCGGATAGCTTGCCGCGTCGGCGTGGATGGCGTTGGCGATGGTGACCATCTTCGACTCGGCGAACACCTGCGCGCCCACCGCGCCGCCGACGGAGAACAACTGGTTGATGCAGCCGGTCGTGGCGCCCTTCACCGTCGATACCAGCGTCGCGCCGCTGGCGCTGGCGAAGCTGTCGACGTCGCACCCGCCCTTGGCGCGCGCGGGCATGGGGCGGTCGTAATCGGTACGCAGGTGATCGCGCGTGGCAGGTAGCGGACGGCGCTGGTCGGCCGTCAACGGGCGTCTCTGGATGTGTTCGGCGATGTGGCCGCCATCGCCGGTGGTGGCCGGCGAGGGCGGCGGCGCGTCTGGCCGGTTGGATGGATGCGCGCTCGCCGCGGCGATGCCGAGCAAGCCAAGGGCCAGCGCCCGGAGGGCTGGCGTGAGCCGGTTGTTCGAATGCATGGGCAACCCCTGCCTGTGGTGTTGGAATCAACGGATGGAAGGCGCGATCGCGCCATGACGGGCAAGCCCGTCTCCCCTTTCGGCCAATCGCAGGGGCAGGGTGGCAGTGCGGGTATGCGCGGGTCTTGGTGGATTAGGTCGCGGGCGTGGCGACATTTGCCAAGCGGCGACTTCGTCGTGGGGCAGGCGCCGCCCTGCGCGGCGGAGGCGGCGCGCAGGATGGCGCAGGGACGGGATGCGGCGCGTCAGGCGTCCCGGGTCTCGCGCGCGATCGCGCGCCAGCCGATGTCGCCGCGATGGAATTCGTTGGCCCAGCCGATCGCGTCCACGCCGGCGTAGGCATGGCGCTGCGCTTCGGACACCGAATCGCCCAGCGCCGCCACGCACAGCACGCGGCCGCCCGCGGTGACCACGTTGCCGGCGGCGTCGAATGCGGTGCCGGCGTGGAATACCTTGGCCGCTGCCGGCACGGCATCCAGCCCGGCGATGACGTCGCCGGTGACCGGCGCATCCGGGTAGGGACGCGAGGCCATCACCACGCCCAGCGACGGGCGCCGGTCCCATTGCGCTTCCACGGCATCGAGCCGGCCGTCGAGCGCGGCCTCGACCAGGTCCACGAAATCGCTTTGCAGGCGCAGCATGATCGGCTGGGTCTCCGGATCGCCGAAGCGCACGTTGAACTCGATCACGCGCGGCGCGCCGCCGGCGTCGATCATCAGGCCGGCGTAGAGGAAGCCGGAGAACGGCATGCCCTCGGCCGCCATGCCGGCGACGGTGGGTTCGATCACCTCGCGCAGGATGCGCGCGTGCACCTCGGGCGTCACCACCGGCGCGGGGGAATACGCGCCCATGCCGCCGGTGTTGGGGCCGGTGTCGCCGTCGCCGACGCGCTTGTGGTCCTGGCTGGTGGCCATCGGCAGCGCGCTGCGGCCATCGACCATGGCGATGAAGCTGGCTTCCTCGCCTTCCAGGAACTGCTCGATCACCACGCGCGCGCCGGCCTGGCCGAAAGCGTTGCCGGCGAGCATGTCGCGCACGGCGGCCTCGGCCTCGGCCAGCGTCGTCGCCACGATCACGCCCTTGCCGGCGGCCCGTCCGTCGGCCTTGACGACGATGGGCGCGCCCTTCTCGCGGACATAGGCCAGCGCCGCATCCACTTCGGTGTGCACCGCGTAGAACGCCGTCGGAATGCCGTGGCGGGCGAGGAAATCCTTGGCGAACGCCTTGCTGCCCTCCAACTGCGCGGCCGCCGCGTTCGGGCCGAAGATGCGCAGCCCGGCGGCGCGGAAACGATCCACCACGCCGGCCACCAGCGGCGCTTCCGGCCCGACCACGGTGAAGGCGACGGCTTCGCGTTGCGCCAGCGCCAGCAGCGCGTCGATGTCGCTGGCGGCCACCTGCGCATTGCGGCACCTGGCTTCGCGCGCGGTGCCGGCGTTGCCGGGCGCGACGATCACTTCGGCGACGCGCGGGGACTGGGCGAGCTTCCACGCGAGCGCGTGTTCGCGGCCGCCCGAGCCGATGACGAGGATTTTCATGAGGCCGGTTCCCGAGCGCCGTAGCCACGCAGGCAGCGATGCGGGCCGTGGCGAGAAGAAATAAAAAAGCCCGGTGCGCGGGGGAGCGCACCGGGCGAAGTCTGCGCGCGCCGCAAGGTAGCCGAACGCGCAGGTCGGGGCAATCGGGATCGGGGCGGAAGCCCCCGGCGCGGCCCTGTCGCGCCGGGCCGGGGGATGGAGTCAGTCGCGGGTGATGTAGATGGAGACTCCGCTGAAGCTGGCGCTCTTGGGGCGCAGTCCGATGTAGTACCAGCCGCTGGCGGGCGCGTCGATGCTCACGCTTTCCTCGTTGCCGACGTTGTCGGACAGGTGGGCGTAGACCGTGGCGCTCGGCCACACGCCTACCTCGCCGACGTACATGTCGGCATCGCCCGTCCCGCCGAAGGTATTGATCGTCAGCGAGTTGGCGCCCGCGGGCACATAGGTCAGGAACCAGGTGAACCACGTGGCGTTGGTCTGCTCGGCGCCACTGCGCTTGCAGCCGGGATCCAGTTGCCGCGCATCGCTCGCGGTGCATTCGGGCAGGTTGGACGGATCGTTCGGTTCCTCCGGTTCTTCCGGCTCCTCGGGCTCGGTCGTGGGGAAGGTCACGTAGATGCCGACGTCGGTGAAGCTCCCGGACGCCTTGGGCTGGAGCGTGAGGAAGTACCAGCCGGCGGGCGGGTCGGTCAGCGTGATGGTTTCGCTGTTGCCCGCGTTGGTGGACGCCTCCTCGTATTCGCCCGGCGGGTTGGGATAGGTGCTGCCGCTGCCGTACAGGTCCACGTCGCCGCTGCCGCCGAACGTCCTGATCACGACCGTCGGCGTGTTGGCGGGAATGTTCAAGAGGGCATAGGCGCGTCCGGTGCCGGACTGGCTCAGTCCGCTGACCTTGCAGCCTTCGCTGAGGGTGGGCGTGCCGGTCCACGTGCATTCGGGCAGGGTGGACGGATCGCCCGGTTCCACGGGTTCTTCCGGCTCTTCCTCATCCTCCTCGAAGAACACCACCGCCGTGACGCCGGCGAAGCTGCCGCCGTCCTTGGGGAACAGCGCCACATTGTGATACCCGGCGACGGGCGTGGTGAGGACGATGGTTTCGTTGCTGCCGGCATAGGTCGAGGACGCCTCGAACGCGGTGGGCGTCGGGTAGGCCGAGCCGGGCAGGCTGTAGAACATGTCCGCATCGCCCGTGCCGCCGAAACTGCGGATCGTGGCCTTGGCGGGAATCGCGCCGGCCAGTACCTGGAAGTAGAAGGTCTTGCCGCTGGCGCCGCTCGCGCTCAGGCCGACGATCTTGCAGCTCGTGGACAGGATGTAGTCGGTATCGCAGTCGGGCAGGTGGGCCACGTCCGGGATCGGATCGGGGTTCTCGCCCGGCTCCGGCTCCTCCGGCTCTTCGGGCTCTTCGGGCTCTTCCGGCTCCTCGCCATCGCCGAACGAGGGGTCGATGTCCTCCTGGCCGTCGAGCAGCCAGTAGGCGTAGATGTCCACGCCGGAGAAATATTCGCCGCCCTTGGCGTGCAGGCCGATGTTGTGCCAGACGTTGCCGGGGTTTTCGATCCGTACCTGCTCGGTATTGCCTGCCTCGGTGGAGGAATCGGCGCCGGGAGTGCTCGGGTAGGGCCAGGTGGGCGTCTTTGCGACGTACACGTCGACGTCGCCCACGCCGTTGCGGGTCTTGATCCAGAGCGTCCTGGCACTGGCCGGCGGCAGGATCGAGAGCCACACCACGCCGTTGCCCGAGGCTTGCAGGTTGGCGATCTTGCAGCCGTTGGTCAGGGTGGAAGTGGAACCGCACACCGGCAGGTTCACCGGGATGTGCTCCGGTTCCGGCGGCGCCGGCTCGCCTTCGAACTCGTCGTTGAAGATGCGCTCGGCCACGTCCGCGTTGCAGGGCACGGTGTCGCCGTCGTTGAGCAGGTAGCAGTCCAGCCAGGCGCGGAACTCGCTGTCCTTGCCGTTGCGGATGTTGTCCAGCCAGAGGCGGTAGCCGGGCGCGTAGTCGCCCACGCGGGTCAGTGCGAACAGCGCATCCATGCTGCTCTTGTAGCGCTCGAACATGAAGCGCGTGGCCAGGTAGCCCCAGACGTAGATGTTGTCCTGCGGGCTGACGCCGTACTGGTTGTCGAAGATCGTGGACAAGGGCACGTTGCGGCTGGGCGTGCCGCCGACGTACCAGACGTTGTCGTCGTTGCGGATGAGGAAGGACAGCGCGATCGCGTCGGCGATCGAGGGGAAGCTCGACGCCGGCAGGTTGCCGAGGAAGTTCTGGGCCATGTACTCGCCGAAACCCTCGGTGAACCAGACCGCCGAATACGGCGCGGTGCCGGGCAGCGAACTGAAGCCGCCGCGGAAGTTGTAGCGCCCGTCGAGGTAGTGGGTGTACTCGTGATGCAGGTTCCACGGCTCCCAGATGCCGCTTCCGACCGGCCGGACCCAGCTGCTCGGTGCGACGAAGGTGATGAAGCGCGGGATGTTGGCGGGGTTGGCGGGATTGCCTTCCAGGTAGATGCCGCCGTTGTTGGTGGAGTTGCCGAAGAACGTGCCCGAATAGCTGGTGTAGTGGCTCTGGTTCTTGAAGATGATCACTTCCAGCGTGTCGTTGTGGTCGTCCGGCACGGGCTGGTCCGCCGCGACGCCGACCAGTGCCAGGAAGGCGGTCTTCTGCTGGCCGAGCGATTCGCAGATGTAGTCCAGCTGCGTGGTGGTCAGGTCGTGGTTGCGGATGCGCAGGTCGTTGCAGACGCGGGTCTGGGACGGAGGCAGGATCTCGTCCTGCAGGTCGGCCATCGCGGTGCAGACGGCGGGGGAGTAGTAGTTGCAGTTCCCGGCGTCGAAGTAGTTGATCATCTCCGCCAGCTTCAGGAACACGTTGCGCCCGTGGCTGAGGCTGTACTGGTCGGTGAGGGATTTGACCAGCAGGCGGGTTTCGGCGAGGTACGCCGGCGGATTCTTGATGTCCAGGTAGCGGCCCAGCTCGAAGGCCGAGTTGACGATCAGGTACTCGGTGGTGCTGCTGCCGTAGTCGGCGGCGAAGTTGCGCACGACGAAATCGCGCAGCGCCTCGCGGATGCCGTGGTCGTTGGCGGCCACGCCGGTATGGTTGGCCGGGACGCTGACCAGGTAGTACGTCAGGTTGAAGACGTAGTTCACCGCCTCGCGCATGTCGCGGTAGGGCGCGTAGTCGGCGCTGCTGTAGGCGTTGAGCACCGTGGTCATGGTGTCCAGGTGGGCGGGGATCACGTTCGCCGAGCGCAGCAGGATCAGGAAGTCGCGCAGCGCGTAGCCGTGCTGGGCCGAGCCGGCCGCCGTGAGGTTGGGGTTGTCGGCGAAGGCGCGCAGCGCGCCGGCCATCGCGGTGCGGAAGGCGCTGGTATCGAAATTCAGCGTGGTGCGGCCGGTGGCGTAGTAGCCCACGCGCAGGAACATGATCAGCTGCGTGACCTGGGTGCTGTTGTTGCCCGGATAGCCGGGGCTGGCAGCGGCCAGGGCGTTGGCCACGGCGGTCATCTTGGCTTCGGTGAAGATGGCCAGGTCGAGCGCGCTGCTGGTATTGCTGAAGTTCTCGTTGACGCAGTCCACCGTGGCGGCCTTGACCACGCTCACGATGGTGGCGGCAGTGGCGTCGGCGAACTGCGCGATGTCGCACACCGCCTTGGGGGCGGCCTTGGTGACGGGGCGGCTGTAGTCGATGCGCTGGTAGAGATCGTCGCCGCGCTGGGGCGGGCGCTGTGCCGGGGTCAGCGGTTCACCCTGGACATGCGGGACGCTGACTGCATCGATGCGGTCGTACAGCCCGATGTGCTGGATCGCTTCCGGCGGCGTCGGCGCAGGCTGCGGAGCGTGCGCCAGGGCGCCACTGGTCCCCAGCGCCAGCGTCAGCGCGAAACATCGCGCCGGGATCGGGATTCGGTAGAAAGAGTTCATGATCGGTTCCTGAGTTCGCCCTGGGATGCCGCGCCGTGGGCGCGGGCTCGCGCCTTGCCGGTTTCTGAACCGGCGAGGCGCTTGCTGGCATGCTCCCCCTCGGGGCCGGACCGGGTATTGCGCGATTTCCGCGTCGCCGCGCGGCGATCTGCACAGCGGCCCGAAAACCGGGTCGATAGACTCTTGACCGAGGCTTAACGGCCGTGGCCGGGACGCTTGCGCCCGTCACGAAAAAGTCCGACACCGGAAGCGCTCCGGAGACGAAAAGGGGAGAAAAGGATCATGGCGAGCGAAGACGCGCTGCGCTGGCGCGACAGATTCATGGCGAGCGCGGCCTCGCCCTGGTACGTGGAGCGGTTGTTCGACCGGCTCCCGGACATCGTTTTCTCGATCAAGGACAGGCTCGGGCGCTACGTCTCCATCAGCGAGACGGCGGCGATGCGTTGCGGCCTCAAGCACCGCCAGGACGCCATCGGCAAGACCGCGTTCGACCTCTTCCCCAAGCCGATGGCCGAGCGCTACACGCGCCAGGACGAGCGCCTGTTCCGCACCGGCAAGCCGATCATCGACAACCTGGACCTCACCGTGTACCGCGACGGCAGCGCCGGCTGGTGCCTTTCCACCAAGGAGCCGCTGCGCGACGCGCGCGGGGAGATCATCGGGCTGGCCTGCATTTCCAAGGACCTGACCGAGCCCAGCCGCGGCGGCTTCATCGACAGCGCCTTCGCCGACACCATCGACTACCTGCTCGAACACATCGACGAACCGCTGCGCATGGACGCGCTGGCGCACCGCGCCGGGCTGTCGCAGGCGCAGTTCGACCGGCGCATGAAGAAGATCTTCCAGCTCTCGGCCGGCCAGTACGTCATCAAGACCCGCATCGACCACGCCACCCGCCTGCTCGCCAGCACGCGCCTGCCGATCGCCGACATCGCCCAGCAGGCCGGCTTCTCCGACCAGAGCGCGTTCTCGCGCCAGTTCCGCCACGTCACCGGCTTCACGCCGAGGCAGTATCGGCAGTTGATGCAGGACGAGGCGTAGCCGAGGGAGGGGCTGACGCGCGGAACGCGGCACGAACGGGTAGGCTCGCGTTCCCGCTCCGCTTCCCGCCGCGCATGCCCGCCACGCTCCCCGACGCCCGCATCGACACCCGCCCGCCCGCCGTCGCGCTGATGGGGCCGACCGCCTCGGGCAAGACCGCGCTGGCGGTGGATTGGGTGGCGCGCTTCGGCATGGAGATCGTCAGCGTGGATTCGGCGCTGGTGTATCGCGGGCTGGACATCGGCAGCGCAAAGCCCGATGCAGCCATGCAGGCGCGCGCGCCGCACCGGCTGATCGACATCCGCGACCCGCACGAAACCTATTCGGCCGCCGAGTTCGCCGAGGACGCCCTGCGCGAAATGCGCGCGATCCACGCCGCCGGCCGCACGCCGTTGCTGGTCGGCGGCACCGGCCTGTATTTCCGCGCGCTGCTCCAGGGCCTGTCCGACATGCCGCAGGCCGATCCGGCGCTGCGTGCCGCCATCGCCAGCGAGGCTGCCGAGCGCGGCTGGGCGGCATTGCATGAAGCATTGTCACGCATCGACCCGCCCGCGGCGGCGCGGATCAAGCCCGGCGACGCGCAGCGCATCCAGCGCGCGCTCGAGGTGTTCCGCGCCAGCGGCACGCCGATCAGCCAGTGGCAGCAGGCCGCGCGCAGACGGCCGTTGCCGTTCCGCGTGCTGAAGCTCGTCGTCGCCCCGCCGGATCGCGCCGTGCTGCACGCGCGCATCGCGCAGCGCTTCGACCAGATGATCGCGGACGGGTTGCTCGACGAAGTGCGCCGCCTCGCCGCCGATCCGCGCCTGCATCCGGACCTGCCGTCGATGCGCGCCGTCGGTTACCGGCAGGCGCTGGAACACCTGGCCCAGGGCACGCCGCTGGAGAGCCTGCGCGAACGCGGCATCTTCGCCACCCGCCAGCTCGCCAAGCGCCAGCTCACCTGGCTGCGCGGCGAACTGGACGCGCGCTGGTTCGATCCGGAACGCGATGGCGGCGAGATCGGGCGCGCGGTGGCGCAGTTCCTCGGTGCGTGACGCAGGCGTCAGCCCGCGCGCGCATGCCACAACCGAAGCAGCTCGGCCTCGCGTTCACGCGTGATGCCCGCGCGCAGTTGCGCCTGGCGTTCTGCCGGCAGCGCGCGGAACCAGGCCATGAGGTCGGTCACGGTGGCGGCGAGCGGGCGGAATGTCAGGCCCGCGGCGAGGGCGCGGGCGTTGCTCACCTGGCCGTAGCCGGCGTACGGCCCGTCGTTGCGCGGCACCCAGATCGGCAGCCCGGCTTGGTGTTCTTCCAGGAACGCCGGAGCGACGTGTGTCAGCGTCAGCGGGCCGCCCGTCAGCGCATGGCAGCCATGCAGCATCGCGTCCATGCCGAGGCGATAGTCCGGGCCGCAGGCGTTGAAGGTGCCGAACGTGCGCTGCTCGGCGAGGCGGATCGTCCATTCGGCCAGGTCGCGGCCGTCGATGACCTGGATCGGATCGGCGCCATCGCCCGGCACCAGCACTTCGCCGCCCTGGGCGATCCGGTGCGGCCAGTAGGTGAAGCGGTCGGTGTCGTCGCGCGGGCCCACGATGTAGCCGGGGCGGATGATGCTGACGTTGTCGCCGAACTGTGCGCGCGCCTCGGCTTCGCTCAATGCCTTCAGCGGGCCGTAGAGGTTGGCGGCGTCGGCGCGCAGGTTCTCCATCGTCTCGGCCATCGCGTCCTTGCCGCCATAGGTCGCAAGCGCCGCATCCTCGGCGATGCCGGGCTGGCTGCCGTCGGCGTAGACGGAGATCGTGGAGATGAAGAGGTAGTGCCCGACCCGGCCCTTCAGCGCGCGGCCTGCGTCGCGCACCCAGAACGGCAGCGTGGTGGGATTGTCGATGCAGACATCCCATTCGCGCCCCTTCAGCGCGGAAAGATCGCCGCTGTTGCGATCGCCATGCAACTGTTCGACCTCGCCCGGCCATTCCGGCGAAGGCCGCTGGCCGCGATTGAACAGCGTGATCCTGTGCCCGCGCGCCAGCGCGTAGTTCACCTGGAACGGCCCGGTGAAGCCGGTGCCGCCGAGGATCAGGATGCGCAGCGGCTTTTCCGCGCGGCCGATGGGCGCGGCGGTGGACGCCATCCCGAAGGAAGGCAGAGCCGCAGCCGCAGCCGTGGCGACGCCGAGCCTGAGGAAATCGCGACGATCCGTATTCATGACAGCCCCCGAGGTTGGAATGGCCGCCACGGTGGCACTGCGCGCAGGGCGCGGCATGTGCAGGAAGTCGGCATGACGAATGGCGGTGACGTAGCAAGGCGGGACCGGATGCGATCCAGGATGCACCCGGATCAGGTCCGGAGTTGCCCGGGTTGCGTCACTGCCCCCCGGCGTCATCCCGGCGAACGCCGGGATCCAGTGCTTCCATCAGAAGCAACCTCATGACGAGGCACCCTTTGGCTTGCGGGGTTCCTTGCTGCGCGTATTCGCCGGCGAGTCGGATGGCGTGGCCGCCGGCCCCATCCGCCGTGCGATCTCGCGCAGGATCACCTGCAAGGCGTCGTGCTGGTCGGCGCGCTTGTGCATGCCGTCCACCAGCGGCTTGAAGCCCAGTTCCAGCGCGTTGCGCAGGCCGCCGAGCCACATCGCCGCATCGGTGCTGGTATCGCGGGAGAAGGTGCGGGCGAGTGCCTGCTCGCTGGCGATGCGTTCGAGCAGATCGATCAGGGCGGGCCAGTGCGTTGCTTCGTCCGCCGTTGCCGATGCGGGTGCGGCATCGGGCGAAGGCAGGCCGCGCTCGAGCGCGCGCACGCCGGCCACGAGGTCATGCAACTGCGCGACCACGCGCGTGCCCACGTCGGCATCGGCGCCGCCGATGGACTTGTTGCGGCGGAAGTCGGCCTTGATCTGTTCCCAGCGCGCGGCTTCGTCGTCGGTGAGCGTGCCGCGCAGTTCGGCCAGCTTGAGCAGGTTTTCTTCCGCGCCGGTGGTGAGCAGTTGCGATTCGCCGAGGTAGTGGTCGGCGATGAGCTGCTGCAATTCGGCCTCGTTCATCACCGCCGACACCTTTTCCGCCAGCTTGTTCATGTTGCGGTAGCTGCCTTGCAGGCGGAACGGCGGCTCGGTGCGGTAGGCGTCGGCCTGCGCGGCGCTGGCGATGTATTGCTGGTTGACGCGGTAGACGATCTCGCGCACCGCGATCAGGCGCGCGAGGGTGCCGACGATCTCGTTGATCTCCGCGCCGCTGTAGTCGTGCCTGAGCGCGTTGGTGGAGACCTCGCGGCCCTGCGCCTTGTCCACCAGCAGGTAGAGATCGGCCATGTCGCGCGTGGCCAGCGGCGCGAGCACGGGGTTGGAGGTGAGGCTGTTCTCGATGTAGCTGAGCTTGAAGGAATCCTCCATGCCGCCGAGCACGTCGCCGAGGTTGTAGATGTCGGCACGGTTGGCGAGCATGTCGGGAATCCTGAACACCTCGCCGGACTCGGTATACGGATTGCCGGCCATGACCACGCAGAACTTCTTGCCGCGCATGTCGTAGGTCTTGGTGCGGCCGTTCCACACGCCCTCGATGCGGCGCGTGCCGTCGCACAGGGAGATGAACTTCTGCAGGAACTCCGGGTGCGTGTGCTGGATGTCGTCCACGTACAGCATCACGTTGCTGCCCATTTCCAGCGCGAGGTTGAGCTTCACCAGTTCCTGCCGCGCGGTGGCGTCGGGCGCCTGTGCCGGATCGAGCGAGCGCACCTCGTGGCCGAGCGCCGGGCCGTTGATCTTCATGAAGATCAGGCCCAGCCGGTTGGCCACGTATTCCATCAGCGTGGTCTTTCCGTAGCCGGGCGGGGAAATCATCATCAGCAGGCCCATCAGGTCGCTGCGCTTGTTTTCGCCCGCGGTGCCCATCTGCTTGGCGAGGTTGTCGCCGATCAGCGGCAGGTAGACGTCGTTGATGAGCCTGTTGCGCACGAACGAGGCCAGCGGGCGCGGCTTGAATTCCTCCAGCCGCAGCGCCTCGCGCTCCCGCACGAGCGCGTCGTGGCGCAGGCGTTGGAAATCCTGGAAACCGGAAAGCCAGACGCGGCGGTGATCGGCCAGGCGCTGCATCAGGTCGAACAGGCGCAGGTTCAATGCGCCATCGACGATGCGCGGGTGTTCGCTCAACAGGCCGTGTACGGATACGTCCAGATCGGCCTGCGAAACCCGGTGCGGCAGCGTTGGGCCGAGCAGCAGCAACGCAGCGGCCTCGGGAACGTAGGCTTTGAGCGATGCAAGTTCTGCCCGCGCGGAATCTTCCGTATTGCCCACGCCGTCGTTCCCGCGAAGGCGGGAACCCAGTGCCTTTGCGCCATCATTCGAAAAAGTCGCCGGGCTCCCGCCTTCGCGGGAGCGACGACGATCTTCGGCATCGTCCACCAGCGCGCGCAGCCACTGGCGCAGCAGGGCGTGGCGGGCGCCGTTGCCGTCCAGCGCTTCGAGCGTAGTGCTGAGTGTGTCCCAGCGCGGGCCGTCGAGTGTTGATTTCAGTGCGGTGGCCAGTTGCTGGGCGTAGCGGCTGAAGGCGAACTGAGGATGTGGGGCGGAGAGTTCCTGTGCCAGATAGGCGGCTGCAGACGAAGCGAGTGCGGCATCGAAGGGTAGGGCGTGGTGCGCGGCCTGTGCGGCGATGACATCAGCGATGTTCTTGCGTAGCGTGGCGAGTGCGGCATCGTCATCGAACAACTCACGGATTTGCGCGGCATTGCGTGCCTGCGCCGGCCAGCGCGTGGCCTCGGGCGAATCGGCGAGCGCATCCCAGCACAACAAGGCCAGCGCGCGTGCTTCGGGTGAGTGAACCAGCGAACCGGCCGCATCGCGCAGCGGCGTCACCGCGCGCAGGATCAGCGCGGCATCGTGGTCGTGGATGCCTTTCTCGTAGCCTTCGCGGTAGCGCGGCGTGGCGAAGTCGCGCACCGCGCGGGCCAGTGCGTCCGGTTCCAGCGCCAGTTGCGCGAGGCGTTCGCGGGTGAAGCCTTCGGTGCTGCGGTCGGCGGCATCGAGCACGAGGCCGGCGAGGTATTCGGCGCGGGAAAGCTCGGGCGATTCGGATTCCAGCGCGGCCTGCCAGTACGGGCGCAGCGGCTCCAGCGCCGGGTCATTGAGTTGCGCGAAGTAATCGGTGCCGGTGAGATGCAGCGCCAGGCCATCGCCACGCGGAAGAATGGTCAGATCCAGTTCCTGCGTGTTGACCGAGAAGCGGTGACGCCCGAGGCGGATCAGGTTGCCGCCTTCCTCGAACAGTTCGCTCTTGTCGCGCAGCGCGCGCACGGCCTGGTCGCGCACGCCCTTGAGGCGCGCCTCCACGTCGTCGGCCTTGACGCTGTCCTTCAGATCACGCAGCCGGTTCGCCAGCTCGCGCAGTTTCAGGATCAGCGCATCGCCGGCGAAGAAGGCGTTGAGTTCGTCCGGGCCGGCGAAGCGCGCGGTGCGGCGCGGCAGGCCGTCGAGGATGCGGCGCGCGGCGTCGAACACCGATTGCGCCTTGCGCTGGCGTTCGTCGAGCAGCGCCTGCTTGTGCGCCTCGAAACTTTCCAGCAGTTCCTCGCGCTTTTGCAGGATGTCGTCGAGGAACCGGCCGTGCTCGCCGAACTGGCTTTCCAGTTCCTCGAGCTGGATCAACAGGCGCGCGAGTTGTTCGTCGCAACGCTCCGGGTCCGTCGCCGCCGACAAGGCGCTCGCGATGGACTGGGAGAACAGCGCGAACTGCGCGCCGAACTGCGCCACCTGCTCGCCGGATCCCAATTGCCTGCGACGCTGCTCGGCGCGGGCGCGGGACTGGTTGAGGCGCGCGTACAGCTCGGCGATGGCTTCCACGATGGCGGTGCGCTGCGTGGCATCGTCCACGCGCAGCGTCGCCATCAGCTCGGAGAGCAGGTCGAGATCGGCGGCGAGCGCGGTGAGGCCGTCCAGCGGTTCGCGCAATGCGGCGACGGTGGCGGCCTGCTGCGCGGCGGTGTCCAGTTCGGCCAGGCGCGCGTCGAGCGGCTTGAGCGAAGCCGCATCGGCGAGGTAATCGCCCGTGGCGGTGCCGATGCGCTCGTTCGCGGCGACCAGTTCGGCTTCCATCGCATCGATGGCGGCCACCTCGATGTAGCGCAGTTCGCGGATCGTCAGCAGGTGCCCGCGCTGCGCCGAGATGGACTGCAACGCCGCCACGTAATCCTGCACGCGCTCGAAGCGGTCCGGATTGAGGCCGGTGAGCAGCGCCTTCTGCCTGGTCGTCGCCTCGCGCATCGCGCGGTCGGATTGCGCGCGGATGCTTTCGACTTTCTCGTATTCGTCCAGCACCGCCTCGCCGGTGGTGGCGATCTCGTGCAGCAGCGGCGCGAAGTCGCCGGCCTGCGCATCGGCGATCCAGTGGTGCGTGTCGAACATGCGGCGCGTGGCCTGCACCAGCAGGGTGTAGCGCTGCACCGAGACGGCATCGCTGTCGATCTCGTGCGCCAGCGACAGCAGGTCGGAAATGCCGCGAACGAGCTCGGCATTGCCGATGCGCCCGAGGAAGCCGGTGGCCGGCGGCTGGCGTGCGGCGTATTCCTCGAAACAGAACGGCGTCTGCCACACCTGCATCGGATGCACGCGCGTGGGCTCGGCGCTCTCGGCGCTGAAGATCACCATGCGCCCATCTTCGAGTCGCGCGTAGCCGTGGCAGAGGATCGGCGGTTGTAGGCTGCGCTCGATCAGGTTGTAGGTGAACAGCGCGTTGCGCCCGGACACCGGCTCGTGGAACACGTACAGCACGTCCTCGCCGTTGGGCGAGCGGATCGCGCGCTTGAAGCGCATGCCGTCGAACTGCGTATCGAACTGGCGCGTCTCGCCGTTCTGCAGGAGATAGCCGCCGGGCCAGACGATGCCGTGGTCCTCGGGCAACTGGATCGCCGCCAGCCCCAGCGCGTCGATGCGCTGCACGCGGCGCGTCAGCGTGTTGTAGGCCAGGTGGCGCCACTGCTCCTCGCGGTACGGCAGCACGCGCAGCAGGATCAGGCTGCCGACGCGGGCGAATTCGATCTGCGCATCGTCGAGCGATTGGGTGGCGTCCTGCACCGGCTCGCGGTAGATGCCGAGCCCGTCCTCGGTGTTGTTCTCGATCTTGATGGTGAGGTCGCCGCCGACGGTTTCCACGAACACCGTGTCCAGGATGTTCATGTGCGGATGGCGGCCGTTGACCACCATCTCGCGCGTGGTCGGCTGCCACTCGAAATCGTAGGGCGCGGGCAGCGCCACGTCGCGCTCGCCGCGGTTGTCGATGTAGCGCACTTCACTCCCGGATCCAGTCCGGGACAGGCTCTGTGGCGAAACGCTCCAGCGGAACACGCGGATGTCGGTCAATCGCTCGCCGATCTGGAAGCTCGCCAGCAGCTTCCCGTCGCGCACCATCAGTTGCAGCAGGCGGGTGTTCTTGTAGTAGGCGTAAAGCTCGCGGAAATCCTGCGCGAAGCTGTCGATGGCAAGGAAGGTGCCTGCGATGTCCACCGGCGTCACGTCGTAGCCGTCCGGCGTTTCGACGAGGCGGTACAGCGAGAACACGTCCTCGATCCGGGTTTCCTTCTTCAGCCCGATGAAGACGTTGTAGCCGAACAGCAGCAGGTCGCCCACCTGCACGATGTCGCGCGCCACGCAGTTGTGCTCGGTGCGCACCCGCAGCCGCCCGACGACTTCCAGCTTGCTGCTGGCGAACTGCTCCAGCCGCCGCGCATTGAGCGCATTGGCCAGCCCACGCAGCCGCGCGCCCTGTTCGGCCAGGCGCCTGTGCAGAACCTCGTAGGCGCCGCCGGAAGCGACGGCCTGGTCGATGGCGGTGGTGTCGGTGGAGTCGGTCATGGGGCTTATGAAATTGGAAGTTTTGGGTGTGCTGATGGATCGTTACTTTGCGCGAACATAGAGCGCCTTCTGTGTTTGTCCATCTGGCGTCCGCTCTTCGATCTGGAAGATGTCAGGCCTGGACCGAACAAGATCCGAGAGCTTCTTGTGGCCATAGAGACGGGAGTCGAAATCAGGCTGAACCTTTGTCAAGTAACTACCGAACGGACCGAGGTGTACCCAGCCAGATTCATCGCTGGACTGTTCCAATGCATCAAGAAGGAGCTCCTTGGGAAATGGTGCGGCTTTGCGTTGAGGCTCTTCTGCCTTTTGTGGCGCAGGCTGACTTGCCTTTCCGGTTGTGTCGGCGATGGCTGGCGTGCTGCTTGGGCGCAGTACTTCGGTGAAGGTGAACTTGTGACATGCGTTACGGAAGGCTTCTGGGGTCTTTTCTTCGCCAAACCCGAGAACCGTCAAGCCCTCCTCGCGGATGCGAACGGCCAATCCTGTGAAGTCGCTATCGCTCGAAACAAGGCAAAAGCCATCGAACTTCCTTGTGTAAAGCAAGTCCATGGCGTCGATGATGAGCGCGCTGTCGGTTGCATTCTTTCCTGTTGTGTAAGCGAACTGCTGTACTGGCTTGATGGAATGTTTCTGGAGAACCTTCTTCCAGGACGAACTCTGCGGCGAGGTGAAGTCGCCATAGATGCGCTTGACGGTGGCCTCACCGAATCTGGCGATCTCCGTCAGCAACCCTTCGATTACTGAGGCCTGCGCATTGTCTGCGTCAATCAGAACGGCCAGGCGGATGCTGGGTTCCTCGGATTCGATCTTTGCTACCAATCGCGGTGATGCCATGGGAATCGTCTCGATCTGGTTCGGGGGGCGGCATAGGTCAGGGTGAGCGGAGTGAATTCCGGCGCTGTGGACTGTGGTGAATCAGAAGCGCCCCTCATCCGCCCTCCGGGCACCTTCTCCCCGCACGCGGGGAGAAGGGGAGGGAGAGGCTACGGTGCGGGTGGCGGGTTGCTGGGTTCCGAAGCGATGCCTTTGGCCCCCAGCAGCTTCTGGATCAGATCGCCCACCAGCGGGCTCTTGCCGGCCACGCCTTCGATCGCCTTGCCCACCGAGAGGCTCTTGGCGAAGGAGTCGAAGAACGCGCCTTCGCCGCCCACGATGTCGATCTTGGCCTTGGACAGCGCGGCGGAAAGCACTTCGGCCTGTTCGCGGGCGATGTCCTTGCCGGCGGCGATCTGCGCGATGGCCTGCTCGAAGTTCTTTTCCAGCTGCATGCGGAACTCTTCGTGCGCGCGGGCGTCGTCGCTGAGGGCTGCCAGGGCCGCGAACTTCTCGGTGAGGCCTTCGGCTTCGGCGTGCAGTTTCTGGCGCAGCACGTCGGCTTCGGAGATGCCCACGTCGCGCGTGGCCTTGCCCTTGGCGGCGCCGAGCTGTTCTTCGCCGCGCGCCTGCGCGGTGAGGTTTTCTTCCAGCACCTTCGCTTCGGCCAGGCCCTTGTCCTGCGTGCCGCGTGCTTCGGCGGCGAGCTTTTCGGCGATGACCTTGGCTTCCGCCAGGCCTTCCTTCTCCATCGCCGCCGCGGTGATTTCGCGCACGCGCGCATCGGCCAGGCCCGGCGCGGCGCGCTCGGCCTCGATGCCTTCGGCCAGCTTCTTCTTGGCCTCGGCCTGCTTGGCGGCGGCTTCCAGTTCCGCCTGCGCCAGCACGGTGATTTCCACGGACTTGTGGCGGGATTTGGTTTCGTCGGCTTCGGCCTGCTTGACCTGCTTGACCAGTTCTTCCTCGGCGGCGGCCTGGGCTTCCAGGATGCGGACCTGCTTCAGGCGCTCGGCCTCGGAGACTTCCCGCACTTCCTTGATGCGCTCCTCTTCCTGCGCGACGGTCTTTTCGACGGCCACGCGCTCGCGGATCACGTTGGCGATGTCCTTGCGCTGCTCTTCCAGCGCCTTCTCCTTCTCGATGCGCTGCAATTCCACTTCGCGCTCGCGCGCGACCACTTCCAGTTCCTTCGCCCGCGAGACTTTCTCCACCTCGATGACGACGGCGCGCTGGCGGTTCTGCTCGGCCACTTCCACTTCGCGCAGGCGGTTCTGCTCGCGGATGTCCAGTTGCTCCTGCGTGGCGATGCGGGCCTGTTCGGCCTTCAGGCGCTCTTCTTCCTGCACCTTCTGCGTCTCGGCCTGCTCGCGCGCCTGGATGGTTTCGATCTCGCGCTTCTGGCGCGCCTCGGCGTCGGCCTGCTGGCGTTCGAGCGCGAGCAGCGCCTCTTTCGTCTCGACGTTCTTCTTGGTGATGGCCAGTTGCTCGTTGCGCTCCAGTTCGTTGGTGATGACGTTCTGGGCGGCGGTCAGCTCGGTGATCTTGCGGATGCCTTCGGCGTCCAGGATGTTGTGCGGGTCGAGCGAGGCCTTGGGCGTCTGCTCGAGGTAGTCGATGGCGACGTCTTCGAGGATGTAGCCGTTCAGGTCGTTGCCGATCACTTCCACGATGCGGTCGCGGAACTCCTGGCGGTTCTCGAACAGCTTGACGAAGTCGATCTGCTTGCCGACGGTCTTGAGCGCCTCGGAGAACTTGGCGTTGAACAGTTCGTTGACGGCGGCCTTGTCCGAGGCGCGTTCCACGCCGATGGCCTTGGCGACCTTGAGCACGTCCTGCTGGGTTTCGTTGACGCGCAGGTAGAAGGCCACGGTGATGTCCGCGCGCATGTTGTCGCGGCAGATCAGCCCGTCCTTGCCACGCCGGTCCACTTCCAGCGTGATCAGGGAGATCTTCATGAACTCCTTCTTGTAGATCACCGGGTACACCAGCGCGCCGGTGAAATGCACCTTGGGCGTGGAGGACATGTCGTTGACGATCAGCGCGGTGCCCTGCGGGACCTTGATGTAGAAGGCCTTGAACAGGATGAACAGGCAGAAGATGAACAGCAGTGCGGCACCGACGACCATTGCGCCGACAATCAGGGTGTGGGGTATGTCCATGAGTGACTCCAGAGGTTGGCCGGGACGTGCCGGGTGGAACGAGAAAGAAGATGGGTTGAAAGCGGGGTCAGGCGCGGATGACGCGATAGGCGTTCTGGTCGGGCAGGTATTCCACCAGCACCACGCGCTCGCCGCGCAGGAATTCTTCGTCGTGGCTGCGCACCTTGAGGATCAGGCCGGCGCCGCCATCGTCCAGATCGACTTCGCCCTGCGATGGCCCGACCCTGGGGCTGCGCACGATGGCTTCGCGGCCCAGGAACGAGGCGGCTTCGGGGCCGGCGAGGTTGGCGAACAACGGGCGCAGCGGATGCAGCGCCAGCCCGGTGAGCGGTACGGCGACGACGAACACCGCCAGCACCGTCGCCGCGCCCAGCGCGGTGCGCAGCAGGCCGGGCGAAAGCTGGCGCAGCAGCAGGAAGTCGGCGAAATAGCTCATCACCCACGCGAAAAGACAGATGCCCGATACGATCAACGCGATTGGGAGTCCATCGAGGCCAAATTTCAGCAACGCCCCGGAAAGCCCGCCCAGTTCGCCTTCGCCGCCGACCCCGCCCAGATCGAGCAGATCGGTATCAAACAGACCAAGAAGGGTCATCAGCCAGTAGCCCACCGCTATGGCCAGCAATACGCTGAAAACGACGGTGGGGAAGGACAGGGCGATGTCGAGAAAGGTCTGCATACGGCCTCGGTTGCGGGTCGATGCCCACAGGGACGAAGGAAAGGCGGAATGGTGACGCAGAACTTACCCGCAAGTTCGATTTCCGTCATTTCTGCGAACGCGTACTACTGTCCGGGAAACCATCCGTCGCACCCGCCTTCGCGGGGATGACACTGTCAGAGGGGCAATGGTTGGCGTATCCATTCGGCCAGCGCCTGTGCCGGTGTCAGGATGCGAATCCCGTCGATGGGCGGAAGGACGAGCAGGTCGGTGTCGCCGCTCACCAGCAGCGGTGCGTCTGATGCCAGCGCGGTACGGATGAAGGCATCGTCGTCCGGGTCACGGCACCAGGCGTGCGCTGCCAGATCGGAAGGAATCCTGACCCAGTCGGCGCTGGCGTTGAGGTCGTGCAGCAGGCGCTGGCGCAGGTCGATGTCGAGATAGCGGTCGAACTTCGGCCGCCACAGGCGGGATTCAAGCTCGGCGAAGGTTTCGGCGGAAAACACCGGGCGCCGATGGGCGAGGACGTATCGCGCCACGTGCTTCGCCGTGCCGCCGGCCGAAAGCGCGGCACTGATCCAGACGTTGGTGTCCAATACCACCCGCTGTCGGGCGATGTCAGCTTTCATCGGCCAGCAGGCGTTCCAGCTCGTCTTCGGTCAGGCCGGCGCGGGCGGCGGCGGCGGCGGATTCGTCCAGGGTCTGCCGCAGGCGGTCGGCATAGAAAGCGCGCATGGCCTCGTAATCCTGCGCGCTGACCATCACGCCGACCACGCGCTCGTGGCGCATCACCCGTACAGGCTCGCGTTGCGCCCGGTCGAGGAACTCGCCGAAACGGGTCTTGGCTTCGTTGGCGGTGTAGGTCTGCATGGTGGGGATTCTGGTCGAATCGAACGATTCGGTCAATTTCGACGGGAAGGCGGAGTCGTTCCGCCTTGCCGTCCATGGCTCACGGCCCGACGCGGAACTGCCCCACGTCGATGCGCTGCTTGCCGGTTTCCAGCCGCCGCGTGGTGGCCTGGCGGGTGGGTTCGGCGCTGCCGAAGGCGGTCTGGAATTCCAGTTGCACCGTGACCGGGCCGGTGAGGGACTGGCGGCGGTCGCCGAAGTAGTGGGCCTGCACGCGGTAGGTGCCGGGCAGGGGGCGGGCGATGGTGAAGGCTTCCGGGCCATAGCCCTGGGTGAAATCGCGGCTGACCTGGCCGCCGCTCCTGCTGCGCGGTTGGGCGTAGTAGACGGCTTCGCCGGTCGGGTCGATCACCCACAGGTCGATGTCGGTGTTGTCCGCGTCCCAGGTCAGCACCACGCGCAGGCCGACTTCCACCGGCGGCATCAGTTCGGGCGGGATGCCGAGTTTTGCGATTTCCAGAGTCGGGCGGGCGGCAGCGACCAGGGCGGTGAGTTCGTGCAGGGCGATCAGGTCGATGTCCGGGAAGCGGCCGTGCCAGTCGTGCGTGGCGACGTGCCACAGGAGCGCGATGGCGCGTTCGGTCTGCGGTTGCGGCAGGCGGGACAGCGCGAGCGCGAGGTCGCGATGGCTTTGCGGTTCCTCGGGGCGCTGGGCGAGCGCGTCCTGGAACGTGCGCAGCGCCAGATCGGGGCGGTCCCACTGCGCCAGCCGGTAGCCGAATACGCGCAGGAGCGCCGTGTTCTCGTCGCCGATTTCGGCCAGGTTGGAGAGGATGCGCAGCGCCAGTGCGGGTTGTCTGGCCTCGTTGCGGAAGAAGTCGGCGGCGTCGAGGAAGAACGAGGGCGTGTCGGCGTGCTCGGCGCGCAATTGCAGGTAGGCGGCGTAGGGGTCTTTCGCGGCGCGCAGGGTTTTCAGGTACGGCGTGTCCGGGTTCCAGCCGCTCAACTGGATATCGGCGGTGAGTGCGGGGGCGGCGGCCTCTTCGAGGTCCGCGGCGGTGATGCGTGAGCCGGTGACTTCGATGCGGTCGAGTGTGGCGGATTCGTTCCGAGCGCTGCGCTGCCGGGCGGGTGCAGGAGGTGCGGGCGGCGGGGGCGCCGCCGATTCTGCAAGGTGGGCAGGCTCGGACGCGGGCGCGCTTCCTGACAGCGGGTGCAGTTCAAGGCCAGCCTGTTGCTCCTGCATGGATTCGGGCGCCAGGTCGAGGCGGCGCTGGCGCAGCGCGTCCAGCCGCAGCATCAAGGCGGTGGCTTCGCGCTCCCATGCCGCGCGCGAGGCGGCTTCGGCGCCGTCCTTCGACCAGCGCCCGGCCAGTGCGCGGCCTTGCCTGGCGATGGCGTCGATATCGCGGCGCGAGGCCGTCAGGGTTTTTTCCGGCAGTCCGGCCGATGGCGCGAGGCGTTGCCACGATGCGGCTTCGGCCTCGGCGGCGGGCACGAGCAGGGTTTCCAGCCACGGATGGCGCTTGGCGTGCCATTCGCGGAATTCGCGCCAGCGCGTGGCGAGCGAGGCGATGCGCGCATCGCGGTCGATGTCGGTGCCGGCGGGTTTGGGCTGGCCGGCGCGCAGGCGGTCGTATTGCGCGCGCAGCTCGGCCTCCTTCGGTGCGACGCCGTAGCGCGCGTAGTCCTCGATGCGGTCGAGCACCAGCAGCGAGGTTTGCGAGGTGACGACACCGTGGCGCACCGCCAGTTCGGTGATGGCGGCGGTGTCGGGAGTGGCCTGCGCCTGCATCTGCGCGATGCGCGCCTGCGCCACCGCGCGCCAGACCGAATCGGCGAGCGCGCCGGTGGCGGGCGTGGCGTCGCCGACGGTCACTTCACGTTCCACCTTCGCCGAACCATCGCCGGTGCCGAAGGCAAGGCGCAGCGTGGCCTTGCCGGTGCAGCGCGCGCTCAGGGTCAGCGCCGTGCCGACGGGCTGCGGGGCGAGGGGGGAGATATCGGTGCAAGAGTTGCCCGGCTCGATGGAAAGCAGTCGCCAGCCGGTGGCCGACAGCGCGGCGCCGGCCTGTGCCGCCGACATGCGGGTGAGATCGAGCACTTCGCCGTTGCCGCGCCGCGCGATGTCGGCCAGGCGCGCGTGATCGGCGCGTTGCGCGGCGTGCAGTGCGAACAGGCGCGATGGCGCGCCGGTGAAATCGATGCGGCCGCTGCCGAAGGTGTCCAGCCCGTCGCCGATGACGAGGGCGGCGTCGGCTCTGGCGATGGCGCGGAAGTCGATGGCGCCGTAGTTGCTCGCGCCATCCAGCGGCAGTGTTTCCAGCGCATCGAGAAGCGCGGACGCATCGCCGCCGCGCACGCGGAAACGGCGCGCGGGTTCGGCCGCGTCGCGGAAGGCGATCAGGTCGACCTCGACGCTGCCGAGCGTTGCGAGCCACGCCGCCAGCGCCTCGCGTTCGCGCGCCAGGTCGCGGTCGCGCGCGCTGCCGGAGGCATCGAAGAACAGGGCGATGCGATCCGGTTTTTTCGGTGCCGGCAGAGTGTCCGGGCGGCCGCTGTCGATACGGGCCAGGATGGCGCGCTGCGCCGGTTCCAGCGCATCGGGCGCTTCCAGCGCGGCCATGTCGCCGGCCTGCTTGGGCACGCGGAAGCTCAGTTCGCGCTGCGGCGCGATGTCCTCGCGCGAAAACTCCGCGCGCCAGACGGTGGCGACGCGCTCGAAACGCAATTGCGCATCCGGCGAATCGGCGGCCAGTTCCGGCGCGGGCGCATCGACGGGCGCTTCGGCTTTCACCGAGAAGCGCCGCACCTTCTCGCGGAACTGCAACGGCAGCAGATACCGCCAGTGCGCGCCGGCATCGTCCATCGCCTGCTCGAACTGAAGCGCGATGCGCTTGCTGCCGTGCGCGGGAATCGGATACAGCCGGGTGCGGAACACGTTGCCGCGGGTCAGCTCGGCCAGGCCCGGATCGACCTGCTGGCGGGTGATGTCCTCGAACGCCACGCGCGCGGTCTGCCTGGGCACGACCACGCCTTCGCGCATCGCGCCATCCACTTCCAGCGCATAGCCGGTGACCGTCTGCCCCGGCCCGAGCGGGAACACGAACTCGCCCTCCAGCACGCGCGCGTTGGGGTTGGCGAAGGTCATCTCGATGCGGGTATGCGCGAGGAAGCCGCGCATCGTCACGTCGATCTTCACTTCGTCCAGCACGATGGGTCGCAGGTCGGTCTCGGGCGGAATCCAGACCTGTGGCGGGCGTTGCGCCAGTGCGGCGGCGCTGGCGAAAAGGGCGAACAGCAGGGCGAGTCTGGACAGCGCGTTCATCGGGAGGCTTCCTGTGGCGTGGACAGTGCGGGCCTTGCAACGTGGCGGTGGGCGGAGTGGGGTTGGGGCGCCGCGTCCGGCCGTCGAAAACGAAGACGGCACCGCCAAGCGCGCGGTGCCGTCGTGGCATCGATGCCGCAAGGATCAGCCCGGCAGTCCGTCCCAGAACGCCTCGATGCGCTTGCGCTGCTCGGCATCGGGCAGCGGGTCGTATCCGGCGGCGAGGTTGTCCTCGAGGTTCGCCAGCTTGGTGGTGCCCGGCAGCGCGGCGGTGACGGCGGGGTGGCTGATGGCGTACTTGAGGAACAGTTGCGCCCAGCTCGCCGCGCCGAACTCGGCCGCCCATTCGGGCAGCGCCACGTCGCGCACGCGCCCGAACAGCGGGCCGCGACGCCCGCCCAGCGGCATGTTCAGGAGGACGGCGACGCCGCGCTCCTGCGCGGCGGGGAACACGGTGTCTTCGGCGGCGCGGTCGTCCACCGAGTAGTTGACCTGCACCACGTCGAGCCGGTGGTTGCGGATCAGCGCGGCGGCTTCCTCGTGTTGCGCAGTGTTGGAGGTGGTGATGCCGATGTAGCGCAGCCGGCCGGCGGCTTTCCATTCGGCCAGCGTCGGCAGGATGGCTTCGGCGCCGGTGAGGTTGTGCACCTTCATCATGTCGATGACATCGGTGCGCAGGTGGCGGAACGAGGCTTCCAGCTGCGCGATGCCGGCGGCCGCGTCGCCGCCGGGCGCCGTCACCTTGGTGGCCAGGAACAGGCGCTCGCGGATGCCCAGTTCCTCGATCAGTTCGCCGAGCACGGCCTCGGAATTGCGATAGGCCGGCGCGGTATCGACGATGCGGTTCCCGGTCTGCGCCAGTGCGCGCAGCACCTCGCGCAGCGGGGCTTTTTCCTCGTCGGTCTGCACGCCGTAGTTGTTGGTGCCCAGGCCGATGACCGGGACACGTTCGCCGCTGGACGGGATCGCGCGAAGCAGCGGTGGATTGGCGGCGGCAAGGGCTTCTGCCGCGCGGCCGAAGCCGGGCAGCGCCAATGCGGCGGCGGAAACGGCGACGCCTTGCATCAGGCGGCGGCGGGCGGGATCGAACGTCGCGTCGGTCATGGCAATCTCCATAGGTATCGGAATGACGATGGAGAACCTCGAAAACCTCCGTCGTTCCCGCCACCGCGGGAATGACGGGAAGAAGCAGGGTTTCCAAGGCCCTCGATGGGAAAACGCGGTGCCCGTGCGGAACGGACACGGGCCAGCCTACCGCGGGCGCGGTGGCCGGGTCATCCCGCTGGCCGGTTCGAAGCCATCGGAGAAAAGCGCGTCGTCCAGGCCCAGGTGGGCGCTGACCACCTCCCAGGCGATCTCCTGCATCACCGTGGCCGTGGCCTCGGACGGCAGGGTGTAGGGCGTGCCCCATTCGTTGCTGATCTGGTGCGTCAGCCCGACCGGCGATTCGCGGTAGATCGCCGCGTACATCACCAGCGCGACGAAGTAGTTGCCGGCGTGGTTCAGATGGATGTCGTCGGGGAACAGTTCGAACACGTGGCTCATGCCGGGCACGGCGCCGCCTTCGATGCGGTCGTGCAGCCGTGCCAGCGCCTGCCCGGCGGGCACCAGTGTCACGCGCGGGCCGGCGAAGTCCGCGTTGAGGTGGTCGGCGATGCCCTGCCATTTCGGCAGGTCGTCGTCGAGGCGCTGCCGCCAGGGGACGTGATCGTCGTCGTCCCAGGGGCAGCCGGTGGGGGTGCCGCTGTTGATGCAGTGCCAGGTTTCGTAGATGAAGGTGCGCGTGGACGGGTTGCCGTCCAGCGCGAGCTGGTGGAAGTTGCCGGCGTTGAGGTAGGTGTCGGACCAGGTGAGATGGTTCTGCAACGGGATCGCCTCGGTCATCACCAGCACGTCCCAGTCGCCGGTCGGCAATGCCACGCGGGCGTCCAGTCCCTGCGCCAGATGCGAGTTTTCCCAGTTCGCCTTCAATGCGCCGCCGATGGTGATCTGCTCGCCGCGCTGGTGGGTCTTGCCGGCGTCGTCCGCCAGCGCGGCCAGCATCCACGGCATGTCGAAGTTGACCAGGCTGTGGCCGATCATCAGCACGCGGGCGTCGTCGATGGCGCCGGCCGATGACGATGCGGCCGGTGTCAGCAGCAGGGCGAGCAGGGCGGTGCGCAGCGCGTGGTGGAACATGGCGTGCCCCATCGGCGGGAAAGCGTGTTGCCGGATGCTATAAGCCCGATGGGCCGAATCCGGCGCCGTCCCTCGCGGACGGCGCTACCAGCCGATGAGCGGCGCGAAAGCGTGTGCGATGCGCCGCTCGCGATCGAAGTGTTTCTTCACGCCGCCGCCAAGGCCTGCTCCAGATCCGCGATCAGGTCGTCCACGTGCTCGATGCCGATCGACAGGCGGACGGTATCCACGCTCACGCCGGCTTTTTCCAGTTCCTCGGGGGAAAGCTGGCGGTGCGTGGTGGAGGCCGGGTGCGTGGCGAGCGACTTGGCGTCGCCGATGTTGACCAGGCGGGTGAACAGGCGCAGCGCATCGAGGAAGCGCGCGCCCGCTTCGCGCCCGCCGGGCAGGCCGAAGGTGAACAGGCCCGAGGGCGCGCCGCCGCGCAGGTACTTCTGCGCCAGCGCGTGCTCGGGGTGGTCCGGCAGGCCGGCGTAGTTCACCCACGCCACCTTCGGGTGCTGCCGGAGGTGCTGCGCGATGGCGCGCGTGTTCTGCACGATGCGCTCCATGCGCAGCGCCAGCGTCTCGATGCCTTGCAGGATCAGGAAGGCGTTGAACGGCGACAGCGCCGCGCCGGTATTGCGCAGCGGCACCACGCGGGCGCGGCCGATGTAGGCGGCCGGCCCGAGCGCCTCGGTGTAGACCACGCCGTGGTAGCTCACGTCCGGCGTGTTGAGGCGCGGGAAGCGCGCGGCGTGCTCGGCCCACGGGAAGCGGCCCGAATCGACGATCGCCCCGCCCAGGCTGTTGCCGTGGCCGCCCAGGTACTTGGTCAGCGACTGCACCACGATGTCCGCGCCGAAGTCGATGGGGCGCAGCAGGTAGGGCGTGGCGACGGTGTTGTCCACGATCAGCGGCACGCCGTGGGCATGGGCGATCCTGGCGATCTTCTCGATGTCGGTGACGTTGCCGAGCGGGTTGCCGATGGATTCGACGAACACCGCCTTGGTTTTTTCGTCGATCAGCTTTTCGAACGCATCCGGTTCCCGGTAATCGGCGAAGCGCGTCTGGATGCCGAACTGCGGCAAGGTGTGCGCGAACAGGTTGTAGGTGCCGCCGTACAGCGCGCTGGCCGAGACGATGTTGTCGCCGGCCTCGGCGATGGTCTGGATCGCATAGGTCACCGCCGCCTGCCCGGAAGCCAGCGCCAGCGCCGCGATGCCGCCTTCCAGCGCCGCGATGCGCTGCTCCAGCACATCCTGGGTCGGGTTCATGATGCGGGTGTAGATGTTGCCCGGCACCTTGAGGTCGAACAGGTCCGCGCCGTGCTGGGTGTTGTCGAAGGCGTAGGCCACGGTCTGGTAGATCGGCACCGCCACCGCGCGCGTGGTGGGGTCGGGCGAATAGCCGGCGTGGACGGCGAGGGTTTCGGGTTTCCAGCTGGCTTGGCTCATCGGGGCGTGCTCGGGCGGCGGGGCGCTCATCATGCCTTGGGGTTATAAGAAGACTCGATACGAAACGGCATGTGCTCATGGCGGTTTCGCCATGACGAGCGAATGTTGCTGCACACTGCGCGGCATGAGCATCCGTTCCACCCGCCTGCTGCGACTGATCGACGAACTGAACCGGCGGCATCGCACCGTGCGCGGCGCCGAGCTGGCGGAACGGCTGGGCGTGAGCCTGCGCACGCTGTACCGGGACATCGAGACGCTGCGCGGGCAGGGCGCGGAGATCGATGGCGAGGCCGGCGTCGGCTATCGCCTGCGGCCGGGTTTCATGCTGCCGGCGATGATGTTTTCCGAGGACGAGCTGGAAGCCGTCGTGCTGGGCGCACGCTGGGTCGCGGCACACGCCGATCCGGAGCTGGCTGAGGCGGCCCGCGCCGCACTGGACCGCGTGACCGGCGTGCTGCCGGCCGCATTGCGGCTCCAGGTGGAAACCAGCGGGCTGTTCGCGCCGGACTGGCGCGGGCCGACGGTCGAACCCTGGCTGCCGGCGCTGCGCCGGGCCATCCGGCATGGGCATCGCATGCGGATGTGCTACGTCGATGTCGAAGGGCGTGCCAGCGAGCGCTTCGTCTGGCCGTTCGCGATGGCCTTCCTGTCCGAAGTGCGTTTGCTGGCGGCCTGGTGCGAACTGCGCGGCGGGTTCCGGCATTTCCGTGCCGACCGGGTGCGGGCGCTGGAGGACACCGGACAGCCGTATCCGGATCGGCGCCACCACCTGCTGCGGCGCTGGCGCGCGCAGTGCGCGCACCAGCACGCGAATGCTGCTGACGAAAACTGACAGCAGGCTGCGGACATACTGGCCGCCCTTCCACTGGAGCCGAACCATGAGCCTGACGCTTTACACCCACCCCCAATCCCGTGGCCAGATCGCGCGCTGGATGCTGGAGGAAACCGGCCTGCCCTACGAGGAAGTCCTGCTCGACTACGGCACCACGATGAAAGCGCCCGAGTACCTGGCGATCAACCCGATGGGCAAGGTGCCGGCGATACGCCACGGCGACACCGTCGTCACCGAGGGCGTGGCCATCGGCCTGTACCTGGCCGACCTCGTTCCGGAAAAACGCCTCGCGCCGCCGCCCGGCAGTCCCGAGCGCGGCCCCTACTACCGCTGGCTGCTGTTCCTCGCCGGCCCGCTGGAAGCCATGCTGACCGCCAAACAGGCCGGCGCGCTGGCCTCGCCCGTCAGCGCGGGCTATGGCGCGGAAGGCGACGTGGTGCGCGTGCTGGAACAGGCCGTGAGCGGCAAGACGTACCTCGCCGGCGACCACTTCACCGCCGCCGACCTGTTCATGACGGCGTACCTGAGCTTCTACATGGAGTTCGGCATGCTCGAACGCCTGCCCGCCTTCGAGGCGTTCTGCGCCCACCACCTCCACCGCCCGGCAGGGCTGGCCGCGAAGGCGCGGGACGAGGCGTTGATCGCGGCGCGGAAGGCGGGGTGAGAGCGCTCCGGTGTCACTCGAAACCATCCTCGAAGACGAGCGGCACGCCGCGGAAGCCCGCCATGGTCATCACCGCACGGGTGGCGTTGCCCGTTCCGGACGTGATGTCGTAGCTGCCGGTCGCCGTGGTGATGCGGTAGGCCGGTACCACGCAGAACGCGTTGCCGGCCGTGCACGCCAATTGCAGGGGATTGCCCGGAAACACCGAAATGCCGTTCGGCACGCTGTCGTAGACGAAGACCGAATGCAGCAGCAGGTGCGCGAATGACGTCGGGCCCGAATTGATCGTGTGGGTGTTGATCGCAGCCGTGTCGTCCGAGGTCTGCACATCCATCGCGATGGGGATGGAGACGGCGTCGAAGCGTGCCAGGCTGACGCAGCTCGACTCGCCACCGGGCGCCGCCGCGGCATAGGTCAAGGTGACGCTGTCGCCCGCTTGCAGGGCGGTGGCGACCGGCGCGGCGAAGCTGAAGCCGCGATAGGTCGGATTCAGCGCGGCGTGGGTGCGCGACATCGTGACGGTGTAGCCATTGCCGCGCGTGTCGCCGATGCTCCCGAACGTCGCATTGCCGGTCGTGCCGGCCGACACCAGCAGCACGCTGCCGACGGGGACGGCGCCGGTCAGCACGACAGAGTGACTGCCGCCGGCCTGCGGAATGTTCGCGCAGGACGCGCCACGGTCGCCCCCGAACACTTGCGCGAATCCTGTGGCCGGAAGCAGCAGCGCCAGTGCGGGAAGGACACGATGCCGCGTCGTGCGCATGACCTTTCTCCAAGGCTCGGCGTGCGAGCCAGTGTGCGCCGCGCATGCGGCATCGGCAACACGGTGCAGCCGTGGTCGCACGGGAATGTCCCGTCTCACCGCGCCGAGGCCGGACCGTATCCCTTGGGCACCTCGAAAAACCTCCGTCATCCCCGCCTTCGCGGGAATGACGAGCAAAAGCAGGTTTTTCGAGGTTCCCCCTTCCTACTCGAACCCGTCGTCGAACATGGCGTCGGGCGCCGCCAGCAGGATGCTGTGCGGCGTGATCACGTTGGCGGGGCCGGCGAGCTGTGTGAGTTCGAGCGACACGGCCTGATCGCGCGCGTCGGGAACTTCCAGCGCAATGATGGCGCGCTGTTCGCCGCCGGCGGGAAACGCCAGCGTGCCCGTGGTTTCGTAGCCGCCGCTGGCGGCATAGGCCAGCGACAGGGCGGAACTGGTGTTCGAACGTACTACCGTCGCTTCCACATGCTGCACGCCGGCACCCGGTGTCACCGAGACATCGGCGAGCCAGACATTGACGCGCGGGCGCGGCGCGTTGGCCGGCACGTAACCGGCATCGAAACCGGGTGCGGGAAATGTCGCCGCCGTAGGCGCGATGCCCGAGGCCGTCCAGTCGCCCAGCGCATCCAGCGCGGTCAGCACCTGCATGGCGTCGAACCGGCAGTGACGGGTGCCGCTGGCGAAGGTGCCGTGGAAATGCGCGCTTCGGCCCGATGCCGCGACCACTTCCCGGTACTGCGTGAGGCCCCAGTCGGGCGTGACGGCATCGGCCTTGTTCTGCACCATCAGGGCCGGAATCCGCACATCGCCGGTCACCTCGCCCAGGGCGTGCAGCGCATTGCGGGCCGTTTGCGAGGCGCTCAGTTGCGCGGGCAGGGCGTTGGCGGCATCGAGGTATTCGATCAGGGTTTCGAACGCATCCTCCCCTCCAAGCGATATGAAGTAGGCGATCTGTGCCGCATCGAGCGAGTAGCCGGACGACTGCCCGTTCAGGGTTTCCAGCGGCCCGAACGGCGCGCCGACCTGATCCTGCAAGTCCGCGATCAGTTCGGTCGCCAACTGCACGACATCCGGGATCACCGGCGACGGCAAGAGGTAGTACTCGTTTCCAGTGTTCGGCAGGCGGGACGTGAGGCGCTGGAATTCGAGTTTTCTGAATGCCGAAGGGGTTTGGAGTTGGAGAATCATCTGCGACCGGACGCCATCGGCCTCGAAGTCGAAGGGCCAGGGCACGGCGTTTGCCGCATGGGTGCCGGGGTAGTTCGGCAGCGTGGCGGCCTGTTTGAGGATGGAAAAGTCGATCAGGCCATCCACCCAGCGGCTCAGCCCCATGCCCGGCGTACACATCGCCAGTGCGCCGTCGAAGGCGGCGGCGTGCGTGGGGCTTTCGGCGATCTGCAAGGCCACCAGCCCGCCCATGTCGGCTCCGGCGATGAGCCTGCGCTGGATGTCGCAGTCCGGCTGCAAGGCCGCGATCCGCGCGGGAATCGCTGCGCTGCTGGTCACGCCCAGCGGCACCGCCCAGCGCCCCTGGCAATAGTTGCCGTTGCCCTGGCAGGCATCGGCATCGGGCAGGCTGTACTGCGCCGCCGCCAGCAGGTAGCCGGCATCCAGCAGCGCCTGCCTGAGCGCGGCATTGCCGAGGAAAACCGGGGTTTGCGTGTACTGCCCGCCGTGGCTGTCGTCGGCGTAGCCCTGCGCGTACACTAGCAGGGTGCCGTTGAAGGACGGCGGAATCTGATAGACAAGTTCCATGCCGTCCACGGTATCGGTGTATTCGCCGGGCGTGCAGGCCGCCTGGGCGAACGCACTGCCGCACGCAAGCCATGCGCCGCAGGCGATGAGGCGACCCAGAAGCCGTGAACTCCATCCGTGCGTCATCGTGCATTCCCCTTTCGTCATCGAACAGCGAACTGCCGCCGCAGGCTGGAAAAATCATACTCCCGGGTGCGTTCAGACCATCTTCTTGAGTCGATACAGCAGATCGTGCGCCTCGCGCGGACTCACTGCATCCGGATCGAGGCCGCGCAGGGTTTCTTCCACGGGCGAGGGCATCGGCGGGGCGAACAGGCCCATCTGCGGCGATGCGGGTGTGGCTGCCGCGGTGGCTGCTGGTGCAGGTATGTCGAGGCTCGCGGCCATGCCGGATTCGAGGTGGTGCAGCGTCGCGCGCGCCTGCGCGATGACCGGCTTGGGCAGGCCGGCGAGGGCGGCGACTTGCAGGCCGAAGCTGCGGTTGGCCGGGCCGTCCTTCACCGCGTGCATGAACACCAGGGCGTCGCCATGCTCGACGGCATCCAGGTGCACGTTGGCGATGCCGCTGGGGTGGCCGTCGGCATTCGCGTCCGCGAGGGTGGTCAACTCGAAGTAGTGGGTGGCGAACAGGGTGAAGGCGCGGTTGGCGTGCGCCAGATGCCGGGCGCAGGCTTCGGCCAGCGCGAGGCCGTCGTAGGTGGAGGTGCCGCGGCCGATCTCGTCCATCAGCACGAGGGAGCGGTCGGTGGCGTGGTGCAGGATGTAGCTGGTTTCGCTCATTTCGACCATGAAGGTCGATTGACCTTTGGCCAGGTCATCGCCGGCGCCGATGCGGGTCAGGATGCGGTCGATAGGGCCGATCCGCGCGCGCGTGGCGGGCACGAAGCTGCCAATGTGGGCGAGCAGCACGATCAGCGCGTTCTGGCGCATGTAGGTGCTCTTGCCGCCCATGTTCGGGCCGGTGATGACGAGCATGCGGCGCTCGGGCGTGAGGTGCAGGTCGTTCGGCTCGAAGGGCTCGTCGCGCACCGCTTCCACTACAGGATGGCGGCCGCGTTCGATGGCGATGCCGGGCGTTTCGGTGAGTTCCGGGCATGACCAGTCCAGCGCCAGCGCGCGTTCGGAAAAGCAGCACAGCACGTCCAGTTCGCTCAACGCGGCGGCGCAGCGCTTGAGCGGCTCCAGTTCGACGTTGAGCGCGTCGAGCAGTTCCTCGTACAGCAGTTTCTCGCGCGCCAGGGCGCGTTCGCGGGCGCTGAGGACCTTGTCCTCGAAGGCCTTGAGTTCCTCGGTGATGTAGCGCTCCGCGCCGGTGAGGGTCTGGCGGCGGGTGTAGTGCACCGGCGCCTTGTCGGCCTGGCCCTTGCTGATCTCGATGAAGTAGCCGTGCACGCGGTTGTAGCCGACCTTCAGCGTCGGGATGCCGCTGGCGGCGCGTTCGCGCGCTTCCAGGTCGATCAGGAACTGGTCGGCGTTGGTGGCCAGTTGCCGCAGTTCGTCCAGTTGCGCATCGAAGCCATCGGCGATGACGCCGCCGTCGCGCAGCAGCAGCGGTGGCTGCGGCATCACGGCGCGGGCGAGCAGTTCGGCGTTGGCCGTGTGTTCGCCCAGTTGCGCGGCGAGGGTGGAAAGGCGCGGGGAATCCAGCGGCGCAAGCTCGGCGCGGATCGCCGGCAGCGCGCCCAGGCCATCGCGCAGGGTGGACAGATCGCGCGGGCGGGCCGAGCGCAGCGCGACGCGGGCGAGGATGCGTTCCAGGTCGCCGAGGGCGCGGAAGCGCTCGCGCAGCGGCTCGAAGCGGCGGGTGTCGAGCAGGGTCTGCACGGCGTGATGGCGTTCGCGCAAGACGTGCTGATCGCGCAGCGGGCGGTGCAGCCAGCGCCGCAGCAGGCGGCCGCCCATCGGCGTGATGGTGCTGTCCACCACGCCGAGCAGGGTGTGGCGGGCGTTGCCGTCCACGCGCGAATCCAGTTCCAGGTGGCGGCGCGTGGCGGCGTTCATCGCGATGCCGTCGTCGGCCGATTCGAACGCGATGGAGGATAGATGCGGCAGGCGCTGTTTCTGGGTTTCTTCGACGTAGGCCAGCAGCGCGCCGGCAGCGGCGGTGGCCAGCGCACGTTGTTCCAGCCCGAAGCCGGAAAGATCGTGCAGATTGAAGAAGCGCAGCAACTGGCGGCGGCAGGCGTCGGCATCGAACAGCCATGGCGCGCGGCGGCGCACGCCGGCACGGGTGGCCAGCGTCTCGGGCAAGCCTTCTTCGTCCGGCAGCAGCAGTTCGGCCGGCTCCAGTCGCGCCAGTTCGGCCGCGAGCGCGTCCTCGGTTTCCACTTCGTTGACGAGGAAGCGCCCGGAGGAAAGATCGGCCCAGGCCAGGCCATAGCCGTTCCTGCCGCGCGCGACCGCCATCAACAATGTGTCGCGGCGTTCCTGCAACAGGGCTTCGTCGGTGACGGTGCCGGGCGTGACGACGCGGACGACCTTGCGTTCCACCAGTCCTTTCGCCAGTGCCGGATCGCCGATCTGCTCGCAGATCGCCACCGATTCGCCCAGCGCCACCAGCCGCGCCAGGTAGCCTTCGTACGAATGCGCCGGCACGCCGGCCATCGGGATCGGCGCGCCGCCGGAACTGCCGCGCTGGGTCAGGGTGATGTCGAGAAGCTTCGCCGCCCGGCGCGCATCGTCGTAGAACAGTTCGTAGAAATCGCCCATCCGGAAGAACACCAGGATGTCCGGGTGCTCGGCCTTGGCCGCGAAATACTGCTTCATCAGCGGCGTGTGCTCGGGCGTCTTGTCCTTCGGGAGTGCGGGAGGGGTCATCGGGTGCGGTGCGCGAACGGGCGGAGCGGGCCGGGAATGGTACAGGAGCCGGTCGCGCGGGCCGGGCAGGGGCATCGGTCGTGTCGACGGTGTGTCGGCGTACGTGGGTCGTGGGACGGGCGGGAGAGGGGTGTCGACTGGCTCCGATCCGAGCAGGTGGTTATGGCACGATGACGGAGGCGGCTGGCCGGGAGGAAGGGAAGAGGAATGGCCGGGAGTTTGATGGGAAGGAAGCCCGATGGCACGGCATGAGTTCTCCGCCGCCGTACGTCGGCAGATTGCCGAGCGTGCAGGGCACCAGTGCAGTTTTCCGGCGTGCAATCGCCGTACCGTGGGCGGCAGCGCGGACGGCCGGCATGTTTCTCGGAGTGGGTACGCTGCCCACGTTTACTCCGCTTCTTCCAACGGCCCCCGTGGCCAGGGTGGTTTGTCGCCCGAGGAACTGCGCAGTGCGGACAACGGGATTTGGTTGTGCGGCGTGCACGCCAAGCTGGTGGACAACCATGAAGGGAGTGAGTATCCGCCGGAGGTGCTGCATAGCTACAAGGCTTTGCACGAGGCGCGCGTGGCGCTGGAGCACGAAGGGCTCTATCCGCCGGTAGGATGGCTGCACGAGTTCACGGTTGGGCAGAATCCGCTGTTCGTTCCGAATCAGCGTTTCCAGTTCGCCAAACTGAACCTGTTCTACGGGATGAACGGAACGGGTAAGACAGCGCTGACCGAATGGATCACCGGATTTTTCGACGCGACGCGATACTCCCGCTGGATGAAGAGTCGGGCGGTGCCTATCCAGGCGGCCATGTCGGTGCTCAATCCCAGGCTTCAGCGGCTGTCCGTGGTGGTGACGCAGAACGATGCCGCTTATGAGATCGACGGCATTCCGTGCGCCTTCGTCCCGCTGGGCTTCAACGTGATCCAACTGCGTCTCTTGCCGCTGGGCAGGGACCATGTCGAGTGGCTGTCGCAGGTGCTGGGGCTGCCGAAAGCCGTCATCCGAGGGTTGGCGCAGGAGGTGGCCCGAGCTCCGGGCGCGCGGATCTCGAATCTGCGGTTCGAGCGCGATCCGGGCGATGACCAGAAGGAAGTGCTTCGCCTGGATGTGAAGGGAGCACATCCGGGGCTGATGCTGAATGGCCTGAGCGGTGGCGAGGAAGCCACGGTGGTGCTGGAGCTGGCGATCGCGGCCGCACGGCTTTCGGGCAGGTATTGCCCCACCTTGCTGGTTCTCGAGGGGCGCCCGGTGAACATCCTGGGGAGCTTCTTCGAGAATTACTCACGTCATCTGCTCGATCCGGAAAACCAGTTCCAGACGCTGATGAGCCTGCCGGAGCGGGACATGAATCTTGGCGAGGTGCGCTGGAATGGATGGCAGGTCATCCATACTCAGGGCCAGCGCCCTGGATTGCGGTTCACTCAAAACGCTGCCGGATACTGATCGCCGTCGGCGGGCCGGCATCGCTAGCCAGTGCCGGCAGAGGAACCGAAAGTCTTCAGCCAATAACCCACGCCGCTACCGGAGATGCCGGCGCCCCACAGCGCAATGGCCTCGCTGAGTTCGGGTATCAGCACGAGGACGATGCCGAGAACGAACGCAAAGAAAGCGAACAATGGCTCCAGGCGTGCACGCAGTTGACCAGCGAACGTGCTCGGCCGGCTGTTCCAGTGCTTGAGCAGCAGCAGGATGTAGGTGGCGAGGAATACAACCACGCACAGCGTGAGCAGACCCAGGAACAGGACGCTCCAGATCCGACTGGGTGCGGGCTTCTGTTCGGCGGGCGGGGATTGAGCAGAGGCGATTGCAGCCTCCAGTTCCCTTATTTTCTCGGCAAGATCGGCAGTCAGGCGAGCTGTGCGCAAGCTTGGTTCCGCTACGGTGGCCTCTCCGATTTCGAAGGTCGCCGAGGTCAGCAGAGTCACGAACTCGGTGTTGATCTCCTTATTGGCGCTGGTTCTCAGATGCTCGGTGGCCTTCACCAGTTTGTCGATCGCACGCTCCAGGTGGCGCTTGGCCTCTGGGGTTTCTGCGCTGGCCAGGGTTTCGGCCAGCGCGATCCGCATCTGTACCAGATCGGCGGCGTGTACGGCGACACGGCTCTTGACGTTGTAGTCCTGGTAGCTGGGAAGTGCGATCGCCGCGAGAATGGCGACGACGGCGATCGGAATGGCGACCTTGATCCAGGACAGGCCGCCGCGTCGTGGCTTGCCGGTGCCATTCGTCTGGCCGTCACTGGAAGACGCCCGTCGTTGTTCGGCGGATCGCCAGGGTTGGCGCGAAAGCAGCCACATGCAGGCCAGCGTGGCGAGTCCGAGAACGAATGCCCATGCGTTCATATGATCCCCTTGTGCAGCGTACGCAACCGGCAGGCGGAAGGCGAGGTCGGCAATCTTTTGCTGCCGCTGTGGGCCTGTCAATAGAAGGCGCTCGTCGCCAGAGCGACGCCGTTCTTCCGGAGTGTCCTTAGGTCACGGCGCCGCATGGGCCTTCCGCAGAGCCATGCGAACATCTCCAAGGCGACTCCCCCCATGTGTGCCGTGTTCACGGCCGACTTCGCTCTCTTCGCCAGGATGGAGCAGGGGATGGACATCAGCGCCAGGTGCATGAGCCGCGCGGGCCGGCCGGTCGCGTACCCGGCGCCGCTGGGTCAGGAGCCGTCGCCGGGGCGCTCCGGCGCGTCGCCGTAGTACAGCACGCCGAGCCTGATCTTCTCCCGGCCCTGCGCGCGGCGGTGGCGGTTGGTGTCGCGCAGGGAGTAGAGGCAGCCGCAGTATTCCTGCTGGTAGAAGTGTTCGCGCTTGGAGATTTCGATCATGCGCTGGCTGCCACCGCCCTTGCGCCAGTTGTAGTCCCAGTAGACGAGGTTGTCGTAGGGCGCGGCGGCGCGATGGCCGCAGTCGTTGATCTGCTCCATGTTCTTCCAGCGCGAGATGCCCAGCGAGCTGGTGATGACCGGGAAGCCGTGCTCGTGCGCGTAGAGCGCGGTGCGTTCGAAGCGCATGTCGAAGCACATGGTGCAGCGGATGCCGCGCTCGGGTTCGTTTTCCATGCCCTTGGCGCGGGCGAACCAGTTGTCGGTGTCGTAGTCGGCGTCGATGAACGGCACGCCGTGCTTCTGCGCGAAGCGGATGTTCTCCTCCTTGCGCAGTTCGTATTCCTTCACCGGGTGGATGTTGGGGTTGTAGAAGAAGATGGTGTAGTCGATGCCCGATTCGACGAACGCCTCCATCAGCTCGCCCGAGCAGGGAGCGCAGCAGGAATGCATGAGCAGGCGGTCGCCTTGGGGAAGCTGCAGGCGGGGACGGGAACTGTGGGTGGTCATGTGTGGTTCCGAAGGTCACGGGTGGACGGGGCCGATCAGCCCTCGTCCGTTTCTGCCGGGCGCAGCCGCGCCATGCCCACGCGGCGGCGTTCCAGGGTGAGCACGTCCAGCTGCCAGTCGCCCGTGCGCACGATGTCGCCCACGTCGGGCAGGCGTTCGAGGCGGTGCAGGAACAGGCCGGAGACGGTGACGTAGGCCGGGTCGCGTTCCAGGTTGACACCCGTGGCGCGTTGCAGGTCTTCCATCGACATGGAGGCGTCGATGATCCAGCTTCCGTCGTCCTGCCTTTCCGCGCCGTAGTCGGCGTCGCGGGTGTCGGCCAGGTCGCCGGCGATGGCGGCGAGCAGGTCGTTGGCGGTGACCAGGCCCTCGACACCGCCGTATTCGTCCACCACCACGGCCAGCGGGATGGGGTGTGCGCGGATGCGTTCGAGCGCCTGCAGCGCGGTGGTGGATTCGGGCAGCATCACCGGTTCGCGCAGGTATTCGGTCAGCGACAGCGGCTTGCCCGTGAGCACGCCGGCGAGCAGGTCGCGGCTCTGGACCACGCCTTGCAGGTTGTCCAGGTCGCCGTCGCAGACCAGCAGCCGGGTGTGCGGGGATCTGGTCAGGCGCGCGGTGGCATCCTCGATGCCGCGCCGGCTGTCGATCCACTGGATGTCCGGGCGCACCGTCATGACGCTGGCGACGGAGCGTTCGGCCAGGGTCAGCACGCTGCGGATCATGTCGTGTTCGGCCGCTTCCAGCCCGGCCTGTTCCTGCGCCTCGGGTTTGTCGGTGGCGGCGGTTTCGCCTTCGGCGCTCGATTCGGCCGGGCGCGAGCCGAGCAGGCGCATCACCGCATCGGCGGTGCGCTGGCGGAAGGGCAGCTTGCGCTCGGCCCGCGTGCGGTTGAACAGCGACCACTGGTTGAAGAACTCGATGAGGATCGAGAACGCGATGGCGGCGTACAGGTAGCCCTTGGGAATCTTGAAGCCCAGGCCCTCGGCCACGAGGCTGAAGCCGATCATCAGCAGGAAGCCCAGGCACAGGATCACCACGGTGGCATGGCGGTTGACGAACTCGGTCAGCGGCTTGCTCGCGAGCATCATCACCGCCATCGCGATGATGACGGCGGCGTACATCACGCCGAGCTGGTCGACCATGCCCACGGCGGTGATGACCGAATCCAGCGAGAACACGGCATCGAGGATCACGATCTGGGTGACGACCACGCCGAAGCTGGCGTAGACGCGGTTGCCGGCATGTTCGTGGCCGCGGCCTTCGAGCCGCTCGTGCAGTTCCATCGTGGCCTTGAACAGCAGGAACAGGCCGCCGCCGAGCAGGATCAGGTCGCGCCCGGAGAAGGCGTGCCCGAACACGGAGAACAGCGGTTCGGTGAGCTGCATGATCCACGACAGCGTGGCCAGCAGCACCAGACGCATCAGCAGGGCCAGCGAGAGGCCGATGATGCGGGCCTTGTCGCGCTGGTGCGGCGGCAGCTTGTCCGCCAGGATGGCGATGAATACGAGGTTGTCGATGCCCAGGATGATTTCCAGGATCACCAGGGTTGCCAGACCCATCCAGATGGTCGGGTCGCTGAGCCATTCCATGCGTGCGTTCTTGATGTGGCGGGACGGGCATTTTCCCACGACAGGGGCGCGCTGCGCGTTAAGCTCGCACGGTCGGGCGGGACAGGAGACGGGGATGATGCTGCTGCAAGCGTTGGGCGCGGTGCGCGGCCTGGGCCGGGTGCGGAGCCGTCCCCCGATCGACGCGTCGGCGGCCCGGCGCGCATGAGCCGGCACGCGACCGCGACCGACCCCTTCCCGGGCTGGGACGGCAGCATCGCCGGCGCGCGCGCGTTGCAGGCGGAACTGGCGGCACGGGTCCGGCTGGAGGACGGCTTCGTCGCGCCGCTGCGCACGGTGGCCGGCTTCGATGTCGGCTTCGAGGACGGGGGCGGGACCACGCGCGCGGCGGTGGTGTTGCTGGACGCCGATTCGATGCAGCCGCTCGAATCGCATGTCGCCAGGGTGCCGACCGCGATGCCCTACGTCCCCGGCCTGCTCAGCTTCCGCGAACTGCCGGCGCTGCTGCGGGCGCTGGCGATGCTCTCGCGCACGCCGGATCTGGCGATGATCGACGGCCAGGGCATCGCGCATCCGCGCCGGCTCGGCATCGCCGCGCATTTCGGCGTGGCCACGGACCTGCCGGCCGTGGGCGTGGCCAAGAAGCTGCTGGCCGGCCGTTTCGCCGAACCTGGCCCCGTGCGCGGAGATCGCAGCCCGATCCTGCATCGCGGCGACACCGTCGGCTTCGCCCTGCGCAGCAAGCCGCGCTGCAATCCGCTGATCGTCTCGCCCGGGCATCGTGTCCGCCTGGACACGGCGGTGGCGCTGACCCTGCGCTTCCTGGGCGGCTACCGCCTGCCCGAGCCGACGCGCCTGGCCGACCGCCTGGCTTCGCGCCGCGACGAGCGGCGCTGAGGAAGCCCGGCCGACACCGGAAGTGGCCGTTCGCAAGTAAGCTTCCGGCAGGATGCTGGCGGAGGACGGGCGATGTTGCTGGAAGCCTTGGGCGCGGTGCGCGATCTGGGCCGGGTGCAGGAAATCGCGGCGGTGCTGATCCGCTACGGGTTCGGCGACGTGGTGCAGCGCATCGGCATGGCCGGCGTGCTCGAACGCGCCGGCCGGGTGCTGCACTGGCATCCCGTGGGCGAGGAACTGCTGGCGCTCGCCCCGCCGCAGCGGGTGCGCCGCGCCCTGGAGGACCTGGGGCCGACCTTCGTCAAGCTCGGGCAGATCCTGGCCACGCGCGTGGACCTGTTCGGTCCCGAATGGATCGCCGAGTTCAGCCGCCTGCAGAACGCGGTGCCGGCGGTGCCTTTCGAGCGCATCGCCGTGCAGATCGAACAGGACCTGGGCCGCCCGCCGCGCGAGGCGTTCCGCAACCTGGAGGAAAAGCCGCTCGCCGCCGCCTCGCTCGGGCAGGCGTACCTGGCCGAACTGGACGATGGCACGAAGGTGGTGCTGAAGGTGCGCCGCCCCGACATCGGGCCGACCATCGAGGCCGACCTGCGCCTGCTGAACCGCCTTGCCGAAGCCATCGAGAACGAGATGCCCGACTGGCGCCGCTACCGCCCGCGCGACGTGGTGCGCCAGTTCGGCATCTCGCTGCGGCGCGAGCTGGATTTCGCCGCCGAGTGCCGCAGCGCCGAGCGCATCGCGCGCAATTTCGCCGGCCGCGCCGAGATCGTGGTGCCGCGCGTGCACTGGGATTACGTGAGCGAGCGGCTCAACGTGCAGGATTTCGTCGCGGGGATTCCCGGTTGCGCGATGGAGCGCCTGGACGACGCCGGGCTGGATCGCGTGGAACTGGCGCGGCGCGGGGCGGCGGCGATCCTCAAGATGGTGCTGGAGGACGGCTTCTTCCACGCCGACCCGCATCCGGGCAACGTGTTCTTCCTGCCGGAAAACCGCATCGCGCTGATCGACTTCGGCATGGTCGGCCGGCTGAGCGTGGAGCGCCGCCAGCAGATCGCGCGCCTGCTGCACGGGCTGGCGACGCAGCAGGTGGAGGCGGTGTCGGACGTGCTGCTGGACTGGAGCGGCAATGCCGACATCGACGAGGCCCAGCTCCTCACCGAGATCGACGCCTTCGTGGACAACTACCGCGGCGTGCCGCTCAAGCACCTGGGCTTCGGCCGCATGCTGACCGACATGATCGCGGTGATGCGCAACAACGGCCTGACGCTGCCGCCGGACCTGGCGCTGATGCTCAAGACCTTCGTCACGCTGGAAGGCATGGCGCGCGAGCTGGACCCGGACTTCGACATGGCCGCCGTGGCCGCGCCGTACCTGCGCCGCGCGCTGATCGAGCAGTATTCGCCGAAGGTGCTGGCGCGGCGCGGCTGGCACGTGCTCTCCAGCGCGATGGACCTGGTGTCCAGCCTGCCGCGCGACCTGCGCCAGATATTGCGCCTGGCGCGGCGCGGCAAGCTGCACGTGGAAGTGGAAGTCACCTCGCTCAAGCCCTTCGGCGACCAGCTCGACCGCGCCGTCAGCCGTCTCACCATCGGATTGGTCACTTCGGCGCTCATCATCGGCTCGGCCATCGTGATGAACATCAAGGGGCCGATTTCGCTGTCCAGCCTGTCGGGCTTCGGTGTGCTGGGTTTCATCGGCGCGGCGATCGGCGGGGTATGGGTGCTGGTGTCGATATTGCGAGGCGGGCGGCGGTGACAGGCACCCACCACGCACCGGGTGATGCCGCATCTATTGAGAGCAGTCGCAGGTGCATATCATCGTCGTCACGCCCTCCATCTGTGCCGGTTCGTATCTGGAATTGGCGGCTGGTTCTCGCCTCCGCCAGCTGGTGTTGCGAGCAATGCGCGGCGTGTGGACAAGGCAATGGGAAGCCCGTACACGCTTTAGAATCACTCTGACACGCAGTGCGGGAGATTGCGGGTGGGACAGGACAATCTGGCCGGTTATGCATTCGATGGTTATTTCCTGGACTTGCGCTCACGCCAGGTTGTGGGACCAGAGGGTGCATCGCTGACGTTGACAACCAAGGCGTTCGATACGCTGCTTTATCTGATCACGCGTCCAGGCGAAGTGGTTGGCAAGGAAGAGTTGCTGAAAGCTGTCTGGCCGGGGCGAGTGGTGGAAGACAACAACCTCACCCAGGCCATCTCGGCGCTGCGCCGGGCACTGGGCGTTGACGGCGGCGATCGACGGTACATCCTGACTGTTTCCGGGCGCGGCTATCGCTTCGTTGCACCCGTGCGCAAGGTTTACCTGGAGGGTGGGGCACTTCCGGGCGGGGCAGATGCCGATGGCCAGGCCGTGACGGAGGAAATTGCACCTGCGCTGCCCGCGGCGGGGGCGCCTGGCCTCACGCTCGATCGGCTCGATAGACCAGCCAAGACCGTCAATCAGCGCTTTTCGCGCCAACGCGCAGCGAGCGCCCTGGCGTGGACCACGCTCGGCGCACTGTTGCTGGGCGCATTCACGTGGATGGGATACCGTGGATCGACCGCGCCCTTGGATATATCGGTCGCGCCCTTGTCACCCGAACCGGTTCCGGCAGCGCAGGCGTTGCCGGCCATCGCGGTGTTGCCGTTCCACATGCTGGGTAAGGCAGACTCCGATTCCATGATCGAAATCGGCCTGGCGGAAACGTTGATCGCGCGCCTGTCAGAGTCGCACCAATTGCATGTGCGCGCGATCGGCTCTGTCCTTCGCCAGGTCGAAGATACGCGCGATCCGGCCAATGTCGCCGAGGCGCTGGACGCGCAGTACGTCCTCAGTGGATCGGTGCAGGCGCGGCAGGACCGTGTGCGTGTCGTTGCGCAACTTTTTTCACGATCGCGCGATGCCGTGATATGGGGCGATACCTTCGATGCGCATGTCGATGCCGTGTTCACTTTGCAGGACGCCATAGCGCACGCGGTATTGCAATCGTTGTCGATGACGTTGCCCGCGGGATCCGCATCGCACCGCAGTCCCTGCGATGGTGCCGACCCGATGGCGTATCGCGACTATCTGGCGGGGCAGCACCTGATGAGCGCGCCGATTCCCGATCGGCTGACGCGAGCCATAGGCGCATTTCGTGCCGCACTTGAACGCGATCCGACCTGTGCACGTGCCTGGGCCGGACAGGCATTTGCCTGGCGGGCCATGACCATTACGGGGGACATGGCGCCGCACGATGCCTTCCCGCTGGCCGAGGCTGCCGTCGCGCATGCGCTCGCATTGGATCCGGAACTGGCAGAAGCCCATGCCGCACGGGGTTTCAACCGATTCTGGTACGACTGGGACTGGGCTCAGGCCGAACAGGCCACGCGTCAGGCAATGGCTGCAGGTCCCAGTTGCGTGGATGCGCATTTTGCTCACGCCCATCTGATGAGCAACCTTGGACGTACAGCGGAAGCGTTGCAGGCAATGGAAATCGTGCGGCAACTGGATCCACTCTCCCCGCTGATCAACGCCATCCATGGGCAGATATTGGCGGCCGCGGGTGAGGAAGAAGCCGCTGCGCATCAGATCGACATCACGCTGCGACTCGCCCCGGATTTCTGGATTGGCCTCTTGATGCGCGGCAGTCTGGCCTTGCAGCAGGGCGACACCCAGGGGGCGATTGTCGATCTGGAAAACGCTGCAGAGCGTTCCCAGCGTGCCAGTCTGGTTCTGGCAACGCTGGGTATGGCGTACGCCCGCAACGGACAGCCCGAGCGGGCCCAGACGCTGCTGGATGAATTGGAACTGCGTTCAAACCATGGCTATGTCCCGCCGACGAGTCTGGCTGCGATCCATTTGGCGTTAGGCCGCACCGAGCAGGCACTTCAGCTGCTGGAAGACGCGTACCAGGCACGTGACCTGCGCATGACATTCCTCCGCGTGGACATGCGCTGGAACCCAATCCGAAGGGAGCCGCGCTTCATCGCGTTGGGGCAGCAGATGGGGTTAACACAAACGGAACCCGCGACAGGACTTTGATCGCGTAGTTCCTTGCTTGATTTGAGGTTGCCCCTTCTCCAACACCGACGCCACCTATGGCTTGGCGGTGGTGCGCCGCTCAGACATCAACCTCCATCCGGTTCCTGCACATCCTGGTCAAAACGCCAGAGTATGCCACCTGGTGCATCGACTGCGTATTGCTGATAGACGGCCCGGCCAGTATTGACATCGACATGCAGCACCTGAGGTTCACCTGGCCCATGGGTCAATCGGAACGCATAACGCTGTACGCGCTGGCCGGCGAGTTCCCCTGTACCCAGCAGCGTGCAATCTTCCATTCTGCCTACGGCTGCAGACGCGTTGCCTGTGGCGATATGAGCTTCTGCATCGGGGTCGCGCTGGTAGCGGCCCATGAGGTCTTTTGACCATGCCTTCTGATCGATGCGGACGCTGACCGGTAACCCCGGTTGAGTTGGATCGTCCACGTGGTAGGTGGACGTGCGCGGATGAGCCGACGTGAGCGCCAACGCCTTCTGCAAAGGCGCGCAACCCTCACCTCCGGTCGTTGGCGCGCAGGACACAGAGGTGAAGGGCGCTGCGATCAGCATCAGCCAGCGCGGGATCACCAGCACGCGCCTCGAAGCTGGCAGAGTGTTGGCATGCTGGACAATGGGCATGATCCAACCTTTGCACACATTGGCACTAGCGGTAAATGGATGGAAGCGAGGCAAGTTGATGGTGCGAGGTACGGATCGTTGCATGGGGATGGCTCCATGGATAGGTCGGCAGGGCGAACCCGGAGGGCTTCATGGCGCGGCGCTTTTGCTCGAACAATGACATTCACTGGCGTCGCACGGGCTGGACAAGACGCACATATTCATTCGAATCCGTCGGCGAAGAGGTCTTCGCTTGCAGGTTGCAAGCCGAGCAGACCTCCCATGTGCCAGCCTTCGAGCGCGAAGGGGTAGAGGGAGTTGTCGTAATAACGATGCAGCCCACCCACCACGATCCGGTTTGGGCCCATGTCTAGCAGGTCGTGCATCGAAAGATACGCATGATCGAGGCTGATTCTTTGTAATCCCAGCGCCGCACCGGACGTTGCGTCTACCATTCCCAGAAGTCCATCAAATGCTGGGCTTGTGGGATCTTTCAGATAGCCTGCCAGCCCGATTCTGCCGCCTTCCAGAAGTTTCATGCGATGTACGTGAGATGCCGGCAAGCTTCCAAAATACTGATTGCACGGCAGGCGAAGCCCGCCGAGCACCGCCGTGCCCGTGTCCCCGAAGCTTGTGATCCTGTTGCCGCTGGCGTCCAGCTTCAGCACGCCAATGCCGGGCCGGCACGTCCGCTCCACCTCGCCAGCGAGGTAGACGACATGGGTGGCCGTGCCCGTGGTCGAGAAGGTGGGTGTGACCTGGATCTGGGTGGCCTGTGCCGAGCGCCACTGGCCGTCCTCGAAGATGGCGAAGGTCTTTGTTCCGTATGAGGAACCGGGTGTGCCGCCCATGTCGTCTATCTTGGTGAGCGCATATTCCCACTTGTTTACCAATGGATTCAAACTCGCGCCGGCCAGATAGAAACTGGTCGGGGAAATGGCGGACGAGCTGGGGACTTGTGCGATAGCCGCCACGGTGCAGGAAGAAACACAGTCGCCCACCTCCACAGCTCCTGTATCGGGCGTCAGTGTGCCAGATGGGTCCACGGTATAACGACGGAAAATCGGCACGTAACGGCCATCCGCTTCCTGCCGCATGCCGGCAACAGCGACCTTAAACGCCGCTGCATTCTCGTAATACACAAGCCCTCCGCCAAATTCCTTCCTGTTGGTCGTGAAAACATTGGTTCGCGACAGGAATCGCCCTTCCATGCTGAATGCCAGTACCGCGACATCGATGTCGCCGCTGGAGTATTGCTCCTCGAACTGTATGAAAATCTTGGATTGCGATATTGTCGCGTCGATGACATTGCGTACGCGCGCCACCGATGACCTCGGGTAGGTAATGTAGTGGTGTTCCGGGATGCTTCCGGAGTGGCTGTATTCGGGGCTTGGGTCGGGCCATTGCAACTGTTGGCCATTCTGCGTGTAGCGGCTCAGGGAAATATTCCAGAAACCGTTGCTTTGAAGTTGTGGCTGCGGGGGGTTTGCCACGCCAATCGCGACCAAATCGCCATTGGGTAGCGTCAGCAGGCGGCGTATGAATGCGCCCTGTCCATTGGGGTTGAGCGTAGGATAGGCGCTGCCGAAATTTTCCACCAGGTCGACCCCGTAATTAAAGGATGGGTCGGGCTGGTACGGTCCGCTGGTGATTTGCGATGCATGCAATGGGTTGAATGCCATGAATGGCAAGAAAAACAGGGGTGCGAGGTGGCGAATCATCTTGGAATAGCTCCTGCTGAAGGAATCGATACGTAAATGCTTTTGATCTGGTTTCCCATTGCGGTGTCACGAAGGCCGAAGTTCCCTGCTCCTCAAAGGGGCCGCGGTACCCGACGACGCATAGAAGTGGCTTGGGCTGCCACGGATGGATAACGTGCCTATGTCCCGGTGCAGAAGATCTGCGAGGAGGCATGAAAAGTCATGCGTCGATGGATGAAATATCGTGAAGATCTCTGAAAATGCGTCGGGGGCTGTCAATGCGTTGGGTCAGCCAGACGCTGTCACGCTTCCGCCTGGAGCGGCTGGCTAAGGGGAATTGTTGGCCCCAATGGCAGGTATCTCGCGCGTGGGGTGGGCATGCTGAATGAATAGTCTTCGCCGTCGCGCAGATGTCGCCTGCTGGCGGACATGGGTGCAGCCCTCAAGCTACAACTCGGATCAGGGCTCGAAACTGTCGGAGAAGATATGGATGGGAATGCTGAACACGTAGGCCGCGCCTGCACCATTGCGGCTGTTATTGTCGGGGCCGCTTCCGTCACTGGCCTCCAGCGGAGCGGAGATCGAGATGTCATGATCAGCGATGGCAACTGAGTCACCGAAGCGGTCGCCGGGTCCTGCATTGATTGCTTTCAGATAAGTCTGATCACTCCAGCTACCGTCCCTGCGCCAGAAGGCATAGACGGCACCGGCGTCGGTGGCGGCGTTGTTGCCTGGGTTGCTGCCGTTGCCATCCTCTCCGGGGGCGCCGACAACGATCCGGTTGCCCCATATCGCCACGGAGTGCCCGAACAGATCATCGGAGGCTGCGTTTTCCGCCTTCAGGAAATCCGTCCAGTACCACGTTCCATTGCTTTCCCGCGTGTACACATAGGCCGCACCGGCATCGGAGGCGTCGTTGTTTCCTCCGTGGCTGCCGTTACTGTCTTCGTAAGGCGCACCAATCACCAGCGTATCGTTGAAAATGGCCACGCTGCTGCCGAAATTATCGCCGGAATCGGCGTTGATGGCTTTCAGGCGCGTTTGTTCGATCCAGACGTCACCATTGCGAACGAACACATAGGCAGCGCCGGAATCGGGCACACTGTTATCGGAGGCGCTGCCCCACGCGCTACCGTCTTCGCCATGCGCACCGATCACGGCAACATCACCCGAAAGAGCCACGGAATAACCAAATCGATCCGATTCGCCGCCGTTGCTCGCCAACAGGCGCGCCTGCTGTTCCCATTCGTGACCTTGGCGAACGAAGACATAGGCAGCGCCAGTGGTGCCGGCGCCGTCCCTGTGCTCCGCAGAGGCGCCGACCAGAATTGTGTCTCCGCAAATCGCCACCGAGTCGCCGAAGATTGAGAAACTGCCCAGTGTGGTTTGCCTGCTCAGGTAAGCCTGCTGCTGCCAGTGTGTTCCAGCGCGTGTGAAAACATAGGCGGCACCTCCCGCCGCGTTGGCCGCTACGTCGTTATGATATGGCGCGCCGACGACGATGGTGTCCCCTGAAATTGCGACCGAATGACCGAATCTGTCACCGCTCTTGCTGTTTCCGCCTTTGAGAAAGGCCTGTTGCGTCCAGTGATCGCCACTGCGTGTGAATACATATACGGCACCGGAGTTGGGTCGGCTGTTGTCCCCAGGGCCATTGCCGTTGCTGTCTTCGGAAGGCGCTCCGATCACCACGGTATCTCCGGATATAGCGATGGAATGGCCGAATCGATCGTCCATGTCTGCAACGTTGGCTTTCAGGTAGGCCTGCTGGGTGATCCAGGTCGTCGGGAAAATAGGGGCGTCCTGCCATCGGACGCTCCTCCAGTTGGCGACGGACAATGCCGATGCCGGTTCGGGCACATGAACGTTGTTTGGGTCGAACGCAATGCGCTGCTTTGCGATCAGCGATGAGGATTGCAGGCCGCCCACTAACAGAAGTGCCAGTGACGCCAACAGCGACATGCGCGCACGAATCGGCAGGGTGGGTGCTATCGCTATCGAGGTGAACTGCGTGGTCAGGAGCATATGCATCCAGTCCGTTACCGGCTTGCCATCACGCAGCACGGAATTTTTCATGAGAGCTCTCCCGATGTAGTGGCATTGACGTCGATGCACGGTGCTTGTGCCGTGGCGTGGATACCATGGTCGTGACGGTGCCCAGGCAAGGATGAGTCGTGTCATCCAAGGGGCCTGATGTGGCATGGCCAACTGTCAGACATGACCGTGCTCACACTCGGGGGTGGGGCGGTGAAATGTCATAGGTTTCGAATGAAAAATTGTGAAATCCAATGAAAGCGCATGCGACGGTGTTGCGATGCGTCTGGATCATGGCCTGCTACGATCCAGCCGTGGACGATTTAGTGGTTGAACCCGGGGAGAAGCAGGATGCGGATGGGATTGATGGGAGTGGCGATCGTGCTGGCCGGCATTGCGCCGACGCAGGCGGCCGGCGCACGGGAATCGGGCAAGGCGGCGATCACGCACGAGGCGCTGTGGACGATGCCGCGCGTGGCGCCGGCGGCGATTTCTCCGAATGGGCGGCTGGCCGTGGTGCCGGTGCTGGAACCTGCCTACGAGGCCGGCGCGCAGCAGGGCGACCTGTGGTTGCTGAGCACCGACGGCAGCCAGCCGCCGCGCCGTTTCACCTCCGACGCGGCGAGCGAGAGCGCGCCGGTGTTCAGCCCCGACGGCACGCGCCTGGCCTTCGTCGCCAAGCGCGCCGGCGACGAGGTGGCGCAGGTCTACGCGATGGAACTGTCCGGCGGCGAGGCACGGCGCGTTACGTCCCTTTCCACTGGCGCGCGGGCGCCGCAGTTCTCGCCCGATGGGCGGAAGATCCTGTTCGTCAGCGATGTGGACGTGGGCGCGCGGGTGGATGCCGACCAGCGCCGCAACGATGCCGAACGCAAGGCGCGCGACTACAACGCCCGCGTCTATACCGGCTTCCCGATCCGCAACTGGGACCGCTGGATCGGCGAGCGCCGCCCGCAGGTGTTCGTGCAGCCGCTCGATGGCGGCGAGGCGGTGAACCTGCTGGCCGGCAGCGCACTGGTGGCCGCGTCCGGATACGGCGGGCGCGGCGGGCTGGGCAGCGAGGAACTGGATGCGGTGTGGTCGCCGGATGGGCAGTCGGTGCTGTTCGTGGCCAGCCGCAACCGCCACCGCAGCGCGTATGCCTTCACCCACCTGGACATCTGGCAGGTACCGGCCGCGGGCGGCGAGCCGCGCCGGCTCACCGGCGGCGACGGCGAGGATGCCGACGATGGCTATTCCACGCTGCGTTTCTCGCCCGACGGCAAGCACCTGTTCGCGCTGCTCGGCCCGCGCAGCGAATCGGTCTACAACGCCACGCGGCTGGCGCGCTTCGACTGGCCGGCGCTGCGCACGCGCAAAGTGCTGGAGGCGCCCGGCACGCTGTCGGTTTCCACCTATGCCATCGCGCCCTCGGGCGGCGAGGCGCTGTTCTCGGCCGAGATCGACGGGCAGGAAGCGGTGTTCCGCGGCGGCTTCGACGGCAAACCCGCGCGCATCGTCGCAAGGCCCGAGCGCGGGCTGTACACCAACCTCGCGCTCGGCGGCCGCGGCCGCGACACGGTGCTGCTGGGCAGCTACGAGAGCGCCACGCAGCCGCCGGAGATCGTCCGCATCGATCCGGTGCGCGGCGGCCACGCCGCGCTGACGCGCTTCGCCGCGCCGCACGCGGAAAAGCTCGACCTCGCGCCGCTGGAGCACTTCTGGTTCGAGCGCGATGGCCGCCGCATCCACAACATGCTGCTGCGCCCGCCCGGTTTCGATCCCGCGAAGAAATACCCGCTGCTGGTGCTGATGCACGGCGGCCCGCACACCATGTGGCGCGACATGTGGGTGCTGCGCTGGAACTACCACCTGCTCGCCGCGCCCGGCTACGTGGTGCTGCTGACCAATTACACCGGTTCTACGGGTTTCGGCGAGGCGTTCGCGCGCGGCATCATCGGCGACCCGCTGCGCGGCCCGGCGCTGGACATCAACCAGGCCGCCGACGAGGCCATCGCCCGCTACGGCTTCATCGATGCCGGACGCCAGTGCGCCGGCGGCGCGAGCTACGGCGGGCACCTGGCGAACTGGCTGCAAGGCACCACGGATCGCTACCGCTGCCTCATCAGCCACGCCGGCCTGGTGAACCTGGAAGCGCAATGGGGCACCAGCGACATCGCCTGGTCGCGCGAGGCCGCGTCCGGCGGCCCGGTATGGGAGCAGGGCGCGGTGTGGCGCGAGCAGAACCCGATCCGCCTGGCCGCCAACTTCAAGACCCCCACCCTCGTCACCTTCGGCGAAAAGGACTTCCGCGTGCCGATCAACAACGGGCTGGAATACTGGACCGCGCTGCAACGCCAGCGGGTCGAGAGCCGCCTGGTCGTGTTCCCGGAGGAGAACCACTGGATCCTGAAGGGCGGCAACAGCCGGTACTTCTACAAGGAAGTGCACGACTGGCTGGCGCGGTGGCTGGGCGACTGAGGCGTTCTGTCGCCTGCGAGCGGGCTCCTGCAGGGCCTTGGCTTCTGTAGGAGCGAGCTTGTGCGGGAGCGAGCTTGCCCGCGACCTCAGTGACGGAAATGCCGCACGCCGGTGAACACCATCGCGATGCCGTGTTCGTCGGCGGCGGCGATCACCTCGGCATCGCGCATCGAACCGCCGGGCTGGATCACCGCGGCGATGCCGGCCTGCGCGGCGGCGTCGATGCCGTCGCGGAAGGGGAAGAAGGCGTCGCTGGCCATCACCGAGCCCGGCACCGCGAGGTCCGCGTCGGCGGCCTTGATGCCGGCGATGCGGGCCGAATACACCCGGCTCATCTGGCCGGCGCCGACGCCGATGGTGCGGTGGTCCCTGGCGTAGACGATGGCGTTGGACTTGACGTACTTGGCGACCTTCCACGCGAACAGCAGGTCGTCGAACTGTTCCGGCGTGGGCGCGCGCTTCGTCACCACGTCCAACTCCGCGCGCGTCACCACGCGCGAGTCGCAGGTCTGCATCAACAGGCCCGAACCCACGCGCTTCACGTCCATGCCGTAGCCGCCATCGCCTGGCGGGATGCGCAGCACGCGCACGTTGGCCTTCTTCGTCGCCACGTCCAGCGCGGCGGCGTCGTAGTCCGGCGCGATCAGCACTTCGACGAACTGGCGGTCCAGGATGGTCTGCACCGTGGCCGCGTCGAGCGGACGGTTGAACGCGAGGATGCCGCCGAAGGCGCTGGTCGGGTCCGTGGCGTAGGCGCGCTCGTAGGCTTCGCCCGGCGTGGCGGCGACGGCGACGCCGCAGGGATTGGCGTGCTTGACGATGACGCAGGCCGGGGCGTCGAACTGGCGCACGCACTCCCAGGCCGCGTCGGCGTCGGCGATGTTGTTGTAGGACAGTTCCTTGCCCTGCAACTGCGTGAACGTGGCGAGCGTGCCGGGCGTGGGATACAGGTCGCGATAGAACGCGGCCCGCTGGTGCGGGTTCTCGCCGTAGCGCAGGTCCATCACCTTGACGAAGTTGCCGTTGGCCTGCGCCGGGAACGGCGTGCGCTGCCTGGCGCCTTCGTCCGACGGCGCGTCGATGGCGGACAGGACATCGCTGATGCGCGCGTCGTACTGCGCCACGCGATTGAACGCGGCCACCGCGAGCGCGAAGCGGGTGGCGGCGCCGAGGGTGCCGTCGTTGGCGTCCAGTTCCGCGACCAGATCGGCGTACTGCGCCGGATCGGTCGTCACCGCCACGTGCGCGAAGTTCTTGGCCGCCGCGCGCAGCATCGCCGGGCCGCCGATGTCGATGTTCTCGACGATGTCGGCGAAGCGGGCGTCCGGGTCGGTGGATACCTTCTCGAACGGGTACAGGTTCAGCACCAGCAGGTCGATCGGTTCGATGCCGTGCTCGGCCATCACCGCGTCGTCCGTGCCGCGCCGGCCTAGCAGGCCGCCGTGCACTTTCGGGTGCAGGGTCTTGACGCGTCCGTCCATGATTTCCGGGAAGCCGGTGAGGTCGGCCACGTCGCGCACCGGCAGGCCGGCCTCGCGGATCGCCTTGGCGCTGCCGCCGGTGGAGAGCAGTTCCACGCCGCGTTTCGCCAGCGCCATGGCCAGTTCGATCAGGCCGGTCTTGTCGGACACCGACAGCAGGGCGCGGCGGATGGCGACGCGGTCGGGCGCGGCCGAAGGAGCGGGGGCAGGGGACATGGCGGTTCTCGGTGCGGAACAGGGAGTCTCTGACGCAGCGGTCGCGAGCAGGCTCGCTCCTGCACGGGGATCCATGCGCTGTTGCAGGAGCCCGTGCAGGCGATATCAGGAAACGATGCCGTGCGCGCGCAGCTTCTTGCGCAGCGTGGCGCGGTTGAGGCCGAGCGTGGCGGCGGCGCGGCTCTGGTTGCCGTCGTGGTGGCGCAGCACTTCACGCAGCAGCGGCGGTTCGATTTCGCGCAGCACCACGTCGTAGAGATCGTCGGCGGGATGGTCGTGCAGGTCGTGCAGGTAGCGGCGCACGGAGCGGGCGACCACCTCGCGCAGCGACGCGGGCACGCCGGCGTCGGCGGCCGGGGAATGATGGGCAGGGGTGTTCACGCGGGATGAGACTCCGGATGTCGCTGCGGCGCGCGGTCGGCGCGCGCCGTGGGTCGGCCATTTTAGCCGTCCCCTTCGGCTTTCGCCACGAAAGCGTGGCGAAGATCAGCGGAAGTCGAACTCGAACGCGACCGCCTGCTTGCCCGGATCGCGCACTTCCAGCGCCACGCTGGCGGTCTGGCCGGGCTGGATCGTCAGGTCGCGCGCGGCCATGCCCAGGTACTGGTCGGGCGCGAACTCGCGCTGCGCGATGGTCTGGCCGTTGAGGTCGGACAGGCTCAGGTGCAGGCGCGGCCAGTGCTGCGCCCAGGGCGCGTCGTTGCGGAAGCTGGCGCTGATCAGCAGGGCATCGGGCACGGAGGGGTGCGGGCGCACGTCGCGCGTCATCAGGCGCATCGCCGAAGGATCGTGCCAGGCCGGCAACGCGCAGCCGAGGCTGGCGCAGGCGCGTTCCAGCCATGGGCGCCAGCGCGCGTCGGCGGCCAGATGGTCGCGCTCGGCGTGGATGGATTGCCCGGCCAGCAGCACCAGCAGCGCCGCGACGGCCAGCCAGCGCGGCCATTGCCGCTGCGCGGGGGCTTCGACGGGAATCGCGGGCGCGGTATCGGGGATGAAGCTGGGCGTGGGAGCGCTGAGGACCGGGTGGAACGGGGCGATGGCATCACGTGCGATTTCGGCCGGATCGGGCAATACGGCCTGGGTGGCGCCGGATGAGGGCGATGCGCGTTCCGGGGAGGGGTCTTTGTGGTGTGGCGTGTCCGTTGCGTCCTGATCCGGATCGACGGATGTTCCCGTTTCCGCGGGTGCGGCCTGGTCGCCGGGCATATCGGTGGCGGAAGCGGCGCCGGCGTCGTCGACGGCATCCAGCGGCTCGATGAAATCCGCGTGCGCGGCGAGCACGTCCACCAGCACGTCGGTGCGTGGCGGTGCAGGCTCGGGTGCCTCGGGTTGTGCCAGGTCCAGCGTGCCCTGTGGTGGCGCGACGGGCGGCGGCGCGGCGAGGTCCGCCGGTGCTTTGCGCGAGAGGTGTTCGAGTGCATCGAAATCGAGCCCGCAGTCGGGGCAGCGCAGGCGACCGCGACCGCGCGCGAGTGCTTCGGGCGAGACTTCGAAGGCGATGTGGCAATGGGAGCAGCGGGTGTACATGCCAGGTTCCGGTAGGCGGCTTGCGGGTGGGCGTCAGCGACGACGGCCGTCGATCCGCACCCAGTCCTCGCGGGTGTGCACGGCCAGATCGTCGAACCATTGCGCATAGCGTTGCAGGAGTTCGGCTTCCTGCCCGCGCAGGATGCCCGACAGCGCGATGCGCCCGCCCGCTTCCACGCGGCCGGCGAGCAGCGGCGCGAGCGCATCCAGCGCGCTGGCGAGGATGTTGGCGACGACGACGGGGTAGGTCGCGGCCGGCTCGTCCTGCGGCAGGTGCACGGCCAGATGCTCCGCGACGCCGTTGCGCTGCGCGTTGTCGGCGCTGGCCGCGAGCGCCTGCGGATCGTTGTCCACGCCCACCGCTTCGCGCGCGCCGAGCTTGAGCGCGGCGATGGCGAGGATGCCCGAGCCGCAGCCGAAATCCAGCACGCGTGCGCCGGCAAGATCGAGCGCGTCGAGCCATTCCAAGCACAGCGCCGTGGTCGGGTGCGTGCCGGTGCCGAACGCCAGTCCCGGATCGAGTCGCACCACCGCCGCGCCTTCGGACTGCGCCTCGGGCGGCAGCTCCCGGTTCCACGGCACGATGAAGGTGCGCGCACCGAAACGCATCGGCTGGAACCGGTCCATCCACGCCCGCTCCCAGTCCTGGTCCGCCACCGTGCGGAACGCCGCGCCGGAAAGGTCCAGCCCCGGATCGAACGCATCCAGCGCCATCAGGACCAGTTCGGGCACCGCATCGCCCGGGAACAAGGCGGTCAGCACCATCTCCCGCCACAACGGCGTCTCGCCGACGCCCGGCTCGAAGATGGCCTGTTCGTCCGGCGCTTCGGCGTGGGCGTCCATCAAGGTGACGGCCAGCGCGCCGACGTCGTCCAGCGCGGTCTGGTAGCGGGATTCCTCGGCTTCGGTGCAGGGGAGGGTGAGTTCGAGGTAGGGCATGTCAGTCCGGATGGTTGAGTGTCCATATCGAGGGATGCGCGACCGCAACATGGCTCGCCGGATTCTGGTGAGCTACCGGGCAGGGATCAAGCATGCCTTTGATGTGCTTGTGACTGCCTGCCGTGTAATGGCACTTGCGTGAATCATGCATTAGGCCATAATGACCATATCAATCATATTGATCGAGTGGCCGACATGATTACCGAGATCAGCGCCGTCAACTTCCGCCAGAACCTCGGCGAGATGCTCAACCAGGTGCAGTATCGCAACGACAGCATCGTCATCAACAAGGATGGCAAGCCAGTCGCGGCGCTGGTCGATGCCGAACTGTTCGCCCGCATCCGGCGCATGCGCGAGCGTTTCGATGCGCTTGCCGGCCGGATCGCCGAAGCCTATGCGCAGGTACCGATGGAGGAGGGGCTGGCCGAGATCGAAGCCGCCGTGGCGGCCGAACGCGGCCGTCGCTGATGGCGACGCTGCGCGTGGTGCTCGATACCAATGTGCTGGTATCGGGCTTGGCCTACCCGGGTAGCGTGCCGGGGCGCATCGTTGCCGCATGGCGCGAAGGTGGATTGGACGTGGTGCTGTCTCGCCACATCCTCGACGAGATGGTGCGGGTATTGCCGCGCTTGCCGCGCGTGTCGCTGAGCGATGCGGAAATCCGCGATATGGCCGACAGTTTCATGTTTCTGGCCGATGTCGTCGAGCCGTCCGGTGTACAGGACGAACGCCTGCGCGACCCGAACGACCGGCCCGTGCTGCTGACCCTGCTGGCTGGCCATGCGGATTACCTGATCACCGGCGACAAGGACTTGCTGGCGCTGGCCGATCGCCATCCCATCCTTGCGCCGGCGGATTTCTGGTCCCGGCACGGGAACTGAACGTCACGGGCCCGGCACGGAATACTCCACGTGCAGGGTCGGTGGCGTGGTGGCGCTCAGGAACAGGTAGTTGTTCGTCGCCGGATGGGAGGCGAAGCGCAGGCGTAGCTGGGTCTTGCCGGCGAGGTTGATCGCGGCGCGTCCGGCGGCGTCGAACTCGGTCGAGGTGGCGCTGCCGCTGGAGAACTGCGGCAGCGTCGCGACCGCGCCGGCGCTGGCGATGGCGGCGTAGTCGTCGGCGCCGATGGCGCAGCTTGCGCCGAAGCAGCCGGTCCGCACGTCGATCGCCAGGCTGTTGCCGCCCGCCCACGGCGAGCCCAGGCCGGAGGCGCGGGTCACGGTGAGGGTGACGCGCCCGATCACCGCGTCGTCCGGTATCTGGGAGGTGTCGAACGACAGGACGCTGCGGCTGTTCTTGCCGTCCCAGCCGGTGCCCAGCGCGTAGCCCGCCTGGTTGCCGATTTCGATCGCCCCGCCGCTGGCGTTGGCCTTGACGTACTTCGACTCGCCCAGCGCGGCGAACGAGGCAGTGGATGTTCCGCCGCCACCATCACCGCCGTCACCGTCACCGTCACCGTTGCCATCATCACCACCACCACTGCATGCCTGTACCGGCCCCTGGCAACTGCCGGCGCCGTCCGCCACCCAGCGGCACTGGCCGCCGCCCTGGGCCGTTTCGCGCATCGTGAAGGCGCTGGTGCCGAAGGCCAGGTAGCAGGCGGCGTAGCCGTTGCCCCAGGTGATGTGGCCCTGGGCGATGTGGAAGTTGTAGTCGCCGGTCTGGCCGGCGTCGATGCCGAAGGCCACGGTGTCGCTGGCCGACAGCGCGGTGCTGTCGGTGGCGGTGACGACGGCGCTCTGCGCTCCGCCGGGCAGGTTGCAGTGCTGCGCGCTGTACTGGGTGCCGCTGAGCGAGGCGGTCACGCTGCCGCCGGCGCTGAACGCCACAGTCACGCTGGACAGGTTCTCGTTGGCGTCCACTACGGTGCCGCTGACGGTGGCGCACTGGCCGCTCACGCTGACCGTCGTGCCGCTCAGTACCGGCGGTGCCGGCGGCGGCTCCGGGCCCACGCGGACGGTGATCTGCGCCGGCGCGCTGGTGCTGCCCGCATCGTCGGTCGCGATCGCGGTGATGCGATACAGGTCGTCGGTCAACGGAGCGCTGCTTGCGTTGAAGCTGGTGCCGGAGAGGCTCGCATCCAGCGTCTGCACCGGCACCGGGCCGCCGCCGCCGAGGCGGTGCAGGGCGATCGATACCTGCTGCACGGTGCCGTCGTCGTCGCTGGCGGTGCCGGTGATCGACAGGGCTCCGGCGGTTTCGACGGCGCTCAGGCCGGAGATCTCCGGCGGCAGGTTGCGGCTGACGCGCGCGTTGTGCTGCGCGAACCATCCGCCGAGAAAGTCGGCGAAGTTGATGCTCTGGTTGCCGATGTAGGAACCGCTCGCGCCGTTGCCGCCGGACCAGGCATGGCCCAGGCCGTTGAGCCACAGCATCGCCACGCGGCCGTCCTGCCACTGGTGCAGTTCGGCGGTCTTGCCGGGCATGTCGGTGATCGTGCTGGTGCCGGGCAGCTTGCCCACGCCGTACACGTTCGCGAAGCCGTTGGCGCTCATTTCGTTGTAGCAGGTGTTGACCGTGGTGTCGGACGTGCCGTGCGCGATCACCGCGATCTGCGTGGCCAGATGGGGCGCGTGGGTGCCGGCGTAGGTTTCGCAGCGCTGCTTGAACACCGGCGCGGAGACGTTCTCGCAGGTCGAGACCGCGCCGCCTGAGCTGGTGCCGATGGCCGGGCCGGCGCTGGGCGCGACGCCTGCGAAGATGTCCGGCGCAAGGCACGCCGTCTGCGCCGCGAACGCGGCGCCCGAGGACAGGCCGGCGATGTAGACCTGGTCCGGGTCGATGTCGCGGGTCTGGCGCAGCGCGGTGGCTAGCGCGATGAGCTTGGCGTAGTCGTTGAAGCCGCGACTCTTGGTGCTGTTCCAGTAGTCCCAGCAACTGAAGCCGGCCTTGTGCATCGCGTCGGGCACGGCGACGACCATGCCGTGCGTTTCCGCCGCGACTTCGAGCCGGGCTCCCGAGAACGCGGTATGCGCCTGGGTGCAGCCGTGCAGCACGATCAGCAGCGCACGGCCGCCGCCGACCGGCGATACCGTGTCGGGCGTGTAGATGTTGACGGCATTGAAACCGCCGAGCGAGACGTTGTTCTGCCAGCTTCCGGCCTGCGCGGCCAGCGGCGGCGAAGCGAGCAATGCGATGAGGCCCAGACGCGCGAGCCAGGTGTGCAAGGTCAACATGGTCCCTCCTCCAGTCATCGACTGTCGGGACGCGCCTCGCGCAGCACGGTCTTCTCTGTTTTCGTCCGCGGCTCCGGTGTGGCCGCATGGCGCGTGCTGTCTGTATTCGGCCAGGATCGCGTCCCGATCCCGATGGCACTGTAGGCAGGAAGATCGGCCGGCGACTATTGGCCGAAGGTACCAAGGACGGAACTGGCGTTCCGTCTTTCCCGCACGCTGGTTGTTGTCACGATTTCTGGAGCCTCTCCAACGCTCCCGCCAGATTGACGCGGGCTCGAGTTTCGAGGCGCCCGTGGAAAACCTCGGTGTGGAAGACGCGTTCCCGTTGCATGAACGAGCGCAGTATGTCGCCGCGCCGACGGCGATAGAGCGGGCCGGGAACCCAGCGGTATTCACGCCGGATGGCGTGCTCGAAGGCGAGGAAGCGATCCTCGTCGGCGCCGAGGATGGAGAGATCGATGTCGATCAGCAGCGCGGCGTCCGGATCGTGCGCCGGGGCGTCGTGGCAGGTGGCGAGGATCAGGTGGCGAGTATGTTCGACGAGGGCGGGATCGGCGGCATTGTCGTTAAGGAATCGCGCTGCCCAGTCCGCACTTTTTTCCTCGTTGTCGGCACGGTAGGGGTTGTACACGGCATCGTGGAACCAGATCGCCAGTTCGATGGCATCGGGGCTCGGGGCGAGATGGCGCGAGATGGCGAGTTTTTCCAGGCAGTCGTGGATGTGTTCGCCGGTGTGGTAGTGCCGGTGGCGTTCGGCGTAGGCGGCGCGCAGGGCGTCGAAGGTCGCCGTGTTCGGTGGCAGGTGCAGTGCCTGCATCAGGCGTCGCCAGCGTGCTGGTGTCATCGCAGGCTCCTGGGAGCGTCGTCGCGGCGCAGGCCGAGGCCCTGCAAGAGATTCTTGCCGCACAGTACGAAGTAGAGCCATGCCTTTCGCCAGCGATTGCCCAGCAGCACGATGTGGATGTGCCAGCCTTTTTCCCGGCGCGCGCTGTAGCCGCTGTAGAGCAGCGTGTACGCCTGCGGATCGCCAGTGTGTTCGCGCGCCAGCCGCCCGGCTTCGCGCAGGCCGAGCGTCAGCATTTCCCGCACTTCTTCGGCATCCGGCTGCCCCTGCGCGAGAGGGAAGGCCAGCACGTAGTAATGCGGGATCAGTTCGCGCCGGATCCGCAGCAGTACGCACTGCCGGCCGGAGGCGAGTGCGTGCTGCTGTTTCATGGCCGGATCAGCCTAGCCCCATCCCCGCGTCGCGCTGCTCTTTCAGGCGCTTTTCCAGGTAGTGGATGTTCATGCCGCCCTGCTGGAAGCCGGGGTCGGCCATGATGCGCTGTTGCAGCGGGATGTTGGTCTTGATGCCGTCCACGACGGTTTCCGACAGCGCCACGCGCATGCGGGCGATGGCCTGTTCGCGGGTGGCGCCGTGCACGATGAGCTTGCCGATCATCGAGTCGTAGTTCGGCGGCACCTTGTAGCCTTCGTAGATGTGGCTGTCCACGCGCACGCCGGGGCCGCCGGGCGGGTGGTAGTGGCGGATGAGGCCGGGGCAGGGCAGGAAGGTCTCCGGGTCCTCGGCGTTGATGCGGCACTCGATGGCGTGGCCGCGCAGCACGATGTCTTCCTGCCTGATCGACAGCGGCTGGCCGGCGGCGATGCGCAACTGTTCGCAGACCAGGTCGATGCCGGTGATGCGCTCGGTGACGGGATGCTCCACCTGGATGCGGGTGTTCATCTCGATGAAGTAGAAGCGCCCGTTCTCGTACAGGAACTCGAACGTGCCCGCGCCGCGGTAGCCGATGCGGATGCAGGCCTCCACGCAGACCTTGCCGATCTCCGCGCGCATTTCCGGCGTGATACCCGGCGCGGGCGCTTCCTCGACCACCTTCTGGTGGCGGCGCTGCATCGAGCAGTCGCGCTCGCCCAGGTGGATGGCATTGCCCTGGCCGTCGGCGAGCACCTGCACCTCCACATGGCGCGGGTTCTCCAGGAACTTCTCCATGTAGACGATATCGTTGCCGAACGCGGCCTTGGCCTCGGACTTGGTGGTGGCGATGGCGCTGTGCAGCGAGCCCTCCACGTGCACCACGCGCATGCCGCGCCCGCCGCCGCCGCCGGCCGCCTTGATGATGACCGGCAGGCCGATCTCGCGCGCGATCATCGTGTTCTTCAGCGGATCGTCGCCCAGCGGGCCGCCGGAGCCGGGCACGCAGGGCACGCCGGCGTCCTTCATCGCGCGGATCGCGGCCACTTTGTCGCCCCTCATGCGGATGGTGTCGGCCTTCGGGCCGACGAAGATGAAGCCGGAGCTTTCCACGCGCTCGGCGAAATCGGCGTTCTCGGAAAGGAAGCCGTAGCCGGGGTGGATGGCCTGGGCGTCGGTGACTTCGGCCGCGGCGATGATCGCCGGGATGTTGAGGTAGCTCTCGGCCGAGGGCGCCGGGCCGATGCAGACCGATTCGTCGGCCATCGCCACGTGCTTGAGGTTGCGGTCCACGGTGGAATGCACGGCCACGGTCTTCAGGCCGAGCGTGTGGCAGGCGCGCAGGATGCGCAGCGCGATTTCGCCGCGGTTTGCAATGACGACCTTGTCGATCATGGCGCGACCGTCAGGAGATGACGAACAGGGGTTCGTCGAACTCGACCGGCTGGCCGTTCGTGGCCAGGATCGCGGTGACGGTGCCGGCGACTTCGGCTTCGATCGGGTTGAACATCTTCATCGCCTCGATGATGGCGAGGGTATCGCCTACCTTGACCGTCTGGCCGACGCTGACGAACGGCGGGGCGTCGGGGCTGGCGGAGGCGTAGTAGGTGCCGACCATCGGCGAGCGCAGGATCTGGCCGGGCGGCAGGTCGGCATGGCCCCTGGCAGCCTCGGGGGCCGATGCGGCCGGTGCCGGAGTGATCGCCTGCGGTGCGGCGATGGGGGCGGGCGCAGCGGCCTGGTACACCTGCGCCGGCGCGCCGGTGGCCGCGCGCGAGAGGCGGACCGATTCCTCGCCTTCCTTGATCTCGATCTCGGTGAGGTTGGATTCTTCGAGAAGATCGATCAGCTTCTTGATTTTTCGCAGGTCCATGTCGGTTTCCGATGCAGGCTCGCGCGGCGCGCGGAGCAATGGGTCAAGTGGTTTTTGGGGATGTTTCGAGGTGGCGCACGGCGGCGGCCAGCGCCAGGCCGTAGCTCAACGGGCCGAAGCCGGCGACGACGCCGACGGCCAGGTCGGTGAAATAGCTGGTGTGGCGGAAGGGTTCGCGCCGGTGCGGGTTGGACAGGTGCACTTCGATGAACGGGATGCCCACCGCCGCCAGCGCGTCGCGGATCGCCACGCTGGTGTGGGTGAAGGCGGCGGGGTTGATCAGGATGAAGTCGGTGCCATCGCCGCGCGCGGCCTGGATGCGGTTCACCAGGTCGTGCTCGGCATTGGACTGGAAGCTCGTCAGCGCGTGGCCGTGCCCGGCGGCGCGGGTGGCGAGGTCGGCATCGATGGTGGCCAGGTCCGTGTGCCCGTAGATGCCCGGCTCGCGCGTGCCGAGCAGGTTGAGGTTGGGGCCGTGCAGGACGAGAAGGCGCGCCATGTGGCTCGGGAACGATCCGTTGCGGGGGGCGGCAGTGTGCGGCAGAGGCCGGGGCTTGTCCAGAAATTTTGCGGAAGTTCGGCGAAGTTGGACGATTTAATCGACTGTTTGAATTTTGCCGCCGGGTTCAGTCGGCAACCCAATCTTCCAGCTCGTTGTCCCGGAACGCGCCGAGCTTGGTCTTGCGCAGTCTGCCGTCCGCGTCGATCAGTACCGAGTAGGGCAGCACGCCGCGTGCGTTGCCGAGCAGGACGGAGCTGTCGTTGGGGCCGGAGGTTTCCAGGTAGATGGGGAAGGCGACGGGATGGCGCGCGAGGAAATCCTTCACTTCGTCCGGTTCGTCCAGCGCGATGCCGACCACGCGCACGCCATCGGGGCCTTGCGTGGTAGCGAGGGTGTCCAGCAGCGGCATCTCCTCCACGCAGGGCGGGCACCAGCTCGCCCAATAGTTGATGAGGATCGGTTGTGCGCCCGTTCCGAGCGTATGTGGCTGGCCGTCCAGCCCACGCAGCGGCAGCGGCGGCACGCTGTCGCCGAAGCCGATCACGGCGCGGCCATCGGGTGTCGTGGCCTGATGGCCGAGCAGGTGGCGCAGCGCCCATTGGCCAGCCGGCGTGCCGAGTACCGCGCCGGGGCCGAGTACGGCCATCGCCGCGCCCAGCCCGGCCATCGCGCCGACCAGGCCGAGCGCGCCGATCAGGACGACCTGCTTCCACGGCTTCACGGCGTGCTTTCCAGCGCGTGTTCCACCATGTCCAGCGTCAGCACGGTCGGCAGCACGGTATCGGGCCGGCCGGGGGCGATCACCACGTACAACGGCACGCCGACCGCGCCGTGGGATTCGAGGAAGGCGGTGATGGCCGGGTCCACGTTGGTCCAGTCGCCTTTCATGTAGACCGCCTCGTGGCGGGCGAGCAGGCTGCGGAAGCCGTCGGTGTCCAGCACGCGCTTTTCGTTGAATTTGCAGGTGACGCACCAGTCCGCCGTCATGTTGACGAACACGGTGCGGCCTTCGGCGCGCAGGGCATCGAGGCGTGCGGCGGAATAGGGCGCCGATCCGTTGGTGGCGGCTTCCGCCGCCGTCGGCGCGGCGAGCGCGGGAATCTTCCAAAGCGGCCACAGGGCCAGCGCCAGCAACGCCAGCGCCAGCACCCGCGCCGCGGTGCCGCCGCCCCAGCGCGCCTTTTCCCAGCGCCACAGCGCCAGCGCCAGCACCACGATGCCGGCCAGGGCATAGCCCAGCGCATCCACGCCGCGCTGCTGGCCCAGCACCCACAGCAGCCACACGGCGGTCAGGTACATCGGGAAGGCGAGCGCCTGCTTGAGCGTCTCCATCCACGCGCCGGGGCGCGGCAGGCGCTTTGCCAGTGCCGGCACGAAGCCGATCAGGAGGAACGGCAGCGCCAGTCCCAGGCCGAGCGCGAGGAACACCGTCAGCGCCAGCGCCGGCGAGGCGGCGAACGCGAAGGCCAGCGCCGAACCCATCAGCGGCGCGGTGCAGGGGCTGGCGACCACCACGGCCAATACGCCGGTGAAGAAGTCCCCGGCCGGACCGCTCTTGCTGCTCAGGCCCTGGCCGACGCCGGCCCAACTGCCGCCGATGGAGAACACGCCCGACAGGCTGAAGCCGACGGCCGCCATGACATAGGCCAGCGCCGCCACGACGAGGGGCTGCTGCAACTGGAAGCCCCAGCCCATCGCCAGCCCGAGCTGGCGCAGCGCCAGCGCGGCGATGCCGAGCAGGCCGAAGCTCGCCAGTACGCCCGCCGTGTACCAGAGCGCGTGGCGGCGCGCGTGCTCGCGGCTCTCTCCGCTTTGCGTCAGCGCCAGCGCCTTGAGCGAGAGCACGGGCAGCACGCAGGGCATCAGGTTCAGGATCAGGCCGCCGCCGAGCGCCAGCAGCAGGGCCTTCAGCCAGGTCGCGAGGCCGGTGGCGGCGTCGCCTGCGGCGGCGGTGGAGACGAGTTGCTCGGGGCTGGCCTGCGGCAGTTCGAGCCGCACCTGCCGGGTCATCGGCGGATAGCAGATGCCATCGGTCTGGCAGCCCTGGAACGTGGCTTCCAGCGTGATCCCGGCAGCCTCGCCACGGCTGCGCCGCAGGCCCAGCGGTACCTCGATCTGGTCGAAATACACCACCACGTCGCCGAAGTGCTCGTCGTTGTGCGAGACGCCGGGCGGCCACAGCGGCGTGGCCGGCAGCACGTCCTCGGCATCGGGCAGGCGGAAGCTGCTGCGGTCGCGGTACAGGTAATAGCCGGGCGCGGGGGTGAAGCGCAGCAGCAGTTCCACCGGCGAGACGACGATGGCCTCGAACTGGAAGGCGTCCTCCGCCGGCAGCGGCGCATCGGCATCCATGCCGGCCGTGGAAGCGTTGCTGCCGGGCAGGCCGCCGAGCGCGAAGCCGGATGCGGGGGCGGTTCCGCCCAGGCCGAGCGACAGCGGGGAATCGCCCGGTATCGCGGCCGCCGGCAGCGCCACCGTCACCTCGCGCGATTGCGGCGGGTAGCAGATGCCCGCATCGGCGCAGCCCTGGTAGCGGATGCGCAGGCGCGCGGCGTCGCGGCCGGGCGCGACCACGCCGGGCAGCACGGCGGTGACGGCGTGGCGATAGGTTTCCACGTCGCCGAAGAACTCGTCGTGCTTCTGTTCTCCCGGCGGCAGTTCCAGCGCCCCGGCGCTCGCGCCCGCATCCAGCGGCTGCGCCGCGAAGCGGTGGCGGTACAGGTAGTAGCCATCGGCGATGGTGAAGCGGAATTCGACCCGCCCGGCCTGCGGCGCGACCGCCTCCAGCACGAAAGCCTCGTCCACCGGCAGCAGGTCCGATTCGTCGAAGGCCAGCGCCGGGGTGGCGGCAAGGAAGGGAAGGAGCGCGAAGGCGCAGGCGCGGAGAAGGCGGAAGGTCATGGCGTGGCCGGAAGTATCAGGCGAGGGATGGACGGGTTTCGTCGCCGATCCAATCCAGGTAGCGATCCAGTCCCGAGCCGATGTTGACCGCGAGGATCTCCGGGAGTTCGTAAGGATGCAGCATCAGCACATGCACCTTCAGTTCCTCCAGGCGCTCCTGTTGGGTCTTGATGAGCAGCAGCGTCTCCTCGGCCGTTTCCACCGCGCCCTGCCAGCGGTAGACCGACTGCACCGCCGGCAGCAGGCTCACGCACGCGGCCAGGCGCTGTTCCACCAGCGAGCGGGCGATGGTTTGCGCGCATTCGCGCGTGGGGCAGGTGCACAGCACCAGCAGCGGCTGCATGGAGGCGGTTCCGGGAAGAAAAACGGCCGGTCGCGCGAGGCGACCGGCCGGATAGTGTAGCCAGAGGCAGGGAAGGGCGTGGATCAGTCCTGCTCGAAACCGTCGGCGAAGATGTCCGTCGATCCGGTTTCGCAGTCGCTGCCGACCGCGATCGTCACCGTGGCGGGCGTCGACCAGCGCACGCCGTCGGAGGTGCGGTAGGTGAAGCTGTCGGTGCCGCAGAAGCCGGTGGTCGGGGCGTAGGTGAAGCTGCCGTCGGCCGAAAGCGACAGGGTGCCATTGGCCGGGTTGGCGAGGCGTTCGGCCGTCAGCGTGAACCAGCCGGCGGGCACGGTGCCGGCGGCATCGAACTCGACGTCGGTATCGTTCTCCAGCACGCCATCGGCGGCGTTCGGCGACAGCGTCGCGTCCTGGGCCACGGCATAGCTGTCGTTCGCCGCGACGGGGGCGTGCTCGTTGAGCCGGCAGGGGGTGGCGCGCGCCGCCGCGA
>JBBCJS010000004.1:0-27061 GCA_037190825.1 Chiayiivirga flava
CTGCCTTGGCCGATGCGTCCGGGATGAGTCTGCATCCCGGACGCGGGTCGGTGCTTACCGCTGCCTGCGGCGGCGCAGCGGCGCCACCGCCGCCAGGCCCAGCATCAGGCCCAGCATCAGCAGGCCGGCGGGCGAGGCCACCGGGATGAGAGTCGGCATCGGCATGACGACGACGATGGCGATGTCGCTGTCGTCCTCGTCGCCGTTGGCATTGTCGGTTTCATCGTCGTCCACGTCGCCGTCGTTGTCCGGATCGCCATCGGGGGTGGAGTCGATGTCCACCGGCGTATCGCCGTTCTCGTCGCGCGCGTCGGAGATTTCGGCGAAGTTGAGCGCCTCGCCGAAGGTGAGCGGGCCGTCCGCCCTCGCCTGCAACGGCACCTCGATCTGCTCGCCCGGCAACAGCGGGCCGGCGATCAGGTAGGTCGCCACGCCGCCTCCCAGGTCGTTCCAGTCCGGGTCGTCCAGCACCAGGCCCTGCGGCAGGGTGTCGGTGATCTCGATGTTCTGCGCCGTCACGGTGCCCTGGTTGAACACCGTGATGGTGTAGCGCACCGGATGGCCGAGGAACACGACGCTGTTCTGCCCCGCCGCCAGCGTCTTGCGCAGCGCCAGATCGAAGTTGTACAGCAGGCCGAAATCGACGCTGAGGTTGGACAGGTCGCTGTCGTCGCCGTCGTCGGTCGGCTCGTCGCCGTGGCTCAGCGTCACCGGCAGGCTACAGATGCGCGTCGGATCGGACGGGTCGGCGGTGCCGTTGTCGTCGTTGTCCGCGTCGTTGTCCGGATCCGGCGCCGGCTCGTAGGGGCCCGTGGGCGCATACGGGTGGCCCGTGCCGGTGGAACCGACGTAGGTGGACGGCGCGGTGATGCAGACCAGGTAGGTGGTCGGCACCAGTTCGTCGAACAGGTAGTTGCCGCTGCCATCGGTGGTCTGCGTGGCGATGGCCGGGCCATCGGGCACGCCGTCGTCGTTCTCGTCCAGGAACAGCTCCACCGGCACGTTCGGCACGCCGGCCTCGCCCGGATCGACGACGCCGTTGTTGTTCGCATCCTCCCACACCAGGTTGCCCAGGCTCAGTTCGCCCGGCCCGATGATGGCGACGTAGTCCTCCACTTCGCCGTCGGTGGCCGCGCCGTTGGGCGAGCACGCGCCCTGGGTCTGGATGCGGAAGCGCGCGTAGGTGTTGCCCAGCGGCGCGTCGTTGGGCACCGCGCCGAAGTCCAGCGTCACGCCCGTGCCGCCATTGGGCAGCGTGGCCTGGGCGCTTTCGCCGGCATCGCCGAAATCGCCGTCGGCGTTGAGATCGATGTAGCCGCAGACGAGCGCCGGGCCGCCGGTGGTGTTGACCGCCGTCACCGGGATGCTCACCGGGCTGCCGCGATGCAGGTCGTCGAGCGCCGCCTGGCTGATGCCGTCCTCGTCGTCATTGCCGTTGGCATCGTCGCCATCGGCATTCACGCTCGGCTGGCCATTGGCTTCGGCATCCACGCCCGCGCCCAGGTACAGGCCGGGAACGATGGTGTGGACCGGGCCATTGCTGGCCAGCAGGGTGCCGAAGCTGTCCGGCAGGTCGCCCAGGTCGGTGGCGGTGATCTGGAGCGGGTAGTCCTCCACTTCGCCATCGGAAGCCGCGCCGGCCGGGTTGCAGGCGCCCAGGTCGCTGCTCAGGCGGAAACGGGCGTAGGTGGCGCCGGGCACGACCGCCTGCGACAGCGTGCCGAAATCGGCGATCACTTCGCCATTGGTGCCGTTGGGCACAGGCACGGCCACGGCCTCGGGCGTGCCGCCGACGTTGTCGCCGAAGTCGCCATCGGCGTTCCAGTCCACGAAGGCGCAAAGCTGCGCGGCCACGCCCGTGGTGTTGGTCACGTTGACCCGCACCTGGCCGGGTGCGCCGACCTGCTGGAGGAGATCGGCGATGTTCACGCCGTCCTCGTCGTCGCCGGCCACGGCACAGCCGCCCTGGAGGAAGGTGCCGGTCGCGTTGTCGTCGCCGTCGGCCGTCGCATTCGGCTGGCCATCACCCTCGGCATCCACGCAGGCGCCGATCTGGAGGCCCGGGCGGATCGGGTGGCGCGCGCCGTTGTCGGCCAGCGTGGTGGCGTAGGGAGCCGGCAGGTCGCCCCAATCGGTGGGCAGGGAAATCGCGAAGCGGTAGTCCTCCACTTCGCCGCTGTCGGCATGGCCGCTGGCGCTGGCGCCGTCGCACACCGCGCCGGCATCGTTGCTGATGCGGAAGCGGGCGTAGCGCGTGCCTTCCGCGCCCACCGGCACGGTGCCGAAGTCGAAGCTCAGGCTGGCGTTGTTGCTGCCGGCCGGCACCGGCACGCTGGCGATCTCGCTGCCGCTGAACTGGCCATCGTTGTCGAAGTCGATGTAGCCGCAGGCCAGCGCGGCGCTCGCCGTCTGGTTGGTGGCGGTGAAACCGATCACGGCCGGGCCGTATACCGACAGCCCGTTGAGGTCCACGGTATCGATGCCGTCTTCGTCGTCGCCCGGCGTGGCGCAGGTGCCGTCGGTGTAGAAGCTCGCGCCGTTGTCATCGCCATCGGCGCCGGCGTTCGGCTGGCCGTCGATTTCCGCGTCCACGCAGGCGCCGAAACGCAGGCCCGGCACGATGGTGTGGCTCGCGCCGCCGTTGCCCAGCAGCGTGTCGTAGTTGCCCGCGCCCGTGCCGGCGCCGGTATCGGGCAGGTCGCCCAGGTCGGTCAGCGGGACGAAGCCGAAGTCGACGCTGTAGTTGGACAGCGCATCGGCATAGCCGCCGACCGGATCGGCGTCGTCATCCGTGGCGGAGCCGGCGCGCAGGACTTCGTTGGTCGGCTCGGTGGCGCCGGCCGGCCCCAGGGTCACGAGGCCGGAACGGATCGCCGCGCCGGCGCAGCTTGCGCCGGACGGGTTGACGCCGTTGTCGTTGTTGTCGCCGTCGCTGTCGGGGGCGGCTTCCTCGCCGTTGGTGGACGAGGTGTAGCCCGCCAGCACGGCCTGGCCATCGGGGATGGCGAGGTAGTAGTCGCTGCCGCCGAGCAGGGTGTCGAAGGCGTACTTGCCGGCGTTGCCGCCCACGGTCGCGGTGATCGTGGTCGCCACCAGCGTATCGCCGGCGGACGGGCCCGGCGTGCCGTCGGTGTCGCGGCACAGGGCCACTTCCACGCCGTCCACGCCCGGCTCGGCCAGATCGGCGATGCCGTTGTTGTCGCTGTCGATCCACACCAGGTTACCGAGGCGATAGCGCTCGGGCAGGATGATGCCGACCTTGGGCGGCTCGGCCACTTCCAGCATGAGGGCGGTGCCGGCCTCGTTGGCGCGATGGGCCAGGGAGTTCCAGCTCGGATTGAAGATGGCCGGATTGCCCACCACCGACGACGGCGCGCCGCTCGCCGGGGCGCGCATCGGCACGCGATAGGTGATGACTTCCAGGGGACGGAAATCGCCGCCGGAAACCGGATCGAAATCGCGGATGCGGAAAGCGGTGACCGCGCCGAAGTCCGCCACGGAGGCCGCCGGCACATAGGTGGCCGGATTGCACCCGGCGTTGTAGCCGACTTCCGGGCGGCACGGGTTGGCCGTGGTGGTGTATTCCACCACCGGCGCCGACGCCAGCGAGCCATTGTTCTCCACGACCACCGGGCCGGTCAGCTGCGGGCGGAAGCGCGATTCGCGCGCGGTGCCGGACAACGGGCCACCGGAACCGGTATCGCCGACGAAGGGCAGCAGGTCGTAGAGCACGTAGTTGTCCAGGTCGATGTTGCCGGCGTTCTGGATGCGCGCGCGATAGACGAAGTCGCCGCCGTGGTCGGTACGCGCCACGCAGGGATAGCGCGTGAAACCATCCGCGACTCCGCCATAGGTGGTGCCGTAATCGGGGCAGACGCCTCCGGGCGGCGTCTCGCTGTCGGTCGGATCGTCGACGTTGGCGAGGCCGGTGTCGCCCTGGATCCACTTCTCGCCGATCAGCACGGCCGAATCGACCACGGTGAAGTTCAGGCTGTTGCGGCAGTAGTCGTTCGCTGCGCCGCCGTTGCCGTCGAGGTCGAGGGTTTCGGTCACCCGCGTGGTGCCGCTGCCGTTGCAGGTGAAGTCGGCGGCCTCGTGGTAGACGCCCATCTCGTTGGTGTAGATGGCCGAGGGCGTGCCCGGCCTGACCCGGACGCGGATCTCCATGTCCGGCATCTGGTTGGCGGCGATGGTGTGCTCGAAGCTGGCCGGGTTGGCCACGGTCGCAGGGCTGCCGTCGTACTGCAGCGCGCCGGCCGGCGGGGGGCTGCCGCTCCAGCTGAAACGCACCAGGTCGCGACCGCTGCCCAGATAGTTGGGGAGGACTTCCAGGTAGGGCTGCGGCCGGGCCGGGCCGGAGTAGGTGTAGTTGGTCCAGGAAACGAACTCCAGTTCCGGCGGCAGGAGGTCGACCACGGTGGGATTGACGATGGTGCCGGTGGAGTCGTTGGCGGTGTGCTGGAAGCTCAGGCGGAACACCACTTCGTCGGTCGGCCGGATCTGGCCGGAGCCGACGCGGGTCTTGTCGATCTGCACCGAGGCCAGCGGCGGCTCGATGTTGACCGTGCCGCAACTGGGGCCTTCGGTCTGCGCCACGCCATTGACGCTCAGCCTGACGAAGCTGCAGTTGGTGACCTGGCCCTCGGGCGTGCCGGCGGGGACGCGCTGGATGATCTGAGGCCGGGTGCTGAAACTGAAGCTGCGCGGCACTTCGTTGGCCGGGCCGGTGCCGGTGTTGCTGAAGGCCCAGCGCACACAGCCGTCGGTGGCCGGGAAATGCGTGCCGGCGGTGAACAGGGCGTTGGCGTTGGCGGCAATGTTCGCGCCGCCCGTCACCGTGACCCAGGTGCCGGTGGTGGCCGAACAGGGCGCCGCCGCGGTCTGCAGGGTGGCGACGATCTGGTAGCCGAGGCTGGCGTCGCCCGCCGGCCACTGGCCGGAACGGATGGACACCAGATCGAACGGCCCGACGCCGGCATTGGGCGCGTTCGGCGGCAACACGTCCACGAAGGAGAAGTCGGTCAGCGGAACGTTGGAGCCATCGGTATTGAAGGTGGGGCGCCAGTTGATGTCGGTGAAACCGGCCGAGGGCGCGACGTCGTTGCCGTACTTGCCCGGATTGGCGTTCCCGACGGGGCCGACCAGGGTGTCGTTGACGGTGGCCGGGCCGATGCCGACGGCCGCGCCGCCTTCGGGCGTGATGGAGCCGTTGAGCGTGTTGGTGAGGACATCGTTGACGTTGTAGGTCGGTGCGCCGGGCACGTCGATGGTGACCTGGCGGCTGATGCACTGCGTGGTGTTGGCGGCGTTGCTGCCGTACAGCGCGGCCAGCGAAACCGCGCCAATATTCCAGGTGACGGTATTCGGACCCGGCGCATGGACGCCGCCGTCGCTGGCGCTGACGAAGATGGTGCCGGCCGGCAGGGTGTCCACCAGCCCGGCATCGTCCAGATCGACGTTGCCGATGCCGCTGACCGAGCACAACTGCACTTGGTAGGTGACCGGCGCGCCCGGCGTGGGCGCGACCAGGGCCGGGTTCGGATCGATGCGGCGCTTGCGCACCTGCCAGTTCGGCGTACCGGCGACGATGCTGATCGGCGGCGCGGAGCTGCCCGCATCGGGCACGGCGGGGTTGGTGACCGTGGCGTTGGCCGTGTTGACGATGTTGGTCGCCGGGCCTTCGCCCAGCCGGACCCGCGTCGTCAGCGTGACCGCGATGGTGTCGCCGCCGTTGTAGGGCGACTTGGTGATGGTGTAGGTGTTGCCGACGAAGGAGCAGCCCACGCCTGCATCGGAATTGCACGAGCGCGGCTCCAGCTGTGGCGGCAGCACGTCGGTGATGCTCAGGTCTCCGCAGCCGCCCACCAGATTGTTGCAGGACGCCGTCACCCGGTAGACCACGGTCGCTCCCGGCGCGAAGGCCGTGGGCGTTGCGGGCTCCAGTATCTTGGTCAGGCTCTGCGTCTGCGCCAGCGCATTGCCCGATGCTCCGGCGGCCAGCAGCACCGCCCCCCACAGCCATGTGTGCAATCGATTCATCGTTCCTGCCTCGCCCCGTTTCGTTCCAGAGATGCGCGAACCGCCAGCGGGGAAGCATCCACCGCCGGCGCGTTTCAAACGGGCAGGATTATCAGGAACATGGCTTCGCCGAATCCACGTGAAAGTACGTGATAAGGCGTGCACTTCGTCGAAAGCCCGAGGTTCCCGTCACGTTTCCGGGCCATCGCCCGCCCTGTGGGCTCATCGGGCGAACACGCGCGCCCCGCCCACCCAGGTCTCCAGCACCTGCGTGCGCCAGATGTCCCCGGGGGCGATGGCGAAGATGTCGCGGTCCACGAGGATGAAATCGGCCCACTTGCCCGGCTCCAGCGTGCCGAGGGTCTTTTCCTGGTGCGCGGCGAAGGCGGCGTCGAGGGTGAAGGCGCGCAGCGCCTGTTCCGCGCTGAGGCGCTGCGCGGGATACCAGCCGCCTTCCGGCTGGCCGTCGTGGTCCTGCCGGGTGATGGCGGCGTGCAGGCCGAAGAAGGGATTGGGCGATTCCACCGGGAAATCCGAACCCGCCGCGATCACCGTGCCCTGCGCGCGGAAGCGCTGCCATGCATAGGCGCCCCGGATGCGCTCGGGGCCGACGCGGTCCTCTGCCATGTTCATGTCCGAGGTGGCGTGCGTGGGCTGCATCGAGGCGATCAGTCGCAGCGGCACGAAGCGTGGGATGTCGGCCGGCGCCACCACCTGCGCATGCTCGATGCGGTTGCGCAGTTCGCGCCCGCCGCGCGCCTTGTAGGCGAGCGAGAAGGCATCGAGCACCTGGCGGTTGCCGCCGTCGCCGATGGCATGGACGTTGACCTGGTAGCCGCGCGCCAGCGCCTTGCCGATCATCGCGGCGAGCGCGTGGGTGTCCTGGAACAGCAGGCCCTGGTTGCCCGGATCGTCCGAGTACGGCGCCAGCAGCGCAGCGCCCCGGCTGCCCAGCGCGCCGTCGGCGTAGAGCTTGACGCTGCGCACGGTGAGGCGATCGTCGCCGTAGCCCATGAGCGGCCCGCCGGCGGCGATGGCATCGAAATCGGCGCCGACGCCGCCGATCATCGCGTAGATGCGCGCGCTCAGGCGCCCGGCATCGGCGAAGCGGCGGAACAGCGCGAAGCCGTCCGCGTCGATGCCGGCATCGTGCACGGAAGTGACGCCGACGCTGGCCAGCGTCGCCAGCGCGGCGTCGAGCGCGGCTTCGGATTCAGTGGCGTCGACGCGGGGAATCCTGGCTTCCACCAGCGCCATCGCCGTGTCGATCAGGATGCCGGTGGCCCTGCCCCGGGCATCGCGCTCGATGCGCCCGCCCACGGGGTCCGGCGTATCCGGGCCGATGCCGGCGATGGCGAGCGCGGCGCGATTGGCCCAGCCGGCATGCCCGTCCACGCGCGCCAGCCAGACGGGGCGATCGGCGACGGCGCGGTCGAGTTCGTCCGCCGTCGGGAAGCGCCCGAGTTTCCACAGCACCTGATTCCAGCCGCGCCCGACGATCCACGTCGCCTCCGGTTTCGCCGACGCGTGGGCACGCACCGCGTCCAATGCCTCGTCGAGCGAGCGCGTGGCGGCCAGGTCGATCTGGCGCAGGCCGAAGCCCAGGCCCATGACGTGGGCATGGGCATCGATCAGGCCGGGCAACAGCGTGCGGCCTTCGCCATCGTGGATGCGCGCCCGTGGCGCGCGGGCGCGCAGCGCGTCGTGGCCGCCGGTGGCGACGACGCGGCCTTCGTCCAGCAGCAGCGCGTCGAAACGATGCAGGTCGCCTTCGCCGTCGAGGGTGTAACCGTTGACGTTGCTCACCAGCAATGCCCCGGCTGCGGCGGGCAGCGAAAGCGCGGCGATCAGCAGGGCGAGCGACAGGCGCAGGATCATGTCGGAACTCCATTGGCAGGAATCAGGAATGGAACCTGCTTTTGCTCGTCATTCCCGCGAAAGCGGGAATCCAGTGCCTCTAACTTGTTGACATGCTTAAAGACGCTGGATTCCCGCCTTCGCGGGAACGACGGAGGTTTTTCAAGGCTCCCGGATGATGATTCTGCCCGCTTCCAGGGCATGGTGTTTGGCCCGATCCGCGAAATGACCGAAAATCGCCAGTCCACATCGACGCCATCGCCACGAAGGAACCCGATGAAGCACCGTACCCTCGCGCTCGCCGGCCTGATGCAGGGCTTGCGCCTGGCGCAGGCCACCGCCCAGAACGGCAGCGCCGACGACGCCGACCTCACCGCCTCGCTGGCCTCGGTGTTCCGCATCGATGCCGATTCGGTGGAAGCGGTCTACGGCTCGGCCCGGCTGATGCGCACCGGGCTGGAAACGCTGATCGGCCAGTTCCAGGGCGGCGCGCGGCGCGATGGCGCGATCAGCCGCATGGCGGTGACGGTGCTGCACGTCGAGCGCCAGCTCCATGCCCGCGCCGACCTGATGTCCGCGCTGCACGAAGGCATCGTCGAAGCCGAACGCCAGCGCGAGCATTTCGGCGCGACCCACTCCACCGTGATCGCGCGCCTGGGCGACATCTACGCCAACAGCGTCAGCCGTCTGTCCACGCGCGTGCTGGTGCAGGGCAATCCAACGCAGCTCCAGCAAGAGCAGGTGGTCGCGCAGATCCGCGCCTGCCTGCTCGCGGCGGTGCGCTCGGCGGTGCTGTGGCGGCAACTGCGCGGCAGCTACTGGGATCTGCTGTTGCGCCGGCGCGCGATGCTGGATGCGGCGCAGCGGTGGCTGGAAACCTGAGGGATACGGTTCCTGTCGGCGTTCCGGTTCCGGACGCGCCCCAACACGCCCGAGCGCTCGCTCAACCCGGCGGCGCGCCGAACAGGTCGGTCGCAGCGCACGACTTCACCGGCGCGAAACTGCGCCGATGTTCGGAGCATGGCCCGTGTTCGCGCAGCGCGGCCATGTGCTCCAGGGTGCCGTAACCCTTGTGGCGGGCGAAGCCGTAGTGCGGCCAGCGCTCGTGCAGCTCCAGCATCAAGCGGTCGCGCGTCACTTTCGCCAGGATTGATGCCGCGCCGATGGCGGCATCGCGGGCGTCGCCGCCCACCCAGGCTTCGGCCGGGCACGGGAGACCGGGCGGCACGCGGTTGCCGTCGATGCGCGCCAGCGCGGGCGACACGGCAAGGCCGCGCACGGCCTCGCGCATGCCGTGCATCGTGGCCTGGAAGATGTTGAGGCGGTCGATTTCGCCGACCTCGATCACGCGGATGCAACAGGCGACGGCCTGATCCAGGATCAACGGAAACAACGCCTCGCGCCGGCGCTCGGTGAGCGCCTTGGAGTCGCCGATGCCGTCGATGGGCCGCGCCGGGTCGAGGATCACCGCGGCCACGACCAGCGGACCGGCGAGCGGGCCGCGTCCGGCCTCGTCCACGCCGGCGATCGGCGCCGCGTCAGCGCGCATCGAGCAATTCCGCGATGGCCTCGGCGGCGCGGGCCGAAGCATCGCGCCGCAGTTGCGCGTGGATATCGGCAAAGCGCGGCGCGAGCGCGGCGATGCGCGCGGGATCGGCGAACCACGCCAGCACGGCGGCGGCGATCTTTTCCGGCGTGCAGTCGTGCTGCATCAGTTCGGGCACGATGGCCTCGCCGGCCAGCGCGTTCGGCAGGCTGTAGCTGTCGGTTTTCAGGAGGCCCAGGCCCTTGACGATGGCGTAGGTGAGAGCGGAGATGCGGTAGGCCACCACCATCGGGCGCTTGGCGAGCATGGCTTCCAGCGTCGCGGTGCCCGAAGCCAGCAGCACCACGTCGGCGGCGATCATCGCTTCGCCGGCGCGGCCGTCGGTCACGTGCACGGGCAGCGGCGGGCGCGCTTGCGACAGCAATGCTTCGATGGCTTCGCGGCAGGCGGGATTGGCTGCCGGCATCACGACTTCGACACCCGGGTGTCGCGCGGCGACGATCGGCAGGGCCGCGAGGAACACCGGCAGCAGGCGACGGATCTCGCCGAGCCGGCTGCCCGGCAACACGGCCAGCAACGGCGCCTCGGAACGCAATCCGAGCGCGGCGCGGGCGGCGGCGCGATCGGGCGCCATCGGCATGGCATCGGCCAGCGGATGCCCGACGAAGCGCGCATCCACGCCATGCGCGGCATAGATCGGCGGCTCCATCGGGAACAGGCACAGCACCCGGTCCGCGCTGCGGCCGATCCTGGCCGCGCGCCCGGCGCGCCAGGCCCAGACCGAGGGACTGACGTAGTGCGCGGTGCGCATGCCGCGCGCCTTGAGCCAGCGCTCCACCGGCAGGTTGAAATCCGGCGCATCGATGCCGACGAACACGTCCGGCCGCCAGTCCACCAGGCGCCGGCGGAACCGGCTGCGCAGTTTCAGCAGGCGCGGCAGGTGCGCCAGCACTTCGGCCAGGCCCATCACCGCAAGCTCCGAGCAGTCGTGCCAGGCATCGAAGCCTTCGGCGCGCATCTTCGGCCCGCCGATGCCGGCGAACTGCGCATCGGGGAACCGCTCGCGCAATCGCGCGATCACTCCCGCGCCGAGTAGGTCGCCGGAGGCCTCTCCCGCGCACAGCGCGATGCGGAGCGGTCCTGCCATTAGCGCAACAGCGGACGCTCGCCGCCGTCGATGAAGGCCAGCATCGCGCGCACGTCGTCGCTGCCTTCGGCCATGCCGGCCAGCGCGGCGCGGGCTTCGTCGAGCCTGGCCTCGCCCATGTACAGCGCCCGGTAGGCGCGCTTGATGGCGGCGATGCGGGTGGCATCGAACCCGCGCCGCTTCAGCCCCTCGGCATTGATGCCGCGCGGGCGGGCGTACTGGTCCTGGGCCACCATCAGGAACGGCGGCACGTCGCCGTTGACGAAGGCGCCCATGCCGATGAAGGCGTGGTCGCCGATGCGGCAGAACTGATGCACGCCGGTGAATCCGCTCAGGATCACGTGGTTGCCGATGGTCACGTGCCCGGCCAGCGTGGCGTTGTTGGAGAACACGCAGTCGTCGCCCACCCGGCAATCGTGCGCGACGTGGCAATACGCCAGGATCCAGTTGCGATGCCCGACGCGGGTGATGCCGCCGCCCTCGCCGGTGCCGCGGTTGATCGTGACGAACTCGCGGATCAGGTTGCCGTCGCCGATGGAAAGCTCCACGCGCTCGCCGCGGTATTTCTTGTCCTGCGGCGGCCCGCCGATGGCGGCATGGCCCTGGAACACGTTGTCGCGCCCGATCCGGGCCGGCCCTTCCACGGTGCAATGCGGGCCGATGCGGGTGCCGTCGCCGATTTCCACTTCCGGGCCGATCACGCAGAACGGGCCGACCTGGACGTTCTCGCCCAGCACCGCGCCCGGATCGACCACGGCGGTGGGATGGATCCCGACGCCGGCCACGATCACGCGCTCCGTTCGGCGCAGAGGATTTCCGCGCTGGCCGCTTCCTGCCCGTCGATCAGCGCACGGCAGGCGTACAGGCCCATGCGGCGCAGCATGCGCTTCTGCTCCACTTCCAGCACGAGCTGGTCGCCCGGCCCCACCATGCGCGAGAAGCGCGCCTTGTCCACCTTCACCAGGTACGACGGCGCAGCCTCCTTGCCGCTGGCCTCCAGGCCCTCGGAAAGCCGCGTGAGCAGGCCGCACGCCTGCGCCATCGCCTCGACGATCAGCACGCCCGGCATCACCGGATGACCGGGGAAATGGCCCTGGAAGAAGGGCTCGTTGAACGTGACGTTCTTGATCGCGGTCAGGCGCTGGTGCGGCTCCAGGGCCACCACGCGATCCACCAGCAGGAACGGATAGCGATGCGGCAGCAGGGACTGGATGCGGGTCACATCGACGGGAAGCTCGATGGCCGGTACGGAATCTGTCATCAGGATGGCTCCAAGGCGCGGCCGACGGGTATAGCGGCCTGGATGGCCGGGCATGATCGCACGCGCCTGCATGCGCTTCCAAACCGTTCGGCCTCGGTTACCCTCTCATGCCGCAGGATGGCGCGAGTGCCCTGCCCCATGCCGACCACGCAGCCTCCGACAGCAGGCCCGCCGGAAACTCCAAACCCCATGTCGAAGAAAAACCCCGTCGCGGCGTATGTCTACAAGAACAGGCTCATCGCCAAGCGCATCCTGTCCTCGCTCACCCGGACGCTGCCTCCGGCCTGGGCCCGGGCGCTCAGGACACTGGCCGAAAAGGCCGCGTTCCGCCTCACCCCGGAATACCAGGGCGATACGCTGCCGCCGATCTTCCACTACTGGTCGGAACGACATGTGCTACCGCTGCTGACCAGGCACGGCTTCGCCTCGCCGGAGGATTTCTACCTCAAGCGCCTCATCGCCGAGCGCGAACGCAAAGGCGCGGACCTGGTCATCCTCAGCATCGGATCGGGCGCGTGCCATCTGGAAATCGGGCTGGTCGAAAAGCTGCGCGCGCTCGGGCACAACCCGCGACTGGAATGCCTGGACTTGAACGGCGCATTGATGCGCTCGGCCTCGCGGGCGGCCGAAGCGGCCGGCGTCGCCGACTGCATGACGTTCACCGCCGCCGACGCGAACGACCTGTCGCTGCCAAGGAAGGCCGACGCGATCGTCGCCAACCAGTTCCTCCACCACGTGGAGAACCTCGAGGGGCTGGCGGCGTGGATGGCGCGGACACTGTCGCCCGACGGCGTGCTGCTGACCTCCGATGTCGTCGGAAGGAACGGCCACCTGCTCTGGCCCTCGGTCGAGACCATCGTCCAGACGCATTGGGCGCGACTGCCGGCGGAAAAGCGGCTGGACCGCTTCACCGACAAGACCACGGACCGCTACCGGGCCGAGAACCACGCGGCCTACTCCAACGAAGGCATCCGCGCCCAGGACATCGTCCGGGCACTGCTGGAAACGCTGGATTTCGAATACTTCCTCACCTACGCCGGGGCGGTCGTCCCCTTCGTGGAGCGGCGCATCGGATTCAACTTCGATCCCGCCTCGCCGGCCGACCGCGACTTCATGGATCGCATCGCGCAGGAAGACGAGGCGCACCTCCGCTCGGGGCATTATCCGGCCTCGAACATGCTCGCCGCGCTTCGCCCCAAGGGCGCCGCGACGGGCCAGGCGTTCGATCCGGTATCGCCCCACCGGCACGCGGCCATGATCGAGCGCGAGATTCAGGCGCTCGGATAACGATCCGCCGCGAACTCCACCCGGTTGCGACCGGCTTCCTTGGCGCGATACAGCGCCGCATCCGCCGCCTGGAGCCAGGCCGCGAAATCGGCCATCCTCGCATCGAGCATCGCACCGCCGATGCTGATCGACACCGGCACTCGTTCGCCGCGCTCGATCAGGACGAGTCCGGCCACGTCGCGCCTGACATCGTCGGCCAGGCTGCGCGCGCTCGCCTCGCCCCGGTCCGGGCACAGCAACACGAACTCCTCGCCACCCAGGCGCGCCACCAGGCCCTGCGGCAACACCGCCGCCTGCAGGCGCTCGGCGATCGCGGCCAGCACCGTGTCGCCGAACGGATGCCCATGCCGATCGTTGATCGCCTTGAAGCGGTCCACGTCCAGCACCATCAGCGCATGCCCGCGGCGTGCCGCGCCCGGCGCCGCCAGCAACGCCTGCGCGGCCTCGACCAGCGCGCGGCGGTTGGGGATGCCGGTGAGCGCGTCGCGATAGGCCTGCGTGCGCAACACCTGCGCCAGCCGGCGCTGCGCGCGCAGCAGCCGCACCAGCACCACCAGCCCGGCCAGCAGCAGCAGGCTCACCACGGCGGCCAGCCATGCCAGCATGCGCTGCTGGCTGAGCGCCAGTTCCTTGCGGTCGGTTTCCACCTGGGCCTGCCCCAGCGCCAGTTCCCGCGCGCGGTTCTCGTGCTCCAGTTCGCGGATGCGCAATTGCTGCTCGCGCTCGCGGAACTTCAGTTCCAGCGTCGAAATCTCGTCTTGCCCGCTGGTTTCGGGAAGAACGTCCAGCAGCGCCGTGGCACGTTCGTGCATCTGTCGCGCCAGCGCCGGGTCGCCTTCGCTGGCCATCACGATGGACGCCTGGGTACGCAGCAGCGAGCCGAGCAGCAAGGACTGGCGCAGCGGCTCGGCCAGCGCGATGGCCTGCTCGACCTCCCTGCGCGCCGCGGCGCAACGCCCCAGCCCGAACAGCGCGTCTGCGATAACGCCGCGCGCGATCGCGACGCTGATCGCACTGCCGGCCGCATCGGCGGCCGCGAGCGCTTCCCCGGCCATCGCCAGTGCCTCGTCGTAGCGCTTCACCGTCACGAGATCGCTGGCCAACGATCCGGCAGTACGCGCCGCCAGACCATCCAGGCCCTGCGAGAGGAAACGCTGGCGCGCGCGCTGCCAGTGCACGATCGCCTCCTCCGGTGCGCCGCCCTGGCTCAACGCGCTGGCCTCCAGGTACGCGGCCCGCGCCAGCGCCGCGCCGTCGCCGGTTTCCTGCACGAGGCGGGTATGGCGACGGCAGTGCTCGCTCGCGCGAGCCGCCAGGTTGGCCACGACATACGCCCGGCACAGTTCGCCGGCGGCCGTGATGCGCATGGCGGCGTCCTCGTGCGTGGCGATGCGGTTGGCCGCTTCGAGCACCGTCACCAAGCCCGCTTGCACGTCGCCGGTATCGAGCAGGCGCGCGCCGCGCAGGAAGCCGGCATAACTGGCGGCCACGTCGTCGCGCCGCTCCCGCGCATGGCGCTCCAGATGGCCGACCACTTCATCGAGCGCCGCATCGTCGGCCGAACCGACGGCCGCGCCGCCCATGTACCACAGCAGCAGGCGCTCGCTGGCCGGATCTTCGGCGAACACGCCTTCGCGCAAAGCCCGGCGCCCCTCCTCGATGCCGGCCGCGCGATCGGTCGCGGCGCGCACGCGGTATTGCGCCAGGTCGAAGGCCGAGGCGAACCACGGCGCGAACGCCAGGACGATGCCGGCGAGCAGGTGCCCAGTACGCGATCCCGACCTACCCATTTCGCGGCTTTCCTATTCGACCCAGGGGTTGTGCAGGGCCACGCCCGTGCCCGCGAAGCCTCCCACATCACTCAGGCAAACGGATCGCGCAGCACGATGTTGGCGTCGCGGTCCGGCCCGGTGGAGACCATCGCCAACGGGCAGCCCACCAGCTCCTCCAGCGCGCGCAGGTAGGCGCGGGCGGCCGGCGGCAGCCTGTCCCACTCGGTGATGTTGTGGGTGGATTCGCTCCAGCCGGGGAACTCCAGGTACACCGGCTCGCACTCGTCCCAGCCGGCCGCGTCCAGCGGCGCGTACTCGGTTTCCTTGCCGCGATAGCGGTAGGCGATGCACATCTTGAGCGAGGGCAGGCCATCGAGCACGTCGAGCTTGGTCACGCACAGGCCGGTGATGCCGTTGATCGCCACCGCGCGCTTGAGCGCCACGATGTCGATCCAGCCGCAGCGGCGCGGGCGGCCGGTGGATGCGCCGAACTCCGCGCCGCGCTGGCGGATTTCCTCGCCGAGCGCATCGTTTAGCTCCGTGGGGAACGGCCCACCGCCCACGCGCGTGGCATAGGCCTTGGCGATGCCGAGCACGTAGTCGATGGCGTCCGCGCCCACGCCGGTGCCCGCCAGCGCGCCGCCGGTGGTGGTGTTGGAGCTGGTGACGTAGGGATAGGTGCCGTGGTCGATGTCCAGCAGCGCGCCCTGCGCGCCTTCGAACAGCACGCGCTTGCCCTCGCGGCGGAGCTGGTGCAGGAGGCCGGCGACGTCGGACTTCATCGGCTCCACGTATTCGGCGAAGGCCAGCGCCTCGTCGAGCGTACGCTGGTAGTCCACCGCGTCCACGCCCAGGTACTTGGTCAGCACGAAGTTGTGGTAGTCCAGCGTGCCGCGCAGCTTCTCGGCCAGTTCGTTGGGATAGTGCAGGTCGGCCACGCGGATGCCGCGACGCGCTACCTTGTCCTCGTAGGCCGGGCCGATGCCGCGCCCGGTGGTGCCGATGGCCTTGCCGCCGGCGGCCTTCTCGCGCGCCTGATCCAGCGCGATGTGGTACGGCATGATGAGCGGCGTGGCCGGGGAGATCTTCAGGCGCGAACGCACGTCGATGCCTTCGGCTTCCAGTTCGTCGATCTCCGAGCGCAGCGCGGCCGGCGACAGCACCACGCCGTTGCCGATCAGACACAGGGTGTTCTCGCGCAGGATGCCCGAGGGAATCAGGTGCAGCACCGTCTTCTTGCCGCCGATCACCAGCGTATGGCCGGCGTTGTGCCCGCCTTGGAACCGCGCCACCGCAGCCACCTGCTCGGTGAGCAGGTCCACGATCTTGCCCTTGCCCTCATCGCCCCACTGGGCGCCCAGCACCACGACCGACTGACTCATCTCGACACTCCTTCGACGATGCGACGGCCTCATCGGGAAGCGCGCCGCAGGAAAGAAAACGCCAGCGCCTTGCACCTTCGCAGGTTCCAGGCCGCACCGCATCGGGCAATGCCGCCTTTCGTCGGACCTGCGCCGGCCTTGGCCCAGACGCGCAAAAGCCGGGGCGACCCCGGCTTTTGCGCATTATCCCCCAAAAACCGGCGTCGTTGGGGCTCGCCTTCGACTCATCGCCGACCTATTCAGCCAAGGCTGCGGGCGACAGCGCCTCGTCGGCGAAGATCGCCACGTGGGGCACGCCATCGGCGCCGATCCAGCCACGATGCATCCCCTCGGTGTTGAACGGGAACGCCATGCTGCCGTCCGCGCCGAGCGCGATGGCGCCGCCGTTGCCGCCGGCGGCGGGAATGACGCGATTGATGACGGTTTCCGCCGCCTCGCCCAACGGCTGGCCGGCATAGGCCACGCGCGCGCAGATGTCGTGCGCGGCGGCGGTGCGGATGTAGAACTCGCCCCAGCCGGTGGCCGATACCGCACAGCGCGCGTCGGCCCAGGTGCCGGCGCCGATGATCGGGGAATCGCCGACGCGGCCGTAGCGCTTGTTGGTCATGCCGCCGGTGGACGTGCCGGCGGCCAGATGGCCCCGCGCATCCAGCGCGAGCGCGCCGACGGTGCCGAAATAGGCGATTGCAGGCACGTCGCGCCGGGCGTGCTCGCGTTCGCGCGCCTGCCGCAACTGCTCGTGGCGCTTGTCGGTGCGGAAGTAGGAAGGATCGACCAGTTCGATGCCTTGCTCCTTCGCGAACGTCTCGGCGCCCTCGCCCACCAGCATCACGTGTACGGAACGTTCCATCACCGCGCGCGCCAGCCGCAGCGGGTTCTTCACCCGCTGCACGCCGGCCACCGCGCCGGCCTTGCCGCTGGCGCCATCCATGACCGAGGCATCCAGTTCGTTGCGGCCATCGTGGGTGAACACCGCGCCGCGTCCGGCGTTGAATTGCGGAGCATCCTCCAGCACGACGATGGCGGCCGTCACCGCATCGAGCGCCGGGCGACCTTGTTTCAACTGCTCATGGCCGGCGATCAACGCGGCCGCAAGCGCCTTGCGCGCGGCATCGGCTTCCTCGGGCGTCAGGCCACTGCGCCCCACGCCTGCGCCGCCGTGGATGACCAGCAGCGGAGACACCTTGGAGGTGGCGTCGCCGGTTGGGGTTGCTGCATGGAGGTGGCCTGAAGCCAGCAGGGCCAGCAGGAGTGCGGTGCATGATGCGGTTTTGTCGAGCGTGATACGCATGATGTGTGCCTTGTAGTTGCTCCCCCCGCCACATTACGTCGCGGCCAGAGGCTGATGGAACTGCATGTTGCGGCAAGGCGCGAGGGGCCACCAGCCTCGCAACGCGGTCAACATGATGATCAGAGCACCTCGGAACACGCCTGCGAAGGTCGCGGCCATCCACAACACGGTGATCCGATCCTGCACGCCGGAAGCCTGCGGCAGTGAGCGCGAGGTGTTTCTCGAAAGATCGCCGGGCGCGTGATGTAACGGCGAAGCCCGCACGGGCACGATGCGCCGGCTAGGCTCAGCCCTCGAAGCCGTTGGCGAAGATCAGGTCGTCGGCCCACACTTCGACCGAACCGATGTCGCAACGCGGGCCTTGCGGACGCGGCACGCCGCGTTGGTCGGTGCCGCTGCAATTGGCCGGATCGCCGGCGTCGATCGCGGGGCTGCCGGGCGCGGGCAGGTGCGTCTGCGTGAAGCCGCCGTTGTCCTGCAAGGGGCCGAGCAGCGGGTCGGCCGTGCTGTTGCCGTCGCCGCAGGTGATGAGGCTGTGGCCATCGTCCACGGGCACGCAGCCGCCGGCCATGATCGTGTATTCGAAAAACGCGCCGACGACCCAATCGAAATTGATATCGTCGTCGGCGTTGCTGGCGTGATTCCCCGAGAAAACCACATGACTGAAGGTGGGGGAAAAATTGTTGTTGCCGCCCAGGCTTTCATTCGCGACGGCGCCGCCTCTATTCGCGGAATTGTTCGCGAACGTGACATGGTGCAGAACGGGGCGCAGCTCAAGATCGCCGGTCGGCGCGTTGACGAGGAAAAAGTACATGGCGCCGCCGGCTTCAAAGGCGCTGTTGTTGCTGAAGGTGACCTCGCCCAGGACCGGGGCGACGATCGCATGGAGTCCATGGGCATCGACGTACATCCCACCGCCATTTGTCTCCGCCGTGTTGCCGCTGAAGGTGACGCGGCTCAACGTGGGGCTGACCATCGCGTACTGGCCTGAGGCCTGGCTGAGCATCCCTGCGCCATTTGAACCCGAGTTGTCCGTGAAACTGACATCTACGAGGCTCGGGCTGCTGCGGTTGAGGTAGTTCGGGCTGTTGTTGTCGCCGCTCGTCATGTTGGCCATGCCGCCGCCGTTGCGGCCGGAATTTCCGCTGAAGCGCACGCGGGTCAGACTCGGGCTGCTTTCGCTGTCCGTGCCTCGTGCCCAAGCGAGCATGCCGCCGCCATATTGCCCCGTTAAGTTGCCGCGGAAGTCCACGTCGGAAAGGCGCGGACTGCACACCGCGTCGGGCGCGTAGGCCCAGCACAACAGGCCGCCGCCATAGGGGATCGGGGCGCCGAGGGTGTATCCGGCGGTGATAGTGATGCCGTCGAGCAGCGTCGCCGCGGTGACCGATGAGCCGTCCTGGCCGCCCATCGTCACCACGTGATAGCTGTTCGCGCCGACGATGTCATCGCTGGTTTCGATGATGCCGTTGGCGTCGGGGTCGGTGTCGTCGCCGCCGATGTCGCCGGAAAGGATGGTGCGATGCGCGACCGGATCGCGCTCGTCGAGCGCGCCCTCGCCACCGGCGAACCCGCCGTACAGCAGCAGGTCGCGCGAAATCTGGAAGGTGATGGCGCGATCCGCGTTGGTGGGCGTGCCGCTCGGCGTGACCGGGCGGTACACGCCCTGCTTCAGCCACAGCTCGCTGCAGCCGGTATCGGCGAGCGCGCCGTGCAGGTCCTTCGGTGTCTCCCAGGCCAAGCCGTCGTTGCCGGCACTCCCATCCACCGCGACGCGGCAGACCGCCGCGGAAACCTCGCCGGCGGCAAACGCGGCCGACACCGCCAGCAGCACGCCCGCATACCGCCGGGACCGGAAACCCTGTCGCGCATGTATGGCCATGTCGCCCCCTCGAACTGCCGCATCGCCACCGGACCGTACGTCCGGCACGAGCCGCCCGCAGGGTACACCCGGATGAGGTCGCATTGGGGAACATTGCACCGCGTGAAGCCGGGGGCAAAGGCGGAAAGCCTGAAACACGACGTGTATCGGGAAATTCAACCGCCCTTTTTGGTCAGTCTGCGGGACAGGCGTGGACGGAGCAAGCCAGTAGTTCTGGCGTTTGGCGCATGAACCGGATGCGTTTTCGCCGTCAGATGGGTCTGGTGACGGCGGTTCTCACGGCGGGTTCCGGTGTGCGGGCGTGCGCGTTCCTGCGAGGTCGTTGCCGCATCGTGGACTTGCGCACTTTTCCTGCGTTTGTGCCGCGGCGCGGGCTGTCACGCCGCAACCGCTTTCAGCGGGCGCGTGGTGCGGGTTGGTAGTGGGCTTGCGGCAGCGAGTCGTGTTTGGCGAAGTGGGCCAGGATGCTGCCGATGGCACGCGGGTCCCTCTCCCCGCCGCCGTGAGCTGCAGCGCCGCGCTGGCACCGCAACTCGTTGGGTCAAAGCGGCTTCCTGCGCGGAAGCGCGCTCCGACTTCAGCCGCGCTCGATCAGCGCGGACCCAACTGCAGTGCGGTGTCGATGTTGCTGAGCGAATTGACGTTCTCGCATTCGCTGCCGGTCAGCAGCGCCATGATCTTGTCGACCACCGATGCCGGTGGGTTGGTGCAGGCCTGCGCCGCAGCCGCCAGCGCATCGAAGGACGCACCCTCGGACTGCAAGCTCGCCTCGGGCGCTTCCGCCTGGGCGCGGATGATGCTGGTAAAGCTGCGCGCCTCGTCCGCGTGAGCGGCAAAGCAGGCGAGCATCAAGGCTGCGGCGATCAATGACTTCACTTAAACACCTCGTTATCCACCGGAAGGGGACGCGCAATCTAGCAGAGAAGCGGGCCTGTTGTGTTGGCGCCGAATCAGGCCGGTCAAGGTGTCGACCTGCCCGTTCTCGCAGAAGACCTCAAGCTCAATCTCCTGCGCCACGCGCTCGCCCAGATCGACTGCGCAGTCGAGGGCCTTGGTGCTGGAGGCCCGCAGCAAGCCGCGAGCCTGCACGACGCTGATGCGACACCCGAGTACGGTCGCATGCGCGAGCGAAGCGGAAAGCAGCATGGTGGCGCGCCGCCATGCGTTGCACGCGGCGGTCCAGGGACGGGGGCGCGAGTGTCCGCATCCGCTCTGCCGCGCGGCATCGGCATTCACCGCAATGTGGGCTGCGATTTTTCCGACGCCGCTGCATCCCCATGAACGACAAAGCCCGGCGCAAGGCCGGGCTTCGTGTTTTCGCAACGGTGAAACAGACAATTACGCCGCAACGCTTTCCGCCGCGTCGGTGTAGTCCTTGATCTGATCGAAGTTGAGGTAGCGATAGATCTTGTCGCCGTTGGCGTTGATCACGCCGATGTCTTCCATGTACTCGGCCTTGGTCGGGATGCGGCCCAGGCGCGAGCAGATGGCGGCCAGTTCCGCCGAGCCCAGATCCACGTTGGTGTTCTTGCCAAGGCGGTTGGGGAAGTTGCGGGTGCTGGTGGAGAATACGGTCGCGCCTTCGCGCACCTGCGCCTGGTTGCCCATGCACAGCGAGCAGCCGGGCATCTCGGTGCGCGCGCCGGCCACGCCGAAGGTGCCGTAGTGGCCCTCCTCGGTGAGCTGGGCGGCGTCCATCTTGGTGGGCGGGGCGATCCAGAGCTTGCTCGGGATGTCGCGCTTGCCTTCCAGCAGCTTCGCCGCCGCCCGGAAATGACCGATGTTGGTCATGCACGAACCGATGAACACCTCGTCGATCTGCGCGCCGGCCACGTCCGTGAGCGTCTTCACGTCGTCCGGGTCGTTCGGGCAGGCGACGATGGGTTCGTGCACGTCGGCCAGGTCGATCTCGATGACGGCGGCGTACTCGGCGTCGGCATCCGGCTCCATCAGCTGCGGATCGGCGAGCCACTCCTCCATCTTCCTGATGCGGCGGGCGATGGAGCGCGCGTCCTGGTAGCCGTTGGCGATCATCCACTTGAGCATCACGATGTTGCTGGTGATGTACTCGATGATCGGCTCCTTGTTCAGGCGCACGGTGCAGCCGGCGGCCGAACGCTCGGCCGAGGCGTCGGACAGCTCGAACGCCTGCTCCACCTTGAGGTCCGGCAGCCCTTCGATTTCCAGGATGCGCCCGGAGAAGACGTTCTTCTTGCCGGCCTTGGCCACGGTCAGCAGGCCCTGCTTGATCGCGTACAGCGGGATCGCGTTGACCAGGTCGCGCAGCGTCACGCCCGGCTGCAACTGGCCCTTGAAGCGCACCAGCACGCTCTCGGGCATGTCCAGCGGCATCACGCCGGTCGCGGCGGCGAAGGCCACGAGGCCGGAACCCGCCGGGAAGGAAATGCCGATCGGGAAGCGGGTGTGCGAGTCGCCGCCGGTGCCGACGGTGTCGGGCAGCAGCATGCGGTTGAGCCAACTGTGGATCACGCCGTCGCCGGGGCGCAACGAGATGCCGCCACGGGTGGAGATGAATTCGGGCAGGGTGTGGTGCGTCTTCACGTCCACCGGCTTGGGATAGGCGGCGGTGTGGCAGAAGCTCTGCATCACCAGGTCCGCGCTGAACCCCAGGCAGGCCAGGTCCTTCAACTCGTCGCGCGTCATCGGGCCGGTGGTGTCCTGCGAGCCCACGCTGGTCATCTTCGGCTCGCAGTACGTGCCCGGACGCACGCCCTGCCCTTCGGCCAGGCCGCAGGCGCGGCCGACCATCTTCTGCGCCAGCGTGTAGCCCTTGCCGCTGTCGACGGGCGCTTCGGGACGGCGGAACAGGTCGGTGGCCGGCAGCTTCAGGGCTTCGCGCGCCTTGGCGGTGAGGCCGCGACCGATGATGAGCGGAATGCGGCCGCCGGCGCGCACTTCGTCGAACAGCACGTCGGACTTCACCTTGAATTCGGCGATCACTTCGCCGTTCTTCAGCGCCTTGCCATCGTACGGGCGCAGTTCGACCACGTCGCCGTGGTTCATCCGCGAAACATCCAGCTCGATCGGCAGCGCGCCGGCGTCCTCCATCGTGGTGTAGAAGATCGGGGCGATCTTGCCGCCCCGGCACACGCCGCCGAAGCGCGTGTTCGGGATGAAGGGGCTGTCGTCGCCGGGGAACCACAGCACGCTGTTGGTGGCCGACTTGCGCGAGGAGCCGGTGCCCACCACGTCGCCGACGTAGGCCACCAGATGGCCCTTGTCCTTCAACGACAGGATTTCCTGGATCGGGCCGCGCTTGCCGTCCTCCTCCGGCACGAAGGGCGCATCCGGGCGCTTGTTCTTGAGCATCGCCAGCGCGTGCATCGGGATGTCCGGGCGCGTGGTGGCGTCGGGCGCGGGGGACAGGTCGTCGGTGTTGGTCTCGCCCGGCACCTTGAATACCGTGATGGTCAACGACTCGGGCACTTCCGGCTTGCTGGTGAACCACTCGGCATTGGCCCAGCTTTCCAGCACGGACTTGGCGTTGGCGTTGCCCTTCTCGGCCTTCTCCTGCACATCGTGGAAGGCATCGAACACCAGCAGGGTGTGCTTGAGGCCATTGGCGGCGATCGCGCCGACGGCGGCATCGTCGAGCAGGTCGATCAGCGGCTGCACGTTGTAGCCGCCGAGCATGGTGCCGAGCAGTTCGGTCGCCTTCTCGCGCGGGATCAGCGCGCAGGCCTCCTTGCCGAAGGCGATCGCGGCCAGATAGCTGGCCTTGACCTTGGCCGCATCGTCCACGCCGGCCGGCACGCGGTGGGTGATGAGATCGAGCAGGAAGGCCTCCTCGCCCGCCGGCGGCGCCTTGATCAGTTCGATGACATCGGCGGTCTGCTGCGCGGAAAGCGGCAGCGGCGGGATGCCGAGCGCGGCGCGTTCGGCGACATGTTGGCGGTAGCTGGCGAGGAACATTCGGGTTCTCCGGTGGCGTGGGGGTGGGAGGAGTGGATCAAGAAGCAGCCTTGGGCACGATGAGCTTCAGACCCTTGAAGTACTCGCGGAAGAAACTGGCGTCTCGGGTGATGAGGCCATCGCATTGCAGCAGCGCATGTGCGCCGACGAGGAAATCCGGAATGGTGCGCGCGCCGCCGCCGCCGCGTTGCCGGTAGCGGCGTTGCATCTCGCCGGCACGCAACGCGGACTTGGCTTCCATCGGGCTGAAACGCACGCTCATGTCTTCCATCGCCGCCAGCGCATCTGAACCATCGCGCAGCGCGGTGCAGATTTCCGCCAGTACCACTTCGCAGACGACGACCGGGCCGACGCTCAGGCACTGGCGCAGGCAGGACTCCGCCATGTCGGCATCCGGACCATCGGCCAGGAGATCAATCATGACGGAGGAATCAATGGCGATCATGCCGTGCGACTCAGAAATCCACGGGATCGTTGGGCGCGCGACCACGGATGGCGCGCAATGCCTCATCGGTAGTGGCAAAGCCATCCAGCTTGAAGCGGCCGCGGACGCGGGAGATCGCATCGTCCACGTTCTTGCGCAGGATGATGCGACCGCCCTCCAGTTCGACCTTGAGCAAGGTGCCCTTGGTCAGACCCAGGGCATCGCGCACGGCCTTGGGCAGCGTGATCTGCCCGCGCTCGGCGACGGTGGCTTCCATGTGGCTCTCCGACGGTTTCGGTAGGCCGGCAGTATACATACTTGATAATGCATACTTAAGCCCGCATACCTGATGGCGACTGAACGCGGCGGCGCCCGGCCGGGTTTGGGAAGTTCATGTCGGCGGGCGCAGAATGGCCGGGATACGTCAGCAGCAAGCCCGTGGCCAGCCTCAAGGAACACACCATGAAAGACAGCTTCCAGACCCGCGACACCCTCGACGTCGACGGACGCAGCGTCGCCTACGCCAGCCTGCCGAAGCTGGGCCGGCGTTTCGACATCTCCCGCCTGCCCTTCTCGATGAAGATCCTGCTGGAGAACCTGCTGCGCCACGAGGACGGCGTCTCCGTGCTGCCCGAGCACATCGCCGCCGTGGCGACCTGGAATCCCGCCGACGAACCGGCCACCGAAATCGCCTTCATGCCCGCGCGCGTGGTGTTGCAGGACTTCACCGGCGTGCCCTGCGTGGTGGACCTGGCCGCGATGCGCGATGCCGTGGTGAAGCTCGGCGGGCGGCCCGAGCAGATCAACCCGCAGATTCCCTCGGAACTGGTGATCGACCATTCCGTGCAGGTGGACGTGTTCGGCCGTCCCGACGCGCTCGACCTCAACGGCCGGATCGAGTTCGAGCGCAACCGCGAACGCTACGGCTTCCTGCGCTGGGGCCAGAAGGCGTTCGACAACTTCAAGGTGGTGCCGCCCAACACCGGCATCGTGCACCAGGTGAACCTGGAAAACCTCGCCCGCGTGGTGATGACTTCCGAACGCGATGGCGCATCGTGGGCCTATCCGGACACCGTGTTCGGCACCGACAGCCACACCACGATGATCAACGGCATCGGCGTGCTCGGCTGGGGCGTGGGCGGCATCGAGGCCGAGGCCGCGATGCTGGGCGAGCCCTCCTCGATGCTGATCCCGCAGGTGGTCGGCTTCAAGCTCACCGGCAGGCTGCCGGAAGGGGCGACCGCGACCGATCTGGTGCTCACCGTCACGCAGATGCTGCGCAAGCACGGCGTGGTCGGGAAGTTCGTCGAGTTCTTCGGCGATGGCCTGCAACACCTGCCGCTGGCCGACCGCGCCACCATCGGCAACATGGCGCCCGAGTACGGCGCCACCTGCGGCATCTTCCCCATCGACGCCGAATCGCTGAACTACCTGCGCCTTTCCGGCCGCGGCGAAGACCAGATCGCGCTGGTGGAAGCCTACGCCAGGGCACAGGGCCTGTGGCACGAACCCGGCGCACCGGAGGCCGCGTACAGCAGCGTGCTGCATCTGGACATGGGCGACGTGCGGCCCTCGCTCGCCGGCCCCAGGCGCCCGCAGGACCGCGTGCTGCTGGGCGAGGTGCAGAAGAACTTCCACGACAATCTCGGCCCGCTGACGCACCACCGCAAGCCCGCCGAGGGCGAACAGGTGGCCGGGTTCAAGGAAGAAGGCGGCGCGCAACCGCAGGCCGAGCGGCTGGCCGCCAAGCCGATCTCGAAGATCCGCATCGACGATGGCGACCACGAACTCACCGACGGCTCGGTGGTGATCGCCGCGATCACTTCGTGCACCAACACCTCCAACCCCGCCGTGATGCTCGGCGCGGGCCTGCTCGCGCGCAATGCCGTGGCGAAGGGATTGAAGGCCGCGCCGTGGGTCAAGACCTCGCTCGGCCCCGGCTCGCGCGTGGTGACCGATTACCTGCAAAAGGCCGGCGTGCTCGGCGATCTGGAAAAGCTCGGCTTCTTCGTCGTCGGCTACGGCTGCACCACCTGCATCGGCAATTCCGGCCCGCTGCCCGACGCGGTGTCCAAGGGCATTGCCGAGAACGACCTCGTCGTGGCCTCGGTATTGAGCGGCAACCGCAACTTCGAGGGCCGCATCCACGCCGAGGTGAAGATGAACTACCTCGCCTCGCCGCCCTTGGTCGTGGCCTACGCGCTGGCCGGCACGGTGGACATCGACCTCACCCGCGAGCCGCTCGGCGCCGGCAGCGACGGCGAGCCGGTGTTCCTGCGCGACATCTGGCCCAGCAACAAGGACATCGGCGACCTCATCGCCGCCACGCTCGGCCCGGAGATGTTCAAGCGCAACTACGCCGACGTGTTCAAGGGCGACACCCGCTGGAACACCATCGACGCGCCCGACGGCGAACTCTACGAGTGGGACGGCGCCTCCACCTACATCAAGAACCCGCCCTACTTCGACGGCATGGCCGCCACGCCCGGCCACATCGCGGACGTGACCGGCGCGCGCGTGCTCGGCCTGTTCGGCGACTCCATCACCACCGACCACATCTCGCCGGCCGGCAGCATCAAGCCCGATTCCCCCGCCGGCCGCTTCCTGCAAGCGCGCGGCGTGCGGCCGGCGGACTTCAACAGCTACGGTTCGCGGCGCGGCAACGACGACGTGATGGTGCGCGGCACCTTCGCCAACATCCGCATCAAGAACCTGGTGTTCGGCGGCGAGGAAGGCGGCAACACGCTCTATTTCCCGCGAAACGGCGCGCCGGAAAAGCTGGCGATCTACGACGCGGCGATGAAGTACAAGGCCGACGGCGTGCCGCTGGTGGTGCTGGCCGGCAAGGAATACGGCACCGGCTCCTCGCGCGACTGGGCCGCCAAGGGCACCAACCTGCTCGGCGTGAAAGCCGTCATCGCCGAGAGCTTCGAGCGCATCCACCGCTCCAACCTCGTCGGCATGGGCGTGCTGCCGCTGCGCTTCGTCGAAGGCCAGTCGCTCGCCTCGCTCGGCATCTCAGGCAACGAAACCTTCGACATCCTCGGCCTGGACGATGGCGCGTCGCGCTTCGCCACCGTCACCGCGCGACGCCCGGACGGCACGGAGCTGCGCTTCCAGGCCGAAGTGCTGCTGCTCACGCCCAAGGAAGTCGAATACTTCAGGCATGGCGGCATCCTGCACTACGTGCTGCGCAAGCTGGCGGCGCAGGGGAAGTGAATGGAAACGCCGTCGGCCTGTTAGGGCCGACGGCGTCACTTG
>JBBCJS010000005.1:0-33601 GCA_037190825.1 Chiayiivirga flava
CGCCGCCGGCAGCGCGCCACGCGCCGCGAGCCGGCCGCCATCGGGCGCGAAGCCGAGCGCGAGATCCTCCTCGGCCGCGACCGGCGGGCGCAGCATCCAGCGCGCCTTCACCTGCTCGAACTGCGAAGGGTCGAACGTGGGATCGATGGCCTTGATGCGCTCCAGGATCGGCGGATGGGTGGCGAACAGCGAGGAGAACCCCAGCCCTTCGCCGAACAGCATGTGGCTGACTTCCTCGGTATCGCCATTGCCCAGGCGCGAGCCGGCGGGCAGGCCGGCGATCTTCTTCAGCGCCCCGGCCAGGCCCTGCGTCTGGCGGGTGAACTGCACCGCCGAGGCATCGGCCAGCACCTCACGCGAGCGCGACACGCCGGCCTTGATGAGCCGGCCGAAGAACAGCCCGACGTAGCCGACGATCATCAGCACCACGCCGGCCGCCAGCACCGCCGCCACGCCCTTGGAATCCCGCCCGCCGCGCACGTGGATCAGGATGCGCCGGCCGATGATGCCCAGGACCAGGATGCCGAACAGCACGCCCATCAGGCGGATGTTGAGGCGCATGTCGCCGTTGAGGATGTGGGAGAACTCGTGCGCGATCACGCCCTGCAACTCGTCGCGGTTGAGCCGGTCCAGCGCGCCGCGCGTGACCGCGACCACCGCGTCGTTGGGCGAGTAGCCGGCGGCGAAGGCGTTGATGCCTTCCTCTTCCTGCATCACGTAGATTTCCGGCATCGGCGTGCTGGAGGCGATGGCGATTTCCTCCACCACGTTGCGCAGCCGGCGCAGCGAGGGATCGGTGGTGTCCGCGCTGACCGGCGTGGCGCCCATCGAGCGCGCCACCTCGGCGCCGCCGCCGCGCAGCATCGCGATGCGCACCAGGCTGGAAATGCCGATCACCGCGAGCGTGAGCAGCGACACCGCGACGAGGATGCCGACGCGGCCGTCCGCCACCGCCGCGCCGCCGCGTTCCACCTCGTCCAGCGGCTGCGCCACGCCGAGCGCGATCCACACCGCCAGATCGACCACCACGACGATGCCGATCACCGCGAGCGCGAACAGGAAGACGAGCCGGCGCGAGGAGGCGCGCGCCTGTTGCTGGCGTTCGAAGAAGTTCATCGCATGTCCTGTGGGGTAAGCCCTTCACGCATCGAGAGGCCTGCTTTTCCCGTCATTCCCGCCTTCGCGGGAATGACGGGGGTTTTCCAGGCGCCCTCAGCCGAACGAGACCTTCGGCGCCTCGCGCTTGTGCGCCTCGTCCGCGCCGATCTCCAGCAGGGCGGCGGGCAGGAAGTTGAACGTGCCCGCGACGATGTTGCCGGGGAACACCTCGCGCTTGTTGTTGTAGGTCATCACCTGGTCGTTGTACGCCTGCCGCGCGAAGGCGACCTTGTTCTCGGTGGAGGTCAGTTCCTCGGTGAGCTGCGCCATGTTCTGGTTGGCCTTCAGGTCCGGATACGCCTCGCTGACCATCATCAGCCGCCCGAGCGCCGCGCCCAGGCCGCTCTCGGCGCCGGAGAGCTGCTGCATCGCGGCCGGATCGCCGGGATTGGCCTTGGCCGCGCCCAGGCCGGCGATGGCCGAGGCGCGCGCGCGGATCACCGCTTCCAGCGTGTCGCGCTCGTGCGCCATGTAGGTCTTGGCCACTTCCACCAGGTTAGGGATCAGGTCGTAGCGGCGGTTGAGCTGCACGTCGATCTGGGCGAAGGCGTTCTTGTAGGCGTTGCGGGCCTGCACCAGGCCGTTGTAGAGGCCGACGACGAACAGCGCCAGCAGCGCACCGCCGCCGAAGATGACCAGCAGGAACAGAAGGATCGCGGACATGGGAAGTCTCCTGGTTGAAGGCGCGGGGCGTTCCGGAAGCCGGGGTCGCCGGGCGATGTACGCTAAACTGCCACGGATTTCCGCGCAGACAAACCCCGGCAGTGAAACGCTTCACCGCAAGACTCCCGCGCATGGCCGTTGTGACCGGGCTGGTCGCGGCGTTCGCACTCGGCGGCGCGCACGCGGCCACCGCCGTCGCGGCGGCGCCTGCCGCGGTACCGCCGAGCGCCACGAAACCCGCCGCCACGCCGCCGCGCCTTTCCGAGCGCGAGCAGAAGGCATTGGCCGAACGCACCGTGCGCCTGGCCGAGCGCATCCTGCGCGAGGCCAAGGGCAGCGGCATGGCGATCGCCATCGTCCAGGACGACGCCGTGCTGCTCGAGCGCGGTTTCGGCGTCGCCGACACCACGAGCGGGGAGAAGGTGGACGCGGACACCGTGTTCCGCGTCGCCTCGCTGTCCAAGGCCTTCGCCGGCACGCTCGCGGCGATGCTGGTGCGCGAAGGCGCGCTGCGCTGGGACAGCCGCATCATCGACTACCTGCCCGCGTTCAAGCTGCGCAACCTCCAGGCCGCGCAGACGCTGACCGTGCAGGACATCCTCAGCCACCGCGTCGGCCTGCCCTACAACACCTTCGACCGCCTGCTCGAACAGGACGAACCCTACCCGCTGCTGGTGGCGCGCCTGGGCGAGATCGACGCCACCTGCGAGACCGGGGAGTGCTACGGCTACCAGAACATCGCCTTCAGCCTGATCGGCGACATGGTGTTCGCCACCACCGGCAACTTCTATTCGCAGCAGGTGGAAAAGCGCATCTTCCATCCGCTGGGCATGTACACCGCCACCTACGGACGCGACGGGCTGGAGGAAAGCGCGAGCTGGGCGCGCCCGCACATCCGCCAGAACGGGCGCTGGACGCCGGTGCGTCCGAAGGAAACCTACTACCGCATCCCGCCGGCGGCCGGCGTCAACGCCAGCATCAGCGATCTCTCGTTGTGGATGCGCGCGCAGCTCGGCCATGCGCCGGACGTGCTCAGCCCGGACCTGCTGGACGTGGTGCACGCGCCCAAGGCGCACACGCCCGGCGAACTGGGGGGCTCGCCCTGGCGACGCGAACGCCTGCGCGACGCGCACTACGCGCTGGGCTGGCGCGTCTACGACTATTCCGGCCACACCCTGATCTATCACGCAGGCGCGGTGCAGGGCTATCGCGCCATGCTCGGTCTCCTGCCCGACCACGGCTTCGGCATGGTGGTGGTATGGAACTCGGAGAGCGCCGCGCCCAGCGGCCTCCTGGCGACCACGCTGGACCAGGTGCTGAAACTTCCGCCGCGCGACTGGCTGCAACTGGATCGCCCGACGCGGCGCGGGCAGCTGCGCTAGGGCATATGCATATATAAAAAAACGCCCTCCCCGCTGGGCGTCGGGGAGGGCGTCGGTTGCCGACACTGTGCAGCCGGGGCTGCGGTGTTTTTCTTCAGGACAGCGAGGGTGCCACCGGAGCCGGGGGCAGAGGGTTGGCAGCCGGCTTCTTCGCGGCCTTCTTGGCAGCCGGCTTCTTGGCGGCGGCCTTCTTGGCCGGAGCCTTCTTCGCCGCAGGCTTCTTGGCGGCGGCCTTCTTGGCCGGGGCCTTCTTCGCCGCAGGCTTCTTGGCTGCCACCTTCTTGGCAGCGGCCTTCTTCGCCGGTGCCTTCTTCGCCGCCACCTTCTTCACGGCGGCCTTCTTCACCGCTGCCTTCTTGGCCGGCGCCTTCTTGGCGGCGACCTTCTTGACTGCGGCCTTCTTCGCCGCGGGTTTCTTCGCGGCGGCCTTCTTTGCTGCAGGTTTCTTCGTTGCCATGTTTCAGGTACTCCTCGTCAGTGGAAATGCATCGTCAATGCCCAGGAACTCACGCGGTCTGCGCCGCATACGAAAACGCCCACGTCGCAAGGCGACACGGGCGTCGTACTCCGCAGGATCGGGCGAGGGACGGCGAAGCGGTCGTGACGGAGAGGGAAGCGTTGCCTCGGGTCGCGAAATGCGATGTCCCGGAAACTGTCGCAAGCTCTTGCCGTCTTGACGTGACTCCACTCACCCGATGCGCCTGAACCATGAAGTTGCGCGAAACCTAAACACGCATCACAACACTGTCAACAAGCAATGTGCGTCGGCTTCATCGCGCGTTGTCCGCGAAGGTTCCGATACGCGCGTCGCGAGCCTTGCGAACGCATCGATACAAGCCTTCCGACACGCGCTCGCGGACGCTTCATCGCCGTCTTCCATGCGCATCGCCACCCAACGCAAAGCCTTGCGTGGCGCGGGTTTCGGAGAAGATGCGCGATGCGACACGCAGATGCCGCGTGCATGCATGCGCGATGCGGCGCGAGGCGACGGACGCGGTATCGAAGGCGCGATGCGCCGTCCGCGCGAGGCGACGAAAAAATCGCGTCGCTTTCGCATCGCACAAGCCGGATTGCGCAAGATCGCGCGAACCTTGCGCGCGTCTTCGGGCGCGGTCGACGAAAAAAATCGGCCGCCCGAAGGCGGCCGATCGAACGTGCGGCATCGTGCGCGAAGGAGACTCAGTGATCCTCGTCCTCGATCAGCGCGGCGTAGTCGTCCGGGCCGAGCAGTTCGTCCAGCTGCGACGCGTCGTCGATCTGCAACGCGAACAGCCAGCCGTCGCCATAGGCATCGGCGTTGATCGTCTCGGGCGCATCGGCCAGCGCTTCGTTGATCGCCACCACCGTGCCGCCGACCGGCGCGTAGATGTCGGATGCGGCCTTGACCGATTCGACCACGGCGCAGGACGCGCCCTGTTCGATGCGGTCGCCGACCTGCGGCAGTTCGACGAACACCAGGTCGCCGAGCTGGCCCTGGGCGTGGTCGGAGATGCCGACGGTCACGCGGCCGCCGTCTTCGAGGCGCGCCCATTCGTGCGAGCGCAGGAACTTCAGGTCACCGGGGATATCACTCATGTCTGGCTCCGGGAGGGTAAGGCCGCCGGGTGGGCGGGATCGAGGTGGGCGAAAACGGGATGGTCGGGATTGTAGGCGGTGTCGGGCCGGGGGGCGTACTCATTCCACCGGCTTGCCGTCGCGCACGAACGGATACTTCACGATGCGCGCCGGCAGGAGCCTGCCGCGGATGTCCACGCTCACCTCCCCCGCCTCGCCGGCCGGGATGCGCGCGAACGCGATGGACCTGGCGAGCGTGGGCGAGAAGGTGCCGGAAAGGATCTCGCCATCGCCGGCGGCAGTGACGACGCGCTGGCCGTGGCGCAGCACGCCCTTGTCTTCCAGCGTGAGGCCGACCATGCGGCGCGGCGCGCCGGCATCCTTCTGCGCCTGGAGCACGGCGCGGCCGATGAAGTCGCGGCCTTCGTCGAGCGACACGGTCCAGGCCAGGCCGGCCTCGAACGGGGACACGTCCTCGTCCATGTCCTGCCCGTAAAGATTCATTCCCGCTTCCAGGCGCAGCGTGTCGCGCGCGCCCAGGCCGGCCGGCTTCGCGCCGGCTTCGGCCAGGCGGTTCCAGAACGCGACGGCCTGGTCCTGCGGCAGCACGATCTCGAAACCGTCCTCGCCGGTGTAGCCGGTACGCGCGACGAACAGGGTTTCGCCGTCGCTTCCCCGCGCCTCGGCGGCGGCGAAGCGGCCGAGCGCCTCGATGCGCCCGCGATCCGCCGGGGCGATCAACGGCAGCACCGTGGCACGCGCGTTCGGGCCCTGCACCGCGATCAGCGCGAACTCGGGGCGCTCGGCCACGCGCACGTCGAACGCGGCGGCCTGCTTCTCGATCCACGCCAGGTCCTTGTCGCGCGTGGCGGCGTTGACCACGAGGCGGAAGAAGTCCTCGGCCAGGTAGTAGGCGATCAGGTCGTCGATCACGCCGCCGCGCTCGTTGAGCATGCACGAGTACAACGCCTTGCCCGGCTGCCTGAGCTTGTCCACGCTGTTGGCGAGCAGGTGGCGCAGGAAGGGGCGCGCGTTCTCGCCGTGCAGATCGACCACCGTCATGTGCGAGACGTCGAACATGCCCACGTCGCGCCGCACCTGGTGGTGTTCCTCCACCTGCGAGCCGTAGTGGATCGGCATGTCCCAGCCGCCGAAATCCACCATGCGGGCGCCGGCGGCGCGATGGGTGGCGTTGAGGATGGTCTGCTGCGTCATGGCGGTCTCGACGGATTGAACAGGACGCCCATTATCGCAGGGGACGCGCCCGCATGATCCGGCCGTTGCCGCCGTCTTTGCGGCCGGTGGCGCACAAAGCGGCTGGCATCACGCCATCACCGCACGCGATGATGCGCCATCGCACCCGAACCATCCGCCATGTCCCAGTCCCAGTTCGCCCTGCTCCGCCGCCGCCGCTTCCTGCCGTTCTTCGTGACCCAGGCGCTGGGCGCGTTCAACGACAACGTGTTCCGCAACGCGCTGATCATCCTCGTCACCTTCCACATCGCCGGGCTGTCCAGCGGCGAGCGCGACCTGTACGCCAACCTCGCCGCCGGGCTGTTCGTGCTGCCGTTCTTCCTGTTCTCGGCCAATGCCGGGCAGTGGGCGGAGAAGTACGAGAAGTCGCGTTCGATCCGCTGGATCAAGCTGGCCGAGATCGCGCTGATGGCGCTGGCCGGCGTGGCGCTGTGGTCGCACTCGCTGCCGCTGCTGCTGGGCACGCTGTTCCTGAGCGGCGCGCAGAGCGCGCTGTTCGGGCCGCTGAAGTATTCGATCCTGCCGCAGGCGCTGCGCCCGGCCGAACTGGTGGGCGGCAATGCGCTGGTGGAATCGGGCACCTTCCTGGCGATCCTCCTGGGCACGTTCTTCGGCGGCTGGCTGATGGGGCTGTCGGCCGGCACGCTGTGGGTGGGCGTGGCGCTGGTCGCCATCGCCCTTGCCGGATGGATCAGTTCGCGCGCGATTCCCGCCGCGCCGGCCACCGCGCCGGATCTGAAGCTCAACTGGAACCCGGTCAGCGAAACCTGGCGCAACGTGATGTTCCTGCGCGGCCACCGCGCGGTGCTGAACTCGGTGCTCGGGGTGAGCTGGTTCTGGTTCTTCGGCTCGGTGTTCCTGGCGCAGCTGCCCAACTACACCCGGCTCTACCTGGGCGGCGACCAGAGCGTCGCGCCGCTGGTGCTGATGCTGTTCGCGCTGGGCATCGGCATCGGCTCCTTGTTGTGCGAAGTGTTCTCGCGCCGCACCGTGGAAATCGGCCTGGTGCCGCTGGGTGCGCTGGGCATGACGGTGTTCGGCGTGGATCTGTATTTCGCCCGTCCCGAGATGGCCGCCGTCACCGGACTGAGCTGGCAGGCCTTCCTCGCCGCGCCCGGCAACCTGCGCATCTGCTTCGATCTTTTGATGATCGGCGTGTCAGGCGGCTTCTTCACCGTGCCGCTGTACGCGTTGATCCAGCAGCGCAGCCCGCGCGAGCGGCTTTCGCGCACCATCGCCGCCAACAACATCCTCAACGCGGCCTTCATGGTGGCCGCCGCGATCATGGCCATCGTGCTGCTCAACAGCGGCCTGAACGTGCCGCAGCTGCTGCTCGTGGTGGCGGTGCTCAACGCGCTGGTGGCGCTCTACATCTTCATCCTGGTGCCCGAGTTCCTCGCGCGCTTCATCGCCTACCTCGCCGCCAAGGCGCTGTACCGGCTGGAGGTGAAAGACATCGAGCGCGTACCCAACGACGGCCCGGCGCTGCTCGTGTGCAACCACGTCAGCTACATGGACGCGATCCTGATCCTGGGCGCGGTGCCGCGTCCGACCCGCTTCGTCATGTACTACAGGATCTTCGACATCCCCGGCATGAACATCGTGTTCCGCGCCGCCCGCGCCATCCCCATCGCCGGCGCGAAGGAAGACCCGGACCTGATGGAACGCGCCTTCGCCCGGATCGACGCGGCACTGGCCGAAGGCGAACTGGTCTGCATCTTCCCCGAAGGCGGCCTCACCACCGACGGCGAGATCGCTCCGTTCCGCAAGGGCGTGGAACGCATCCTCGCCACCCGTCCCGTGCCCGTGGTGCCGATGGCGCTGCGCGGCATGTGGGAAAGCATGTGGAGCCGGCGCGATTCCCGCCTCGCCCGCCTGCGCCTGCCGCGCCGTTTCCGCGCGCACGTGGAACTGGTGGTCGGCGAACCGATCGCGCCGGAGCGGGCCGGCGCCGAATCGCTGGAAGCGCGGGTGCGGGAATTGCGGGGCGAGGCCCGATGAGTCTCAAATCGCGTGGTCTCAGGTCCACGGACAGCAAGCGAAGAAATTGGCGTCATTCCCGCGCAGGCGGGGATGACGGGCAGAAGCAGGTATTCCGAAGTCCTCGGACGTAAGATTCGTAGGAGTCAGCCCCAAGAGGTAGAACATGCTCAGCGTCCCGGTCACATGGCTCAAGCGCGACGGCAGCGGCACGCTCAGCGGTGTGCTGCTGCTCGATGGCGGCACGCTGTGCCTGCAATACCAGACCATGGACTGGCACCAGGGCGCCCAGTATCCCAATGCCCGCGAGCTGCGCCTGACACCGGAGCACGTCGTCCACATCGAGTTTCGTCAGGGTTTCCTGTGGAGCGCCCCCAGCATCGAGATCCAGTCCTCGGACTTCGCCACGCTGGCCACGCTCGACGCCGACCAGTCCGGGCACCTGAGCCTGCGCATTCGCGGAAGTCACCGCCGCACCGCCAGGGCCCTGGTCGCCGAACTGCGCTCGGCGCAGGCGGAAGCGCGCTACAGGCGCTGGAGCCGCGACATGGACCGGCTGGCGCCTGAGGCTGGACGCGAGGGAGAAGGCGGCGATCAAGGGCGATAGCCAGGCCCCTGGCATGAACATCGTGTTCCGCACCGCCCGTGCCATTCCCTTCGCTAGTCGCGAAGGAAGACCCGCACCCATGCGTCACCGCCGCGGCTTGGCACGATGCGTCGCCGTGGCCGTCCACGGGTCGTCCGGCCAGGGGTGCTTGGGGTAGCGGCCCTTCATTTCCTTTTTGACCTCCGGGTAGGTGCGTTCCCAGAAGCCCCTGAGGTCCTGGGTCACCTGCAAGGGGCGGCCGCCGGGCGAGAGCAGGTGCAGGGTGAGCGGGATGCGGCCGTTGGCGATGCGCGGGGTATCGGCGAGGCCGAAGAGTTCCTGCAACTTCACCGCGAGCACGGGCGAGGCGTCGTGGGCGTAGTGGATCGGGCGTTCGAGGCCGGAGGGCACGCCGATGCGCGTGGGCGCGAGCGTGTCGATCTTCTGGCGGGCGGGCCAGTCGATGCCGGATTTCAGGGCGTCGGCGAGTTCGGCCTCGGTCAGCGCATCGAGGCGGCGCTTGCCGCGCAGGGCGGGCTTGAGCCATTGATCGAGCGAGGCGAGGAGGGTTTCATCGGAAAGGTCGGGCAACGCGGCGGCTTCGTCCCCGGGCAGCCAATCGCGCAGGCAGCGCACGCGTTCGCGCCACTGGCGCAGAGCGTCGGTCCAGGGCAGCGCATCCAGGCCCAGTTGCCGCACGGCATCGACGAGGGCATCGGCGAAACCGGCGGGATCGGGCTGGGCGATGGGGCGCACGTCGAGCACGATGCGATCGAAGCGGCGTTCGCGCCGGGCGGCGATGCGGTGCGCGCCGGTGTCCCAGAACACGCGGTCCTCGGTAACGAAACGCGGTGCGAAGGCGCGTTCGAGCGCGGCCTCGTCCACGGGCGCGGCGCGCAATACACGGGCGTCGCGTTCGGCATCGCGCAGCTCGGCGATGACGATCCACGGTTCGCCGTACAGGGCGCTGTCGGGCGCGAGCGTGGCGATGCGGCCGTTGGCCAGGACGTAGCGGTGCGGATCGCCCGGGTGCTGGTGGGCGATGCGGTCGGGGAAGGCGAACATCAGCAGGTCGCCAAGGCGGTAGGCCGAGGTGTGAGTGCTTGCTGCATCGTCATCCCAGCGAAGGCTGGGATCCATTTTCTGCTCTACCTTTCCACGCCCAAACAATGGATCCCAGCCTTCGCTGGGATGACGGGGTGCGGAATGACTGGAGACGGGTCTTTTCAGAAGGCGGCGACGCCATTGTTTCGCGGTCTGGTCGATGGCGGCGAGCGCGCCGCGCGAGGCATCGGGCGGCGTGCGTCCGGCGCGGAATGCGGCCAGCGCCTGCCGGCGTGAAGCGATGTCGTCGCGGCGCGGGCCCTTGAGCGGATCGCGCGCTTCAAGCAAGGCGGCCAGATCGCAAGCCAATGCCACGTCTTCCGGATCGTCCGGCGCGAGCAGCATCGCACCGAGGCGTGGATGCGTGCCCAGTTTCAGCAGGCGCTGGCCGAACGGCGTGATGCTGCCGCCCGCCAATGCACCGAGGCGTTCGAGCAGGTCGCGCCCGGCGGCGAGCGCGCCTTGCGGCGGCGGATCGAAGAAGCGCAGTGCGTCGCTGCCCCACGCCGCCAGTTCCAGTGCCAGGCCGGTGAGTTCGGTCAGCGCGATTTCCGGGCGGCGCGCGGCATCCAGGCGCTGCGATTGCGGCCACAACCGATAGCACCAGCCTTCGGCCACGCGCCCGGCGCGGCCGGCGCGCTGGTCGGCGGAGGACTGCGGAATCGTCACCACGTCCAGGCGCGGGAAGCCGGAATTCGGATCGAAACGCGGCTCGCGCGCCAAGCCCGAATCGATCACCACGCGCACGCCCGGCAATGTGACCGAGGACTCGGCCACGTTGGTCGCCAGCACGATGCGGCGGCGGCCATCGTCGGCAGGTTGCAGCACCGCGCTCTGCGCCTCGACGGATAGCTCGCCGTGCAGTGCGAGCACGTCGGCGTCGATACCCGCGGCATCGAGCGCGCGCGACGCATCGGCGATCTCGCGCTGGCCGGGCAGGAACACCAAGGTGTCGCCCGGATGCGCGGCGAACGCGGTTTCCACGCAGCGCCGCACCTGCGCGGCGAGCGGTTCGTCGCGCCGCGCGGGCGGATGGAAAACCGTCACCGGGAAGCTGCGGCCTTCGGACGTCAGGCGCGGCGCATCGAGGAAACGCGCGAGCTTCTCGCCATCGAGCGTGGCGCTCATCACCACGATGCGCAGGTCGTCGCGCACCTGCGCCTGCACGTCGAGCGCGAGCGCCAGGCCCAGGTCGCCGGCGAGGTGCCGTTCGTGGAACTCGTCGAACAGGATCGCGCCGATGCCGTCCAGCATCGGATCGTCCTGGATCATCCGCGTGAGGATGCCCTCGGTGACCACCTCGATCCGGGTCGCGGCGCTGGTGCGGTTCTCGAAGCGGATGCGATAGCCGACCGTCCGTCCCACGTCCTCGCCCAGGCTGCGCGCCATGAACCCGGCGGCGGCACGCGCGGCGACGCGGCGCGGTTCCAGCATCACGATGCGTCGCCCGCCCAGCCATGCCGCATCGCGCAAGGCCAGCGGCACGCGCGTGGTCTTGCCCGCGCCGGGCGGGGCTTCGAGCACGAGGCGCGGATGTTCGGCGAGCGAAGAGGCGATCTGCGGCAGCAGCGGATCGATGGGGAAGGTGGCGGCAGTCATGGGCGGCGAAGGGTACGCCAAGTGGGCCATCCTCCGCGCTGCCTAGACAGCCGAGCGCCTGCCGGAAAAGCGCCGCCAACATGCCTTCCCCGCAACAAGGCCACCCTAACCCGCGTCATTGCGGGCTTGACCCGCAATCTCATGGTCACCCCGCCATGAGCAGACAAGCCTTCGTCTACCTCATGGCCAACGGGTCGCACAGCAGCAGCATCCTTTTCGCTGATATGCGAGATTGCGGGTCGAGCCCGCAATGACACCGTGGGCGCGGGGCTTGAATGACAAGGGAAGAGAATCGTTTGACCCAGCCAATTCCGACGAACAACAAGGCCATCTGCGCTCGCGTCGCTGCGGGCTCGGCCCGCCATCTCATGATCACGCTGCCATGACCAGACAAGCCTTCGTCTACTTCATGGCCAACGCGTCGCACGACGTGCTCTACCTTGGCGTCACCAACGACCTCGTGCGCCGTGTCGCCGAACACAAAAGCATGACCACGCCCGGCTTCACCGCCAGATACCGCTGCACCCGGCTTGTGTACTTTGAAGCCACCGATTACATCACCGCCGCCATCGCGCGTGAAAAGCAGCTCAAGAACTGGAAGCGCGAATGGAAGAACCGGCTCATCACTGAAATGAATCCCGGCTGGCGTGATCTTGGGCCAGAGATTGGTGCAACGGATTCGCTGGTACGTCAGATTGCGGGTCAAGCCCGCAATGACGCGGGAGATACCGAAAACCCCTAACGCCGCGCATCCCGCAGGATCTCCCGCGCCGCGTTGCGCCCCGGCAGGCCGGTGACGCCGCCGCCCGGGTGCGTGCCCGCGCCGCACAGGTACAGGCCGGCCAATGCGCCACGATAGTTGCCCTGTCCGAGCAGCGGGCGGGCGCTGAACATCTGGTCCAGGCCGAGTGCGCCGTGGAAGATGTCGCCGCCGACGAGGCCGAATTCGCGTTCCAGGTCGAGCGGGGAGAGCGCGCGGTAGCCGAGCACGCTGCGCGCGAAGTTGGGCGCGACGCGGTTCACGGTGTCGATCATCAATCGCGCGACGGTGTCCCGGTGCGCGTCCCAGCCGCCTTCGACCTCCGGGTTGACGTGCTGGCAGAACAGGCTGGCGACGTGCCGGCCGGGCGGCGCGAGGCTGTCGTCCAGCGTGGAGGAAATCACCAGTTCGACGATGGGTTCGCGCGCCCAGCCCGGGTTGTGTTCGCGCGACCTGGCATCGAAATAGGCGCGTTCCATGTACCCGAGCGAAGGTGCGACGAGGATGCCGCTTTGATGGTGAGCTTGCGGCGCGGTGCCGGGCGCGGCGGTGAAGTCCGGCAGTTCGGACAGCGCCACGTTCATGCGGAAGGTGCCGGAGCCGCAGCGGTAGCGCACGATGCGTTCGCGCAGGTCGTCGGAGAGATGCTCGGGCGCGACGAGGCGCTGGTACAGCAGCTTCGGATTGACGTTCGCCACCACGCAGCGCGCGGAGAATTCGCGGCCATCCTCCAGCGTCACGCCGGTGGCGCGGCCATCGCGCACCCGCACCTGCGCGACCGGGGCATCGGTGTGGATGGTCACGCCGCGCGCGCGGCATTCGGCGGCGATGGCCTGGGTGATCGCGCCCATGCCGCCGATGGCGTGGCCCCAGACGCCGGGCTTGCCGTTGGTTTCGCCGAACACGTGGTGCAGCAGCACGTAGGCGCTGCCGGGCGTGTAGGGACTGGCGAAATTGCCGACCACCGAATCCCAGCCGAGCGCGGCCTTGAGCGGTTCGGACTCGAACCAGTGGTCGAGCAGTTCACCGGCGGACTTGGTGAAGAGATCGAGCAGGTCGCGCCGGCCGCGCATGTCCAGATGCTTCAGGTGCCTTGCCACCTGCCACGAAGCCAGCCAGTCGGCCAGCACGAAGCGATCGCTGACGTTGGGCGGCGTGCGCGCCATCAGTTCGCGCAGCACCGCGACCACGCGGTCGAGCATGGCGTGGTAGTCCGGCAGGCGCTGCGCATCGCGTGGCGAAAGCCGCGCCAGATCGGCCATGCCGGCTTCGCCGCCGAGGCGGAACGCACTGCCGTCGAACGCGGGCAGGAAGTTGGCGTAGGGCCGCTCGACCACGCGCAGGCCGTGTTCGCGAAGGCGCAGGTCGGCGATGACCCGCGGGTTCAGCAGGCTGACGGTGTAGCTGGCCGTGGAGTTGCGGAAGCCGGGATGGAACTCCTCGGTGACAGCCGCGCCGCCGACGATGGCGCGGCGTTCCAGCACGGTGACTTTCAGGCCGGCGGCGGCGAGATAGGCCGCGCAGACCAGGCCGTTGTGGCCGCCGCCGAGGATCAGGGCATCGCTTGTCATGGCCGCTCTGTTACCGCAAAAGGTTCGGATGGATCGTCATTCCGGCGAAAGCCGGAATCCAGCTTTTGCAGCGCGGAGGGGAACTGGATTCCGGCTTTCGCCGGAATGACGGGAAGGAAAGCCGGGCGACGGATTATCCGTGGCTTTCGTCCATTGCGCAGCGTGAACCTTGCAGATCAGGCGCGGGCGCGGGTCCAGTGGCGATGCAGCTTCTGTGCGGCGAAATCCAGCGCGAAGCCGAGCGCGCCGATGGCCAGGATCGCGGCCATCAGTTCCGAATAGGCCAGCCGGTCGCGCGTGTCGAGGATGAAATAGCCCAGCCCGGAACTGACGCCGAGCATCTCGCACGGCACCAGGATCACCCAGACGATGCCGATGGCCAGGCGCAGGCCGGTCAGCATGTGGCTGAGCGTGCCGGGCAGCAGGACCTTGCGCAGCGTTTCCCAGCGGCTCGCGCCCAGGCTTTGCGCCAGCAGCAGCCAGCGCGGGTCCAGTTGCCGCACGCCGGCGCTGGTGTTGAGCACGATGGGCCAGACCGCGGCAAAGGCGAGCAGGAAATAGATCGGCGCGTCGCCGATGCCGAACAGCATCACCGCGACCGGCATCCACGACAGCGGCGAAACCATGCGCAGGAACTGGAACGCGCCGCCGGTGGCCGATTCGAGCCCGCGCGAGGCGCCGATGGCCAGCCCGAGCGGAATGCCGATCAGCAAGGCCCAGAACAGGCCGATGGCGACGCGCTTCAGGCTGACGAGGGTGTGCGCGGTGAGCTGGTTGTCGGCGATCAGGTGCCACAGGCTGGCGAGCGCCTGCGTCGGCGCGAAGCGCGCCGCCATGCCGACGTCGTCGCGGATCAAGGCGATGCCGCCGGCCCACAGCAGCAGCAAAGCGAGCAGACCGGCAACGCCCAGCGCCACGCGCTGGCCGGTCGGCAAGGGCGCGGCGCGGACGTTCATCCTTCCACCGAGAAGGTTTCGGTGCGGGTGTAGCCCTCCGGCGCGCCGAACGCGGCCAGGCCGCCGTGCGCTTCGATGGCGCGGCGCACGAAGCGCTCGTCCACCAGGTCGCGCGCGACGAAAGCCGGGTCGAGGGTTTCCAGAAACGCGTTCTGGCCTTCGACGTGGGTGGTCTTGAGCAGTTCCACCAGCTTTTCGGTGTAGCTCGGGTACGGATACGGCTGGAAATCGATGCGCTGTTGTTGCCAATCGGCATGCCGGATCGCGCCGCTGCGAGCGTAATCGGCATCGCGTTCGGGCGAAGGCAGCAGCACGCGTGCGAGGGCGGCGCGGTCGTGCGGGGTGTAATCGGCGGGATTGCCGCGCGCCAGGATGTCCACGGTTTCCTCGCGGTGTCCGCGAATCCACGCCTGCGCCTTGACGATGCCGTCGACGACCTTCTGCGACCACTCGGGGCGCTCGGCCAGGTCGCGCTCGTGCATCGTCACCACGCAGCAGGCGTGGTTGCGCCAGACATCGCCGGTGAAGCGCCAGATCTTGCCGACCTTCAGTTCCTCGGCGATGGCGTTGAACGGCTCGGCCACGATGTAGCCGGAAATCCGCTTGCCGCCGAGCGCGGGCAGCATGTCGCTGGGCGGCATCACCACCAGCTTGACCTGGTGCTTGCCCGGCGTGCCGGCGCTGACCGGTTCCAGCCCGGCCTGCCGCAGCAACTGCTGCAACACGATGTTGTGGACCGAGTACCAGAACGGAATCGCGACCGTGGTGCCGCCCAGGTCCGACAGCGCGTCGATCTCCGGGCGCACCGTCAGGCAGGAGCCTTCCATGTGGTTCCACGCCACCACCTTCAGCGGCGACTGGCTGCCATAGCGCGCCCACACCGTCATCGGCATCAACAGGTGCACCACGTTGACCTGCCCGCTCAGGAAGGCTTCCACTACCTGCGCCCAGCTGCGGAAGCGGCGCGGCGTTTCCACCTTCAAGCCCTGTTCCTGGAAATAGCCGTTGTGATGGGCCACCAGCAGCGGCGTGGCGTCGGTGATGGGCAGGTAGCCGATGCGCACCGGCGCATCCGGCCCGGCCGCGTGGGCCATGCGGCCGGCCTGGAGCAGCGGCAGCGCGGCGGCGGCGGTGAACAGCGCGGAGAGTTTCAGGAACTGGCGACGGCTGGCATGGGCGTCGTCGTCGCAACCGCAACGGATGTGGGAGGTCATGCGGAAGGCTCCGGTGGGCGGGCGGCGCGCAGGCTTTGCAGGATCTGCACGCGCAGGGCGGTGAGGCGCGGATCGGTTTCATCGCGCGGGCGGCGCGCGTCGGGCCTCCATTCGCCGATCAGGCGGCCGGGCGCACCGCCGATCAACAGCACGCGGTCGGCCAGCAGCAGGGCTTCGTCGATGTCGTGCGTGACGAGGATCGCGGCGGCGTGGTGGCGCGCGGTCACGTCGAGCAGCAGGGTCTGCATCTGGCCGCGCGTGACTTCATCCAGCGCGCCGAAGGGTTCGTCGAGCAGCAGGATTTCCGGTGAGCGTGCGAGGCTGCGCGCCAATGCGGCGCGTTGCGCCATGCCGCCGGAGAGCTCGGCCGGATAGCGCTTGCGCGCGGCGCTCAAGCCCACCTCCTCGATGGCCCGGTCCACGCGCTGGCGGCGTTCGCCGGCGGTGAGCCCGGGCTGGTTGCGGAAGTCCAGGCCGAAGGCGACGTTTTCTTCCAGCGTCAGCCACGGCAGCAGGCACGGGTCCTGGAACACGAAGCCCAGGCGCGGGTCGGGGCCGGCCAGCGGACGCCCGCGCAGACGCACCTCGCCACCCTGCGCCGGTTGCAACCCGGCCAGTACGCGCAGCAGCGAGGATTTGCCCACGCCGCTGGGGCCAAGCAGGGCGAGGATTTCGCCGGCCGCCAGTTGCAGCGAGAAGTCCGCGAGGATGGGATGGGGCGATTCGCCGGGGCGGGCGTAGTCCAGCGTGATGCCTTGCGCGCCCAGCACTTCCGGGCGCGGCGTCTGGACGATGCGCAGTGGCGTGCCGTCGAGCGCGGCGACGGCGGACATCACGCCGCCTCGCGCTGTTCGAGCGCGTGGATTTCCTTGCGCAGGTGCTTGAGCGCCGGCGTGACGATGGCCACGAACAGGGCTTCGCGCAGGCGGCGCTGGGCGGGATGCGTCATCAGGTAGCCCACCGCGCCGGCGTGCAACGCCGCCGATTGCGTGGCCTTGAGCGCAAGCTCGGAGGCCTGGGCGCGGGTGCGCAGGATGTCCAGCGGCAACGCGTCGTGCCCGGCCAGCGCGAGCACGGCGGTGGTCCGGCGCAGCGCCACCAGTTCGGCGGCCAGCTCGCCTTCCTGATCGTCCAGAAACTGGTTGACGTGGCCCAGCCGCGAATTGCTTTCGGCGATGGTGTCCACGCTGGCCTGCACGATGCCCAGCGCGATGCCGACCTGCATCAGCACGAAGCCGGGCTTGATGCGCTGCATGAAGGCCTCGAAATCGTCCGGCCCGGCGAGCACGTCCTCATCGGGAATCAGCGCATTGGCGAGCCGCACGCTGACCGTGCCGGTGCCTTCCATGCCGGAGAACGCCGGGCACGGGCGCAGGGTGCGCGCGGGCGATTCGGGCGGCACGGCGAACAGGATGTAGCCGCCCTCCTCCAGCGCCGCCGCGACGATGACCAGGTGCCCGTCGCCGAGGTTGGACACCCACGGCAGCACGCCATTGACGCGATAGCCCGCGCCCTCGCGCCGGCCGCGCAGGTTGATGCGTTCGATGCCGGCCAGATGCTTCACCGTGTTGGACATGCCGGTGCCCGAAAGCAGTTCGCCGCGCGCCACGCGCGCGAGGTAGCGCTGCCGCGCAGGGGTGTTGCCGCTCTGGCGCAGGTACCAGGCGCAGGTCGCCTGGCACCAGGTCAGGAACGCGGTGGAACCGCAGGTGCGGGCCACCTGCGCGATGGCTTCGATCTGCGCGGCAAGGTTCAGGCCCGCTCCGCCATCGCTTTGCGGAATGGCGAGACCGAAACCGCCGCGTTCGCCCAGCGCGCGCAGGAATTCGCCCGGATAGCGGCCTTCGCGGTCGATGCGCTCGACCTGCGGCGCCAGCGATTCGGCGATCAGCGCGTCGATGCCGGCGCGCGCGTCCTCGGGCAGATGGCTCGTTGGCATGGCCGCGCTCCAGAGTCAGGCACAGGGGGTCAGGCGTAGGCCTGCAATTCCGTGTTGATCGGCGTCTGCGCGAGGTTGTTGGCGTAGTTGCACAGCGTCGCAAGGCTCACGCCGAGCACCACGTCCAGCGCCTGCGCATCGCCGTAGCCGGCGGCATGCAGGTCGTACAGCGCCCGGTCGGTCACCTGCCCGCGACGCTCCAGCACCTGCAAGGTGAAACGGGCCAGCGCATCGAGCTTCGGGTCTTCCAGCGCGGTGGTGTTGCGCAGCGCCTCCACCAGCGCCTGCGGCAGTTGCAGCTTGCGGTAGGCGAGCTTGGTATGGCCGGCCACGCAGAAGCCGCAGTCGTTGTAGACCGCCGCGGTGATCTGCACCACCTCGCGCTCGGCCGGCGTCAGCGAATTGCGCGCGTTGATCGCGCCCACCACCTGATAGGTTTCCAGCGCGGTGGGCGCGTTCGCCAGCACGCCGAGCAGGTTGGGAAGGAAGCCGTTGGCCTGCTCGGCCGCGCGCAGGCGCTCGCGGGCCTCGGGCGGGGCCGAATCGGTGGAATGGATCGGAAGGCGGCTCATGGCGTGACGGCGCGGGCATGGAAGGCAGGCGATTCTAGGCGGCCGCTTGCACGCGCCGAACGAACGGTTCGGCATCACCGTATGCCCTGAGGGCATCAGGACGTGTCACGCGGCCCGCGCCGGTCTACGCGCCGCGCGCGACAGCGGGTAGCATCGGCAGCCTCACGATCGCGGCGATGGCGCTGGACATGAAGGAACGCTTGCCCCTCTGGGTACAGGAATGGTTCGGCGTGCTGCTGCCGACCGCGCAGGTGCTGCTGATCCTGCTGCTCGCCTTCCTGTTGCAGGCCCTGTTGCGTCGCCTGATCGCGCGGCTGTGCGCACGCTACGGGCTGCCGGACGAACTGGCCATCGCGGTGCGCCGGGTCATCGGCTTCGTCATCACCTTGGCCGCGACGCTCCTGATCCTGGATCGCCTCGGCGTCTCGGGCACGGTGCTGTGGACGGCGTTCACCGGCTTCGCCACGGTCGGCGCGGTCGCGTTCTTCGCGGCCTGGAGCGTGCTTTCCAACATCTTCTGCACGGTGCTGATCTTCACCACCCGCCCGTTCCGCCTGGGCGACACGGTGGAGCTCCTGGAAAACGGCGAGAAACCCGGCCTGCGCGGCCGCGTGATCGACGTGAACCTGATCTACACCACGCTCAAGGAGACCGGCGATGGGCAGGATGGCACCACGCTCCAGATACCCAACAACCTGTTCTTCCAGCGCGCGCTGCGGCGCTGGCGCGGGCATGCGCCGGAACTGCCGGCCAGCCTGCCGCCGCCTGCCGGCGGTGCGCCGGCCGCGACACCGCGCTGAATCGAGGCAGGCGCCAGCGTGTCCGACGAAGCCGCCATCCGCGAAGTGATTTCCCGAATCGATGCCGCCTGGCGGGAAAAGAAGTTCGACGGCCTGGAATCGTGCTTCCATCCGGACGCCGCGATCGTCGGCCCCGGCCATGTCGAATACGCGGCCGGCCGCAGCCGGTGCGCCGAAAGCTACCGCGAGTTCGCGACCAACGCCGATGTGCTGGACTACGCCGAGGAAGGACACCGGCTGCGCCTCTGGGACGCGGTGGCCGTGTACACCTTCCAGTGGCGCATGACCTACCGCCGGGACGGCGGACCGGCACGTGAGCAGGGCACCGACCAGCTCGTGCTGCAACGCGGCGGCGAGGGATGGCAGGTGGTATGGAGGTACATCTTCTTCCAGCCGGGCGAGAATGCCGCCTGACAACCCGCGGTACGACCTTCGAGGCAAGCACCGATGACCGACGCCCACAACCGCCGCCCCCTCGCCACCCGCAACGCCGGCTGGGCCAACGCGCTGGCGCGGGCGCTGGCCAACGGCTCGGTCACGCCGAACCAGATTTCCGTCGTCAGCATCGTGTTCGCGCTGGCCGGCGCGGCCTTGCTGGTGGCGTGGCCGACACCCATCGGTTTCGTGCTCGCCGCGCTCTGCGTGCAGTTGCGGCTGCTGTGCAACCTGCTCGACGGCATGGTCGCCATCGAAGGCGGCAAGCAGTCGGCAGTGGGCGCGCTGTACAACGAGTTTCCGGACCGCATCGCCGATTCGCTGTTCCTCGTTGCATTGGGCCATGCCGCCGGACATGACTGGCTCGGCTGGCTGATGGCGCTGCTCGCGGCGCTGACGGCGTACATCCGCGTCACCGGCGGCAGCCTCGGGCTGGCACAGGATTTCCGTGGCCCGCAGGCCAAGCCGCACCGCATGGCGGCGATGACGGCGGCGCTGCTGATCGGCGCGGCGGAGCTTCACTGGCGCGGCAGCGTGCATGCCCTGCTGATCGCATCCGTGGTGATCGCCGCCGGCACGGCGCTGACCTGCGTCACGCGCACCCGCGCGATGGCCAGGCAACTTACGGCGCGCGCTCAATGATCTCGCGCGCCCTCGTGCTGCTGGCCAGGCTGCTGTTCGGCGCGTATCCGCGCTGGATCGGCGTGACGCCGGAGCCGCGCCAGCGCATCTATTTCGCCAACCACGGCAGTCATCTGGACACCGTGACGCTGTGGGCCGCGCTGCCGCCGCACCTGCGACGCCGCACCCGCCCCGTGGCCGCGAAGGACTACTGGGGCGGCGGCCTGCGCGCGGCGATCGCGCATCGCGGCCTCAACGCCGTGCTGATCGAGCGCCAGCGCGAAAAGGCCGACGGCGATCCGCTCGCGCCGCTGCACGACGCCCTGGCAGCGGGCGATTCGCTGATCCTCTTCCCCGAAGGCACGCGCAACCCGGGCGAGCTGCCCGGCCCGTTCAAGTCCGGCCTGTACCACCTGGCCCGCGCGCATCCGCAAGTGGAGCCGGTCGCCGTGTACCTGGACAACGCCCGCCGCAGCCTGCCCAAGGGCAGCCTGCTGCCGGTGCCCCTGATCTGCACCGCGCGCTTCGGGCCGGTGGTGAAGCCCGAGCCGGATGAATCCAAGGACGGCTACCTGCAACGCGCCCGCACGGCGGTGATGGAACTGGCATGAGCGATTCGATGACGCAATGGTTCGAGGCGTTGCTGCGCCGCACGCCGGAGGAGTTCTGGCAGGTGATGGCCGGCGTGCTGGCGCTGCTGGTGGTCGCCAGCGCGATCGCCACGGTGCTCAGGCGCCGCAAGCCCGGCGCGACGGTGGACAACCTCGTCGCGCGGATCAACGCCTGGTGGGCGATGGTGGCGGTGCTGGGCGCGTGTTTCCTGCTCGGGAAAGTCGCCACGCTGGTGCTGTTCGCCCTCGCCTCGTTCCTGGCGCTGCGCGAGTTCGTCACGCTGACGCCGACGCGGCGCGGCGATCACCTGGTGCTGTGCCTGTGCTTCTACGTCGCCATCCCGTTGCAGTATTTCCTGATCGGGATCGACTGGTACGGCCTGTTCGTGATGTGCATTCCGGTGTACGGCTTCCTGCTGCTGCCGGCGGTGTCGGCGCTGGCCGGGGACACCGAGGATTTCCTGGCGCGCAACACCAAGATCCAGTGGGGGCTGATGCTGACGGTGTACTGCATCAGCTACGCGCCGGCGCTGCTCCTGCTCGACATTCCCGGCTACGAGAACGGCAACCTGTTGCTGCTGCTTTATCTGTTGCTGGTGGTGCAGTTGTCCGACGTATTGCAGTACGTGTTCGGCAAGCTGTTCGGCCGGCGCAAGCTCGCGCCCAGCGTGAGTCCGTCGAAAACCGTGGAAGGGCTGGTCGGCGGCGGGCTGTCGGCGGCGGCCGTGGGCGCGGCGCTGTGGTGGATCACGCCGTTCACGCCGTTGCAGTCGGGGCTGATGTCGCTGCTGATCGTGGTCTGCGGCTTCCTCGGCGGGCTGGCCCTGTCGGCGGTCAAGCGCAGCCTCGGCGCGAAGGACTGGGGCCAGATGATCGAAGGCCACGGCGGCATGCTGGACCGGCTGGATTCGGTGACCTTCGCCGCGCCGATCTTCTTCCACGTGGTGCGCTACGCCTTCGCGTGAAGGAGACTGGCATTGTCCGCCTCCTTCTTTCAGATTAGCATGAAAACATGTTTTCCACATGAAAAAGATGGAATCACATGTCCACCATGATCCAGATCCGCAACGTACCCGAGCCACTGCACCGCACGCTCAAGGCCCGCGCGGCATTGCACGGAAAAAGCCTGAGCGAGTTCATCCTGGATGAATTGCAGACGCTCGCGGCCCTACCCTCGGCAGAAGAATTGCGACAGCGATTGGAGAACGCCGATGCGTTTTCAATGCGTCAAAGCTCGGCCGGATTGATCCGCCGGGAGCGCGACGCGCGATGAGGCGGATCGTGGTCGATGCCTCCGTGGTTGTCGATCTGCTTGGCCGCTTTCGTCCCGGCCCGATCGAAGCCCTGCTGTTCGACGTCCAGGTAACGCTGGCAGCGCCGGCACTGCTGGACGTGGAGGTGTTGCAGGCGCTGCGCAAACTCGACCAGCGCGGTGCGATTCCCACATCCCGAACCGATCTCGTCGCCACATTGCGCGCCTTGCGTATCCGGCGCTATCCGCACGACAGCCTGCTTGGTGCCATCTGGGCGGCGCGGCACAACCTCAGCGCCTATGATGCCGCCTATGTCGCCCTCGCACACAGCCTCGACGCCATGCTCGTCACTCGCGACGAGCGCCTGGCCAACGCACCTGCGCTGGGCATCGAAACGCTCGTACTCTGAGAACCTGTTCACGATCTCAATACACGACCACGTGGCCGCTTACGCGGCCACCCGTTGGGCCGGGCTGGCAATACTCGGTGCGGCATGTGCCGAGATCGTGAACAGTTCTGAGTCGGAAAACCGTTGCGCTCTTTCCGTGAATCCGATCCCTCTCACCCTTCCAGCAGCGCATCCAGCGCCAGCGCATCGACGGGCGGGGTTTCGCCCGGCGCCAACATTGGCAACACGCCCAGGCACGGTGCGCGCAGGTGCGCATCCAGCAAGGCGGTGTTGGCCTCGGGATGACGCCAGTGCGGATCGATCCGGTTGCCGATCCAGCCGGCCAGGCGGCAGCCGTCGTCGAGGATGGCGCGCGCGGAAAGGCGGGCGTGGCTGATGCCGCCCAGGCGCAGGCCGCAGACTAGCACCACCGGCAGATCCAGCGCCCGCGCCAGCGCGGATTGATCCAGCGTCGCCGACCACGGCGAGAGCCAGCCGCCCGCGCCTTCGACCACCACCACATCGGCCTGTACCGCCAGCGCATGGAACGCGGCGAGGATGGGTTCGAGCGCGATGGCTTCGCCGGCCAGGGCTGCGGCCAGTTGCGGGGTGGTGGGGTCGGGCAACGCGATGGGATTGAGCTGGGCATACCCGGGCCGGAACGCGCCGGCGGCGGCGAGGGCGAGGGCATCGTCGTTGCGCCAGCCTTCGGGCGCGGGGTCGCATCCGGCCGCGACCGGCTTCATGCCGACGGCGCGCAAGCCGCGGGCGTTGAACGCGCGCAGCAGGGCGCAGGCGGCGACGGTCTTGCCGATGCCGGTGTCGGTGCCGGTGACGAAAAAGGCGCGGGTCATCGGCGCAGCATGGCGCATGCGCACGGACGAAGGAAACCGACGGCTGCGGGCAGGTACACTCGCAGGTTCCGTTCCGCCGAGCGCCCGCGATGTTCCACGCCACCGCCCTTTCCGGTTCCAAGCCCGAGCAGTACGCCCAGCTCGCCGAGCAGGCGCGCGGCCTGCTGCACGGCGAGCGCGACCGCATCGCCAACGCCGCCAACCTCTCGGCGCTGGTGTACCACGCGCTGCCGTCGCTGAACTGGGCGGGCTTCTACTTCTACGATGGCGCCGAACTGGTGGTCGGGCCGTTCCAGGGCAGGCCTGCCTGCGTGCGGATCGCGCTCGGGCGCGGGGTCTGCGGCACGGCGGCGGTCACGCGGGACATCCAGCGCGTGGACGATGTGCACGCCTTCGAAGGTCACATCGCCTGCGATGCGGCATCCCGGTCCGAGTTGGTGATCCCGTTGTACGAGGGCGAGCGGCTGATCGGCGTGTTCGATCTGGACAGCCCGGAGCCTTCGCGTTTCGATGCGGACGATGCGGCCGGGCTGGCCGCGATCGCCGCGCTGTATGTGGAGTCGATTCGATGAGCACCCCGTTGAACGTTGGTCCCAAATCCGCCGCCTGGCTGCGCCAGGTGGGCGTGCGCACGCGAGAGGATCTGGTGGAAATGGGCGCGGTGGCGGCCTATGTGAAATGCAAGCGCGCCGGGTTCCGGCCCAGCCTCAACATGCTCTATTCGCTCGAAGGCGCGCTGCTGGGCTGCCACTGGCAGAAGGTGCCCGAGGGTCGCCGCGCGGAACTTCTGGCACAGGCCGAGGCGCAGATCGCGCAGATTCCGCCGCCGCGCGGGCGGGCGGCGGCGCTGGCGGTGTCGGAAGTGCGCGACGTGACCGGCGAGGGTGGTGACGCGGCGCCGATGGAGTATGGGTTCGGGTTTGATGATCCTGCCGGGGCGTCTGGCAGCGAGGACCACTGACGAAGCGGTCGCGGGCAAGCTCGCTCCTGCACCGGATACATGCCCTGTAGGAGCCTGCTTGCAGGCGACAGGACCCGCCCCGGCCTCAGCCCGGCCGCACCGCCGCGTAATCGCGCGCGTCCGCGCGCCAGGCCGGAGTGGCGGCGATGGCCGGCAGCACGTCCCGCGGGGCGGCGGCGAGCGTCCAGATGTCGCGGTGTTCGGGATTGAGGAAGCGCTCGGCGATCACCTGTTCGTCCATGAACTTCAGCAGCGGCGTCCAGTAGCCGCGCGTGTTCAGCAGCAGGATGGGGTTGAAGTACAGGCCCAGGCGCTTGAGCGTGATGGCCTCGAACAGTTCCTCCAGCGTGCCGCAGCCGCCCGGCAGGGCGACCACCGCGTCCGAACCGGCCAGGAGGCGATGCTTGCGCTCGCGCATGTCCTCCACCAGTTCCAGTTTCGTCAGGCCCGGATGGCCCCATTCCAGGTCGGCCATGAAGCGCGGCAGGATGCCGATGACCCGGCCACCCACCGAAAGCGCGCCATCGGCCACCGCGCCCATCGAGCCGCGCGACCCGCCGCCGTAGACGATCTCGCAACCCGCCTGCGCCAGCAGCACGCCAAGGTGGCGCGCGTCGTCGGCGTATTCGGCGGGGGCATAGTCGCTGGAGGCGGCGTAGACGCAGACGCGCATGGTCGGAATCCGGTGGAAAGAGACGGGCATGATGCGCGATGCACGCGCCGGCGCGCCACGCCTGCGGCAGAATGGCCGCTTCCCTTCCTTTCTCCGCAGGACGCGCCGTGGACCTCGCCCCGCTCTACGCCCAGCATCTTTCCATCGTGCGGCAGCGCATCGAAGCCGCGCTCGCGCGCAGCGGGCACGACCACCTGCTGATCCCGTCCGGCGTGCTCAAGTACCGCTTCCTGGACGACAACCCCTACCCGTTCGCGCCCAACCCGCACTTCCTGCACCTGGTGCCGCTGGCCGCGCATGCCGATGGCTGGATCGTCGTCACCCCGGGCAAACGCCCGGTGCTGGTCTACCACCAGCCGGCCGACTACTGGCACCTGCCGCCGACCTCCCCGCAGGGATTCTGGGTGGAGCATTTCGACATCCACGTGATCCGCACGCCGAAGCAGGCCACCGCGTTCCTGCCCAAGAGCGGGCGGCTGGCGATCGTCGGCGAGGCCGACGCGGCGCTGGAAGGCTATGCGCCGAACAACCCGGCGGCACTGCTCGAATACCTGCACTACCACCGCGCCTTCAAGACGCCCTACGAGCTGGCCTGCCTGCGCGACGCCTCGCGCAGCGCCGCGCGCGGACATGTGGCGGCGGAAGCGGCGTTCCGCGCGGGGGCTTCCGAATACGACATCAACCGCGCCTACCTCGGCGCCTCGGGCCAGAACGACAACGACGCGCCCTACGGCAACATCGTCGCGCTCAACGAGCATGCCGCCGTGCTGCACTACCAGCACCAGGACATGGCCGCACCGAAGCAGTCGCGTTCGTTCCTGATCGATGCCGGCGCGCGTTTCAACGGCTACGCCAGCGACATCACCCGCACCTACGGCGATGGCGACGAACGCTTCGGCGCGCTGATCGACGGCGTGGAAGCGGTGCAGCTGGCGCTGGTGGACCAGGTCCGCGACGGGCGCGATTACCGCGACATCCACCTGGACGCGCACCTGCGCCTTGCCGGCGTGCTGCGCGATCTGGGCGTGGCGGCGATGACGCCCGAATCGCAACTGGAAACCGGCGTCAGCACGGCGTTCTTCCCGCACGGCATCGGCCACCTGCTCGGGCTCCAGGTGCATGACGTGGCCGGCTTCTCGGCGTCGGATGCCGGCGGCGTGATCGCCAAGCCCGAGGGCCATCCGTTCCTGCGCCTCACCCGCGCGCTGGCGCCGGGCATGGTCGTCACCATCGAGCCGGGCCTGTACTTCATCGACATGCTGCTGGCGCCGCTGCGCGAGGGGCCGCATGCCGGCGCGATCGACTGGCCGCTGGTGGAACACCTTTCCCGCTATGGCGGCGTGCGCATCGAGGACGACGTGGCCTGCACCGACGCCGCGCCGGAAAATCTCACCCGGGATGCGTTCGCGGCGCTGTGACGGCGATAATGCCGGGGCCATCGCACCCCTTTCCGGAGACGCCCGTGTCCGAACCGATCATCGCCCCCTCCATCCTCTCGGCGAACTTCGCGCGTCTGGGCGAGGAGGTGGACGCCGTGCTCGCCGCCGGCGCGGACTGGGTGCACTTCGACGTGATGGACAACCACTACGTCCCCAACCTCACCATCGGCCCGATGGTGTGCCAGGCGCTGCGCAGGCACGGCGTCACCGCGCCCATCGACGTGCACCTGATGGTGCAGCCGGTGGATGCGCTGGTGCCCGAGTTCGCCAAGGCCGGCGCCACCACGATCAGCTTCCATCCCGAGGCCAGCGCGCACGTGCACCGCACCCTCCAGAGCATCCGCGCGTACGGCTGCAAGCCGGGGCTGGTGCTTAACCCGGCCACGCCGCTGGAAGTGCTGGACTTCGTGCTGGACGAGCTCGACCTGATCCTGGTGATGTCGGTGAACCCCGGCTTCGGCGGCCAGAGCTTCATTCCTTCGGCGCTGGAAAAGGTGCGCCGCATCCGCAGCCTGATCGACCACAGCGGGCGCGACATCCGGCTCCAGGTCGATGGCGGCATCAAGATCGACAACATCGGCGAAGTGGCGATGGCCGGTGCCGATGCCTTCGTGGCCGGCTCGGCGATCTTCGGCGCGGACGACTACGCCGCCACCATCGCCGCGATGCGCACGGAAATCGAACGCGGCCGCAACCGCGCGCAGGGGCTGTTCACATGACAACGGGCCCCGCCACCACCGACCTGTGCGATGCGCACGAAAGCGTCGTGCAGGTGCTGGCCCTGCCCTGGCTCGACCTCGGCGGGCGCGTCGCCTTCCACGGCCAGGTCAGCACCATCAAGGCCTTCGAGGACAACTCGCGCGTGCGCGAAGCCGTGGCCGAGCCGGGCAAGGGCCGCGTGCTGGTGGTCGATGGCGCAGGTTCGATGGCGCGCGCCATGCTTGGCGACCTGCTCGCGGCCAAGGCGGTGGAGAACGGCTGGGAAGGCATCGTCATCGTCGGCGCGATCCGCGACAGCGCCGTGATCGGGCGACTGGACCTGGGCGTGAAGGCGCTCGGCCGCTGCCCGCGCAAGACCGAGAAACTCGGCGACGGCCGCCGCGACGTGCCGCTGGAAATCGCCGGCGTCCTCGTGCGCCCCGGCCAGTGGCTGTATGCCGATGCCGATGGCGTGATCGTCAGCGACGCCGCACTGGACTGAGCCGGGGCTTCAGCGCTTTTCCCAGTCCTCCACCGGGCCGGGCACCACATCGAACAGCGGGTGGCAGTCGGGCACGGCGATGTCCCGCCAGCGCGCCAGCACGCCGGGATTGCGCGCCGCCAGTTTGGCGAGAAGGTGCTGCCATTCGTACTCGCGCTGGCCGGCGCCGACGGGAATCGGCGCACTGCGTGCGGCCATGTCGAACTTGCCCGGATCGAAGCGATAGCCGCGCGCGGTGGCCTCGGCGTGCACGGACCGGAGGTAGACGTCGATCGCCGCGACCGCATCGGGCGTGGCCTGGAAGCGCCGCAATTGCGGATGATGACGATAGCCGCGCGTCTCCCCGCGCAGCACCTTGCGCGCCAGCAGCGTCTCGCGCCACAGCGCCACCAGTCCCTGCGGATCGAGATAGCGCGGATGCAGCGACCAGATGCGCATGGACGGATTTCCGGAAGGCAGGAGGCGAAGTCTGGCAGCAACCGCATGGCCCGGATACGCCATTGACCGGGAAGGACCTGGGATCGACCCAGCCGCGAAATGCGCTTGCCGCAATTCATCGCACGGTGGCTTTGCGTGCCCGTGGTGCCGGTTTCGACGTTGGCGCTGCCGATGTGGTCGGTGTGGTGATACGTCGTCGTCGCCGTGCTGCTGCTCAGCGGGCGGCTGCGCTGGGCGACCAGCTTGTTGCCCAGGTGGATGTAGTCGATGCGCTGGTTGTCGCGGGTGTCTTCCACGTACAGCAATTGCCCGGCACGGTTGTAGACCTGATGCCGCGTAGTGCCGGTGTTGCGGGTCACGCGGGTTCGGCGGCCGTGGGCGTCTGGCTGTGGATCAGGCTGTTGCCGTAGATGAAGCCGGCGAGGCTGCCGTAGGGGTGGTAGGTCGCGCTGGTGGCATAGGTGCCGGCCTGCCTGGGCTGGCCCAGGGCATTGGGATTGAAGCCGACGCTCAGGCCGCTGGGATAGGTCAGCGCCCAGTGGTCTTCAAGAACATGAGAGCTTGGCCGTGCGGCTCTTTCCTCAGAACATCCCGATGCAGTCGCTCACTCGCCCGAGGTACTGCTCGCCCGCGTAAAGCGTTCGTCCGGCAAAGCACGCGCACCGCGATAGAATCACCGGCATGATCGCGCTCCTTCTCGCCGCCGCCCTGGCCGTCGATGCGCCGGCCGATGCGCCGGCCGCCGAACCCGCGCCGGCCAAGCTCGGCCTGTGCGTGGCCTGCCACGGCACGGACGGGCGCAGCCGCATGCCGGCCGCGCCGCACATCGGCGGGCAGAACGAGGTCTACCTGGTCTGGGCGCTGACCCAGTACCGCGAAGGCCGGCGCGAGGGCGACGTGATGAACAGCGTGATCGGCGTGCTCAACCGCAAGGACATCGAGGCGCTGGCGCGCTGGTACGCGCGCCAGACCTGGCCCGCGATCATCGAGGAAGCGGCCGAGGAAGGAGAACCCGCGCCATGAACTTCATCGGCAAGCGCTACTACGGCAAGATCCTCGGCGGCCTGCTCGGCTTCGCGCTGATGCGCCACCCCATCGGGCTGCTGCTGGGCGCGGTGATCGGGCACGCCTTCGATGCCGGCTGGCTGCGCCGTCCGCGCGGCAATGCCGCGCTGGACGAAGCCTACGCGGTGCTGGACGTGCCATCGGACGCGAGCGACGAGGCCATCGACGCGGCCTACCGCCGCCTGATGTCCCGCTACCACCCCGATCGCGTGGCGGGTGCGGCCGAAGACGTTCGCGCGCTGGCCGAGGAACGCGCCCGCGCCATCAACGCCGCCTACGACACCATCATGCACGCGCGCCGCAAGGCGCGCTGACGCCGCCGCGCCATGTCCGCGGACGCATTGGCGGCGCGCCTGCTGGACGATCTGGCCGACGCATGGGCGCCCGGCCGCGCGACGCCGTTCCTGCTGGGCGTCAGCGGCGTGCAGGGCAGCGGCAAGAGCACGCTCGCGGCCAGGCTGGCCGAACGGGCGCACGACATCGGCGCGGTGGCGCTCTCGCTCGACGATGTCTATCTCTCCCGCGCCGCGCGCCAGAGGCTGGCGCACGATGTGCACCCGCTGCTCGCCACGCGTGGCGTACCCGGCACCCACGATCTGCCCCTGCTGCACGCCACGCTCGATGCGCTGGCGGCGGCTTCGCCCGCGCGCCCGGCATCGCTGCCGCGCTTCGACAAGGGCCGCGACGACCGCCTGCCGCCGCGCGACTGGCCACGCATCCACGCCCCGCCCCGCCTGATCGTGCTGGAAGGCTGGTGCCTCGGCCTGCCGCCGCAGCCCGGGGCGGCCCTGGCCACTGCGGTGAATGCGCTGGAACGCGACGAGGACCCGGAAGGGCGCTGGCGCCATCACGTCAATGCCCAGCTCGCCGGCCCGTATGCCGCACTGTGGCGCAGGCTGGATCGCCTGGTGCTGCTGCACGCGCCCTCGTTCGAGATCGTGGCGCGCTGGCGCGACGAGCAGGAGGACGCGCTGCGCCGCCGCGCCGCGCCGCAGGCGATGGATGCCGCGACGCTGCGCCGCTTCATCGCGCACTACGAACGCCTGAGCCGGCACGCGCTGGCCAGCCTGCCGGCACTGGCCGACACGGTGGTCGCGCTGGATGCCGCGCGCGGCGTCCAGCGGATCGTCACGCCGGCGCGCGGCGGCGGCAAAGGCCACTGAACCGCCGATCCGGTCGCCTGATAGCATTCGCCGGATGGACATTTCCCCCACCCTGCTGTCGAAGGTGTCCGCCCTGGACCCGCGCAGCGCCGCCGACCTGCTGGAGGCGATGCCGGACGAGCAGATCGCCGACCTGTTGAACCGCCTGCACATCGGCCACGCGGTGGAGGTGCTGGAGGAGTTCGTACCGACGCGGCGCGAGCGCATCGCCGCCGCCGTGCCGTTCGGTGGGCGCGAGCCGCTGTGGCTGGTGGGCCACACCTATCCCGAAGGCACCGTCGGCCGCCTGATGGAGCGCCCGACGGCGGTATTCTCGCCCAGCGCCACCGTCGGCAGCGTGCTGGAGACCCTGCGCGAGATCGTGCGCCAGCGCATGGTGATCTACGTGTTCGTCACCGAACCCGATGGCCGGCTGGTGGGCGTGGTCGCGTTCCGCGAGCTGGTGTTCGCCAGCCCGGAAGCCACACTCGGCGACATCATGCTGCGCGAGCCGTTCTTCCTGCGCCCGGAGCAGAAGTTCGTCGAGGCGATGCGGCAGGTGGTGAGCCGGCACTTCCCGATCTACCCGGTCTGCGACGCCGCCGGGCGGCTGCTCGGCGTGGTCAAGGGCCAGGCGCTGTTCGAGCAGCAGGCCTTCGAGATTTCCGCGCAGGCCGGCAGCATGGTGGGCGTGGAAAAGGAGGAGCGCCTCGCCACGCCGTGGCAGCGCAGCCTGCGCTTCCGCCATCCCTGGCTGCTCTTGAACATGCTGATCGCCTTCGGCGCGGCCACCGTGGTGGGCCTGTTCGAGAGCACCATCGACAAGCTCGTGGTGCTGGCGGCATTCCTGCCGGTGATGTCCGGCCAGTGCAGCAACCTCGGCGCGCAGGCGCTGGCGGTGACGATCCGTGGCATGACGCTGGGCGAACTGCGCGCCACCTCGCCGGGGCGCGTGCTGGCGAAGGAGGCCTGGCTCGGGCTGGTCAACGGCGCGGTCAGCGGCGCGCTGGCCGGCATCGCGCTCTACGTCGTCGCGCGCTCGCAGACGGACGTTTCGCCGCTGTGGCTGGCCGGGGCGATCTTCGTGGCGCTGTCCTTGAGCTGCATGTTCGCCGGCCTGGCCGGCGCGGCCATCCCGATGCTGCTGCGCCGCCTCGGCGCGGACCCGGCCACGGCCTCGGCGATCTTCCTGTCCACCGTGACGGACATCAGCAGCATGGGGCTGTTCCTGGGGCTGGTGGCGCTGCTGCTGCACTGACTGCCGCTCGACCGGGCCGTCGGAACCCCGCCATCCCCGCGAAGGCGGGAATGGCGGGCAGACGCATCCAGTTCAATCGAACCGCAGGTGCTTGACCGACTTGCCGTGACGGCGGATCAGCCTGAGCGCCTCGATGCCGATCTGGATGTGGCGCTCGACGAAGTCCGCGCTCACCCTGGCGTCGGAGGCTTCGGTCTTCACGCCCTCGGGAATCATCGGCTGGTCGGACACCAGCAGCAGCGCGCCGGAGGGGATCGAGTTGGCGAAGCCGGCCGCGAAGATCGTCGCCGTTTCCATGTCCACCGCCATGCAGCGCATCTGGCGCAGGCGCTCCTTGAAGGTATCGTCGTGCTCCCAGACGCGGCGGTTGGTGGTGTACACCGTTCCGGTCCAGTAGTCGTGGCCGAGGTCGCGGATCATCGTGGAGACGGCGCGCTGCAACGCGAACGCCGGCAGCGCCGGCACTTCGGGCAGGAGATAGTCGTTCGAGGTGCCCTCGCCGCGAATCGCGGCGATCGGCAGGATCAGGTCGCCGAGCTGGTTCTTCTTCTTCAACCCGCCGGTCTTGCCCAGGAACAGCACCGCCTTGGGCGAGATGGCCGAGAGCAGGTCCATCATCGTGGCGGCATTGGGGCTGCCCATGCCGAAGTTGATCATGCTGATGCCATCGACGGTGCAACTGGGCATCGGGCGATCCCGGCCGACCACTTCGCCGCCCATCATCCGGGCGAAGTGATCGACGTAGCCGCCGAAGTTGGTGAGCAGGATGTGTTCGCCGAACTGGTCCAGCGGCACGCCGGTATAGCGCGGCAGCCAGTTGCAGACGATGTCTTCTTTTTCTTTCATTGGGAGGGTTCCGCCAGAGCGCCGACGACGCCGCGCCGGCAGGGAATCGTTCGTGGATGCGCGGACGATTCTACCGGCTGCCGGCGCGGACGGTTCGCGGCGGCGTGCAGGCGGTCGATCCCGCCGCCGATCCGCCCGGGCCGGAAGGCCGCCACCGCGCGCCCGTTTCCGGCGGCGGAGCGCCGGCATGGACATCGAGGGTTTCGCCGCGCACCCAGCGGCGCGCGGCGTCGATCAGTTCGATGGCATTGGTCAGGCGGAGCTTGCGCTTGATGCTCTCGCGGTGCGCCTCGATGGTCTTGACGCTGCGCGACAGCGTCGCGGCGACCTCGCCGGTGCCCATGCCCTCTCCGAGCAGCGCGAACACCTGGCTCTCGCGCAGCGACAGCGGCAGGATCTGTACCGGCGTGAACGCGGCGGCGAGCGGGCATTGCGCGCAGCAGACCCCGCCCATGGCGCCGGGGCCGGCGCAGCGGCCCGCGATGTCCAGCGCGTTGCTGATCTTTTCCAGGTCGTCGCGCGCGCCGATGCTGCCGCAGACGAACAGGCTGGTGGGCAGCGCGCCGGGATGGGCGCGCGAGGACAGCAGCAGCACGCGCAGCCCGGGCAGGTCGGGCATGGCCTCGGCATGGGCCGCCATCTTCGAGTCCACGATGAGCAGGTCCGGCCGGTGACAGCGCACGGCCTGGACCAGGCCGCTGCGGCAGGAAGTCTCCGCGACGATCTCCATGCCCGGCGTGCGCGCGATCAACTGCCGCAGGCCCAGCATGGACAGCACGCTGGTGGAGGCGAGCACGACGCGGCTGGTCGGACCTGGGCTGGACATGTCATGCGTCCACAGTAAAGCGCCCGTGTTCGACGGGCTTCTCGGTAAATGGGCGTGCGCCCCTCCCCATGCAACGTCCTGCGTCGCCGGATCGGCATCGCAGGGCGACTTCCTCCCCGAAGCGGACAGCAGGCCCCGGCATCGAACGCACGGGGCCGCGGCACGGTAGCAGCGCGCCGGAGCGGAAAATATCGGGGCCGCCCCGATAGGCAACCGGCGCGTGCGCGGCCCACCATCGGCGCCGCTCCGCAGTGTCGCGGAAGCGTCGCGACGAGGAACGCACGGCAGGGGAAACAGGGGATGCTGGTACTGGACGGAATCCGCGTGGACGGCGTATCGCATTCGCTGTTCCGCAACATCAGCCTGAAATCGCCGACGCCCGGCCTGTTGTTCCTGGTCGGCGCGGCGGGCACGGGTAAGTCGCGCCTGCTGCGCGCGCTGGCGCAGGCCGCGCACGGCGGCGACGCGCGCTCGACGGCGCGCGTGCTCCTCGACGGC
>JBBCJS010000006.1:0-26336 GCA_037190825.1 Chiayiivirga flava
GTGCCGGTGTCGATTTCCTCGGGCGCATCCACCACGTCGAACAGCTCATCGGCCGCCGCGACGCCACGCTGCACCACGGCCTGCACGGTGGTGAGGCGCTTGATCGAAGGCAGCATCACCAGCATCGCCGTGATCAACGACATGAACGCGCCGGCGCTCATCGTGTCGAGAAGGTCGGGCCGGGTGGCGCGCCAGACGATGGCGGCCAGCGCGCTGGCGGCGACGAGCTGGATGGTCGAGGTGCTGAGGGCGTTGGTGCTGGCGATCTTGAGGTTCAGCCCGAGGTTGCGCTGCGCGGCCTGGGAAAACCGCTCGGCCTCGCGCGACTGGCCGCCGTAGATGCGGACTTCGCGGTGGCCTTCGACGGCTTCCTCCACCATGCCGGTGACATCGCCCATCGAGGACTGGATGGTGCGGTTGATGTTGCGGTAGCGGCGGCCGACGTAACGCCAGACCAGCCCCGTCAGCGGCACCATCACGAACAGGTAGAGCGTCAGGCTCGGGCTGGTCCACAACATCACCGTCACCATCGCGACCACGGTGAGGCCGTCCACGATCATCGTCTTGATCGCGTCGGAACTGGCCTGGGCCACCTGCTCGGCGCCGTAGATCACGCGCGACACCACCTGCCCGCCCGGTTCGCGGTCGAAATACGCCGCCGGCAGGCGCTGGTACTTGCCGAACACGAGGTTGCGCAGGTCGCGCACCACGCTGCGGCCGATGCGCGCCATGCCGTAGTCGCCGGCGAAGGTGGCGATGCCGCGCAGCACGAACAGGCCCACGAGCACGATGGGCATCCAGAAGATCACGTCCGGGTCGCGCGAGACGAAAAGATCGTCGAGCATCGGCTCGATCAGCTTGACGAACGCGCCGGAGGCCGCCGCATCGAAAGCCATGCCGACGACGGCGACGATCCAGAACGGCCAGTACGGCCGCACGAAGCGCAGGAGCCGCCGATAGGTGCCGCGCCGTGGCGCCTGTCCGCTCACTAGCCCGGCCGTGTCGTGAATTCGCGCGACGATCGCGCAGGATAGTGTTCGCACGCGGGGTTTTCCGAAGGAGCGTCGTATCGGGACATACGACCGACCGGGGAAAATCCCGCGTGCGGGCAAGAGACAAGTGAGCGCGTGCAATTCATGACACGGCCGGACTAATTGCCCGGCTCCGGCGGCACGGTGGCGATGGACAGGCGCGAGAAGCCGAGCTGGCCGATGGCGTCCATCGCCATCACGACGGACTGGTGCGGGGTTCTCGCGTCGGCGCGCAGGATCACGGCGCGGGCCTTGTCGTCGCCGGCCACTTTGCCGATGGCCTCGCGCAGCGACGCGGCATCGCGCCGCAGCACTTCGCCGCCGCCGACGAAATAGCGCCCTTCGGCATCCACCACCACCACGAGCGGATCCTTCGGCGTCTCGGCGACCTGCCCGGCGGCTTCGGGCAGGTCGACCTTCAGCGCGCTGCGGTCCTGGAAGGTGGTGGTGACGACGAAGAAGATGATCAGCGTGAGCACCACGTCGATCAGCGGGATCAGGCTGATTTCCAGTTCGTCGTGAGGGCTGGCCGAGCCGATCCTCATGCGGCCGTGCTCCTGCGTCGCGCGGGCGCGGCGGGCGGAGGCGCGGGCTGGGCCACGCTGTCCAGCGTGTCGATCAGCGCCATGGCCTGGCGTTCCATGTCGATCACATAGGCGGCGACCAGACCGCGGAAGTAGCGGTGGAACACCAGCGCCGGAATCGCCACGCAGATGCCGGCGGCGGTGGTGACCAGCGCCTGGCCGATGCCGCCGGCCAGTTGCGTCATGTCGCCGATGCCGTGGTCCAGGATGCCCAGGAACATGCGCATCATGCCGATCACCGTGCCCAGGAGGCCCAGCAGCGGCGCGGCGCTGGCGATGGTGCCGAGCGTGTTGAGGTAACGCTCGAGCTGGTGCACCACGTGCCGGCCGGTGTCCTCGATGCGCTCGCGGATCACCTCGCGCGGGCGGCGGCGCACATCCAGGCCCGCGGCCAGCACCTGGCCCAGCGGCGAAGTGTTGCGCAACGCGTCGATGTGCTTGGGATCAAGATGTGCATGGCGCGCCCATTCGCGCACTTCCTCGCCCAGCCCCGGCGGCAGCACGGTGCGGCGGCGCAGGCTCCACAGGCGCTCCAGCACGATTCCCAGCGCCAGCACCGAGATCGCGGCGATCGGCCACATCACCCATCCACCGGCCTTCAAGAGTTCCAGCACACAACGCTCCTTGCAGATCGTGTTCGCGGCCCGTGGCCGTCAGTGCATCAGTTTACCCGCAGCACCCGTCGTTCAGCGCCGCCCGCAGCCGGCCAGCGACAGACGCTGGCCGGGCTTGATCAGATACTTGGGCGCGCGGATGCCATTGGCGTTGGCGATGCCCTGCACCGTGCAGCCCTGCCTGCGCGCGATGGCATGCAGCGAATCGCCCTGCTTCACCACGTAGCTGCCGCCACCGGCGCCGCGCGCAGCCACGGCCGGAGCCACCGGCGGACGGGCTTCGTGCAGTTCCCGGCTCATCGCCAGCATCGGGCCTTCCTGGCACTGGCGAAGGTAGGCATCCAGCGCTGCCGCCGGCATCTCCACCTCGGTGCCCGCCGGCAGGCGATGCCCGGCCTCCCAGCGCGCATTGAGGTTGCGCAGGTGGCGGAACCAGCCGCGCGGATTGCCGTGCTGGCCGATGCATACCGCCAGTTCGTTGATCGACATTTCCTGCGCCAGGCGAATCTTCACCGGGCTGGCGTCGTACTGCGCCAGGCTCAGGTTGTAGCGCTCCGGGTGCAGGAACAGCCACGCCGCCGCCAGCACCATCGGCACGTATTCGCGGGTTTCCGCCGGCAGCGCGTTGAACACCTGCGGGCTCCAGAAGTCGCGCGCGCCCTTGTCCGAAAGCCGCGCGATGCGCCCTTCCCCACCGTTGTAGGCCGCCAGCGCCAGCGCGAGGTTGCCGTTGAGTTCGGCGAAGCGTTCGTTGAGGTAGGCGGCATTGGCGCGGGTGGATTCCTGCGGGTCGAAGCGCAGGTCGAAGCCATTGCCGCGATTGAGGCCGAAGCGCGCGCCGGTGGCCGGCATGAACTGCAACGGCCCGGCCGCGCCGGCGCGCGACACCGCGTGCACGCGCCCGCCCGACTCCTTGGCCATGATGCCGAACAACAGCGCCTCGGGCAGGCCGGTCCTCTCGTACTCGGGGAACATGCGATGCCGCATGTACTGGTAGTTCTCCCAGGTATCGAGCAACTGCGGGCGCATCCAGGTGAGCCACTCCTCCAGCGCCGCCTTCACCGGCTCGTTGAGCTGGATGACCTTGGCCAGGTCCTTGCCGTTGAGCAACGAGACGGTGCGCGCCGCGGCCGGCATCGCCAGCAGCACCGGCGAATCGCCCTCGCCGACCAGTTCATCGCCAGCATCCACCGGATCGGCATCCTCGGTGGCGCCGGCTAGGTAGCGCCCCTGCCGGACCAGCAACGCGTCCTGCGCGGCAATCACGCGGCGCACGTCGCAACCGGCCTGGCCCAGGCATTCGTCGGCGATTTCGCGAAGCGCGGTGCGCGCCGCGCCGAACTCCGCCGCGGCGGCGGCGGCATCGCCCTTCTCGTACAGCGCCACGGCGGCATCGAAGCGCGCCGTGGCGGTGTCGATGCGGGCGTACAGCGCATTGAGCGCGGCATCGGAAATCGGCGCGCGGGCATCGGAACGGGGGCCGTTGGCGGCGCATCCGGCCAGCAGCAACAGGGGCAGCAAGAACAGCGCGCGCATCGGGTATCCGGGGAAAAAAGCGAACGCGCGAGCCTAGCGAGCCGTCGCGGCAGCGGCAAGGCCGCAACGTCACCGGCCCGGTCAGATTTCCAGCAGGTTGGCGAACGGCCGGGTGTCCTTCCAGCGATAGCCGTCGAAATCGCGCCGGTCGGTGGAAAGGATGCGCCCCTCGCCCAGCGCCTCGGCCAGGATCAGCAGCGAGGCATCGGCCAGGTCCATCGGCAGGTTGCGGTAGCGCGTCATCACGTGGCTGGCGCGGGCCAGCGCGCCGTCCGGCAGTTCCGGTACGCGGCAGGCGCCATCGGCCACCGAGGCCACGAACGCCAGCGACTGGTGCACGCCCACGCGCGCCATCAGCAGGTGCGTGACTTCGGTCAGCACCGGCCAGGTCGAGACGAAGCCTTCGCCCTGATAGCGCTCGGCGGCGCGCAATGCGGCGGCGTGGTGACGATCGCGCCGGTTGCCCAGGGCGATCCAGAAACCGCTGTCGGTGAGGATCACGGCTTGCGGCCGACCTGGTAGGGCGCACGCTCCTCCTGCACGCGCAGCGGAATCTTGGTTTCCAGCGCGTCGGCCAAGTAGTGCTTGTAATCCGAGGACAGATCCTCCGGCCCTTCGCCACCAGCCACGAAGCCGTGCCGGCCGAGGATGGCCAGCGCATCGGTGGCGGTGGCCGCGTGGCGATCGTGGTACTCGCGCAGCGCCGCGCGCAGCAGGTCGGAGGCGGACAGGTCTTGTCCCGCGAGGAGTTCGCGGAAGCGCTCGGCGTCCTCGCCGGTGAGGCGGGCGTTGATGCGGATGTCGGTATTGGCGCTCATGGCGGGAAGATGGGTGGCAGCCGTGTTTCATACAATGTATGACACAATCCACCCTTCATCAACGCCTGCGCCTGCATCGCGCTGCCGCATACAATCGCCCGGTCTCCACAGGGAACCCGCTCGTGAACGATATCCTCGTCGGCAAGTCCATCACCACGCCCGACAGCGGCCAGGTCCACCTGCTGCCGCGCTACGGCAACCGCCACGGCCTGGTCGCCGGCGCCACCGGCACCGGCAAATCGGTCACGCTGATGGTGCTGGCCGAGGGCTTCTCGCGCCAGGGCGTGCCGGTTTTCCTGGCCGACGTGAAGGGCGACATCGCCGGTCTCGCCATGCCCGGCACCAGCAACGAGAAGATCGCCGCGCGCGCCGAACAGATCGGCATCGACGGCTACGCCAACGAAGGCAGCCCGACGGTGTTCTGGGACGTGTTCGGCCAGGACGGCCACCCGGTGCGCGCCACCATTTCCGAGATCGGCCCGACGCTGCTGGCCCGCATGCTCGAACTCAACGATACCCAGTCGGGCGTGCTGGACATCGTGTTCAAGCTCGCCGACGACAACGGCTGGCTGCTGCTGGACATCGACGACCTGCGCTCGCTGCTGAACTTCGCCGCCGAGGAACGCCGCGACATCTCCACCCGCTACGGCCTCATCAGCCCTGCCTCCATCGGCGCCATCCAGCGCGCCCTGCTGCGGCTGGAACAGGACGGGGGCAACCTGTTCTTCGGCGAACCGGCGCTGGATCTCAACGACCTCATGCGCACCGATTTCTCCGGGCGCGGCGTGGTCAACATCCTCGCGGCCGACAAGCTGATCTTGAAGCCGCGCCTGTATTCCACTTTCCTGCTGTGGCTGCTGTCGGAACTGTTCGAGAACCTGCCGGAAGTGGGCGACCTGGACCGCCCCAAGCTCGTGTTCTTCTTCGACGAGGCGCACCTCTTGTTCGACGACGCCCCGCCCGCGCTGCGCCAGCGCGTGGAACAGGTGATCCGCATCATCCGCTCCAAGGGCGTGGGCGTGTACTTCTGCTCGCAGTTCCCCGACGACGTGCCCACCGAGATTCCCGGCCAGCTCGGCAACCGCGTGCAGCACGCCCTGCGCGCCTTCACCCCGCGCGACCAGAAGGCCGTGAAAACGGCGGCGCAGACCTTCGTGCAGAACCCGCACCTGGACGTGGTGCAGACCATCTCCCAGCTCGGCACCGGCGAGGCGCTCACCTCGATGCTGATGGACAAGGGCATCCCCTCGCCCGTCGAAAAGACCCTGATCTGCCCGCCGCGTTGCCGCATGGGCGCGATCACGCCCGAGGAGCGTGCCACCGTCCGCAGCCGCAGCCCGGTCGGCAGCCGCTACGACACCTCGGTCAACCGCGAATCGGCCCACGAAATCCTCGCCAGGCGCGCCGAGGAGCTCACCGCCGCCAAGACCGCCGAAGCCGAAGCCAAGGCGCAGGCGAAAACCAAGGCCGCCGAACCCGAGCAGGGCGGCATGGGCCAGAAGGTCAACGAGTGGCTGTTCGGCACCAAGCGCCGCCAGGGTGCGATCGAAACCATGACCAAGCAGACCGCGCGCACTGTCGGCACCAAGCTGGGCAACCAGATCCTGCGCGGCGTGCTGGGAGGCATCTTCAAGAAGTGAGGAACGGGACGGGAAGAGCATTGCGGCACACCAATGCTCCCTCCCATTTCCCGCGCTTCGCCGGTCAATCCAGCGCCGGATAGTCCGTGTACCCGCCGTCGCCGCCGCCATAGAACGTCGCCTTGTCCGGCACATTGAGCGCAGCGCTCCCGCGCAGACGGCGCACCAGATCGGGGTTGGCGATGAAGGCGCGGCCGAAGGCCACGGCGTCGGCGTAGCCGGAGGCGATGGCGGCATCGGCCAGGTCGCGGGTGTAGCCGTTGTTGACGATCCATGCGCCCTGCCCGCCGGCGTCGCGATAGGCGGCCTTGAGTGCGGGGTAGTCGAACGGCATGTCGCCCTGCTGGAAATCCCGCGCGAAGCCGGTGGAGCCTTCGATGACGTGCACGAACGCCAGGCCGTGCGCGGCCAGGCGCCGGGCGACGAGGCGGAACAGCGGTTGCGGTTCGGGATCGGCGGCATCGTTGGCCGGCGTGACCGGGGAGATGCGGATGCCGGTACGCTCGCCGCCGATGGCGCCGGCCACCGCGCCGACCACTTCGTCGAGGAAACGCACGCGGTTTTCCAGCGAACCGCCGTAGGCATCCTCGCGCCGATTGCTGCCCGAGCGCAGGAACTGGTCGACCAGATACCCGTTGGCGCCGTGGATTTCCACGCCATCGAAACCGGCGTCGATGGCGGCGCGCGCGGCGCGGGCATAGTCCTCGACGATGCCGGGGATTTCCTCGATGCCCAGCGCGCGCGGCGGCGAGGTGGGGACGAACTCGCCGCCGCCATCGGGATGGATCAGGTAGGTCTTGGTCCGCGCCGCGATGGCCGAGGGCGCGACGGGATCGCCATTCCCCGGTTGCAGCGAGACATGCGACACCCGGCCCACATGCCAGAGCTGGGCGACGATGCGCCCGCCCGCTGCGCGCACGGCATCGGTGACGCGCCGCCAGCCGTCGATCTGTTCGGGCGCGTACAGCCCCGGCACATCGGCGTAGCCCTGGCCCTGATGCGTGATCGCCACGCCTTCGCTGACGATCAGGCCGGCACTGGCGCGCTGCGCGTAGTACCTCGCCACGCGCTCGGCCGGTACGGCGCCGGGCGAGCGATTGCGCGTGAGCGGCGCCATCACGATGCGGTTGGGCAAATGCAGCGCGCCCGCGTCGAGGGGATCGAACAGTGAGGCCATGGGCGCACTCCGGATGCGAGGAAGAGGTCGGACAGGATGCGCGAGCGCCATACCCCGCGACAAGCCGCTCCGAAAGCGTCTTCGCGCGTGGCGACGGCTGATGCCAAGATACGCGTCATGAAGCGACGCCATCTCCTGCACGCCCTCGCCCTGTCCCCCTTGCTCGCCCCCGCGCTGTGCCGCGCCGGCGATGGCGCGGCGAATGTACGCTCACTCATCGCTTCGTTCGGCACGATGCCCGCGCCGGCCAGCATCGAGCGCGTGTTCGCCACGGGCGCGCCGGCTGGCGTGCTGGTCTATGTGCTCGCACCGGAAAAGCTGCTCGGCTGGCCCACGTACCTTGACGAGGACGCGCGCCGCCTGCTGCCGCGCGTGCGGCACGATCTTCCGCACCTTGGCCGCCTCTCGGGGCGCGGCAGCACGGTGAGCACGGAAACCCTGCTCGCGCTGCGCCCGGACCTGGTACTGGATGCCGGCAGCGTCACGCCCACCCATCTCTCCGGGGCCGAGCGCGCGTGGCGGCAGACCGGATTGCCTTATGCACTGGTCGATGGCCGCCTCACCGATCACCCGGCGCAGTTGCGCGAAACCGGACGCCTGCTCGGCGTGGCGGCACGCGGCGAGCAACTGGCCGGCGAGGCGCAGCGCATGCTCGACCTGGCCAATGCGGTGCTCGCCGGCGTCGATGCCGACGAACGCCCGCGCGTGTACTACGGGCGCGGCCCCGACGGGCTGGAAACCGGGTTGCGAGGCTCGATCAACATGGAAACCATCGAACTGGCCGGTGCCCGCAACGTCGCCGAGCAAGCCGGCCGGGGCGGGCTGACGCAAGCGTCGATGGAACAGATCCTGGCGTGGAACCCCGACGTGGTGCTGACGCAGGACCCGGACTTCGCCCGGCGCGTGTCGAGCGATCCGCTCTGGCGCGGCGTAGCGGCCGTGCGCACGCGGCGCGTGCACCTGGCCCCGCGCTATCCGTTCGGCTGGCTGGATGGACCACCCGGCGTCAATCGCCTGCTTGGCGTGCCGTGGCTGTTGGCCAGGCTGTATCCGCGCCGGCATCCCGATCTTGCGCCGGCGAAGCTGCGCCACATCCTCGCCACACTGCACCAGTCCTTCTACGGCAGCGCCCCGCCCGCCGCCGCGCAGGACGATCCCACGAACGAGGCGGCGTGAACGCCCTCTCCCGGCGTCCCGCACTGGCATGGGGCGTGGCCGTGGCCACGCTGTTCGCCATGCTCGTGGTCGCCTTCGGCGCGGGCAAGTACCCGATCGCACCGGGCGAACTGCTGCGCGCCCTCGCCGCGCGCGCGGGTTTCGGCGAGGGGCCATCGGAAGCGGTGCAGACGGTGATCTGGAACATCCGCCTGCCGCGCATCGCCGCCGGCCTGCTGGTGGGCGCGATGCTCGGCGCGGCCGGCGCGGCGTACCAGAGCATGTTCCGCAACCCGCTGGTATCGCCGGACATCCTCGGCGTCTCGGCGGGCGCGGGACTGGGCGCGGCAGCGGCGATCTTCCTCGGCCTGCCGCTGGCGCTGGTGCAGATGCTGGCGTTCGCCGGCGGGCTGGTCGCAGTCGGCGCGGTGTACGCCATCGCCGGCCTCGTGCGCCGCCACGATCCGGTGCTCGTGCTGGTGCTCACCGGCGTCGCGGTCGGTGCACTGCTCGGCGCCGGCATCTCCCTGCTGAAACTGCTGGCCGATCCGTACACGCAATTGCCGTCGATCACCTTCTGGCTGCTCGGCAGCCTCAACGCCGTGGTGCCGGAGGACGTGCTGGCGACGCTGCCCGCCATCCTCGTCAGCCTGCTGCCGCTGGCGCTGCTGCGCTGGCGCATCAACCTCCTGAGCCTTTCGGACGAAGAAGCCGCCGCGCTGGGCGTGAACGTCGCGCGCCTGCGCGGCGTGCTGATCGCCGCCGCCACGCTCGGTACCGCGGCAGCGGTGTCGCTGGCCGGCATCGTCGGCTGGGTCGGGCTAGTGGTGCCGCATGTCGCGCGATTGCTGGTGGGGCCGGATTTCTCGCGCCTGCTGCCGGCCTCGCTGATCCTGGGCGGCGGGTTCCTCGTCGGCGCGGATACGCTCGCGCGCACCGCCGCCGGCATCGAGCTGCCGCTGGGCATCCTCACCGCGCTGGTCGGCGCGCCGTTCTTCCTGTTCCTGCTCGCGCGCGGGGGCAGGCGCGGATGAACGCGGACGCGCCATTGAAAAGCGGGCCATTGCTCGACGCGCGCGCGCTGGGCATCGGCCACGGCCGCGGCCGCGTGCTGTCGGAGGTGTCGTTCGCGCTCGAACGCGGCGAACTGCTGTGCCTGCTCGGCCCCAACGGCAGCGGCAAGACCACGCTGCTGCGCTCCCTGCTCGGCCTGCTGCCGCCGCAGGCCGGCGACATCCGGCTGCTTGGCCGCCCGCTTTCCGACTGGTCGCGCAACGGACTTGCCCGCCACATCGGCTACGTGCCGCAGGCGCACGCGGGCCTGTTCGCCTTCACCGTGCTGGACATCGTGCTGATGGGCCGCGCCGCGCAGGTCGGGCGCTTCGCCACGCCTTCGCCCAGGGACCACGCCATCGCGATGCGCAGCCTGGAAACCCTCGGCATCGCCGCGCTGGCCGGGCGCGTCTACACCCACATCAGCGGCGGCGAACGGCAACTGGCGCTAGTCGCCCGCGCACTGGCGCAGGAGCCCGCCATCCTGCTGCTGGACGAACCCACCGCGAGCCTGGATTTCGGCAACCAGATCCGCGTGCTCGAACACCTCGCGCACCTGCGCGAGCGTGGCATCGCGATCCTCATGTCCACCCACCAGCCCGAACACGCCCTGCGCTGCGCCAACCGCACCGCGCTGGTCGGCGAAGGTCGCCTATTGGCGCTGGGGCCGACCGCCGACGTCGCCACCACCGCCAACCTCGCGAGGCTGTACGGCGTATCGGAAAGTGCGATTGCCGCTTCGTTGCCTAACGTCCCCGGCAGCTGATCGCCACACCCACAGCATTGCGAATACCTCGCTACCTCGTCATCCCAGCGTAGGCTGGAATCCATTTTGCTTTTACAGGCATGGGCAAGATCAAAATGGATCCCGGATACCGCTACGCGATTCCGGGATGACGGAATGAGGCTGTGCGGCCTATCGGAACGCGCGATTACGGCCAGCCTGCCTAGCGTCCCCGCTGGCTGATCGCCACGCTGCCCAGGATCATGCTGCCGGCAATCGCCATCGGCCAGGTCAGCGGTTCGCCGAGCAGCAGCCAGGCCCAACCCACGCCGAACAGCGGGATCAGGTAGGTGACGGTGGACGCCCGGTTCGCGCCGATGCGCGCGATCAGCCGGTAGTACAGGACGAAGGCGGCGCCCGTGCACAACACGCCGAGCGCGATGGCCGACAGCCACGATGCCTGCGGAATCGCCCGTGCCGGCCACGAGGCGAGCGCGAACGGCATCATCAGCAAGGCCGCCGAACCCAGCGTGGCCGCCGCCACCGCCGCCGCCGGCAAACCGGCCAGGTGACGGCGCACGAGGTTGATGCCGAGCCCGTACAGCAACGCGGCCACGGCGCCCGCCGCCGTCGCCGCGCCGATGCTCATGCCCGCGACCTTGCCGCTGGCCAGCACCACCACGCCGGCAAACCCGGCCAGCAACGCCAGCGCGCGCCGTCCGCCGATCCTTTCGCCGAAGAACCTCGCGCCCACCAGCGCGGTGAACAGCACCGTCAACGCGTTGGCGATGGCCCCCACGCCCGCCGGCGCGCGCTGCGCCGCCCACGCGAACAGCACGAAGGGCAGCGCGGAATTGATCAGGCCGATCAGCGCCAGTTTCGGCCACAGCCGCAGCGGGAACGACGCCCGCGCATGCCACAGGAACGGCAGCAGCACGAGCGCACCCAGCCCCAGTCGCATTTCCACCAGCGGCACCGCGCCGAAATCGTCCGCCGCCACGCGCATGAACAGGAACGAGGCGCCCCAGATCGCGCCGAGCACGGCCAGTTCCAGCGGCGTGAGCCATTTTTCACGCGCGCTGGGCGGCGCGCTCGCCGCGACGCGGGCAGCATTGTCGTGATTCATGGGGTATCCGTTCCTGCGCGCACCGACCGCATCGCGAAGCCCGGGAGCCCCGTCATTCCCGCAAAGGCGGGGATACGGGGAACTGTGGCTTGCTTGCGGTCCCGCATATCGAAATCGACCACTCAGGCCGCCTCGTCCAGCAACTCCACCGTCGCCACATCGGCATCCACGCGCTCGACCTTCACGCCACGCGCGCGCAGCAGTTCGACCAGGCCGTCCTCGCCGATCAGGTGCATCGCGCCGACGACCACGAGACGGATCTGCTTCTCGCCGAGCATCGTCTCCACCTGCGGCAACCACTTGTGGTTGCGGTCGCGGTTGAGCAGCACGTACATGCGCGGGGTCTTGTTCGCCATGTCGTCGTTGACCAGTTGTTCCAGCCGCGCATCGTCGCCGGCACGCCAGATGTCGTGCATCTCCATGATGCGCTCGCGCATGTCCGCCGCCGGGGCGAGCGCTTCGGCCAGCATCAGCTCCTGCTCTTCCAGCGGGGAAGCATCCAGCGCGCCCATCTGGTCCATCGCGGTTTCGAGGCCGGAGACGGGCTTGCCGTCCTTGGCGGCACGCTGCATGAAATGCTGGTCCAGCCCCAGTTGCGGATTCAGCCCCATCGAGGCCATCGCGCCCACCGCCAGGTTCATGCCCATGAACCACGGCTTGAACGGGTCCGCGCCCGCCATCGCGGCTTCGCTGCCGCCCATGAAGGCCTGCAGCTTGTCGGCCGTCTCTTTCGAGATCACCTGGCGCAGCGTGCGGCCATCGTCGAACTTGGCGAGGTTCTGGATCGCCGTCATCGTCTGCGGCGAGGCCATCTCGGCCGGATCGATCTCGAACACCAGGTGCCCGGCCTGCGCATAGGCGATTTCCACCTGTGGATGCAGCGGGTAGTCGTCGGCCTTGAGCAGGTGGAACGAGCCGAGCAGGTAGACCGTGCCGGCCTGGCCCTGCGCCTTCCACAGCAGCGGCGTCGGCGGCGCGGCGGTGGCGGTGCCGAAAAGAGCGACAAGGGCGATGACGAGCCAGCGTTTCATGCGGTTTCTCCGTAGACAGGGTCGGCGTTGCCGGTATCCAGCAGCTTGTGCGGGTTCATGATGCCGGCAGGGTCGAAGACGCGGCGGATGCCGCGCATCAAGGCCACCTCCGCCGCGCTGCGCGTGCTGGAAAGATAGGGCTTCTTCACCAGCCCGATGCCATGCTCGGCCGAGATGCTGCCGCCGTGGCGTTGCAGCGCCTGCGCCAGCAGCGCGGTGACGCGGCCGCACTCGCGCACGAAGTCCGCGTTCTCCATCGCATCGGGCTTGAGCACGTTGATGTGCAGGTTGCCGTCGCCGATGTGGCCGAACCACACCACGTCGAACTGCGGGTATTCGCGCGCCAGCAGCGCCTGCGTTTCGGCGAGGAAGGCCGGCATCGCGCCGATGCGCACCGCCACGTCGTTCTTGTACGGCACGTGCCGCGCCAGCGACTCGGTGATGCCCTCGCGCAGCCGCCACAACGCGGCGGCCTGCGCCTGGCTCTGCGCGATCACGCCATCGGCCACCAGCGCCTGTTCGGCCAGGGCCTCGAACGCGGCCAGGGCGGCGTCCTGTTTTTCCTGCGAATCGGCATCGAACTCGGCGACGACGTAGAACGGATGGTCCTCGGCAAAGGGCCTCTGCGCGCCGTGCGCGACGACGTGGTGCAGCGCGCGATCGGTGAGGAACTCGAACGCCGACAGTTCCAGGCGCGCACGCAGCACGCCGAACACCCGCATCAGCGCTTCGAACGACGGCAGCGCCAGCAGCATCACGTTGGATTCGGGCGGCGGGCCGGTCAGCCAGAGCTGCGCCTCCACCACGATGCCGAGCGTGCCTTCCGCGCCGATCACCAGTTGCCTCAGGTCGTAGCCGCTGGAGTTCTTCACCAGCCCGCGATTGAGTTCCAGCACCTCGCCCGTCGCGGTGACAAGTTTCAGCCCGGCGATCCAGTTGCGCGTGTTGCCGTAGCGGATCACGCGGATGCCGCCGGCATTGGTGGCGATGGTGCCGCCGATGGAACACGAACCGCGCGCGGCGAAATCCACCGGGTAGATCAGGCCATGCTCGCGCGCGGCGGCCTGCGCCGCTTCCAGCGCGATGCCGGCCTGCACCGTCAGGATGCGGTCGTCGGCGTTGAAATCCAGCACCCGGTTCATGCGTTCCAGGCCGATCACCAGCTCGCCGTTGGCCGCCACCGCGCCGCCGGAAAGCCCGGTGCGCCCGCCCGAAGGCACGAGGGCGATGCGGTGTTCGTTCGCCCAGCGCACGATGTCCTGCACCTCCTCCACGCACGAAGGCAGCGCGACGGCCAGCGGCGCCGGCGTCCAGCGGCGCGTCCAGTCGCGGCCGTAATATTCGAGATCGGCGGCATCGGTCTTGAGCGCCAGATCGGGCAGGCGCCCGGACAGTTCGGCCAGACGAGGGTCGGACATGTGCGTATCGACAAAGGGGTGGGAGGAAGGGGCGATGCGTTGCCGCATCGCCCGGTGCGACAGCCTGCCAGTGGCGCGGGCTGGCGTCCATCGTGGATTGTGTCAGTACGGCGCGGGCGCCGCGTCCAGCCGCGATCCGGGCAGCGGGATGCGCCATCGTTTACCCATTCGCCGCCACCTGTTCGCGCGGGCGCGGGATCGCATCGATGGCACGCAACATGAGTGGTGGACCGGGCGGTGACCGCGTGCATCTGGACACGACTAGAATCCAGCCGATGCGCTACCGATTCGGCCCCTACCAGTTCGACGCCCGCAACGCCTCGCTCGAAGGCCCGCATGGCCTCATTCCGTTGCGGCCGATGACGCTGAAACTGCTGCATGCACTGCTGGACGCCGCGCCCGATCTCATCGCGCACGAGCGGTTGCTCGATCAGGTATGGGGCCGGCAAGCGGTGACGCCGGGAGTGCTGTCGCAATCGATCCGCGAGCTGCGCCGCGCGCTCGGAGATTCGGCGCAAGGCTCGGCCTGGATCGAAACCCGGCACAAGCTGGGCTATCGCTTCGCGGGCGAGGTGGAACGATGGGCCGATGACGATGGCCCGCCCGATGGCGACACCACGCCCGTCGCCATCGAAGAGCCCATCGTCCCGGCGCAACCTGCGCCCTCGCCCACCGCACGCACGCGAAACGTCGCACCATGGGTCATCGCCGCGATCGTGTCGGCGGCGCTGGCGGCGGCGTTCTTCCTGCTTCGCCCCGCCGCGTCGCCAGTATCGCCACGGGGCCACACGGTGGAAGTGATCCACGATGGCCGCCCGCGCGAGCCGGAAGCGCTGCGCTGGTATCGCGGCGGGCTGGATGCGCTGGCCGCGTACGATCCGACCGGCGCGCAGGAACGTTTCGAGCGCGCCCTGCAACGCGAGCCTTCGTCCATCGCCGCCCTCGCCGGGCTGGCGCAGGCGCTGACGCAGCGCGGCGAAGGCCGGCGCGCGCGGGAATTGATCGAACCCCTGCGCGACGGCGCCGCCGCGCTGCCCCGCGAGGCGCAGTTGCAGATCGCCGCCTTCCTCGCCCAGCTCGAGCACCGCCACGACGACGCCCTGCGCCATCTCACCGCACTCGCCGGCCTCAACCCGGGGGATGCCGAAGCCGGCCTGCGCCTGGCCGCGATGCAGATCGAATCCGGCCGTTCCGCCGAAGCCGGGGCCACGCTCGAACGGCTGGCCATGCTGCCGCGCATCGACCACGCCCGGCTCGCGCTGTTGCGCGCCCGGCTCGCCGCCACGCGCGGGGACCAACCCATGCGCCTGGCCGAGGCCACGCGCGCGGCCGATGCCGCCACCGCCACGCCGCTGATCGCCGATGCGCTGCTCGAACAGGGCTGGGCACAGTTGCTCACCGGCAACACCGCCGCCGCCATCGCGCTGAAGGATCGGCTGCACGCCCAACTCGATGCCGCCGACTGGCCCGCCGCGCGCATCCGCGCCGACCTGTTCGCCGCCACGCTGCAACGCGAAGCCGGCCAACTGGACGAGGCCATCGCCGGCTTCGAGCACAGCGCCGCCGCCGCGCGCGACCTCGGCCTGCCCGCGCTCGATACCCTCGCGCGCCGCGAAGCCGCCTACGTGCGCTTCATCGCCGGCCGCTACGACGAAGCCGCCGCCGCGCTCGCCGAACTGGAACGCGAACAGGCCACGCTCGGCGATCCGCGCGCGCTCGCCGCCACGCTCGGCGTCGCCGCCCAGGTGGAAAATCGCCGGGGCCATGCCGATGCCGCGCAGACGCTGGCCGAACGCGCGCTCTCCAGCCACATCGACGCCGACGACGCCACCGGCGAAGCCGCCGCGCGCATCACCCTCGGCACCCTCTACCAGCGCAGCGGGCGTCACGAGGAAGCCCACCAGCAATGGGAATCCGCACGCGCACTGTTCGTGCGCCTGGGCAACCGGCGCGGCGAAGCCACGGCGCTCGGCAACCTCGCCATCACCCACGGCCAGGCCGGCCGCAGCGTCGCCGCGCGCGAACACCAGGAAGACGCGCTCGCCATCTTCCGGGAGATCGGCGCGACCCCGGACATCGCCCGCACCCAGTTCAACCTCGGCATCCAGGACCGCCGTGCCGGCAAGCTCGCCGAAGCGCAGGCCCGCATCGGCGAGGCGCTCGACGGCTTCACCGCCATCGGCGCGGAAGCCTTCCGCCTCCAGGCCATCGCCACGCTCGCCGAACTGCACCTGATGCGCGCCGATCCGGATAGCGCGCTGATGCTGCTCGCCGACCTCGATCCTGCCGCCCTTGCCCCGCCCGAACGCGCCGGCGCCATCGCCAGCGCGCAAGCCCGCCTGGCCATGTTGCGCGGCGACATGGAAAGCGCCGCCGCCGGCTTCGATCAAGCCCGCGACCTGCGCCAGCGCGCCAGCCTCGCCGACTGGGCCTTGATGAGCGAACTGGACCTGGCCGAGCTCGCCGCCCGGCGCGGCGACCTGCCCGCCGCCGAGCGCCTCGTGCGCGACCTGCGCCGCAACATGCTCCAGGCCGGCGACACGAACGCAGCGTTGCAGGCCGGCATCCTGCTGGCCGCGATCCGCCACGCGCGTAGCGACCACGCCGGCGCGGATCGCCTGCTGGACGAACTGGAATCCGAACTGGCCGCCCGTCCCGACGCCTACCTCGCCCTGCGCCTGGACCTCGTCCGCGCCGCGCAGGATCTCCCCGCCCGCCAGACCGCCCTGCGCAACCTCGCCACCCGCGCCCGCAACGGCGGCTTCGAGTGGCTCGCGCTGCGCGCCGAACTGATCGGCGGCGACGAAACCAGCGCCCGCAACGCCCTTCTGCGCCTGGGCCTGGCGGCCGAGGGGATGCCGCCGGCATTGCCCTATTGAGGTTCAGATGGATCGTCATGCCCGCGAAGAGCCTGCCCGCGAAGTGCTCTTGATCGGGGGCGGGCATCCAGTGACTTTTCTCCTGGAACCCGGCAGCAAGGTCGCTGGAGACCCGCCTTCGCCGGCGCGACCCAGGCGCGGGAATTGCCTCCTCATGCCGCCATAACCCACTGTTTCACAACAATTTCATAAAACTTATAGATTTCCTTCAAGCATCCACGCAGCTCCCACGGGAGGCTCCAGCGTGTTCCGGTCATCGCATGGCCGCGGGCATGACAGGGGCACTACCAGGAGCGAGGGATGATGAAACGGTATCTATACGCCGCCGTGCTGGCGGCCACCTTGTCAGGCGGCGGGACGGCGCTGGCCGATAGCACATTCAGCTACCAGGGCCGGCTGGAACAGGCCAGCGGCCCGGTCAGCGGAAGTTTCGATCTGCGTTTCACGCTGTACGGCAGCGCCAGCGGCAACGACCCAGTCAACGGCACGGGCATCGCCAACCCGCTCACGCACAGCGGCGTGAGCGTGGCCGGCGGGCAGTTCACCGTGATGCTGGATTTCGGCGATGCCGCCTTCACCGGCGCGCAGCGCTGGCTGGGAGTGGAAGTGCGGCCAGCGGGCAGCGGCAGCTTCGTTGCCTTCACGCAGCGCCAGCCGGTCACGCCTGCCCTGAATGCGATCCACGCCGAGGACGCCGCGCTGGCGCAGAGCGTGCCGGACAACAGCGTGGGCGCAACGGCCATCGATACCGCCCAGGTGCAGCGCCGCATCAGTGGCACCTGCCCGATCGGCCAGGCAATCGCCACGGTGAACGCCGATGGCGGCGTGGCCTGCGCACCCGCGCCGCCCAGCGACATCATCCGCGTGCGTGGCCGCAAGGGCATCGTCGGCGATGGCACCAGCGGCAGCGTGGCGCTGTCGCTGGAAGCCGATGCCATCATCGCCAGCCAGATCGCCAACAACGCCGTCGGCACCGCCGCGCTTGCCGATGGGGCCATCACCACCGCCAAGTTCGCGGACGGCAGCGTCAATCATCTGAAGACCGACACCGGGCAAGTGCAGCGGCGCGTGCCGACCACCTGCCCGGAAGGCCGCGTGTTCCGCCGCATCGCGCTGGGCGGCACGGCGGAATGCGGCGTCACCACCTGGGACGGCATCAACAACAACGTCATCAGCGGCGAAAACGCCACCGTCAGCGGCGGTGCCAGCAACACCGCCAGCGGCAGCGGCTCGGTGGTCAGCGGCGGTGTGTTCAACACCGCCAGCGGGACCTATGCCACCGTCAGCGGCGGTGCGCTCAACCATGCCAGCGGGCAGTACGCGACCATCACAGGTGGTTCGCTCAACGGCGCGACCGGCTACGCCGCCAGCGTGCTCGGTGGCTTCGACAATTGCGCCGGCGGCAGCTACAGCCTGGCGATGGGCCGCCGCGCCAAGGTGCGGCCCGGCAGTTCGACCACCCTGTATGCCGGCTGCCTCGATGTGCCGCGCGGGGGCGCCAATGGCGATTCGGGCACCTTCGTCTTTGCCGACAGCCAGGATGCGGATTTCGTCTCCACCGGCACCAACCAGTTCCTCGTGCGCGCCCAGGGCGGGGTGTATTTCACCAAGGGCGACAGCATCGCCTCGATTCCGGCCGGGCGCTTCATCAATACCGAGACCGGGGCCCATCTCACCACGGGCGGCACCTGGACCAACGCCTCCAGCCGCGTGCTGAAAACCGCGTTCGCCGCCGTGCAGCCGGGCCAGGTGCTGGACAAGGTACTGGCGATGCCGCTCACCACCTGGGAATACATCAAGGCCCCGGAAGCCGGTCGCCATCTCGGCCCGGTGGCCGAGGATTTCCATGCGCTGTTCGGCCTCGGGGATCGCGACGACGAGATCAGCACCTCCGATGCCGGTGGCGTGGCGCTGGCGGCGATCCAGGGGTTGGCGCAACGGCAGGAAGCGGAGCTTGAAGCCCTTTCGCAACAGGCCGGCGAGGCACAGCGGCGACTGCGCGCCGACATCGCCGCGCTGCGCACCCGCATCGCGGCCCTGCAACAGGACGACACCACGGAGGCCACGCCATGAGCATCCGCTTCCACACCCTCATCCTTGCCGCCCTCTGTCTTGCCTTCGCAACGCAGGCACCGGCACAGAACGCCAACCAGCGCATCGTGCATCAGGGCCATCTGGAAAAATCCGGCGCGCCGGTGACGACGCCGCAGCAGTTCCGCGTCAACCTCTACGCCAGCGCCAGCGGCGGCGCGCCGGTCAATGCCGCACCCTGGGAGTTCGCCAGCGTCAATGTGGACGACGGCGAATACACACTCGCGCTCGATATCCACTACAGCGTCGTGGCGCACGATCAACTCTGGCTGGAAATTTCCGTGCGCCCCGCCGGTTCCAGCGGCGCGTGGGCCACGCTCACCCCGCGCAGTGCCTTCACCACGCTGCCGCAGGCGCAACACGCCTTCACCGCGGACAGCGCCGAACAACTGGCCCCCGGCAGCGTGGGCGCGGCGCAGATCGTGCAAACCCAGGTGCAACGCCGCGTCGGCGGCGCGTGCAGCGGCGGCCAGGTGTTGCAGGCCATCGGCATCGCCGGCAGTGCCACCTGTGTGGCAACGGCGGGCGGCAACGTGGTGCAGGAAGTGAGCACCGGCTCCGGCGTCGGCGGTGGCGGCAACAGCGGCACGGTCTGGGTGGACATCGCCGAGGCCGGCATCACCGACAACCTGCTCATCGCGGACAGCATCGGCGCCAGCGACATCGCCGACGGCGCAATGGGCACGGCGGCACTGGCCGATGGCGCGGTCACGACGGCGAAGATCACCGTCAGCCAGGTGCAAAGGCGCGTGGATGCATCCTGCCCGGCGGGCAAGGCCATCACCCGGATTCTTGTCGATGGCAGCGTGGAGTGCGGCGTCACCTCGCTGGCTGGCCAGGCCGGCAACAGCGTGACAGGTGCCGGCGCAGCGGTGCTGGGCGGCCGGAGCAACACCGCCGCGGGCGCGAACGCCATCGTGCTGCACGGCGACGGCGCCCAGGCATTGGGTACGGCCTCCATCGCCTTCGGAGACGATGCCACCGCCAGCGGCAACCAGTCGGTGGCATCGCACACCTACGGCACGGCCAGTGGCAACTGGTCGGTCGCGCCATCGTTTTCATCCTGTGCTGGCGGGCACTACAGCGTAGCGCTGGGCTATCAGCCAAAGATCCGGCCCGGCAGCGAGAGCGGCGTGACCGGGGACGGCTGCACGTCCATCCCGGTTTCAGGTGCCAACGGCGATACCGGCACCTTTCTTTTCAACGGTGCCAGCAGCAACAGCAGCTACACCTCCACGGGCGATGACCGTTTCATCGTACGCGCCGAAGGCGGTTTCTTCTTCGGCGGCAGCGGTGCGCCCAGCGTCAACATCCGCAGCAACAGCTTTCTGGATACCTCCACCAATGCCCGCCTGACCAATGGCGGCAACTGGAACAACGCATCCAGCCGCGCCTTCAAGCAGGCGTTCTCCGCCGTGGATACCCGCGCCCTGCTCGATCGCGTGCTGGCCCTGCCGCTGGGCCGCTGGCAATACCTCAATGCCGCCGCCGAGGGCTGGCATCTCGGCCCGACTGCCGAGGATTTCTTCGATGCCTTTGGCCTGGGCGCCAGCGCGCAGCACATCACCACGGTGGATGCCAGCGGCGTGGCATTGGCGGCGGTGCAGGGGCTGGCGGCGCGCATCGAGGAAACCCAAACCACCACGCTGGCGGAACTGGAACAGGAAAACGCGCGGCTGCACGCCGAACTGGCGCAGCTTGCCGCACGGCTGGACCGGTTGCAGACGCGCAGCATGGAGGTGACGCCATGAGCCGTTTTGCAACCTTCGCCCTGATCGCACTGGCGGCACTCGCCCCCACCGCCCTCGCCCAATCCACCGGCGGCGATTACCGCCTCGTGCGCCACGTCACCGCTGCCGGCGGTGGGGAATCCACCAGCGGCGCTTACACCCTGCGCGCCACCATCGGTCAGGCCGAGGCCGCCACGCCTGCCATGCAGGGCGGCGGTTTCACCCTGCGCACGGGCTACTGGACCGGCACCACGGGCGATGACCCCGGCACGCCCGGTGGCGACCCGATCTTTTCCGATGGCTTCGAGAGCACTGGAGGCACGCCATGAACCGCCTGCTTGTTTCCGCCTGCGCGCTGATCGCAGCATTCATCCTCGCATCCCCGACGCAGGCCGCGCCCGACCAGGCGCTGCGCTGGCACGGCGCACTGGAAGCCGATGGCGAAACCGCCGGCGGCACGCACGATTTCCAGGTGCTGCTGTATCCACAGGCCAGCGGCGGCGCGCCGCTGGCGCCGGTGATGGCGTTCTCGGCGGTGCCCGTGGATGCACAGGGCCGCTTCACGCTCGACCTGCCCTGGGACACCATGCCGCTGCCCGTGGCGGGTGGCTGGCTGCAAGTGGCCGTGCGTCGCACCGGCGCACCGGGCGGCATGGTGGTGCTGTCGCCACGCCACTACCTCGCCAGCGTGCCATATGTACACAACGCGGAAACGGCGCAGTTCGCCGCCTCCGTACCCGACGCCTCCATCGGCAGCACGCAGATCATCAACAACCAGGTGCAGGTGCGCGTGTCCGATGCCTGCCCGGCGAACACGGCGATGTATCAGGTATCGGCCAACGGCGCGCCGCAATGCCGCGGCTACGGCCTCATCACCGGCTTGAGCGCCAGTGCCGGCCCCGGCCTCATCACCACGCCGAACTTCAACGGCGTCACTGGCCGCTGGCTGGTCAGCCTGACCGCCGGCGCCATCGGCGGCCAGCATCTGGCCAACGCATCCGTCACCGCGCCCAAGCTCAAGGCCGGCGCCGTCACCACGGCGAAGATCGCGAACAATGCCGTGGGCACGGCGGCCATCGACGCCACCAGCGTGCAACGCCGCATCACGGGCGTATGTGCCGCCGGTGGCCTCCACGGCGCAATCCGCCAGGTGAACGAGAGCGGCACCGTGGCCTGCGCCATCGATCACCTCGACGGCATCAACGGCAATCAGGTGGCGCTGGGCATCGACACGGCCAACCGGGGCTTCATCGGCGGCGGGCACGACAACAGCGTGGCGACCTGGAGCTTCATCGGCGGCGGACGGGAGAACACCGTCCCCGCTGGAACAGACGCCCTGGTCGGCGGCGGTTACAACAACCTTGCATTGTCGAGCGGCTCGGTTCTGGGCGGAAGGGACAACATTGCGTCCAGCAGCAGTGTCGTTCCCGGCGGCAGTGGCAACTGTGCGTTCGCAACCAGCGGCTTTGCTGCCGGATACCGCGCCAAGGTCCGCCAGCCCAGCGGTTCGTCCCATTGCACGAGCGTTGCGGCCAGCGGCTTCGATGGAGATCGGCGAACCTTCGTCTGGGCCGACAGCCAGAACGCCGATTTTGTTTCCGACGGCACGTACCAGTTCCTCGTCCGCGCCGCCGGCGGCATCCACTTCGGCGCCAACTCCACGGTATCGCTGACCTCCAGCCGCTTCATCAGCACCTCCACCGGGGCGCATCTCACCACCGGCGGCACCTGGACCAATGCCTCCAGCCGTGCGTGGAAAACCCCGTTCGAACCGATCGACACGCGCGCCATCCTGCGCGGCGTGCTGGCGCTTCCGATGAGCACCTGGGAATACATCGCCTCGCCCGGCGAAGGCCGCCACCTGGGCCCGATGGCCGAGGACTTCGCCGCCGCGTTCGGCGTGGGCGAAGCGACCACCATCGGCACCACCGACAGCGCCGGGGTGGCGCTGGCTGCGATTCAAGGACTGGCCGAGCAAAGCGCCGAGGGCTTCGGCGCGCTGCGCGACCGTCTGGCCGCCGAGAACGCCGCGCTGGCGGGCGAGATCGCCGCGCTGGCGGCGATGGTGGAGGCGCTGGAGCAAAGCGCTCGGAAGTAGTTGCTTGTGATTTCCCCTCTCCCATCGGGAGAGGGGCTTTCAAAACCCAACCATCACGAGGTTCCCATGTCTCCCGCCCGTCTGCTTCTGCCGGCCCTGCTTGGCCTTGCCACCCTCACCGCCCACGCCCAGACGCCCATCGTGGACGCCACCTCCTTTCTCAACACGCGCCTGTACACCGACGGCAGCCTGCTGCTCGAACACGTGGACGTGGTGTTCGCACCCGCATCGGTCGCCCGCGCCAGCATCCGCATCGAAAGCAGCCAGGGCGCGGAACTGGCGCGCTACCCGCTCGCCACCGACTACCGCATGCGCGACAAGGCCTTCGGCCGCCTGCCGGTGCAGGGCCACGCACGCTGGCAGGCACCTCACAGCGGCGACTACCACATGGTGGTGGACATCGATGGCCGCGATGTCACGCAGTTCCCCTTCACGGTGACGCTGAAAACCGGCGGCGATCCGTTCGATCCGGCCACCACGGCGCTGTTCGACGGCCCGTGGCGCGAGCTGGCCTATCTGGTCAGGCGCGACTACCGCGACACGCAACTGATCGACCTGGTGACGTGGACGGGCATCGCCGATCTGGCCGATGGCACGCGCAAGGACCAGTCCATCGCCCGCCTGTTCCGTGGCGGCAAGGAAATCGGCCACAGCCGCGAAAGCGCCGGCCACATCGACGGCAGCACGCCGTTCAAGCAGGCCACCTACGCCTTCCTCGCCCCGCACGAAGCCCGCCGCGCGCACGAAGCCGCGCCCATCGGCATCGCCGATCTCACCGATGGCAGCTATGAAATCCGCATCGAACGCAGTTCGGACAAGAAGCGCCTGCGCACCTTCGCCTTCAGCGTGAAGGACGGTGCCATCCAGCCCCACCCGCGCGGCACCCTCGCCCACGCACCGAGCGATCGGACGCTCTCCCCGCGCGTGTACCGCAAGGGCGGCAACTACGACTTCCAGGAAGCGTTCTGGCTGGTCGGTACGCACTGAACAGCCACGTCATCCCGCCATCAGGAATCCCCTCATGTCCCGATCATCGATCCGTCGCGCCGTCGTGTTGCTCGCCCTTGCCCTGGCTGCGCTGCCCGCCGCCTCCAATACCTGGCTCACCAGCACCCATCCCTGCCCCGGCACCCTCCGCACCGACGCACTGTTCCGCGACGACGACGGCACGCTGTGGGTCGGCTGCGGCAGCAATGCGGTGGGCTACGGCCTGTTCCACAGCCTGGATGGCGGCAACCAATGGCAGGCCACGCCTGTTTCTCCTGCCAACGCGCTGTCCGAGTTCCGGGTGAACTCGATCACCCGCGGCATCGACGGCCGCCTCAAGATCGCCGGCTTCAACGCCACCACGCGCGAGATGGTGCTGGCGCTGAACACCAACAGTGCCGCGCCATACCCGGTGAGCCAGGTGCTCGTGGGCGTGCCGCAGGTCGGCCGCCAGTTCCACGTGGGCAGCTACCGCGAGCGGCGAGTGTCTGCATCCGTCATCCATGCCATCGCCGAATCGCTGAATGGCGTGGACATCCTGTTCAATGGCACATCCAGTCCAGGCAGTTCCGCTGCGGACTGGCACAGCACCACTTCCAACAGCCAGATCCTCGATCTGATCGTGGCCGAAGGGCGGTTCTGGGGCGCCGGCAGCAGCATCAGCGAGCCGCCGCAACTGTTCCTGCCGCCGTTGAACGCCGCCGCCAGCCTCGCCTTCACCATCGCGCAGCCCGAACTGGTTTCCCCCTGGGACGGCGAGCTGTGGGGCCTTGCCGTCAACGCGCAGCGGCTGGTGGCGGTGGGCGTGGATCAGGACAACGATCTGGGCAAGATCCTGGTCAGCGGCCCGGACCCGCGCGACATGGGCGATTACCTGGAACACTCGATGTCGCAGGTCATCGGCGCACCTTCGGCCCGCACCTGGGCGCGCGGCGTCTGCATGCGGGGCGACCGCATCGTCGTGGTCGGCGAGCGCCAGCCGCTCACCGCCAGTTCCGGCAAGGTGCTGCTTTCGGAGGATGGCGGCATCCAGTTCAACGACATCACCCCCGGCGGCGCGCCCGCCTCGGTGAGCAAATGCCTGTTCGAGCCGGACGGCACCCTGATCGTGGTCGGCGCGGGCGGCTTCGTCGGCATCAGGTCGAGCACGCCGGAGATTTTCCGCTCGGGGTTCGAGCCGATGCCGTAACGGCCAGGGAAGCGGACGTTCACGCGCCGGGATGCGGGCCGCCCCGGCGAACGCCCCATACCGGGCCATGCTGCACCGCCGCAAACCCTCGTGGATTCTGGCATAGTCCGCTACCCCGCTCCGCTGTCGCCCGGCCATGAAGAAGACCTCGTTCCCCAAGCAGGACATCCGCATCCTTCTGCTCGAAGGCGTGAGCCAGAGCGCCGTCGATACCTTCCGCGCCGCCGGTTACAGCCAGATCGATTTCCACGAGAAATCGCTGCCCGAGGACGAGCTGAAGCGACGCATCGCCGAGGCGCATTTCATCGGCATCCGCTCGCGCACCCAGCTCACCGGCGATGTGCTGGCGCAGGCCAAGCGGCTGATCGGCATCGGCTGCTTCTGCATCGGCACCAACCAGGTGGACCTGGACGCGGCCAAGGCGCTCGGCATCCCGGTGTTCAACGCGCCCTATTCCAACACCCGCAGCGTGGCCGAGCTGGTGATCGCCGAAGCCATCATGCTGATGCGGCGCATCCCGGAGAAGAACGCGCAGTGCCATCGCGGCGGCTGGAGCAAGTCGGCCGCGGGCAGCTACGAAGTGCGCGGCAAGACGCTGGGCGTGGTCGGCTACGGCCACATCGGCACGCAGGTCGGCGTGCTGGCCGAATCGCTCGGCCTGCGCGTGATCTTCCACGACATCGAAACCAAGCTCACGCTCGGCAACGCGCGCGCGGCCGAGAGCCTGGACGGCCTGCTCGAACGCGCCGACATCGTGACTTTGCACGTGCCCGAAACCCCGGCCACGCGCATGATGCTCGGCCCGGCGCAACTGGCCCGGATGAAGCGCGGCGCGGTGCTGGTGAACGCCTCGCGCGGCACCGTGGTGGACATCGACGCGCTCGCCGCCGCGCTGGATTCGGGCCATCTGGCCGGTGCGGCCATCGACGTGTTCCCGGTGGAACCCAAGGGCAACGACGATGGTTTCGTCTCGCCGCTGTGCGGCAAGGACAACGTGATCCTGACTCCGCACGTGGGCGGCAGCACGCTGGAAGCGCAGGACAACATCGGCATCGAGGTGGCCGCCAAGCTGGTGCGCTACAGCGACAACGGTTCCACCCTCTCGGCCGTGAACTTTCCCGAAGTCTCGCTGCCCGCGCACCCGGAGAGCCGCCGCATCCTGCACATCCACCGCAACGTGCCGGGCGTGCTGTCGCGCATCAACGAGATCTTTTCGCGCGAGAACGTCAACATCAACGGCCAGTACCTGCAAACCGACCCGGCCATCGGCTACGTCGTCATCGACGTGGCCACCTCGGAAAAGCAGAGCTCGGAGCTGCGCGACGCGCTGGCGGCCATTCCAGGCACGCTGCGGACGCGGGTGCTGTACTGAGGTATCTGATGGGCATGCATGCCCAGCCCTGATTCCCGCCCGTCGTTCGCACCCCCACCGTCATTCCGGCGACGGCCGGAATG
>JBBCJS010000007.1:0-31941 GCA_037190825.1 Chiayiivirga flava
CACAACAACAACACAGAAACGTACCAACTAAAAACAGGAGTCAGCCGCCATGTCCAAAGGTCAGTCCTTGCAGGACCCCTTCCTGAATGCGTTGCGCCGCGAGCGCGTCCCCGTGTCGATCTATCTGGTCAATGGCATCAAGTTGCAGGGCACCGTCGAATCCTTCGACCAGTTCGTCGTGCTGCTGCGCAACACCGTGAGCCAGATGGTCTACAAGCACGCCATTTCCACCGTCGTCCCGGCGCGCAACGTGCGCGTCACGCCGCCGGGCGAGGATGAACCCCAAGCAGAGAGCTGATGTTCGAACGATCCAGAAGGGGCGAACGCGCCCTGTTGATCCAACCTTTCGCGGCCGGGCAGAACGACCCGGCCATCCTCGACGAGTTCGCCGAACTGACCCGTTCGGCCGGTGCGCAAGTGGCGGGCACGCTCGCCGCCCGCATCGACAAGGCCAACCCGGCCACGCTGATCGGCAGCGGCAAGGTGGAGGAGGCGCTGAGCCTGTGCGCCGCCACCGATGCCGATCTGGTGCTGGTCAACCACACGCTGACGCCAGTGCAGGAGCGCAACCTGGAAAAGGCGCTGCAACGCCGCGTCGTGGACCGTACCGGCCTGATCCTGGACATCTTCGCCCAGCGTGCGCGCTCGCACGAAGGCAAGCTGCAGGTGGAGCTGGCGCAGCTCAAGCACATGGCCACGCGCCTGGTGCGCGGCTGGACCCACCTGGAGCGCCAGCGCGGTGGCTCCATCGGCCTGCGCGGCCCGGGCGAAACCCAGCTTGAAACCGACCGCCGCCTGCTCGCCAGGCGCGTGGACGCGCTCAAGGCGCGGCTGGAGAAGGTGGAAGTGCAACGTACTCAGATGCGTCGCGCACGGCTGCGCAACGGCATCGCGCGCGTGGCGCTGGTGGGCTACACCAACGCCGGCAAGTCCACGCTGTTCAACGCGCTCACCGGCGCGGACGCGTACCAGGCCGACCAGCTCTTCGCCACGCTCGACCCGACCGTGCGCAAGCTGCATGGCCTGGCCTGCGGCGACGTGGTGATTTCCGATACCGTCGGCTTCGTGCGCGACTTGCCGCACGATCTGGTGGCCGCGTTCCGCTCCACCTTGTCCGAGGCGCGTGACGCGGACCTGCTGCTGCACGTCGTGGACGCCGCCGATCCGCTGCGCGAGGAACGCATCGGGCAGGTGAACGTGGTGCTGAACGAGATCGGCGCCGGCGAGATTCCGCAAATGCTGGTATTCAACAAGATCGATCGGCTCGACGACGCCGCGCCGCGCGTGGACGTGCTCGACAGCGGCGGCGTGGAGGAGGGTGCACTGACGCGGGTCTGGGTATCGGCGCAAAGCGGTGCAGGCTTGACGCTGTTGCGCGAAGCCGTGTCGCAGTCCTTGTCCAGCGAGCGCGTCAGCGGGCGCGTGCTTCTGTCGCCATTGGCCGGGCGGTTGCGCGCGCGCCTGTTCGCGGCCGGCGCGGTGCGGCACGAGGAAGTCGATGACGCCGGATGGCGGATCGACCTGGACATGCCGCTTTCCACCGCGCAGCAGGTGCTCGCCGGCAACGATGCGGACAGCGTGGCATTGCGCGGGCAGTTGCTTGCCGTGTCCTGAGCCGGACATTCCGCGGCCTCGTGAAATATCCGGGCCGGCCCCCTACAATCCACGATCCACTGACACTTTTCCGACCGGCCGCCCACGCGGCGCGGCGCGTTCGCCCCGAATGCCGCCACGGTCCCACACGGAGCTTTGCATGGCCTGGAACGAGCCTGGTGGCGACAAGAACAAGGGATCGAAAGACCCCTGGAACAACGATGGACGCGGCGGCGGCCAGGGCCCGGACGTGGATGCGTTCATCGAGCGCCTCAAATCCAACATCGGCCGGGTGTTCGGCGGCGGCGGCGACGAAGGCCGTTCCGGGCGCGGCGGCGGCGCGGGCACCGGCAGCGGCGGGCCGTCCATCGGCCTGATCCTGCTCGGCGCGCTGCTGATCTGGTTCGTGTTCGATTCCTGGGTGCTGATCGACGAACGCCAGCGCGGCGTGGTGCTGCGCTTCGGCAAGTACGAGCGCCTGATGACGCCCGGTCCCAACTTCAAGCTGCCGCGCCCGATCGAGAGCGTGACCAAGGTCGAAGCCACGCAGGTGCGCAACATCTCCGACCAGGTGCGCATGCTCACCCGCGACGAGAACATCGTGCTGGTGGACTTCAACGTGCAGTACCAGGTCTCCGATCCGCAGCAGTTCCTGTTCGGCACGCGCGATCCGGACGACACCCTGCGCCAGGCCGCCGAAAGCGCGGTGCGCGAGGTCATGGGCAACAGCGTGATGGATACCATCCTTTCCGGCCAGCGCGCCGAACTGGCCGCCCAGGCCAGCGAGCGCTTGCAGGCGGCGCTGACCCAGTACCGTACCGGTCTGCTGGTGACGGAGTTCAACCTCCAGAACGCGCGCCCGCCGGCGGAGGTGAAGGATGCCTTCGACGACGCCATCATCGCGCGCGAGGACAAGCAGCGTTTCGAGAACGACGCGCTTGGCTACGCCAGCAAGCAGGTGCCCGAGGCGCGCGGCGCCGCGGCGCGCATCAAGGCCGAATCGGAGGCCTACCAGGCCCAGGCCGTCGCCCGCGCGCAAGGCGATGCGGACCGCTTCACCATGCTGGCCGACGAATACCGCAAGGCGCCCGCCGTCACGCGCAAGCGTCTGTACCTTGAGACCATGCAGGAAGTGCTGGCGGCCAATCCCAAGGTGGTCGCCGGCAACCGCAGCGGCAACAACGTGATGTACCTGCCGCTGGACAAGCTCTCCGGCGGCGCGGGTGGTCCGGCCCGCAGCGACACCACGTTCGTCGAGCGCCTGCCGCCGATCCAGGCGGCCACCACGCCATCCCAGTCGCGCGCGCCGGTGCGCGATGCCACCCGTACTCCGCGCGAGGGCTCCAGCCGATGAGAAACATCGTCGTCATCATCGTTCTAGGCCTCGTGCTGCTGGCCAGCAGCGCGGTGTTCATCGTGCGCGAAGCGCAGGTCGGCGTGCTGTTCCAGCTCGGCCGCATCGTGCGCACCGACATCGGGCCCGGCGTGCACTTCAAGATGCCGCTGGTGCAGGACGTGCGCATCTTCGACAGCCGCATCATGACGCTGGACTCGCAGCCCGAGCGCTACCTCACCTCGGAGAAGAAGGACGTGAACGTCGACTTCTTCGCCAAGTGGCGCATCAGCGAAGTGGGGCGTTACTACACCACCACCGCCGGCGACGAGTTGCAGGCCATGCAGCGCCTGAACCCGATCATCAAGGAAGCGCTGCGCAACCAGATCAACCAGCGCACCCTGCAGGAGACCGTCTCCGACGCGCGCAGCACCATGACCGAAACCCTGGTGCGCACCGCCAACGAGGGCACCAAGAATCTCGGCATCGAGGTGGTGGACGTGCGCATCAAGCGCATCGACCTGCCCGAGGAAGTGTCCGAGTCGGTCTACAACCGCATGCGCGCCGAGCGTTCGCGCGTGGCCAACGAACTGCGCTCCCAGGGCATCGAGGCTTCGGAAACCATCCGCGCCAATGCCGACCGCGAACGCCAGGTGATCCTCGCCAATGCCGAGCGTGATGCCCAGCGCATCCGAGGCGAGGGCGACGCCAAGGCCACGGAAATCTATGCCCAGGCCTATGGCCGCGATGCGGAGTTCTACAGCTTCCACCGCAGCCTGGAGAGCTACCGCAGCGCGTTCGAGAACGGCGACAGCGTGCTGGTGCTCGACCCGGATTCGGAGTTCTTCCGCTACTTCGGCAACGCCGGCCGCGCCGAGTAAGTCCTAGGATGTCGGCCGATCTCATCGCGGCGCTGTGCCTGGTGCTGGTGCTGGAAGGCTTGCTGCTGTTCGCCGCGCCCGGCCTGTGGAAGCAGGCCGTGGCGCAGTTGCTGGAACGCCCCGATAGCAGCCTGCGCATCGCCGGCGGGGTGATGATCGTACTGGGGCTGATCGCGTTGCAGATCGTGCGCTGACCGGCCCGGTTCAATCCAGCGCCGGCCACGCGCCGGCATCCAGCGTTTCCCGGTACCCATGCCAGGCCGCATACGCCAGCCACGGCATCGCCACGATCAGCCCGAGAAACGCCGTCGCAAAACCGAGGGCGGTGAGCAGCGCGATCAGGAACGCCCACCACAGCATCGCGCCCTTGTTGTGCAGCACCGCGTTCACGCTCGATACGCAGGCGGTGACCATGTCCACCTCGCGGTCGGCGATCGTCGGCAGGGAGAACGCCGCCGTGGCGAAGGTGAGGGCGGCGAATACCGAGCCCACCGCCGAGCCGATCAGCAGGAACTCCGCCAGCGCGCGCGCATCGTCCGGCGATACCGGGAAGAACACGTTGACCATCATGCCCGCGCGCGACCACAGCAGCAGGATCACCATCTGCCCGAGCGCGAACACGCCCGCCTGTCCAGCCACCCGGCGGGCCAGCCGGAACGAATCGCGCAGATGCGGTTCGCGCCCCTCGCCCAGTTCGCGGCTGACGCAATAAAGCCCCACTGCCAGCAGCGGCGCCACGAACACGAAGCCGGAAAGCAGCGCCGCCAGCAGCGCGAAGCGCCCGAGCTGCCAGGCCAGCAGCGACACCCCGAGGCTCACCAGCGCGATCGCGCCGCCGAACAGCAGGCTCAATCCCGGCGCGCGGCGGAAATCCTGCCAGCCCAGCCGCAGCCAGCGCGTCGGCGCGCGCCATTCCAGGCTTCGGCAGGGCAATGCGAAGGGGCGCCCGGCGTCGTCCGGCGAGGGTGTTGCGGTCATGCGGATTCCTTTGTCGTTTCCGGATCCAGGCTATCGGCCCGCCCGCACGCCCGCCATCTGCGACGCAGCATGAACCCGAAGCTGAACTTGAGCTCCACATCCTGACCTGGATCAATTCCACTGCGGGGGCAGGGGAGGAAAATACGCCCACGGTCGATCGGAGTGCCTCATTCCGACCCCGCGTTCCCAACTTCGAGGAGTGTTTCCATGATCCGTTCCACCCTGCTTGCCGCCGCCGCCCTGCTGCTGTCCTCGCAACTCCAGGCCAAGACCTGCGAACTGGCGATCGACTCCACCGACCAGATGACCTTCAGCACCAAGGAACTGAAGGTGGCCGGCGATTGCACCGAGGTGAAGCTCACCCTCACCCATTCGGGCAAGCTCGCCAAGGCCGCGATGGGCCACAACTGGGTGCTGACCAAGACCGCCGACTACCAGGGCGTGGCCACCGACGGCCTTAAGGCCGGCGCCGCCGCCGACTACCTGCAGGCCGACGATGCCCGCATCATCGCCCACACCAAGCTGATCGGCGGCGGCGAGAGCGACAGCGTCACCTTCCCGGCCAGCGCGCTGGAAAAGGGCGGCGACTACACCTTCTTCTGCTCCTTCCCCGGCCACTGGGCCATCATGAAGGGCGTGCTGGTGTTCGGCGACTGACGCCACCGGCTTCCGTCACGAAGCGAAGCCGCCGCCCGCGAGGACGGCGGCTTTTTCATTGTCCGCGTGGCGCGCACACGAAAAACCCGGCGCGAGGCCGGGTTTTCGTAAAGCCTTGATTTGATTGGTCGGGGAGACAGGATTCGAACCTGCGACCTCTACGTCCCGAACGTAGCGCTCTACCAGACTGAGCTACACCCCGACGACTGCGAGCCGCGCATTCTACAGGGGCGTGCGGAGTGCGATCAAGCATCGTCCCATCGCTTCTGCGAGCGCGATGCCGCTGTCGGTGAAGCGCTCAGGGCACGCGAGGGAGCTGCTTCGCTCGTCATCCCCGCGAAGGCGGGGATCCAGTGTCTTTTCTTTTCAATAGGTTGGAGACGCTGGATGAGCAGCCATTCGGCTCTTGACAACCCCGCCTTCGCGGGAATGACGGAGGTTTTTCAAGCTTCCCTCTAGAATGTCCGGCTTTCCCTCCGCGTCTTCCTTCGAGGATTCCGCCTTGATCAAGCCTCGCACGCCGCCCGGCGTCATGGAGCTCCTGCCGCGCGACCAGATCGCCTTCCAGCAGATGCTCGACACCATCCGGCGCAACTACGAACGCTTCGGGTTCCTGCCGGTGGAGACGCCGGTGATGGAGTTGTCCGAAGTGCTGCTCACCAAGACCGGCGGCGAAACCGAGCGGCAGGTGTATTTCGTGCAGTCCACCGGCGCGCTGGCCAATGCCGCGGAAAGCGGGGGCGCCACGCCGGAGATGGCGCTGCGCTTCGATCTCACCGTGCCGCTGGCGCGCTACGTGGCCGAGCACGAGCACGATCTTTCCTTCCCGTTCCGGCGCTACCAGATGCAGCGCGTGTACCGCGGCGAGCGCGCCCAGCGCGGGCGCTTCCGCGAGTTCTACCAGTGCGACATCGACGTGATCGGCAAGGACGCGCTGAGCGTGCGCTACGACGCCGAGCTGCCGGCGGTGATCCATGCGGTGTTCAGCGAGCTCGCCATCGGCAAGTTCACCATCCAGCTCAACAACCGCAAGCTGATGCGCGGCTTCTTCGAGAACCTGGGCGTGGCCGATGCGCAGCAGCAGACCCTGGTACTGCGCGAGGTGGACAAGCTCGACAAGCGCGGCGCCGATTACGTGCGCGACGCGCTCACGGGCGAAGGCTTCGGCCTGAGCGCGGAAGCCGCCGGAAAGATCCTGGATTTCGTGCGGATACGCTCCAGCGGCCACGCCGATGCCCTGGCGAAGCTCGATGCGCTGGGCAGCGGCAGCGAAGCCTTCGACGAGGGCGTCGCCGAGCTGCGCCAGGTGCTGGAACTGGTGCGCGCGCTGGGCGTGCCGGAGACGCATTACGCGATCAACCTTTCCATCGCGCGCGGGCTGGACTACTACACCGGCACCGTCTACGAGACCACGCTCGACGATTTCCCGCAGATCGGCTCGATCTGCTCGGGCGGGCGCTACGAGAACCTCGCCAGCCACTACACCAGGTCGAAGCTGCCGGGCGTGGGCATCTCCATCGGCCTGACGCGCCTGTTCTGGCAGTTGCGCGAAGCCGGGCTGGTGGACACCGCCGACAGCAGCGTCGAAGTGCTGGTGAGCCAGATGGACGAGGCACGCCTGCCCACGTACCTGGCGCTCGCCAACGAACTGCGCGCCGGTGGCCTCAATACCGAAGTGCAGCTTGAGCCGCGCAAGCTCGCGCGCCAGTTCCAGTACGCCGACCGCGCCGGCATCCGTTTCGTCGTCATCGTCGGCGAGGACGAGGAGGCGCGCGGCGTGGTGTCGGTGAAGGACCTGCGCCGCGCCGAGCAGTTCGAGGTGGCGCGCGCCGATCTTGCGCGCACGCTGCGGGTGGAGCTGGAACAGGCCCGTGCGATGGGCGCTGGCACCGGTCCGGGTTCCTGACATAGCGAGCCATCACTGCCGTCGTCCCAGCGAAGGCTGGGATCCATCCTGATCTTGATAAAACAGAAAATGGATCCCAGCCTTCGCTGGGATGACGGCTCCGAGTCAACCATATTGAAACCTGCCCGGAGGGCAAAGCATGAACACGATCCGGCTCGATGGCGCGACGCTGACGCGCGCGCAGGTGCTCGATGTCGCGCTGCGCGGCGTGCGCGTGGAACTGGATGCCGCCCAGCTCGCCAAGGTGCAGGCCGCCGCCGACTTCCTCGCCGAACAGGTCTCCCGGCAGGAGCCGATCTACGGCGTCACCACCGGGTTCGGCAGCAATGCCGACAAGCTGCTCGGCGCGCATCGCGCGCGCGATGGCATGCCCGGCAGCGCGTCGCCGGAAGGCACGCTGGTCGAGGAACTCCAGCGCAATCTCATCATCACGCACGCGGTCTGCGTCGGCGAACCGTTCCCGGCCGAGGTGGTGCGCGCGATGCTCGTCATCCGCATCAACACGCTGATGCGCGGCCACTCGGGTATCCGCGTGGAAACCCTGCAAGCGCTGGCGGCGATGCTCAACGCCGGCATCGTGCCGGTGGTGCCGAAGAAAGGCTCGGTCGGCGCGAGCGGCGATCTGGCGCCGTTGTCGCACCTGGCCATCGTGCTGCTCGGTGGCGGCGAGGCGTTCTATCGCGGCGAACGCCTGCCCGGCGCCGAGGCGCTGCAACGCGCCGGGCTTGCGCCGGTGCGGCTCTCGTTCAAGGAAGGACTGGCGCTCAACAACGGCACCGCGCAGATGCTGGCCACCGCCACGCTCGCCATCGGCCGCATGGAGCGGTTGCTGCAAACCGCCGACCTTGCCGCCGCGATGACGCTGGAAGCCTTTGCCGGCCGCACCCGCGCCTTCGACGCGCGCGTGCACGAGCTGCGTCCGCATCCGGGCCAGGTGGAATCGGCCGCGAACCTGCGCGAACTGCTCGCCGGCTCCACGCTGGTCGATATTCCGTACCACCTCGTGCCGCGCTTCCGCAGCTGGCTGCCGGAAAGCTGGACCGATCCCGCCGACCGGCAACATCACTTCGACATCGCCTGGGAGTGGGTGCCGCCTTCCCAGCGCCATGGGCGCGAGGCGTTCTACACGCGCTTCCTGCCGTTCCGCGGCGGCAAGAAGCACCAGCCGCAGGACAGCTATTCGCTGCGCTGCATCCCGCAGGTGCACGGTGCGGTGCGCGATGCGCTGGCGCAGGCCCGGCGCGTGATCGACATCGAACTCAACGCCGTCACCGACAACCCGCTGGTGTTCCCGGATACGCCGGACGCGCGCCAGATCGAGGACCAGGTCATCAGTGCCGGCCACTTCCACGGCATGCCGCTGGCGCTGGCGATGAGCTATCTCAAGGCCGCGATTCCCGTGCTGGCGAGCATCTCCGAGCGCCGCCTTAACAAGCTCGTCGATCCGGCCACGAACGACGGCCTGCCGGCGTTCCTGATCGGCAACGAAGACGCCACCGATTCGGGCTTCATGATCGTGCAGTACACCGCCGCCGCGCTGGTCAACGACCTGGCCAGCCGCGCGCACCCGGCCAGCGTGTATTCGATCCCGACCAGCGCCAACGCCGAGGACCACGTCTCGATGGGCGCCAACGAAGCCCGCCACGCGCTCGACATGACCGCCGATCTCTCGCACGTGCTGGCGCTCGAGCTCTACACCGCCGCGCAGGCGCTGGACTACCGCCGCGACATGATCGACGCCGCCCGTACCCTGGCGCGGCGCGGCGACGTGGACGCCATCGCCGCCAAGGTCGGCAATGCGCCGCCGCCCGATCATCCGGATCGCGCCCGCTTCCTCGAGGAATGCCGCGAACTGACGGCCCAGCTCGCGCAGGACGTGGACTTCCACGCGTCCCCGCGCGTGCGGCGCGCGCATGGGCGCCTGCGCGAGCACATCGGCTTCATGCAGCGCGACCGCGCGATGGATGGGGAAGTGGCGAAGGTGTGCGAGCTGGTGGAACAGGGCGTGTTGCTGGGCTGAGTCCTGGCAACACCCCTGTCGATCAGCGCTCCCGCACCGGGGCGATATCGAATCCGCGCAACTGCGCCCATGCGGCATCGGCGGTGACGATGCGCGCATTACGGATACGCCCAAGTGCGAGACAGCACCGATCGCCCAGCGACAGGCCCAGGGCACGGGTGATCGGCCGCAGTGCCGCCGCCGTGATGGCTTGTGATTCATCGAACGGGACGATTTCGAGGGCGAAGGCGCTCAGTTCCGCCGCAATCCGCGACTCCTTGAGTCCGCGCTCGGCGAGTTTTGCCCCCACCTCGGACCAGTTCACCGCGCTCACCTCGCCACCGGGGTGAGCAAGGAACGACAGCACGGCGTCCGCTCCCGGCTCGTCGAACATTACCGCCAGCAACGCCGAAGCGTCGTAGACGATGGCGCTCATTCCCGTTTCGCGGCGTCGCGACGCTCGCGGATCAGGGCATCGACTACCGGCTCGTTCGGATCGCGCAGGTTCGTCAGGCGCTTCTGCATCCTGCGGATGGCGCTCACCCGGCTGCTGAGGCGCACTTCGCCATCCGTGATGGAAAGCGTCAGTGCTTCTCCCGGCTTCAGGCCCAGTTCGTTGCGGATGGCGGCGGGTATGAGGATGCGGCCTTCCTTGCTGAGATTGACAACATGCTCGGGCATGACTGGATTGGGCTTCTGACAATTTTTCCCAATCTGGCAAATCTCTGCTGTATTGTCAAATTCAGGCATCAGTTTCAGGCATCAGTCGCCATCGTATCCCGTCATTGTCTACCCGCCATTGGCGCATCCGTCGCATCGATCACCGCCCCGCCCAGGCATTCCTGGCCGTCGTAGAACACCACCGACTGCCCCGGCGTCACCGCGCGCTGCGGGCGATCGAAGCGTACGTGCAGCGTGCCATCGTCGGACAGTTCCACGGCGCAGGCTTCGTCCGGCTGGCGGTAGCGGGTCTTGGCGGTACAGCGGAACGGCGCGGCGGGCGCCGTTCCGGCGGTGAACGTGGCCTGCGACGCGTGCAGCATCGTGGACTGAAGGTAGGGGCTGTCGTGGCCCTGGTCGACGTAGAGTACGTTGCCGGCGACATCCTTGCCCACGACGAACCACGGCGCCTGCGGGCGGCCGCGCACGCCGCCCAGGTTCAGGCCTGCGCGCTGGCCGAGGGTGTAGTAGAAAACGCCGGCGTGCTCGCCGAGGGTTTGCCCGTCCACGGCGCGGATCGGGCCGGGCCGGGCCGGGAGGTACTGGCCGAGGAACTCGCGGAAATCGCGTTCGCCGATGAAGCAGATGCCGGTGGAATCCTTTTTCGCGTGCACCGCGAAACCGGCCTCGCGCGCGATCTGCCGCACCTGCGCCTTGGGCAGTTCGCCGATGGGGAACCACGTGGCCGCGAGCGCCTCCTGTCCGAGCGCGTGCAGGAAGTAGGTCTGGTCCTTGCTTTCGTCCACCGCGCGCAGCAGGCGATGGCGGCCGTCGCGTTCGTCCACGCGGGCGTAGTGGCCGGTGGCGATGCGTCGCGCGCCAAGCGCGCGGGCCTCGTCGAGGAAGGTCCGGAACTTGATCTCGCGGTTGCACAGCACGTCCGGGTTGGGCGTGCGGCCGGCGCGGTGTTCGGCCAGGAAATGCTCGAACACGCCGTTCCAGTATTCCTTCGCGAAGTTGCGCGCGAAGAAGGGGATGCCGAGCTTGCCGCACACCGCCACCGCATCGCGGCGGTCGTCCTCGGCGCGGCAGTCGCCGGAACCATCGTCGTCCCAGTTCTGCATGAACAGGCCGGCGATGCGGTGGCCCTGGCGTTGCAGCAGCAGGGCGGCGACGGAGGAATCCACGCCGCCGGAGACGCCGACCATGGCATCGAACGCGCTCATGCGCGGATCGCGCGCGCCATCGCCAGCGGATGACGCGCGCCGGCCAGCCAGTCGTCGACGAGGCTTTCCACCATCGGGCTGCGCAGGCGCGCGCGTTCGGCGCGCATCCGTGCCGGCGTGAGCCACAGCGCGCGGTGGATGCCGGCATCCAGTTCGCGTTCGGGGTGGTGTTGCAGCGGCACGGCGGCGAAGCCCACGCGCACGTACTCGCGCCCGCCCGGCGCGCACCATTGATAGATGCCGATGAAATGGGTGAGGCGTACCGACCAGGCGGTTTCCTCCAGCGTTTCGCGCAACGCCGCATCCAGCAGCGATTCGCCCGATTCCAGATGCCCGGCGGGCTGGTTCAGCACCAGCCCTTCGGCGCTTTCCTCCTCCACGAACAACAACTGGCTGCCGCGCGCGACCACGGTGGCGACGGTGATGCGCGGCAGGCGGCCACGGGCTTGGCTCACAGTTCGTCCCCGTTGCCGAGCTTCTGCTCCATGCGATCGCCGACGCTGGCGGCCAGGTCGATGGCTTCGTTCAGGGTGTCGGCATCGGCATCGGCGTCGATCTTCATCACCAGGATCGCGTTGCCGCCTTCGCGCGCCCATGCGCCGACGATGAGATCGAAGTTCTCCGACAGCAGGCGGTTGGCGATGTGCACGGGAATGCGGCGCTCCTCCGAGCGCAGGCCGTAGGTCCATATCTCGCGCACGCGCTGGTGGTCCGTGGCGTGGACCTTGCTGCGTACCCAGACGAGCTGGCTGCGGTCGTCGCCCACGTTGACGAGGATGCGGTAGTCGCCATCGTCGTCCACCACGTAGGGCGTTTCCTTGGCATCGAGCTTGCGCGCCACCGAGGCGTCGGGCGTGGCGCGTTCGACTTCGGCCTCTTCGGCGGCCGGTCCGTCCCCGGCATGCAGCGGGGAGAAGGCCAGGAACAGGGCGGCACAGGGGAGGAATCGGCGCATGGGGATGTCGCTGCGATGAAATGGGGCCGTCCATTTTGCCCAATGCCGTGCGCAAGCGGGGTGTCCGTTATCGGACGCGGCAGCGTTCACGTGCGAACAGTCGCGCCGATCGCCACTCTCCAGAGAAGAAAAATCAATGGCTTGCGGCATGATTACAGGTTGGCACGCCGCTTGCTGAGACTAGCGCCATGGACATCCAGCGCACCGACCTCAAGCAGAAGAAACGCCGCCGCCAGATCGCGTTCGGCATCGTGGGCGCGATCGCTCTCGTCGCGATCGGGCTGTTGCTCGCCAACCTCGACCCGGCCGCGCCCTCGGTGGATCGCGCCGCCTTGTGGCTGGGCACGGTGGAGCGTGGCGAGATGCTGCGCGAAGTGCGTGGCCCCGGCGTGCTGGCGCCCAAGGAAATCCGCTGGATCGCGGCCGAGACGCCGGCGCGGGTGGAGCGCATCGTGGTCAAGCCCGGCGCGCGGGTGGAACCGGATACGGTGATCCTGGAACTTTCCAATCCCGAAGTGGCCGAAGCGCAACTGGCCGCGCAATCGGCGCTGACGGCGGCCGAAGCGGACCTCGCCGCGCAGCGCATGTCGCTGGAAAGCCAGGTGCTGGACCAGAAAGCCAACCTCGCCGCGGTGGAAGCGGAGTATGAATCCGCGCGCCTGCAGGCCGAGGCCGAAGGCGAACTGGCGGCCAAGGGCATCATCTCGCGCATCCAGGCGCGGCGCAGCGAGCTTTCGGCGCAGACGCTGCAAACCCGGCTCGACATCGAGCGCGAGCGCGTCGCCAAGTTCGGCAGCACCATGCGCGCCCAGCTCGACGCGGCGCGCGCGCGTACCGACCAGTTGCGCAACACCGCGCAGTTGCGCCAGCGCCAGGCCGAAGGGCTGAAGGTGCGCGCCGGCATCGCCGGCGTGCTGCAACAGGTGCCGGTGCAGGAGGGCCAGCAGGTGGCCGCCGGCGCCAACCTGGCGCGCGTGGCGCGCCCCGACGTGCTGATGGCCGAACTGCGCATTCCCGAAACCCAGGTCAAGGACGTCATCGTCGGCCAGCCGGTGCGCGTGGACACCCGCAACGGCATCGTGCCGGGCACGGTGATCCGCATCGATCCTGCCGTGCAGAACGGCAGCGTGCTGGTGGACGTGGACCTGGAAGGCACCCTGCCACCCGGCGCGCGGCCGGACCTCTCCGTGGACGGCACCATCGAGATCGAACGCCTGAGCGATGTGCTCTACGTCGGCCGCCCGGCCTTCGGCCAGCCCGAGTCGCAGGTGCGCCTGTTCAAGCTCGACCCCGACGGCAGCCGCGCGCACCGCGTGCCGGTGCAGCTTGGCCGCGCCTCGGTCAACCTGATCGAAGTCCAGAGCGGCCTCAATCCGGGCGATCGCGTGGTGCTTTCCGACACCTCGCAGTGGGACGACTACGAACGCATCCGCCTCGAATGACCACGTGATTTCCCACGCCACCCAGACCCTTTCCAACGCTTCAGCCACCGGACTCATCCCATGACGAACACCCAGCCCCTCATCGCCATGACCGACATCGCCAAGGTGTTCTACACCGACGAAGTGGAAACCCACGCGCTGTCCGGCGTGCACGTGGACATCCGCAAGGGCGAATACGTCTCCATCACCGGCCCCTCCGGCTGCGGCAAATCCACGCTGCTCTCGATCCTGGGCCTGCTCGACACGCCCACCTCCGGCCACTACCGCATCAACGACGTGCCGGTGGAGGACATCTCCGCGAACGAGCGCGCGCGCATCCGCAACCGCGAGATCGGCTTCGTGTTCCAGGCGTTCAACCTGATCGGCGACCTGTCCGTGTTCGAGAACGTCGAACTGCCGCTCACCTACCGCGACGGCATCTCCAAGGCCGAGCGGCGCGGGCGCGTGCAGGAGGCGCTGGAGCGCGTCGGCATGGCGCATCGCCTGCGCCACTACCCCTCGCAGCTCTCCGGCGGCCAGCAACAGCGCGTCGCGGTGGCGCGCGCGCTGGTCGGCAATCCCTCGATCCTCCTGGCCGACGAGCCCACCGGCAACCTCGACTCCAAGAACGGCGAGGCGGTGATGGCGTTGCTGGAGGAGCTGCACCTGGCCGGTTCCACCATCTGCATGGTCACGCACGACCCGCGCTACGCCGATTTCGCCCAGCGCAAGATCTTCATGTTCGACGGCCGCGTGGTGGACGAGGACACCCTGCACCGGCTGCGGCAGGAGGAGGAGCAGCGCCTGGACGCGCATATCGCGAGGGCACGGCAGCGCGCGGTCGAATCCAACGATGGCGTGACCGAAGGCTGAGGCAAGCCGCCATGATCGCCAGCCTGCTGCAAGACCTGCGCTATGCCTGTCGCGGCCTGCTGCGGCGTCCGTTGTTCGTGCTGGTGGCGGCGTTGAGCCTGGGGCTGGGGATTGGCGTCAATACGGCGATCTATTCACTGTTCCATCAGGCCGTGCTGCGGCCGTTGCCGGTATCGGCTCCCGAGCGCCTGGTCAACCTGAGCGCGCCGGGCATCAAGCGCGGTTCCACTTCCAACAACAGTGCCGGGCCGCGTGACGCGATCTTCAGCTACCCCATGTTCCGCGACCTGGAGGCTGCGCCGGAAGTGCAGCAGGCACTGTCCGGCCTGGCCGCGCATCGCTCCATCCCGGTGAGCCTGACGCTGGAAGGGCAGGCGCACGATGCCGCAGGCATGCTGGTGTCCGGCAACTATTTCGACGTGCTGGGCCTGAAGCCGCGCCTGGGACGCCTGCTGCGGTCCGATGACGACACCACCCCCGGCGCAGGCCGGGTCGCCGTGCTCGGCCATGCCTACTGGATGAACACGCTGGGCGGCGATCCCGGCGTGCTCGGGCGCACGCTGCGGGTGAACGGTGAGGCGCTTGAGATCGTCGGTATCGCACCCGAAGGTTTCGACGGCACCACCTTCGGCACCCGCGCACAGGTGTTCGTGCCGATCACCCTGCGCTGGCTGCTGCAATCAACCGAGCCGCCAGATCACGACGACCGCCGAAGCTATTGGGTCTACCTGTTCGGCCGGCTCGCGCCGGGCGTGGGCGAGGCGCAGGCCGGCGAGGCGCTCGATCGCCCCTATACCGCGGCATTGCGCGAGGAAGTGGCGCTGCAATGGGAACTGGACGAGGCGCAGCAGGTCCAGTTTCTCGCACGCCGCATCGCACTTTCCCCCGGCGCACGCGGGCAGAGCAGCGAGTCGGAGAGCATGCGCGTGCCGCTGCTCCTGTTGCTGGCTGCGGCGGGCCTGGTGCTGGTGGTGGCCTGCCTCAACATTGCCAACCTGTTGCTGGCGCACGGCGCCGCACGCGCCGGCGAGTTCGCACTGCGCAGTTCCATCGGCGCCAGTCGCGGTAGATTGCTGCGACAGCTTCTGATCGAGTCCACGCTGCTCGCCGTCGCCGGGGCACTGCTTGCGCTGCCGTTGGCGAGTCTGAGCCTGCATGGACTGCTGGCCTTGCTGCCGGGCGGCGGACTGGTCCGGGCCGATGCCGCGCTGCAACCTGCGTCTCTGGGTTTTGCCGCCGTGCTGGCGGCGGCCACGATCATGCTGTTCGGTCTGTTTCCGGCCCTGCACACGGCCGCCGCATCGCCGATGAATGTATTGCGCGGCAGCAGCGGCACCGGCTCGCGTGCCGCCTGGCGCTTCCGCAATGGTCTGGCAACGGGACAGATGGCCTTGTCGATGGCAACGCTGGCGCTGGCCGGCCTGCTTGCGCAGAGCCTGCACAACCTGGCCCGCGTCGATCTGGGGATGCGGGCTGAATCAGTCGCCGCGTTCTACGTGTCGCCGGGGCGCATCGGCTATTCACCCGAACGCGCGGCGGTGCTGTTCGACCGGTTGGAGGAGGAATTGGCCACGTTGCCCGGCGTGGAGGCGGTGGGCCTGTCGCTGGTGCCGCTGTTCACCAACAGCAACTGGGGCAGCAACGTCAGCGTCGAAGGATTCGAGCCGGGAGCGGATGCGCTGAATCCGAGATACAACTACATCGGCGAGGGTTATTTCGAAGCGCTCGGCATCCCGTTGCTGGCGGGCCGCAGCTTCGCCCGCGCCGACAATGCGCAGAGTGCGAAAGTGGCCGTGGTCAACCGCCGCTTTGCCGAGTATCACGGCCTCGGGGAGAACCCGGTCGGCATGCGCATGGCGATCGGCAATGGGGACAAGCTGGACATCGAGATCGTCGGGCTGGTGGCCGACAGCCACTACTCGGCGGTCAGGGAAATCCCGCCGATGCAGTTCTACCTGCCGCGCCGGCAAGTGTCGCAATTGACCGAAGCCAATTTCTATGTCCGCGCCCACGGCGATCCGAAGGCATTGCTGTCGGTATTGCCGGAAGCCGTCGCACGCATCGATCCGCAATTGCCCGTGGTGGACCTGCGCACCCTGCCGCAGACCATTGCCGAGAATCTCGCATCGGAACGCTTCGTAGGCACTCTGGCGATGGCTTTCGCCGTGCTTGCCACCGCGCTGGCCGCGCTCGGGTTGTACGGCGTGCTGTCCTTCACCCTGGCGCAGCGCCGCCGCGAACTTGGCCTGCGCCTGGCGCTGGGCGCGGAGCCCGCACGGCTGGCGCGCATGCTGCTGGCGCAGGTGACGCGCATGACCGTGGCCGGCATCGGCATCGGCGTGGTGGCCGCGCTCGCACTGGGGCGTGCCGCGCAGTCCCTGTTGTTCGGGCTGGACGGCCATGCGCCCGGCGTCTTGCTGGCAGCCGCCGCATTGCTGGCGTTGGTGGCCCTGTCCGCATCGCTGGCACCGGCGCGCCGCGCGGCGCGAACCGATCCGATGCACGCGCTTCGCTACGAGGGTTGAGCACCTCACTCGATCTGGAAACCCAAGACCATGAGCTTTTCCTTGCCGTTGCACACGTTGTCGTCCTCCCTGCGCCAGGCCGCGCGCACCAGCGCGCGCCGGCCGGGCTTCTTCGCGCTGGCCTCGCTGACGCTGGCGGTGGGCATCGGCGCGTGCGCGGCGGTGTTCGCGCTGGTGGACGCCCTGTTGCTTTCACCGCCGCCATATCCGCAACCGCAGCAACTGGTGGTGCTGGGGCAGGCCGATGCCTCGCAGCCGTGGACACGCATTTCGCCGCAGCAGTACCAGTTGCTCGATGGCCTGCCGGGCGTGGAACGGCGCGGCGGCGTGTTCGTGCCGCGCGATGTCAACGTCGCGGCCGACGGCGCCATCGCGCCGGATCTGGTGTCGGCCTGGCCGGTGGATGCAGGATTCCTGGACACGCTGCGCCTGCCGCTGGCGCTCGGACGCAATTTCGAGCGCGACGAGGACCGGCCCGATGGCGCGGCCGCGGTGATCCTTTCGCACGCTTTCTGGCAGCGCCGCTTCCAGGGCGATGCAAGCGTGCTCGGCCGCAGCCTGCGCATCGACGGCGAGGCCATGACGGTGGTCGGCGTGCTGGCCCCGGGCCTGCGCCTGGACAGCGCGCCGGATCTGCTGCTGCCGCTGCGGCTGGCACCGGGCAGCCGCGACAGCGGCACCAACCTGCTGGCGATCGCGCGGCTGGCCGAGGGCGCGAGCGCCGCGATGGCGGGCGCGGCATTGGAACAACGGCTGCAATCGCATGCGGCCGAGCTGGGATTTTCCGAGCGCTACCGGCTGCACTTCTCCGCCACGCCGCTGCGCGACAACCTGGGGGCGGCCTCGCGCGCGGCGCTGGCGATGTTCGCCGGCTGCGCGCTGTGCGTACTGCTGCTGGTGGCGGTGAACCTGTCCAACCTGATGCTGCTGCGCGCCCTGGCATTGCGGCACGAGCGCGCGGTGCGCGGCGCGCTCGGTGCCAGCCTGCTGCGGCAGGCGCTGCCGGCCCTGGCCGAAGGCGCGCTGATCGGCATTGCGGGCGCAGTGGGCGGCTTGCTGCTGGCGGCGCTGGCGCTGGCGCTCGGACAGGCGTGGCTGCCGCCGGAATGGCTGGGCGGCGCGGTAGTGCCGCTGGGCCTGCGCAGCGTCGGCTTCGCGTTGCTGGCGGGCGTGTTCGTGTCTCTGCTGGCCGCGGCATTGGGCGCATGGCGCGGGCGCGATCTGGATCTGGCGCGCGACCTGGCCGCCGGTTCGCGCAGCGGCCAGAGCCGTGCCGCGCAGCGCTTCGGACGCGGCCTGGTGGTGGTCCAGGCGGCCTTGGCGACGGTGCTGCTGGCCTCTTCCGCCCTGCTGGCGCATTCGTTGCACCAGCTCTCGCGCGTGGAACTGGGATTCGACGCCGGCAACGTGCTGACGTTCCGGCTGAACCCGGACGACGACTACGCCGATACCGCCGCCGTGCACTCGCTGACCGAGCGGCTGCTGGCACGCCTGCGCGCCGAACCGGGCGTGGTGGCGGCCACGCTGGCCAGCAACCTGCCGATCGGCGAACAGCTCAATGTGCCCATGGCGCTGGACGAGGCCCGCGAGGCGGTACACGCGCCGCAGTTCCGCATCGTGGAACCGGGGTACTTCGATGCCTTCGGCATCCCGCTGAGGCAGGGGCGGGGCCTGCTGGCTTCGGACACTGCCGGCAGCGAGCCGGTGTTGCTGGTGAACGAAGCCTTCGCGCGCGAATACCTCGATGGCCGGGCGCTGGGCCGCATGCTGCACATCCCGATGGGCGAGGGCATGCCGGTGCTGCGGGTGGTCGGCGTGGTGGCCGATACGCGCATGTTCGGCCCGCGCCAGGAGGCTCCGCCGACGGCCTTCATGCCACTGGCGCAGACGCCCGATGCGTTGATGCGGCTGCTGCGCCAGTTCATGCCCTTGCAGGTGGCGGTGAAACTGCGCGAGCAGCCGATGGCCCATGCCGAAACCGCGCGCGCGGCGTTGCGCCAGGTCGATCCCGATCTCGGGCTGGCCTCGCTGCGGCTCATGGCCCGCGATGTGGCGCAGGCGACCGCATCCGAGCGCATCAACGCCACCCTGGTCGGCGCGTTCGCGCTGGCGGCGCTGGTGCTGGCCGGCGTCGGCCTGTACTCGGTCACGGCGGTGGCGGTGGCGACGCGGCGGCGCGAGTGGGCCCTGCGCGCGGCCCTGGGGGCCGCCGCGCCACGCTTGATGCGCGGCGTGCTGTGGCAGGGATTGCGCGATGTGGTGTTCGGGCTGGTGCTGGGCCTGATCGGCGCGGTGCTGGCGGCGCGGATGATCGAAGGTTTCCTGTTCGGCGTCGGCCGCGCCGATCCCATCGCGCTGGGCGCCACCGTCGCCGCGCTGCTGCTGGCCGGGTTGGCCGCAACGCTCGCGCCGGCATTGCGCGTGGCGCGTGCCGCGCCGATGGATACCCTGCGTAGCCAGACCTGACCGCTCAACCACTTCGGAGTCGACCGATGAACACGCTGCATGCCGACCTGCGTCACGCCTTCCGCAATCTCGTGGCACGGCCGTTGTTCGCGCTGGCCGCGATCGCCACGCTGGCGCTGGGTGTGGGCGCGAACGTCGCGGTGTTTTCGCTGTTCCGGCAGGTGCTGGTGCAGGCGCTGCCGGTGCCCGAACCGGAACGGCTGGTCAATCTCGCCGTTGAGGGGCGCCAAGGATTGCGCCTGTCCACCAGTCCCAGTGGCGGCATGGAGGCGGTGCTGAGCCATCCCTTGTTCCGGGAACTGGAACAGGCCGCGGGCGAAACCGGGCAGGTGGCCGGGCATCGGCTACTGTCGGTGAATCTCGCGCTCGACGGGCGCAGCGAGAATGTGCGGGCGTTGCTGGTATCGGGCGGGTACTTCGCGACACTGGGCCTGAATCCCACGCTTGGCCGGCTGATCGCGCCCGATGACGACCAGACGCCCGGCCAGGCCCAGGCAGCCGTACTGGCGCATGGCTACTGGCGCGATGCGTTCGGCGCCGATCCGGGCATCGTCGGCCGCACGCTGCGGATCAACGGACAGGCGTTGCACATCGTCGGCATCGGCCCGGAAGGCTTCGGCAGTACCACGCTCGGGGCCGAGCCCGCGGTGTACCTGCCGCTGACGCTGCCCGCGCCGCAGGGATCGTCGCTGCCCAACCACGAGGCGCGCGATTTCCATTGGCTCTACGCCTTCGCCCGGCCGGCCGATGGCGTGCAGCCGGACGCGTTGCAGGCGCGCCTGGATGCCGCCTTCCAGGCCGCCATGGCCGGCGATGCCGACTTCAGCCGCGAAGGCGCGCCACCGCAGCATCTGGTGCTGACGCCCGGCGCGCGCGGGCAGAGCACCGCGCCCAATGATTCACGCCGGCCGCTGGCGCTCGCGCAAGGCGTGGCGCTGCTGGTGCTGGCGATCGCCTGCGTGAACCTGGCGAACCTGCAACTGGCGCGCGGCATCGGCCGCGGTGGCGAAATGGCGGTGCGCGCGGCCATCGGCGCGCCGCGCCGCCGGTTGTTGCTTCAGTCGCTGGCCGAGCCGGCGCTGATCGCCTTCGCCGGCGCGCTGGCGGCCTGGCCGGTGGCGCTGGTCGCGGCGCGGTTGCTTTCCGCGCTGCTGCCGATCGGAGGCGACATGCCGGTCTCCATCGATCCGCTCGCGGCCATCGCCGCGTTCGCGGTGGCGGGGATCGCGCTGACGGGATTCGGCCTGTATCCGGCCTGGCACCTGGCCCGCACGACGCCGATGTTGGCGATCAAGAACCAGGGCGGCGGCGCCGGCCGCACCGCAGCAAGGCTGCGCGCGGTGCTGGCGACGGTGCAGGTGGCGTTCTCGATGGCGCTGCTCGGCGTAGCCGGCCTGTTCGTGCAGAGCCTGGCGAACCTGGAGCGCGCGGACCTGGGCATCGCCACCGACGCGCTTACCGTGTTCACCGTCGAACCGGGGCGCAACGGTTACGACGAAGCCCGCAGCCGGGCGTTGTACGCGCGCATCGAACGGGAACTGGCCGCGCTGCCGGGCGCGTTGTCGGTATCGCGCTCGTCGATCCGGCTGCTGGATGGCTCGATCATGGGGGCGCCCGCGAAGGTCGCCGGCATCGAATCGGAAGGCCGCATGACCAGCTACAACGCGGTCGGCACGGATTTCCTCGCCACCGTCGGCGCGCCCCTGCTGGCCGGGCGCGAATTCACCACGGGCGATCGCGCTGGCGGGGCGAAGGTGGCGCTGGTGGATCGCCGCTTCGTCGAAACGTTCGAACTGGGCGAACAGCCCATTGGACAGCAGATACGGCTGATGGGCGAGGGCACGGTGGAGATCGTCGGCGTGGTCGGCCGGATGGCCTACCACACGCCCAAGGGCGAGCCGATGCCGCAGATGTTCCTGCCCGAGGCGCAGTTCGAGTTCACCGGCAACGCCACGTTCTACCTGCGCTCGGCCATGCCGGCGGCGCAGATGCGCGAAACGGTGGTACGCACGCTGGCCGGCATCGATCCGGACCTGCCGGTGCTGGAACTGCGCACGATGCGCGAACAGTTGCGCGACACCATCGCTTCGGAACGCACCATCGGCGCGCTGTCCACCGCGCTGGCGTTGCTGGCCACCGTGCTCGCGGCCGGCGGCCTGTACAGCGTGCTCTCCTATGCCGTGGCGCAACGCACCCGGGAGCTGGGTCTGCGACTGGCGCTGGGAGCGGCTCCGGCACGGCTGCGCCGGCTGGTGATGGGGCAGGTGACGCGCATCGGCGCGATCGGCGGCGCGCTGGGCCTGATCGGCGCACTCGCGGCGGGCCATGCCGCGCGCTCGCAACTGTTCGGCCTCTCCGCGCACGATCCCGCCGTGCTGGCGACGGCGGCGGCACTGCTGGGCGCGGTGGTGTGCCTGGCAGGCTGGCTGCCGGCCAGGCGGGCAGCGAAGGTCGATCCGATGACGGCGTTGCGTCATGAAGGATGAAATACCCCACTGCCGGGGGCCTCGAAAAACCCGTTTTTGCTCGTCATTCCCGCGAAGGCGGGAATGACGGAGGTTTCCGGGACTCCCATAGCCATCAAGAGGATTCACGGCAATGATCGATACCTTGAGAAACGATGTGGGCTACAGCCTGCGCAGCCTGCTGGCGCGGCCGGGCTTCCTGGTCGCGGTGGTGCTGACCCTGGCGCTGGGCATCGGCGGTAACGTCGCCATCTTCAGCGTGGTCAACGCGCTGCTGCTCAAACCGCTGCCGTTCCCCGATTCCGACCGCCTGGTGATGGTCTACAACGCCTATCCGAAGATGGGCCTGGAGCAGTCGGGCACCTCGATTCCCGATTACCTGGAGCGGCGCGGGCAGGTGCCGGCGCTGGCCGACCTGGCGCTGTACACCGGCATCAGCCTGAACCTGGCCGGCGAGGGGACACCGCAGCGGTTGACCGGCGTGCGTGCCACGCCGTCGCTGTTCAGCACCTTGCAGGTGGCGCCGGCGCTCGGGCAGGCGTTCACCGACGCGCACGCCGTGGCCGGCCGGGACCGCGTGCTGGTGCTCAGCCACGGCCTGTGGCAGAGCCAGTTCGGCGGCGATCGGTCGGTCATCGGCCGCCAGGTGCGGATCAATGGCGAGAACCACCAGATCATCGGCGTGATGCCGGCCGGTTTCGCATTTCCCAATCCGGACGTACGGGCCTGGCTGCCGTATGCGTTCACGCCGGAGGAAACGAGCGATCAGGCGCGCGGCAACGAGTTTTCCAATTCCATCGGCCGGCTCGCCCCCGGTGCGACCGAGCAACAGGCGCAGGCGCAGATGGCGGCGATCATCCATCACAACGCCGAGCGCATCGGTGGCGCCGACGGTCGTGCCGGGCAGATGGCCGAGCTGTACCGGGACGGTGGCTTCCTGGGACGGACCAAGCCGCTGCGCGACGAATGGGTCGGCGACATCCGGCCGGTGCTGTGGCTGTTGCAGGCGGTGGCCGGCTTCGTGCTGCTGATCGCCTGCGCCAACGTCGCCAACCTGATGCTGACGCGACTGTCGTCGCGGCAGAAGGAACTGGCGGTGCGCAGCGCCCTGGGTGCCGGCGCTCGCCGCATCGCCCGGCAACTGCTGATCGAGTCGCTGCTGCTGGCGCTGATCGGCGCCGTCGCCGGCATCGCCTTCGCCGTGCTCGGGCTGAAGACGCTGGCGGTGCTCGGCCTGGCGCAAAGCCCGTTGCAGGCACGCATCGGCATCGATGCGTCGGTACTGCTGTTCGCGCTTGGCCTGACCGTGCTGGCCGGCATCGGCTTCGGCCTGTTCCCGGCACTGGCCCAGAGCGGGAACCGGGTGTGCCAGACCCTGCGGGAGAGCGGTCGCGGCAACGCCGGCAGCCGCCGTTCGCAGCGCACCCGCGCGGTGCTGGCCGGAATGCAGATCGCGCTGTGCGCGACCTTGCTGATAGGTGCCGGCCTGTTGCTGCGCAGCTTCGAGCGCGTGCAGAACGTCGATCCGGGCTTCGAGCGCGATGGCCGGGTCACGCTGCGCGTCGCCCTGGCCGATCGCAATTATCCGGCCGATGCCGACATCGAGCGCTTCGTCGATCGGGCGCTGGCCGAACTGGCGGCCATTCCCGGCGTCAGTGATGTCGCGTTCGCCAATCACCTGCCGTTCTCGGTGACTTCTTCCGCCGCTTCCTACCAGATCGAGGGTGCCAACCAGGGGATCGACGGCGCGCTGCCGCACGGCTTGTGGCGCATCGCCAGCGACGACCTGTTCGCCGCGCTGGAGGTGCCGTTGCTGGCCGGCCGTTTCTTCGACGCCGGCGACCGCCGCGACAGCGGCCGGGTAGTGATCATCGACGAGCTGCTGGCGCGCAAGCAGTTCGGCGACGCCGACCCGATCGGTCGCCGCCTGCGCGCCTTCGGCAGTCAGGACGACGGCGACTGGGCGACCATCGTCGGCGTGGTCGGTTCGGTGCGGCAGGCCGACCTGTCCAGCGAGATCGACAAGGAAACCTATTACTTCAGCTACCGGCAGTTCCCGTACGCCGCCCTGGACATGTCCGGCTCCGGCTACTTCGTCGTCGCCAGCCAGCTGCCGACCGGCGCGCTGGCAACGCCGATCCGCGAGGCGGTGCTGCGCGTGGATCCGGAGCAGCCCGTGTTCGACCTGCGCAGCCTGGACGAACGCATCGCCCTGTCGCTGCGGGGCCGGCAGGCACCGATGTTGCTGCTGACGCTGTTCGCCGGCGTCGCACTGGCGCTGTCGGCGATCGGCATCTACGGCGTGATGGCCTGGTCGGTGGCGCAGCGCACCGGCGAGCTGGGCGTACGGATGGCGATCGGCGCGCGCGGTGGCGACGTGGTGCGCATGGTGCTGGGGCAGGGCGGCCGCATCGCCGGCATTGGCCTGGCCGCCGGCCTGGTCGGTGCGCTGGCGCTGGGTGGTTTCCTGGGCAACCAGTTGTTCGGCGTCTCCCGCTTCGATCCGCTGACCTTCGTCGCCGTCGTCGCCGTGCTGGGCGCGGTGGCGCTGCTCGCCTGCTGGCTGCCGGCGCGGCGCGCGGCCAAGGTCGATCCGATGACGGCGTTGCGGTGCGAATAGGCCCGCGCGCTTGAGGAAGGAGGTTCCCCGGCAGGCACGAATGATGGCCGGTCACATGATCGCGATGGCGCCGTCCTGCTAGTGTTCCCTTTTTCAGGATCATCACCTAGCCCATGACCGCCGCCATCGAGATTTCCAGCATCAACAAATCCTTCGGCGACAAGCGCGCGGTGCGCGATCTGTCGCTGTCCATTCCGCGCGGCGCGCTCTATGGCGTCATCGGCCCGAACGGCGCGGGCAAGAGCACCACGCTGCGGATGATCCTGTCGATCCTGTTTCCCGACAGCGGCCGCATCTCGGTGCTCGGCGGCTCGGCGCTGGAGGCCAAGGACCGCATCGGCTACCTGCCCGAGGAGCGCGGCGTCTACCGCAAGATGAAGGTCGGCGATTTCCTGCTGCACATGGCCGTGCTCAAGGGCATGGCGCGGGCGCCGGCGCGTCGCGAGGCGGCGCGCTGGCTGGAGCGCATGGGGCTGGCCGATACCGCGGGCAAGCGCTGCGAGGAGCTGTCCAAGGGCATGCAGCAGAAGGTGCAGTACATCGCGGCGGTGATCCAGCAGCCGGAGCTGCTGATCCTCGACGAGCCCTTCAGCGGGCTGGACCCGGTCAACATGCGCCTGCTCAAGGACCTGATCCTGGAGCAGCACGCCAGCGGCACCACGGTGCTGTTCTCCACCCACGTGATGTTCCAGGCCGAGCAGTTGTGCGAGCACATCGTGATGATCCACAACGGCCAGAAGGTACTGGACGACCCGCTCGCCGCGATCCGCGCCCGGCACACGCCGCGCGCGCTGGATTTCGAGCCGCTGGACGGCGGCACGGACGTGGAAGCGGCGTTGTTGCCGATACCCGGCATCGAGAAGGTGGCGCGCAACGACGGGCGCTGGCGGTTGGATTTCGACCCCGGCATGGACGTGCCGGCGATGGTGCAGGCCGTGGCCGCGCGCGTGCCGCCGGCGCGGCTCGAGCTGGTGCGCCCGAATCTCGAGGACGTGTTCATCAAGATCGCCACCGCGCAGGAAGCCCGCGCCGACGCGACGGAGGTGGCCGCATGAACGTCGCCAAGACGCTCCAGGTCGCCCGTCGCGAGTTCACCGCCACGGTGATGACCAAGGGATTCCTGATCGGCCTGCTGGTGATGCCGGCGATGATCGGCCTCCTGATCCTGGTAATGCCGTTCCTGCTCAAGGAGCAATCGCCCAAGCTCGAAGGCACGGTGGCGATCCACGATCCCACCGGCCAGGTACTCGAGCGCGCGCGCGAACACCTCGCCCCGCAAGCCTTCGCGCAGCGCCGCGTGGACATGCAGCGGCGGCTGGACGCGGTGATTCCCGGCGCGGTGCGCGAACTGGTGACCAGCGGCGATGGCGCGATGCAGGCGGCGATGGAGCAGGCGCTCGGCTCAGTGCCGAACCTGACGCTGGATGCGCTGGACAGCGCCGATGCGCTGGAAGCCGCCAAGGACGCGCTGCGCAAGGACGACAAGGCATTGGCGGTGGTGGCGATCCAGCCCGACGCGGTGATGCCGGGCGAGGGCGGCCTGGGCACGTACGAACTGTTCGTGCGCAAGAAGCTCGACGACCGCCTGGTCGACGAGCTGCGCGACGCGCTGGCGACCTCCATCGTCGATGCCCGCCTGGCCGCGCGCGACCTGGATGCGCGCGAGGTGCGGCAACTGGTGCGGGTACCGCGCGTGACCCCGCGCACCATCGGCGAGGGCGGCGAGAAGGCCGCCAACGAGATCGCCTCGCGCCTGCTGCCGATGGCCTTCATGGCCCTGATCCTGATCGCGGCGATGACCGGCGGGCAGCAGTTGATGACCTCCACCATCGAGGAAAAATCCAGCCGCGTGGTCGAAGTGCTGCTGTCGGCGGTATCGCCGACGGAGCTGATGGCCGGCAAGATCCTCGGGCAGATGGGCGTGGCCTCGCTGATGCTGGCGCTATATGCCGGCCTGGGCATCCTGGCGCTGATCAGCTTTGCCGCCACCGGCCTGCTCGATCCATGGCTGCTGTTCTATCTCGCGGTGTTCTTCCTGATCGCCTTCGTGGTGCTGGCCTCGATGATGGCCGCCATCGGCGCGGCGGTGAACGAACTGCGCGAGGCGCAGACGCTGCTGACGCCGGTGATGCTGGTGGTGATGCTGCCGATGATGCTGTGGCTGCCGATCAGCCGCGACCCGAACTCCATGTTCGCCACCGTGCTGTCGCTGGCGCCGCCGGTCAACCCGTTCGTGATGATGCTGCGGCTGGGTTCCAGCGCGCCGCCGCCGACCTGGCAGGTCTGGCTGTCCATCGGCATCGGCGTGGCCTCGGCGGCCGCGGCGGTGTGGTTCGCCGGCAAGGTGTTCCGCATCGGCCTCCTGATGCACGGCAAGCCGCCGAGCTTCATGACGCTCGTGCGCTGGGTGCGGATGAGCTGACCGGATGGCTTGAACCGCATGCGGCGCCGGTGATGGGATCGGCCACGGTTTTCCGTAATGGGTGGGTATCCCCCACCCGTGAGGAATGCCCGCATGAAGCCCATCCTTTCCCGCGCCGCGCTGGCGCTGCTGTCGATCGCGCCGTTCCAGCCCGCCCTCGCCGCCGATGCGCCGGCGCCGGAAGGTTCCAGCGCCACCATCAACGTGGTCTACGAGCTTGAAGGCAGCGGCGCGTTCGCCAGCCAGGACCAGGTGCTCAAGCGCGAATGGCGGGTGAAGGACCGCTACGAGGTCGTCACGCACCTGACCGCGCGCAAGCCTACCGGCTTCCCCGCACTGCATGCCCTCGATGCCGGCCAGCAGCAGGCGCAGACGGCGCGCCTGGCGCATGCCGAGCGCGCCGCCGAAGCGATGGCTCCGATGATGGCCGATGCGATGAAGATCGCGGAGCGCTGCGGCGACGACGAAGCCTGCATCACGCGCGAGGCGCTGAATATGGCGCAGGGCGTGGACATGAACTCGCCCGCGCTCAAGGGCGCCCGCGCCGATGTGAAGGCGGCCTCGACCATGCCCGGCGCGCGCTACCAGATATTCGAGCCGACGATCCAGACCGGCAGGTTTGCGCTGGACGAAAGCCTGAAGGAGGCCGACCGCGACCCGATCTGCATGGGCCGGCCCGCCGCGACCTGCCACAAGGAAGTGACCGTGCGCGCCTACGGCGACATCACGCTCGACGGCAAGACCGAGGCGCCGGGCAGCGCCCTGCTGGAAACGGACCTGGAAAAGGCCACGTTGCGCTTCGCCCTGCCGCTGCCGTACCCGGTGGCAATCGAGGAAACCGTGAGCACCGACAAACCCGACGAGTTTTCCGGCACGCGCCAGGCGCAGCGCTTCCTGACCAACCTGCGCCTGGACGTGGAGGTGGCCCATGCCTGCGGATCGTCCTGCGCCGGCGCCAGCGGCGTGAAGACCTGGGAGGTGGTGGACCAGATCGGCGGCCAGCCGGCAAGGCTGACCGCGCGGTGGACGTTCCAGCGGCGTTGACGAAAGGCGCTCAGCGGCCCTCGGGCGAGCAGACCAGGGCAGGCAGATGCGCGATCGGCCGCGACGCGTGCGTCGTGACGAACGACTGGACGATCTGCCTGCACTGGCCGGAAGCGATGCCGCCCGAAGCGGGGCGGATGGGCGCATCCTGTATCTCGAACCCGTCCTCGAACACGGGACCGGGAGCGCCGATGGCGTAGACCGAACCCGATGCCGCTTCGACGGTCCAGTCTTCGACCGGGTTGCCGTCCTCGTCGGCGACGAGGATTTCATCGAGGGTGATGGTCGAGCCGAAGTTGTAGGTTCCTTCGACGGTGTCGCCTTCGGAGGTCTCCTGTGTCCTGGCCTCGAACGCCGTGATCAAGGTGACCTTGATCGGCTGCGGGAATCCCAGGCCCGCCGGGAATCCGCGCGTCGTCCAGAACGCGGCGTAGTTCCCCTGGAAGTTCGTGGGCAGGAACCAGTAGTCGAACCCGGTCGTGGTTTCGACCAGCAGCATGGCGCGCCCTTTCGAGCCGGGGGCGATGTAACCGTGGATGTGGAACCTGTAATAGGCCAGATAGTTGGTGGCGGTGCCGCCCCACTGGAGTATCTCGGTGAACGATGCGTTTCCGTAGGTTTCCAGAATGTCGGGAACGCCCTCCGGATCGACCACCGAGGGATCCACGGTGGCATCGAAATAGGGCGGGTTGTCGGCGTTGTAGAAACTGTTGGCGAGCCTGCCATCGACGAAGACGCGCAAAGCCGGGGTGGCGCCCCAGCGGAACTCGGCTTTCGAGATGCTGGTTCCGCTGTAGGTCATGGTCCGGGTGTTCCCGTTGCTGTCCATGCCGGTGAAATCGAAACCGGGTGCGTCCACACCCGCGGTAGCGGGCACCAGCGGATCCTCGGATTGCATGTCGTCCCACTCCAGGGCCAGCGCGTGGGTTTCGCCGTTGTATTCGCTGTTGGACACGTCCACCATCGAGATGGCGCGCAATGTTTGCGCCGACGCTTCCGGCAGCAGGAAGATCGCGGCGAGTACCGCGCCCGAAACGCTAATCCAGGGTTTCATCAGTGTGTGCTCCTGTCCGGTTCGCATGGCCCGGCTTGAGTGCCGGTCACGGGGGAAGGCGCAGGAGGGCGGTAAACGGGCTCTGGAATCGCCGTTTTGTTCAGTATTCGTTTATGTTCATTCTTCGGGATGCGCTTCGCGTTCGCCCGCGCGGGTGAACGGCACCGTCTCCGGGCTGACCGCGCCGCCGGAAATGATGAAGCTCATGGCCTGGTCCACCGTCCAGTCGGTCGGCGTGAGGTTTTCCACCGGCACCACTTCCAGATAGCCGGACGTGGGATTGGGCGTGGTCGGCACGTATACCGCCGCCAGTTCGCGCTCGCTGCCTTCCTCGCGCAATACGCGGGTGACGAAGCCGATGGCCTTCATGTCCCGGTGCGGGAAGTCGATCAGCACCACGCGCTGCGCGCCCTCGGGCTGGGTCTGGAGGATGTCGATCAGCTTGCGCACCGCGCCGTAGATGAGGTTCGCCAGCGGGATGCGCTGCACGAACGCCTCGAACCAGCCGAGCAGGCGCTGGCCGAGCACGCGGTGCGCCATCACGCCCACCGCGATGATGACCCCGAGCGTGGCGATCAGCGCCAGCGCCGTCTGCACCCAGGGCGCGCCGAGCCAGCCGAGCGTGAGGGGAAAGCCATTCGCCAGCCTCGCCAGCAGCGGCGTGATCCATGGCCGGCTGATGTCCGAAAGCACCAGGAACACGAAGCGGAACACGATCACCGTCAGCCACAGCGGCAGCAGCGTGATCACGCCGGAGAGGAAGTAGCGTTGCAGGGAAGGGCGGTGCGAGGCCATGGCCGGATTCTATGCTGTGGCGACGGGGAAATGCGGCCTTGTTGTGGCTATGCTTGCGCCACTGGAACGATCCCGGCCTGCATTGCCCCCGCCACGTCATTCCGGCGCAAGCCGGAGTCCGGTTCTGGGCTTCTCTCGGCGCCCCGCAAGAGCTGGATTCCGGCTTGCGCCGGAATGACGCGGTGAAGGATTCCGCCGGAATCTTCAACCACAAGGAGCCGCCGCCATCTTCTCGCCGCGATATTTCGTGTTCTGGGCCTGTGTGCTGGCGTTCGCCGTGTCGGCGCTGATGCTGTGGCAGGGCGGTGGCGCGGGATGGTGGGCCGCGTCGGGAGCCTCGGCCGCGCTCACGCTGCTGGGCATTTCCGACATCGCGCAGCGCCGTCGCTCGCTGCGGCGCAACTACCCCATCGCCGCGCACGTGCGCTTCCTGGTGGAGACCTTCCGCCCGGAGATCCGCCAGTACCTGATCGAGGACGACGACGAGGAACTGCCGTTCTCGCGGGTGCAGCGCTCCATCGTCTACCAGCGCGCCAAGGGCGATCTGGACAAGCGCCCGTTCGGCACGCAGATGGCGCTGTACCGGCCCGGCTACGAGTGGATCAACCATTCGCTCGCGCCGGTGGAGATCGACTCGCACGATTTCCGCATCCTCATCGGCGGGTCGCAATGCGCGCAGCCGTACTCGGCCAGCGTGTTCAACATCTCGGCGATGAGCTTCGGCGCCCTGAGCGCCAACGCGGTGCTGGCGCTGAACGAGGGCGCGCGCCGCGGCGGCTTCTTCCACGACACCGGCGAAGGCTCGATCTCGCGCTGGCACCGCCAGAACGGCGGCGACCTGGTCTGGGAGATCGGCTCGGGCTACTTCGGCTGCCGCGATGCGCAGGGGCGCTTCGACATCGAGCGCTTCCGCGCCAACGCGCGCGATCCTCAGGTGAAGATGATCGAGGTCAAGCTTTCCCAGGGCGCCAAGCCGGGGCAGGGCGGCATCCTGCCGGGCGCGAAAGTATCGGCGGAAATCGCCGAGGCGCGCGGCGTGCCCGAGGGCGTGGATTGCATCTCGCCGGCGCGCCATACCGCGTTCGACAAGCCCATCGGCCTGCTGGAGTTCGTGCGTACGCTGCGCCAAGAGAGCGGCGGCAAGCCCGTGGGCTTCAAGCTCGCCATCGGGCATCCGTGGGAGTGGTTCGGCATCGCCAAGGCGATGGCCGCGACCGGCATCCTGCCCGATTTCATCGTCGTGGATGGCGGCGAGGGCGGCACGGGCGCGGCGCCGCTGGAGTTCGCCGACCATGTCGGCGTGCCGCTGCGCGAGGCGCTGATGCTGGTGCACAACACGCTCGTCGGCCTGGACTTGCGCGAGAAGATCCGCATCGGCGCGGCCGGCAAGATCACCACGGCCTTCGACCTGGCCCGCGTGCTGGCGCTCGGCGCGGACTGGGGCAATGCCGCGCGCGGCTTCATGTTCGCGCTCGGCTGCATCCAGTCGCAAAGCTGCCACACCGACAAATGCCCGACCGGCGTGGCCACGCAGGACCCACGCCGGCAGAAGGCGCTGGACGTACCCGACAAGGCCGCCCGCGTGCAGCGCTTCCACGAAGGCACCCTGCACGCGCTGAAGGAACTGCTCGCCGCCGCCGGCCTCTGCCATCCGGACCAGCTCGGCCCCGAACACCTGATCCGCCGCCTGTCCTCGCACGAGGTGCGCTCGCTGGCGGCGCTGTATCCCTGGGTCCAACCCGGCGAACTGCTTGCCGGCGGCGCGGAACATCGCGTGTTCCAGCGCTTCTGGGCGCTTTCCACGCCGGAGAGCTTCGAGGTGCCGGCGGAGTTGTTGTCGTTGCGGCGGAGCCGGTCGAACTGATCCAAGGGTTGGCGATCCGCGCCGATCCCGTGCGGCATGCAGCGATTGAGGATGCCGCCCATGAAAAAGCGGCGGGCATTGGCATGCCCGCCGCAGGTTGGATCAAGGCGCGCGCCGGTTACGAATGGCGTCGGAACGCGGCGAAGCCGAGCAGGCCGAGCATCAGGCCGAGCAGGCCCAGGGCATAGCCACCCAGGGTCGGCA
>JBBCJS010000008.1:0-39928 GCA_037190825.1 Chiayiivirga flava
CCGCGACGGCGCAGCAGGTGCTGCGGGTCGGGTTTCTGGCCGCGCCAGTCCACGTACATCTGCATCGGGTCGCGGCTGTTGCCGCGCGAGAGGATCTCGCGGCGGTAGCGGGTGCCGACTTCGCTGTCCAGGCCGCCTTGCTGTTGCACGTGGGCGAAGGCGTCGGCGGCGAGCACTTCGCTCCACATGTAGGCGTAGTAGCCGGAGGAGTAGCCGCCGGCGAACACGTGGGCGAAGAAGGGGCTGCGGTAGCGCGGCGGCACGGGGGCGTAGTCCACGCCGTGCTTGGCGAGCGCGGCCTGCTCGAACGCGGCCACGTCGTCCACCTGGGCGTCGGGCGGCAGCATGTGCCATTCCAGGTCGAGCAGGGCGGCGGCGGTGTATTCGAGCGTGTCGAAGCCCTGGTTGAAGGCGCTGGCCTTGAGCATCTTTTCCAGGAGCTGCGCCGGCATCGGCTCGCCGGTCTGGTGGTGGCGGGCGTAGTTGGCCAGCACCAGCGGGTTCTTGTTCCAGTCTTCCTCGAACTGCGAGGGGAACTCGACGAAGTCGCGCGCCACGGCGGTGCCGGCCAGCGAGGGGTAGCGCACCGTGGAGAACAGGCCGTGCACGCCGTGGCCGATCTCGTGGAACATGGTGGTGACTTCATCGAAGGTGAGCAGCGCGGGCTGGCCTTCGACCGGCTTGGGGATGTTCATCACGTTGATGGCCACCGGCTTCTGGTTCAGGAGCTCGCTCTGGCCGCGGAAGGTGGACATCCATGCGCCGCCGCGCTTGCTCGGGCGGGCGAAGTAGTCCACGTAGAACAGGCCGATCTGGCTGTCGTCGCTGTCGATCACGTCGAACACGCGCACGTCCGGGTGGTAGACGGGCAGGTCGGTGCGCTCGCGGAAGCTGATGCCGTAGAAGCGGTTGAGGGCGAAGAACACGCCATCCTTGAGCACGCGGTCCAGCTCGAAGTAGGGCTTCACCGATTCCGGATCGAAGTCGTAGTTCTTGGCGCGCACTTTCTCGGCGTAGAACTCCCAGTCCCACGGGGCCAGTTCGAAGTCGCCGCCGTCGGCGCGGATCGCGGCCTGGATCTGCTCGGCTTCGCGCTTGGCGTTGGCGACGGCGGCCGGGGCCACTTCGCCGAGCATCCGGAGCACGGCCTCGGGCGTGCCGGCCATCTGGTTGCCCAGGGTGTAGGCGGCATGGTTGGAGGTGCCGAGCAGGGCGGCGCGCTCGGCGCGCAGCTTGGCCAGGCGCAGCACCATCTGGCGGGTGTCGCCTTCGCCCTCGATGAGGCCGCGGTTGGCCGAGGCCTCCCACACGCGCTGGCGCAGTTCGCGGTTCTTCAGCGAGGTGAGCACGGGCTGGCGGGTGGTGTTGGTGATGCGCAGCAGCCACTTGCCTTCGTGCCCGGCTTCGGTGGCGGCCTTGGCGGCGGCGGCGATGGCAGCTTCGTCCAGGCCATCCAGTTGCGCCACGTCGTCGACGATGACGGCGGCGCGCTCGGTCTGCTTCATCAGGGACTGCTGGAAGGCGGTGGTGAGGCTGGCCTGCTCCTCGTTGAGCGCGCGGACGCGGGCCTTGTCGGCGTCGGAAAGCTCGGCGCCGGCGCGCACGAAGCGCTGGTAGGTGACGTCGATCAGGCGCAGGGTTTCCGGGTCGTGGCCGGCGCCTTCGCGCGCGTCGTACAGCGCCTTGACGCGGGCGAACAGGGCCGGGTCGAGCAGGATGGCGTCCTGGTGCGCGGCCAGCTTGGGCGCGGTTTCGGACTGGATCGCGCGGCGCGCGTCGTTGCTGTCGGTGCCCACGAGGTTGAAGAACACCTGCGAGGCGCGCGTCAGCAGTTCGCCGGAACGCTCCATCGCTTCCAGCGTGTTGGCCACGGTGGGGGGCTCGGGGTTGTCGGCGATGGCGCGGATTTCGGCCAGTTGCCGGGCCATGCCTTCGGTGAGCGCGGGCAGGAAGTGGGCATCGTCGATGATGCGGAAATCCGGGGCCTGGAGCGGCAGCGTGCTCGGGCTGAAGAAGGGGTTGTCCTGCGCCGGTTCGGCGGCGGCCTGCACTTGGGCGGTTTCGGCGGGTGCGGCGGTGGCGGTGGCGGGCGCCTTGGCGCCGTCCGAGCAGGCGGAAAGGCCGAGGGCCAGGCAGATGGCGCTGGCGAGGGTAAGGCGGTTCGAGGTCATGGCTGGGCTCTGGAATCTCTTGGGGAAACAGGGGTGACGCGACGCCGGGAGTCCGGCGATGACCCCCGAGCCTGCCCCAGCCCGCGCCGCCGGCGCATGTGCCATCTAGCACGGTCGCGTTGACATCGCCCGGCGTGGCCGGATAATCCCCGGTTCGTTCGCGCCGCTTCCGGCGCGATGCAAGCGAAAGGAGCCCGGCGGGCAATCGCCGGAACAGTGTGCGACATGTCCACTAGGCCGTCCGCCAACTGACCCCTGCCGGCCCGTCGATGCGGCCGGCGCGACGCGCCTTCCTTTCCGTTCTCTCGTTCAAGACAGGCTTTCCGCGTGCCGGAAAGCGGAGATTTTCCATGATCGCCATCACGCTCCCCGACGGCAGCCGCCGCGAGTTCGACGCACCCGTTTCCGTCATGCAGGTCGCCCAGTCCATCGGCCCGGGCCTGGCCAAGGCCACCGTCGCCGGCAAGGTCGATGGCCGGCTGGTGGATGCCTGCGACGTCATCGACCACGACGCCACGCTGTCCATCGTCACGCCCAAGGACGCCGAGGGCGTGGAGATCATCCGCCATTCCTGCGCGCACCTGGTCGGTCATGCGGTCAAGCAGTTGTATCCGGGCGCCAAGATGGTGATCGGCCCTGTGATCGAGGACGGCTTCTACTACGACATCTGGTACGAGCGCGCCTTCACGCCCGAGGACATGGCCGCGATCGAGAAGCGCATGGCCGAACTCATCGCCACCGACTACGACGTCGTCAAGCGCATGACGCCGCGCGCGGAGGTGGTCGAGGTGTTCGCGGCGCGCGGGGAGGACTACAAGCTGCGCCTGATCGAGGACATGGGGCCGGAAGTCACCCACATGGGCCTGTACCACCACCAGGAATACGTGGACATGTGCCGTGGCCCGCACGTGCCCAACACGCGCTTCCTCAAGGCGTTCCGGCTGATGCGCGTGTCCGGCGCGTACTGGCGCGGCGACTCGAAGAACGAGCAGCTCCAGCGCATCTACGGCACCGCGTGGGCGGACGAGAAGCAGCTCAAGGCGTACATCCAGCGCATCGAGGAGGCCGAGAAGCGCGACCACCGCCGCATCGGCAAGCAGCAGGAGCTTTTCCATCTCCAGGAAGAAGCGCCGGGCCTGGTGTTCTGGCATCCGAAGGGGTGGGCCATCTGGCAGGTCGTGGAGCAGTACATGCGCGGTGTCTACCGCGCCAGTGGCTACGGCGAGGTGCGCTGCCCGCAGATCCTTGACGTGAGCCTGTGGCAGAAGTCCGGCCACTGGGACAACTACAAGGAAAACATGTTCTTCACCGAGTCCGAGAAGCGGACCTACGCGGTGAAGCCGATGAACTGCCCCGGCCACGTGCAGGTGTTCAACCAGGGCCTGCACAGCTACCGCGACCTGCCGATCCGCTACGGCGAGTTCGGCTCCTGCCACCGCAACGAGCCGTCCGGCGCGCTGCACGGCATCCTGCGCGTGCGCGGCTTCACCCAGGACGATGGCCACATCTTCTGCACCGAGTCGCAGGTCGAGGACGAAGTGCGCGCCTTCCATGCGCAGGCGCTGAAGGTGTACGGCGACTTCGGCTTCCAGGACATCCAGATCAAGATCGCGCTCCGCCCCGAATCGCGCCTGGGCGACGACGCCACCTGGGACAAGGCCGAGGAAGCGTTGCGTTCGGCGCTGCGCGCCTCGGGCGTGGAATGGCAGGAACTGCCGGGCGAGGGCGCGTTCTACGGCCCCAAGATCGAGTACCACCTCAAGGACGCCATCGGCCGCACCTGGCAGCTCGGCACGATGCAGGTGGACTTCATGATGCCGGGGCGTCTTGGCGCGGAGTACGTGGACGAGCACAGCAGCAAGCGCCATCCTGTGATGCTGCACCGGGCCATCGTCGGCTCGATGGAGCGCTTCATCGGCATCCTGATCGAACACCATGCCGGCGTTTTCCCGTCCTGGCTGGCGCCGGTGCAGGCGGTGGTGCTCAACATCACCGACGCCCAGGCCGATGCCGTCGCGGCGCTCGGAAAAGCCCTTGCAAATCAAGGCTTCCGGGTGACGACCGACTTGAGGAACGAGAAGATCGGCTATAAAATCCGCGAGCACACCCTGCAACGCATCCCGTACCTGCTCGTGATCGGCGACCGCGAGAAGGAAAACGGCACCGTTGCGGTGCGCACGCGATCGGGGGAGGATTTGGGGTCCATGCCGCCGCAAGACTTCATCGCCCGCCTGCGTGCAGAACAGGGGCCGCCCGCCTGACACGGCGCGCGGCCCGCAATGTCCACCCTTTGAGGATACTTACATCAGTACCGACAAGTTGAACCGCAGAAACGGCGAGATCCGCGTGCCGCGCGTGCGCGTGATCGGCTCCGACGGCGAAATGGTCGGCGTGCTCTCGCGCGACGACGCCCTGCGCATGGCCGAGGACGAAGGTCTCGATCTGGTCGAGATCCAGCCCAACGCCGATCCGCCCGTCTGCAAGATCATGGACTTCGGCAAGTTCCGCTTCGAGCAGCAGAAGAAAGCCTCCGAGGCCAAGAAGAAGCAGAAGCAGGTCGAGATCAAGGAACTGAAGTTCCGCCCCGTCACCGACGAGGGCGACTACCAGATCAAGCTGCGCAACATGCGCCGCTTCCTGGCCGATGGCGACCGGGTGAAGGTGGTGGTCCGCTTCCGCGGCCGCGAGATGGCGCACACCGAACTGGGCCTTGCGATGACGCAGCGCATCGAGGAAGAACTCAAGGAAGAAGTGACCATCGAGCAGCGCCCCAAGCTGGAAGGCCGGCAGATGATCATGATGGTCGCGCCGAAGAAGAAAAGCTGATCGCGCATCGGCCGCAAGACACGAAAAAGGCACCCTCGCGGGTGCCTTTTTCGTTGCCGCAAGGCTCAGGCGCCGGCGTCGCCTTCCTTCTCCGGCGCCTGCATCTCGACCCGCAGCAGGCCGGGGCGCGAGGTGGCCAGGCCGGCCTTGGCCATCGCCTCGGCGATGCGCCGGTTGAGCTCGTCGCGCACGCGGGTGCGGTGCGAAAGTTCGGCGACGAACAGGCGCAGCTCGAAATCGTAGGTACCGGCGGAGATCTGGGTGAACCAGCAGCCCGGCGCGGGCTGGGCGAGCACGAGCGGTTCGGCGCGGGCCGCGTCGAGCAGCAGGTCGCGGACCTTCTGCGGATCGGCGTCCTGCGCCAGGCTGAGCTTGAACACCAGGCGCGTCACCGTGTCGCTGAGCGTCCAGTTGACGAAGCGCGAGGTGATGAAGGTCTTGTTCGGCACCACGACTTCGCGGTTGTCGGCATCCAGCACCGTGGTGGCGCGGGTGCGGATGCGCGTGACGCGGCCTTCGACCTCGCCGATGGTGATGGTGTCGCCGACCCGGTAGGGCCGCTCGAACAGCACGATCAGGCCGGAGACGAAGTTGGCGAAGATTTCCTGCAGGCCGAAGCCCAGGCCCACCGTCAGCGCGGCGGCCAGCCACTGCAACTGGGTCCAGCGCACGCCCAGGAGGCCGAGGCCGACGATCATGCCGACGATGACGATCAGGTAGCGGCTGACGCTGGTGATGGCGTAGCGCGTGCCGGCATCGATGTGGATGCGCGAGAGCAGGCCCAGTTCGACCAGGCCCGGCAGGTTGCGCGCGGCGATGAAGGTGAGGGCCAGCGTCAGCAGGCCGCCGAGCGTGGCGGCGAGCGTGATGGGCGAGGGCATGGGCGCGCCGTTGGCATCCGTGCCCGGGACGCTCCACAGCACGATGGTGTCGAGCCGGTCCAGCGCCGGCAGCACGCCGGACCAGACCCACAGCAGCCCGATCACCATCAGCGCGGCGACCAGCGCGCGCAGCAGGCGACGGGTCTGCTGGCTGACGCTCTGGATGCTGAGCGCTTCGTTCTCCGGGTCGATGGAGGCCGGTTCGCCGGCGACGTCGGCATCGGCCGGCTGCGCGGCCTGTCCGTCCTCCGCCTCGCGCCTGGCCTCGATGCGGCGCAGCGCCAGGCGGCGTTCGCCGAGCAGGAACCAGCGCGACACCAGGCCGTGGAAGATCGCCAGCGCGGTGACCAGCAGCAGGCTCAGCCATAGGCTGTGCAGCAGCGTGGCCGCGGTCAGCACGTAGCCGCCCAGCGTCAGCGCTGCGATCGCGAGCAGCCCGGCGGTCAGGCCCGCGCGCAGCGCGCGCCGCGGTGTCGAGGGTTCCGGATCGGCGATGCCGCGAAAGGTCCACAGTGCGCCGGGCGCGAGCAGTCGCCAGCACAGCAGCGCGCCGCTGCCACAGATGAGCAGCAGGGCCAGCCGGCCGACCGTATCCACCGCCGGTTCCTGTCCGCGCACGAAGGCCAGCGTCAGCAGGAACTGTGCCGGCAGCAGCACGTAGACGAGCCACGGCAGCGCGGCGGCGACGGCGTCGCGGCGCGCCTGGGTCCAGCGGAAATGCTTTTGCGCGAGGCCGTTGTCGGCCACCAGCCAGCGCAGGCACTGGAAGAAGAACAGGCTGCCGGCGGCGGCCAGCAGCGCCTGGCCGAGCGAATCGCTGAACTTGCCCGCCTCGCCGGCCTGGCGCAGCAGCCATCCGGCCAGCGCCATCGGCAGCGGCAGGGCCAGCGCGGCGAATCCGGTGACCACGAGGGCGCGCAGGGTGTGGCGATAGCGGTCGGTGCGCACGCGCAGCAGTGGCTGGGCCAGAGCGGTCAGGCGTTCGGCAAGCCGCTGGCGCTGTCGCAGCAGCAGTGCGAACAGCGCGCCGGCCACGGCCAGCAGCGGCCAGTTGCGCTTCAGCGTGTCCAGCAGGAGCCGGCCGGAAGTGGCGTAGCGCGAAGGCTTGAGCAGGTCGCTCCAGCCCTCGGGTTGACGCTTGAGCCAGGCGGCGCCGGCGCGTTCGTGGCTGGGGAACCACAGGAGTTCGCGGTCGAGCAGGCGGGCCAGCGTGGCGGTGGTGTCCAGGTGTCGGGCCAGCGCGGCTTCCAGTTCGGTGAGCACGCGCAGCAGTTCGCGCTCGGCCGAGGCCAGACGCGCCACCAGTTCGGCGCGCGTGGTCAGCAGTGCGTGCAATTCGTCGCGGGTGGACGTATCGACGATGGCGGCCTCGTCGTCGCCATCGCGCAGCAGGGTCGTGGCGGCGTCCTGCGGCGAGGCCAGCGCATCGGCCTGTTCGTCCAGGTCGATCAGGCGCAGTTGCACCTGCGCCAGCTTGCGCCGGGTCTGCGAGAGATCCTGGCGGATGCGCAGCGGATCGTCGATGCGGCGGCGCTCGTTCAGGAGGATCAGGCCGACGGCATCGTCGTGCGATTGCAGCGCGAGCCGGGCCTGGGTGTTGCGCAGGGTGTCGGCGGCTTCGTCGGTGCGCGCGCGGGTCTGGCGCAACTGCTCGCTGGCCTGGCGCGTCGCGGTTTCGGTGGCGGCCAGTTCCTGTCCAAGGGCGACGTTGCGCGCGGCCTCGGCGGCCAGCAGCGGCGAGCGTTCGCCGGTGCCGTCGGCTTCGTCGCGCAGGCGCGAATCGAGCGCGTCCAGCTCGGCATCGGTGCTGCGCGCCAGCAGCGACTCGACGACGCCGGCCTGGCGCCGCACCAGCGTGGCCTGGCGTTGCAGGCTGCGCTGGGTCAGTTCCAGCAGGCGCGCCTGTGCCGGCAGCGCCGCGCGTTCGGCGCTCAATGCCTGGATGCGCGCCAGATGCAGGCGCTGGGCGGCCTGCGCCGCGAGCGCGTCGATGCGTTGCGCCAGGGTCGCGCCGGGCGGCGGCGTGCGCTGGGCGGCGAGGGCGTCGGCATCGCGGCGCGCCTGGTCCAGTTCCTGCGCGATGGCGGCCGGGCGCTGGTCCACGGCGGCCAGTTGCGCGGTGGTGTCGGCGATGCGCGCGGAGAGATTGGCCGCGGCGGCTTCCAGGTCGGACACCTGCTGCGCCAGCGTCGCGGTTCCGGCATCGGCGTCGAGGCTTTCGCGCCAGCGGGCGAACTGTTCGGAAGGGTCGCTGCGCAGTTGCGCTTCCAGCGCGTCGATGCGCGCCTGCAGGGTGCCCGCTTCACCGGAAAGTTCGCGCGCGCGCGCCAGTTCGGCATCGGCGCCGGCATCGTCGGCGGCGCTGCGTTCCAGCAACGCGGCCAGCGCTTCGCGCCGGGTTTCGTCGAGCGTGGCATCGGCCGCCAGCGCCTTGCGCGCCTGCTCGACGGCCGGGGCCACGGTGCCGGGCACCTGCACCGGCTGCGCCAAGGCCGCAGGGCAGGGCAGACACAGGGCCAGCATCAGGAGGAATCGCGGGTATCGCATGCAATGGCTCGGTGGAAAGGCGGTACCGGGGCGGGCCTGCGCCCGGACCAGCTTGCGCCTGGAAACTGGCAAAGGTATCATGCCGCTCTTTTCTCCCGGCCGTTCTGGCCAATCTCCCCTGGCCGCAGGTCACAGCCCATGAAAGCCGATATCCATCCCAAGTACCAAGCCGTGGTGTTCCAGGACGTTACGTCCGACTTCTCGTTCCTGACCCGTTCCACGCTCAGCAGCAAGGAAACGATCAAGTGGGAAGACGGCGAGACCTATCCGCTGATCAAGGTGGAAGTGTCCTCCAACTCGCACCCCTTCTACACCGGCAAGCACAAGATCGTCGATACCGGCGGCCGCGTGGACAAGTTCCGCCGCCGCTACGCGAGCAAGTGACCGGCTGGCGCGTCGCGCGCCGCTGACGATCGCGCCATTGCACCAAGGTCGAACGCCGCCCGTCGCTGACGGGCGGCGTTTTGCTATGCAATAATCACTGGTTCCCGCGTGACTGGCGCCCATTCCCGGAATGGGATCGCGCCCGGATCGGGCGATTGTGCGGCTGCAGCACGATCCTGCCGTCGCGCTCCGAAATCACCTGTGCAAGGAGACACCCCGTGGCCGACAGTACCCACGTCGTTCTGACCGATTCCGACACCGCCAAATCGTCCTCGCTGCCGGTGCAGCGCGGCAGCCTCGGCACGCCGGCGCTGGACATCGGCAAGCTGTACAAGGACACCGGATATTTCACCTTCGACCCGGGCTTCGTCTCCACCGCCAGCTGTCGCAGCGCCATCACCTACATCGACGGCGACGAGGGCGTGCTGCTGTATCGCGGCTACCCGATCGAGCAACTGGCCGAGAAGTCGAGCTTCCTGGAGGTGGCCTACCTGCTGATGAACGGCGAGCTGCCCACCAAGGCGCAGTTCGGCGCGTTCGAGCACGAGGTCACGCATCACACGATGATGCACGAGGCCTTCCGCACCTTCCTCTACGGCTTCCGCCACGACGCGCACCCGATGGCGATGCTGACCGGCATGCTCGGCTCGCTGGCGAGCTTCTACCACAACGACCTGGACCTGGAAGATCCCGAGCAGCGCCGCCTGGCCGCGATCCGCCTGATCGCCAAGGTGCCGACGATCGCCGCCGCCTGCTACCGCTACTCCATCGGCTGGCCGATCCGCTATCCGCGCAACAACCTCGAATACACCACGCGCTTCCTGCACATGATGAAGGAAGTGCCGAGCGAGCCGCTGACGCTGCCGCCGGTCGCCGCGCGCGCGATGGATCTCCTGTTCATCCTGCACGCCGACCACGAGCAGAACGCCTCCACCTCCACCGTGCGCCTGGTCGGCTCCACCGGCGCCAATCCCTACGTGAGCGTGGCCGCCGGCGTGGCCGCGCTGTGGGGGCCGGCGCACGGCGGCGCGAACGAGGCGGTGCTGAAGATGCTGGCCGAGATCGGCGACGTGAAGAACGTGCAGTCGGCGGTGGACAAGGCCAAGGACAAGGAATCGGGCTTCCGCCTGATGGGCTTCGGCCATCGCGTCTACAAGAACTTCGACCCGCGCGCCAAGATCATCCGCGAGATGACGCACAAGGTGCTCGGCGAGCTGGGCGTGGACGATCCGCTGCTGGACGTGGCGATGCGCCTGGAGGAGGCGGCGCTGAAGGACGACTACTTCGTGCAGCGCAAGCTCTACCCGAACGTGGACTTCTACAGCGGCATCATCTACAAGGCGCTCGGCATCCCGACCGAGATGTTCACGGTGATGTTCGCGATCGCGCGCACCGCCGGCTGGGTGGCGCACTGGCTGGAACAGCAGAACGACCCGGACAACAAGATCGGCCGTCCGCGCCAGATCTATACCGGCGCGACGCCGCGCGACTACGTGGGTTTCGACGCGCGCGGCTGATCCGGTTCCCGGCATCGACCGGAAGCGCCCCGCCCGGGGCGCTTCCGCTGTCGGGCCTATGCCTTGACGCCCAGTTGCATCACGCCGGCCAGTCCGGCGCGGTGCAGCGGCGTGCGCCCGTCCGATGCCAGCGGCGTCTGGCGCTCGCTGTCGGCCGGGAGCAGCCAGAGCTCGAAGTCGATGCCGTCGGCGACGAAGCCGACGTGCGGCACCGGGGCGAGCCGCCGCGGGTCCAAATGGATGCGGCGTTCGCCGACGCGGTGCTCGATGCCGTGTTCTTGCAGGAAGCGCAGTACCGCGTCGGGGTCGTCGTCGTGCAGGTGCAGTTGCACCGGGGAATGGGCATCGGCGGTGCCTTCCAGGGCCGCGCCGACCAGGCGCGGGCGGAAGGCGGCGAGAAAGCGCATCGCCTCGATGGCCGCTTCTCGCCGCGCGTCGAGGTGGGTGGTTTGTTCGCTGCCGCGGAACAGGCGCTGGTAGTCGCGCAGCGCAGCCAGGATTTCCCCCGCTTCCGGCCACTGGCGCCGATCCGGCGTCGCGCCCTGGCGCGCCAGCACGCGGCGCAGCGCCGTCGACGGGTCGTCGATGGCGTATTCGCTCATGCAGCGGGCGGCCTGCTCGGCCAGCCAGCGGCGCCGCTCGTGCTGGTTCATCCGCGGCCGCCCATCAGAAGATGTCGAACGACTCGCGCTCGGTTGTGGCGTGGCGGGTGGCGTCGCCGCTGGCGCTTTCAAGCCGCGCGGCGTCCTCGACCTTCATGAACTCGTTGATCGCGCCGGGCGTGCCGGCGGGCGCGAGCAGGCCGGTGTGGGGGTCGATCAGCGCGGTGACGATGCCGTTGGGGATCGTGGGCGGCGTTTCCGGCACGCCGTCCAGTGCCGCGCGCATGGTGTCGATCCACATCGGCAGCGCGGCCTGCGCGCCGAATTCGCGCGAGCCCAGCGTGGAGAAATCGTCCATGCCCACCCAGGCGCTGGTCACGATGTTCGCGCCGAAGCCGGAGAACCAGGCGTCGCGGTAGTCGTTGGTGGTGCCGGTCTTGCCGCCGATGTCGGTGCGGTTGAGCACGCGCGCGGCGCGCCCGGTGCCGCGCTGGACCACGTCGCGCAGGATCGAATGGATCAGGAACGCGGTGCGCTCGTCCACCGCGCGCGGCGCCAGCAGGGTGTCCGGCGGGCCGGATTCGCTGGTCGGGGCGGCCTGGGCCGGCGCGGCGTCGCCGAGGTTGAACCCGGCGACCTGCCCGCCGCCCTGGGCGAAGCGTTCCGGGCAGTCGCGGCAGGCGCGCGGGGCGCGTTCGGAAAACACCACCACGCCGTTGCGGTCCACCACGTAGGAGAGGAAGTAAGGGTCGATCAGGAAGCCGCCATTGACGAACACCGCGTAGCCGCGCGCGGCGGCCAGCGGCGGCACCGAGCTTGTGCCCAGCGCCAGCGAGAGGTTCTCCGGCAGGCTCTCGGGCGGGAAGCCGAAGCCCTGGATGTAGCGCTTGGCGTAGTTCGCGCCGATGGCGTCGAGGATGCGCACCGAGACGAGGTTGCGCGAGGTCACCATCGCCTCGCGCAGCCGCATCGGGCCGGAGAAGGTGTTGTTGTCGTTGGACGGCCGCCATGAGCTTCCGGTGGAACGATCGTGGAACACCACGGGCGCGTCCAGCACGATCGAGCCGGGATGGAAGCCGCGCTCGAAGGCGGCGGCATAGACGAAGGGCTTGAAGCTGGAGCCGGGCTGGCGCAGCGACTGGGTGGCGCGGTTGAACTTGTTGATGCCGAAGCTGAAACCGCCGTTCAGCGCCAGGATCGCGCCGTCCTCGGCCGACATCGTCACCAGTGCGCCCTGCGCCGCCGGGATCTGTGCCAGTTCGAAGCCGCCCTCGGCGTTGCGCGAGAGCCGCACGATGTCGCCGGGCGCCAGCACGTCGGCCGGCTTGCGCGGCGCGTTGCCGCGCCGGTCCGCGGAGACGTAGGGCGCCGCCCAGCGCAGCTGCGCCATGTCCAGCGTCGCCTCCTGGCCGTCGGCCAGCGTCAGCGTCGCCTCGGTCTGGCCCACCGAAGTCACCAGGGCCGGCAGCAGGCCGCCCAGTTGGCGGTAGTCGCGCAATGCCTGCTGCGCGAACGCCGGCGTGACCGTTTCCGGCAGTTCGACATGGCCCTCGGCGCCGCGCCAGCCGTGGCGGCGGTCGTAGGCCGAAAGCGCCGCGCGGATGCCGCTGTTGGCCGCTTCCTGGATGCGCGAATCCAGCGTGGTGTAGGCGCGGTAGCCGCCGGTGAAGGCATCGGCGCCGTAGCGGTCCACCATCGTCTGGCGCACCATCTCGGCCACGTAGGAGGCTTCCAGTTCCACCGGTGGCTCGTGCGGCGAGGCGCGGTTGGGTTCGGCCACGGCGGCCTGGTACTGGGGCTGGTCGATGAAGTCCAGTTCGTGCATGCGCAACAGCGCATAGTTGCGCCGGATCATGGCGCGTTCGGGGTTGATGATCGGGTTGCCGCTGGAGGGGAATTTCGGGATCGAGGCCAGCGTCGCGGCCTCGGCCAGGGTCAGTTCCTCCAGCGTCTTGCCGTAGTAGAACTCGGCCGCCGCGACGATGCCGTAGGCGCGGTTGCCGAAGAAGCTCTTGTTGAGGTAGAGCCCGAGGATCTCGTCCTTGCTCAGCTCGCGCTCCATCTTCAGCGCCAGCAGCATCTCCCGGAACTTGCGCACGTAGCTGTATTCGGGGCTGAGGAAGAACATCTTGGCCACCTGCTGGGTGATCGTCGATCCGCCCGGCACGCGGCGGTCGTCGGTGGTGGCCAGCAGCCAGACGGCGCGGGCGGTGCCGCGCCAGTCCACGCCGGGATGGTCGTAGAAGCGCGCATCCTCCAGCGCGATGAAGGCCTGCTTCACCGGCTCGGGCACGTCCTCGATGCGCACCGGGGTGCGGCGCGTCTCGCCGAACAGGGCGATCAGCTTGCCGTCGGCGCTGTAGACCCCCAGCGGCACCTGGTACTCGACATCGCGCAATGTCTGCACCGACGGCAGCCCGGGAGCCACCAGCCAGTACAGCACGCCGAAGGCGGCGACCGCGCACAGGAACAACGCGAGACCGAGGATGAACGACCACTTCAGGAGGCGACGGAGACGGGACATTTTCGCGCTAATACCAAGGGTTTGCAGAAATTCTTAAGGGAGAGTATAGAATGTTCGCCTAGTCGGCAGATGGGGCTTGGCGACGGGTACGAAGGGGCGTATCGCCGAGTGGCGGGTCGGGGCTGGGGAGAGGGGAAAGACGCTCCCTGTTGCCAAACCGTTAAGACTCGTTATTTAATGTGCCAACGCAAGAGTTGCTCGTAAGAGCCCGTTCGGAGGGGAGAAATCGTGGGGCTGTTCGCTACCAACACTACACCCCTGATTGGCGTGGACATCAGTTCCACGGCGGTCAAGTTGCTGCAGCTTGGTCAGGCTGGGGGCAAGTACCGCGTCGAACACTATGCGGTCGAGCCGCTGCCGCCCAATGCGGTGGTCGAGAAGAACATCGTCGAGGTGGAAGCCGTGGGCGAGGCGATCAAGCGCGCGCTGTCGCGTTCGGGTTCCCGCCTCAAACAGGCCGCCGCCGCCGTCGCCGGGTCCGCCGTGATCACCAAGACGATCCCGATGCAGGCCAACCTGGGCGAGGACGACCTGGAAGACCAGGTTCAGGTCGAAGCCGCGCAGTATATCCCGTACCCGATCGAGGAAGTCAGCCTCGATTTCGAGGTGCTCGGCCCGGTCAAGGACAACCCGGAGATGGTCCAGGTGCTGCTGGCCGCCTCGCGCACCGAGAATGTCGAAGTGCGCCAGTCCGCGCTGGAGCTGGGCGGGCTGACCGCGAAGATCATCGACGTGGAAGCGTTCGCGATGGAGAACGCCTTCCGCCTGATCGCCGACCAGCTCTCGGTGCCCAAGGACGCGCTCGTGGCGCTGATGGACGTGGGCGCGACGATGACCACGCTCAACGTGCTGCGCAACCAGCGCAGCATCTACTCGCGCGAGCAGGTGTTCGGCGGCAAGCAGCTCACCGACGAGGTGATGCGCCGCTACGGCCTGTCCTACGAGGAAGCCGGCCTGGCCAAGCGCCAGGGCGGATTGCCCGAGAGCTATGAGATCGAGGTGCTGGAGCCGTTCAAGGAGGCGATGGTCCAGCAGATCGGCCGTCTGCTCCAGTTCTTCTATGCCGGCAGCGAGTTCAACCGCGTCGACCAGATCGTCCTGGCCGGCGGTTGCGCCTCGATCCCCGGCATCGCCGAAATGGTGGAAGAGCAGATCGGCGTGCTGACCGTGGTCGCCAATCCGCTCGCCAACATGTCCCTGTCCTCGCGCGTGCAGGCGCAGGCGCTGGCGCAGGACGCGCCGGCGCTGATGATCGCCTGCGGGCTGGCCATGAGGAGCTTCGACTGATGGCAAAGATCAACCTCCTCCCGTGGCGCGCCGAGCGCCGCAAGCAGCGCCAGAAGCAGTTCTACAGCCTGCTGGGCGGCGTCGCCATCGCGGCGGTGCTGGCCGTGTTCGGCGTCAAGATGTACTACGACTCGCTGATCCAGGCGCAGCAGGCGCGCAACAGTTACCTGCAGAACGAGATCAAGCTGGTCGATGAAAAGATCAAGGAGATCGAGGCGCTGGACCGCAAGCGCGCAGATCTTCTCCAGCGCAAGCAGGTCATCGAGCAGCTCCAGGCCAGCCGTTCGCAGATGGTGCATCTGTTCGACGAGCTGGTCCGCACCATTCCCGAAGGTGTGCGCCTGACCTCGATCAAGCAGGCCGGCACCGTCCTCACGCTGGAAGGCGTGACGCAGTCCAATGCGCGCGTTTCCTCGTACATCCGGGCGCTGGAAGGTTCCGGCTGGATGTCGAACCCGGATCTCTCGATCATCGAGGCCAAGGGCAGCGAGAAGAACATGCCTTACATCTTCAATCTCAAGGTTGCGCTGGTGCAGCCCAAGGATGAAAACGCCGAGGGCGATGCGTCGGCCGGGGGTGGGCAATGAGCGGCGGATTCGACCTTCGCAATCTGGATACCAGCAATCCCGGTGGCTGGCCGACCTCGGTCAAGGTGTTCTTCTGCGCCCTGCTCGTCGGCCTGATCCTGTTCCTGGGCTGGTATCTGGTGGTCAGCGACCAGCAAGACCTCCTGACCAGCGAGGAGCGCAAGGAGCGCGACCTGCGCAGCCAGTTCGAGCAGAAGCAGGCGCGCGCGGTGAACCTGGAGCCGCTCAAGCAGCAGCTCGCCGACATGGAACTGATGCTCCAGCAGATGCTGCGCCAGTTGCCCAGCCGCACCGAGATGGCCGACCTCATCGTCGACATCTCGCAGACGGCGCTGGCCAGCGGCATCCAGAACGAGTTGTTCCAGCCGCAGCCGGAAATCAAGAAGGAGTTCTACGCCGAGAAGCCGATTGCACTGCGCATGGTGGGCACCTACCACCAGTTCGGTGCCTTCGTCAGCGGCGTGGCCTCGCTGCCGCGCGTGGTCATCATGACGATGCACGACATTTCGTTGAAACCTCGTGGAGACAAGGCGGGAGGCGCGCTGGTGCTCGAGGGCACCGTCAAGACCTACCGCTACCTGGATGAGGACGAAACCGCTCCGGAAACGCCGGTACAGGGAGGGGCGCGTCGATGAATGCACTGCATGCCAACCCTCGGAACCTTCGCGCGTCGTGGCGGCCGCTGTTGCTGGCCATCGCCGGTGCGGTCCTTCTGGCCGGCTGTGCACCGGGCATGTCCGACCTCCAGGCCTGGGTCGCCGACGTCAAGTCGCGGCCGCCCAAGCCACTGGACCCGCTGCCGGTGATGCGCCAGTTCGAGACCTTCGAATACGCCGCGCAGAACCTGCGCGACCCCTTCAGCAACCCCGTGGCCGAGCAGGAGGCGGTTTCCGATTCTTCGCTCCGGCCCGATCCCACGCGTCGCAAGGAACCGCTCGAGGCGTTCCCGCTCGACAGCCTGGACATGGTCGGGACGCTGGGAGCGGGCAACCAGATGGTGGCCCTGGTGATGGATCCGGACCGCGTCGTGCACAAGGTCGTCGCGGGCCAGTACATGGGCCAGAGCGATGGACGCATCGACGCGATCTACGAGAACCGCATCGAAATGACGGAACTGGTGCCCGACGGTGCCGGCGGGTGGATGGAACGCAAAGCCCAAGTGGCGCTGGACGATCAATAGGGATGGGGGATAGCAAATGACCTCGACGAATCAAAAATTCCAGGGAATGGCGCCGCAGATCAAGCGCAAGCTTGCCGGCTTGCTCGGTATGTTCGCCCTCATCGCGGCGGGGCCGTTGGCGGCCAACGTCCTGCAGGAGATCAGCTACGCCACCGCCAGCGATGGCAGCGTGCGCGTGGTCCTGCACCTGGCCGAACCGGCAGCGGGCGCGCAGGCCTTCACCACCGATGATCCGCCGCGCATCGCCATCGACCTGCCGGGCACGTCCAACCGTGTCGTGGATCGTCGCATCGCGGTCGGCAACGGCGCGACCAATGCGATCAGCGCGGTCGAAGCCGGCGGCAGGACGCGGGTGGTGGTCGATCTGTTCGAGCGGACGACCTACCAGGCCTATGCCGACGGCAGCAGCTACGTCATCGACATCGCCGCTTCGGGGTACGCCACTGCGGCGGCGGCGACACCGGGTCTGGCGGCCGATCCGGCCAAGCGCGTGGGTGGGCGCAACCCGGCCATCGCCAACGTGGACTTCCGCCGTACGCCCGAGGGTGCGGCGCGCATCCTGCTGGAACTGGGCAGCGAGAACGTGATCGCCGACCTGCGCAGCGAAGGCCAGACCGTGGTCATCGACCTGCAGGACGTTGACGTACCCGAGGCGCTGCGCCAGAAGCTGGACGTGACCGACTTCGCCACGCCGGTGCGCTCGATCGAAACCACTCAACGCGGCAACGGCTCGCGCGTCACCGTATCCACGACCGGTCCGTTCGAGACCCTGGCCTACCAGACTGGCAACCAGTACGTGCTCGAAGTATCGCCGCGGCGCGCGGAAGAGGCGGCTGCGGCGGATGTCACCGGCCTTGGCCGCGAGGAAAAGAAAGGCTACAGCGGCACGCCGGTGACCTTCAACTTCCAGGAAATCCCCGTTCGCACCGTGCTGCAGCTGATTGCCGAGGAATCCGGCCTCAACATCGTCGCGGCCGATTCGGTATCCGGCAACGTGACCTTGCGCCTGATCAACGTGCCTTGGGACCAGGCGCTGGACATCGTCCTGCGCGCCAAGAGCCTGGACAAGCGCAGCGATGGAAATGTCGTGTGGGTCGCGCCGCAGAGCGAGATCGCGGCCTACGAAAAGGCGATAGCGGATGCACGCAGGGAAATGGAAGACCGGGCGGAACTGCTGACGGAATACATTCCGATCAACTACGGCAGCGCCGCGGAAATCGCCAGCTTGCTGACCGAGGAAAGCAAATCCAGCCAGGCTGGTTCCAGGGGCGGCGGCAGCGGCCAGACAATGGACCGCGATCGCGGTTTCCTTTCCTCGCGAGGCAGTGTGACGCACGACCCCAGGACCAACACCCTGCTCCTGAACGACACTGCGGAGAAGATCGCCGAGATCAAGGAACTGATCGTATTGCTTGATCGTCCCGTGGATCAGGTGCTGATCGAGGCACGCATTGTCATTGCCACCGAGAATTTCGCCCGCGAACTGGGAGCCCGTTTTGGCATCAGTAGCGGCCGCCAGGAAGGGGACAACACGATCATCACGACGAGCGGATCCCTCGGCGGTTCGGCCACCATGGCCAATGCTGCGCTGAACAATCGCCTGAATGGACGCAATGCCCTGGCGGGGATAGGCGCCGGTGTGGGCATCGGGGATCGGTTGAACGTGAATCTTCCCGTGAGCAACCCTGCGGGCGCAATCGGATTCTCGATCCTTGGGGCGGACTACCTACTGGACCTGGAGCTTTCTGCTTTGCAGAGCGAGGGGCGTGGCGAAGTGGTTTCCAGCCCCCGGGTGATCACCTCCAATCAACGCGAAGCCAAGATCAGCCAAGGCCGGGAAGTGGGCTACGTCACGATTCAGGCCTCGGGTGGCGGCGCCGCGCAGCCGACAGTGAACTTCAAGGAAGCTCTGCTCGAACTGAAAGTCACTCCCACCATCACCCAGGACGGGCGGGTCTTCCTCAACATGGCCGTCAAGAAGGACGAGATCATCGGGTACGTCAACTTGGGCGAACTGGGTTCCACGCCTGAACTGGCCAAGCGCGAAGTAACCACGGCAGTGCTGGTCGACAGTGGCCAGACAGTGGTCGTTGGCGGCGTCTATGAATTCACCAGCCAGGAGGACATTACCAAGGTGCCCTTCCTGGGCGACGTCCCCGTGCTCGGCAACCTGTTCCGTAACAAGAGCAAAGATCAGACCAAGGCCGAACTGCTGATCTTCGTCACGCCCAAGGTGCTCAACGTCGCCGGTCCCCGGGGCGGCTGACTTGCAGCACTGTCCGATCATTTTTCAGTAAACGCAGGAAGCGACCCGGTTCGCGGAGACTACCCATGAAATTTGCAGCCATCCTGAAAAGCCTCTTGCTGCTGACGGCGGCATCGCTACTGACCGCCTGTGGCGGCGGAAGCAGCGGCGGCGACTCGATATTCCAGCCGCCGGCGATCCGGATCACCGCAACCCCCAGTGCCAGCAGTGCGGCACCCGGCCAGCCAGTCGAAGTTCAGGTTCGCGTGACCAATGCCAACGGTTCGGCGATCGCAGATGGCACGGCTGTCAACGCCACGCTGTCCCCGAGCAACGCCGGCACGATCCGCTACGTTCCGCCAACCGGCGCGACGAGCGAGGCTGCCAGTGGCCCGACTTCTGGCGGCGTCGTCAACTTTCGCTACACCGCCGGCGGCTCGGGCAATGTCACGCTGACCTTCTCGACTTCGGGTTCGGCCGGTACCGCGACCACGAATGTGACCATTGCTGTCAGCGGCAGCGGTGATCACCGCCTGCAGATCGCGGCCACTCGCACCGAGTTGCCGGTGAACGTGTATGCCGTCCTTCCGTTCATGGGTTCGCCTTACATGGCCGAGGTCACTGTGACGGTACGCGATGGCAATGGCCAGCCGGTCAACAAGGAGGACGGCATCCAGGTGTCGCTGAATCCGGTCGACAATACCGGCGGCTTCAGTACGCTGGATGATCCGGAAACCGAGTGCGACATGGAAACGCTCGAAGGCTGCGAGTTCCTGATCCGCATGGGTCAGGCGCCCGTGGACGTGGTGGCCGGCAAGGCGACCCTTTTCGTCCATTCGCTCCAGTCCACCGGCAGCACCACGCTGACCGTCACCACGCTGGATGAGGTCACCAACCAGACGATTACGGCCACCCAGGTGTTCACCATCGTCGCCGCGACCCCGCCGCTTCCGACCCAGTTGGCGTTGGACCTGGTGTCCGGCCCGATCTACGCCCAGGGCTCGGGTGGCAACAGCAGCGGCCTGCTGGATATCCACGTGCGCGATGCGCTGGGACAGCCTGTGCCCGAGCCGGAAGCGGCCGGTACGGCATACAACAACTACCGTCTTGAAATCGTCGGTGCCTCGGGTGCCAACGCGCCTCGCCTGAATGGCGTCAACGCAGCCGGTACGTCGGTGAGTGGTCAGGCGATCAATCTGCGCACCACCGCGGGCGTGGGTGCGGCGAACTTCATCGCCGGCTCGGATGTGGGTTCCTATGTGGTTCGCCTGACCGCCGACCGCGCCGACAACAACGTCGACAACGGCATCAGCGACCCGGTGACGGTGGAGCGTTCGGTCGCCGTGTCCGACGGCCGCCTGTTCGACCTGGAAATCACCCAGCCCATCGTCAACGCGTTGACGATCAATCCCCACGGCGAAGACATCGAAGTCAATGACGACGGCATCGCCATCCCGCCGTCGCCGGATGCGACCTACAGCGTGACCGTGGCCGTCATCGCCACCGACCGTCTCGGCAACCCGGTGCTGCCGGGTACCCAGATCCGCTTCGGCATGATCGATGAGCCGCAGGAAACCGGCGTGGGCGACTACTACATTGCCGGTGGCGATGGCGATCCGCAGGAAGGCGGTACGTTGTTCACCGCCGCGGGCGGCCGCTTCCTCACCGCAGGCGGCGGCGCTGGGCCGGGCGACACCCTGGTGGTGATGGGCGAGGAAGTGATCGGCAACCAGGATCTGGAAAGCGCGCGCGTCGTGACCCAGGTCCACAGCCAGACGAGCCTGAGCGTCGATTACCGCTTCAACCACAACGACACCACCGGCCAGAGCGTCAACTACCAGGGCGTGCTGCCGTACATCATCGGCCGCTCGGCCGACGGCAACATCACCGCCACCGCCACCACCAACGAAATGGGCGTGGCCGTCACCAAGATGAACTACCCGGTTTCCAAGCTCGGCAAGCTGGCCGTGGTCTGGGCGCAGGGCGATGGTCCGGTCGTGGCCGGCCAGCCCAAGAAGGTGACCGATGTCGAGTTCGCGTACTTCGCCGGCGTGGCGCCGGCGCAGATGGTGGTCAGCCCCTCGGTGCTGCCTGCCAACACCACCCGCGACGTGACCATCTGCATCTACGATGCGCTCAGCGCGCCGATGGGCGGCATCCCGGTGAACTTCGCGTTCCAGAACCTGGCGGGCAGCGGATGGGTGGACGACGTTGCCGGTGCCGGCACCGTCGAGAACGTCACCTCGTTCGGCAGCGGTTGCACCACGGCAACCGTCCGCACTCAGGGCGTGCTCGAAGGCGACAACGAGCCGGAGCTGATCTTCAGCGCGGTCGGCGCGGAAGGCACGGTCACGTTCAGCTTCCAGCCGATGGTGCTGATGGCCAACCCGACCGCGATGCGCAGCGGCGGCCTGGTCACCCTGACTCTGGTCAACAACAACGGTGTGCCGTTGCCGGGCCATCAGATCGTCGGCAGCTGCGAAGGCCAGAGCGGCGCGACGATCTGGCTGAATCCGGGTCCGGGCGTCACCAACGCCAGCGGCCAGACCACGGCGACGATCCGCGTCGACAACCTCGACCAGATCGGTGGTGCCGGCAGCGGTTCGTGCACGTTCGAAACCGCCGATGGCAGCGCCAGCGCGGTGGTCACGTTGCAGGGCGAGGATCTGTGCACGATCTACGTCAGTCCGCTGCCGGCGGGTTGTCCGTCGACCGGGCCGAATCCGCAGCACGCGCTGTCCGTGAGTGTGTCCAGCGGCGCTACCATGGGCGCAGGTGCCTACATGGTCAGCAGTTCGCCGGCAGGCATTTCCTGCACGGTACCGGCAAGCCCGACGGGAAATGCAGCAGTGAACTGCCCGACGAGCGCGAGCTTCGACGAAGGCACCACCGTCACGCTGGTGGCCGACAGCACGGTAGCCGGCGCGGTGTTCTCCAGCTGGGCGGGAAGCAGCTGCAACGCGACCCCGACCAATCAGCCGATCACCACCGTGCAGATGAATCAGGCCCGCAATTGTATTGCCGTCTGGCAATGACGAGCGGTTTCGGAAAAGGGGGCGAAAGCCCCCTTTTTCGTGGGGCCTCCTGAAGCCCCGCAGGTTCGTTCGGTCGCCTCTCCACGTGCGATGATCGGCCACCCAACGCCCTCTCTCGAGGCAGGCCCATGAGCCGCAGGACGCTTCGCGCCGGTGAAACGCTGTTCCGCGAACACGAGTCGGGCCGTTCGGCCTTCCTGATCGAGAGCGGGACGATCCGCATCGTCGTCGGACAGGGCGACAGTGCGCTGACGCTGGCCGATCTCGGTCCTGGCGATCTGGTCGGCGAGATGGCGATGATCGACGATGCGCCGCGCACGGCCACCGCCATCGCCCTCGAGGAGACGGTGTTGCTGGTCATCGACCGGGAGCATCTGGCCGACCGTGTGGCGCAGACCGATCCGGTGGTGCGGGCGTTGCTCGGCGGGCAGCTCAAGCGCTACCGCGCGATGCTGGCGACGATGCGTGGCCTGGACGCGCCGGAAACCGCAGCCGGCGCCGAGGACGTCGTCGCCATCGGCAAGATCCGGCTCGAATCGCAGTTGCGCGATGCGCTGGCCGGGCGTCGCCTGGACATGCACCTCCAGCCGCTCTACGAAGTGGCGCAGGGGCGCGTGGCCGGATACGAGGCATTGGTGCGCTGGAACCATCCCGAGCGCGGCCCGGTGTCGCCGGCCGAGTTCATCGCGCTGGCCGAGGAGACTTCGCTGATCGTGCCGGTGGGCGAGTACATGCTGGAACAGGCGATCCACGCGCTGGTGGCGATGCGCCAGCGCGGCATCGGGCCGCTGCCCTTCGTCTCGATCAACGTCTCGCCGCGCCAGCTGCGCGAGGCCGGGCTGATCCAGACCCTGCTCGGCCGGCTTCGCGCGGCGGAACTTCCCACCAGCGCGGTGAAGCTGGAAATCACCGAAAGCCAGGTGCTCGATTACGGGCAAGTCGCCGAAGTGCTCGCCACCTGCCGCGAGGCTGGCATCCGGGTGGCGCTGGACGATTTCGGCACGGGTTTCTCCAACCTCAGTCACCTGAACGAGTTGCGCTTCGATACCGTGAAGATCGACCAGGCCTTCGCGCGTGGCGTCGACGGGCCGGGCCGGGGCATGGCGATGCTGGAGGCCATCGTCTCGCTGGTGCGCGCCATCGGCGCCGATGCGCTGGTGGAGGGCATCGAAACGCCGACGCAACTGGAAGTGCTGCGTAGCCTGGGCGTGCGCTACGCGCAGGGCTATCTGATCGGCAAGCCGCTACCGCTGGCGCAGGTGCTGGGGAGCGACGACGCGCCAGCGCGGTAGCCGTGCAGCAAGGGTTTTCCGGCCAGGCATGACCTCAGGCATGCGCCCCGCCGCGCATCGCGGCGCACCATGTGTGGCCGTAGAGCGTGTCATGCACTTTGAAGCGCCTTGTCCGCGTGGCTATGCCGCTGGCAAGGCGCTTCAAAGTGCATGACACGCTCTAGAATCGGAACCTTGCCACGCGGCGCAGGTCCAACACTGCCCGCTTCTCCTCGCATCCCGACATACGGACCCCGGCATGGATGGTCAAATCGAACGCGCCGATCCGGCGCACCTGCAATCCGGCTTCGCGCAGTTGCGCGAGCACCTGTCCGAGCGCGTCATCGGGCAGCCAGCGCTGGTCGAACGCCTGCTGATCGCGCTGCTGGCCGATGGCCACCTGCTGGTCGAAGGCGCGCCCGGCCTGGCCAAGACCACCGCGATCAAGGAACTGGCCGCGCGCATCGAAGCCGATTTCCACCGCATCCAGTTCACCCCGGATCTCTTGCCGTCCGATCTCACCGGCACGGACATCTATCGCCCGCAGGAAGGCCGCTTCGAGTTCCAGCCCGGCCCGATCTTCCACAACCTGCTGCTGGCCGACGAGATCAACCGCGCCCCGGCGAAAGTGCAGTCGGCGCTGCTGGAGGCGATGGGCGAACGCCAGATCACCGTCGGGCGCGTGACCTATCCCTTGCCGCCCCTGTTCCTGGTCATGGCCACGCAGAACCCCATCGAGCAGGAAGGCACCTATCCCTTGCCAGAAGCCCAGCTCTACCGGTTCCTGATGCACGTGCGCATCGGCTATCCGCAGGCCGATGCGGAAATGCGCATCCTCGACCTGGCGCGCGCCAAGGCGCGGGTCGAAAGCCAGGGCGGCGAGGCTGCCGCGCCGGTGCGGATCGCGGCCGAGTCCATTTTCGCCGCGCGCCGCGCGGTGCTGGAACTGCACCTGTCGCAGGACGTGGAGCGCTACCTGGTCGAGATCGTCCTGGCCACGCGCGACGCCTCCGGCTACGACGCGGCGCTGGGCCGCCGCATCGCCTTCGGCGCCAGCCCGCGCGGCACCATCGCGCTGGAGCGTTGCGCGCGCGCGCATGCGTGGCTCGCGGGGCGCGATTACGTCGCGCCGCAGGACATCCACGCCGTCGCGCTCGACGTGCTGCGCCATCGCGTGCTGCTCTCGTTCGAGGCCGAAGCCGATGGCGCGAGCAGCGACGACGTGGTGAACGCGCTGCTCGACCGCATCCCGGTGCCCTGAGCCGCCGCGCGATGCACGAGGCAGCGATCCCGGGCGTCCGGTTCGACCTGCGCGAACTGGTCGCGCTGCGCGGCCAGGTCACGCGGCTGGCACGGCTGGCGCAGCGCCGCAGCGCCGATGCGCTGTCGGGCTCGAACCACTCGCCGTTCCGTGGGCGCGGCATGGAGTACGCCGAATCGCGTCCCTACGCGCCCGGCGACGACGTGCGCCACATCGATTGGCGCGTCACGGCGCGCAGCGGCCGCACCCACACCAAGCTGTTCCAGCCCGAACGCGAGCGCACCACGGCGGTGGTCTACGACCGCGCCCCGGCGATGGCGTTCGGCACGCGCGCCTGCTTCAAGTCGGTGCAGGCCGCGCGCCTGGCCGCGCTGATGCTCTGGCTCGCCGCGCAGGAAGGCCATCGCCTGGCCGCCGCCGGATGCGGCGAAGCGGTCGACCTGATGCCCCCGCTGGGCGGGCGGCGCGGCGTGTTGCGCGCGCTCGATGCGCTGGTGCGCTGGCAGCCGGCCATCGGGTCGCAGGAAAGCGGCGGGGAAGCGGCGAACGTCGCGCGCGCGCTCGATGCGTTGCGGCGCGTGCTGCGACCCGGCAGCCAGGTGCTGCTGCTGCTGGATCCGCGCAGCGTCGATGCGCAGGTGTCCTCGGCCGTGGCGCGACTGCGCGCGCATCACGACCTCGCCGCGTGCCTGATCGTCGATCCCATCGAACAGGCGCCGCCGCCGCCGGAGGATTACCGCATCGGCGACGGCCAGCGCATCGGCCGCCTGCACCTCGGAACGCGCGAGGCGCGGCGGCGCTGGCAGGCGCATTTTTCCGATCTGCACGCACAGTCCATCGCGCACCTGCGCCGCGCCGGCGCGCGCGTGGCGCAGGTAGCCACCGATGCCGATCCGGTCGATGCGCTGGGCGCGCTGCTGCGCGGCGCGACCGCGGTCCAGCCCCGCGACGAGGCGGTGGCATGATGCCCGACGGCCCGCAGCTGGCCGATATCCACCTGCCGGCGGCGCCATCATGGTGGCCGCCGGCACCGGGCTGGTGGATGCTGGCGGCACTGCTGATCGCATTGCTCGCGGCACTGGCGTGGTGGCTGCGGCGGCGCTCGCAACGCGCGCGATTGCGCGAGATGTTGCGCATCGAGTTCGACACGGCGCTGGCGCTCACCGCCGCGCCGGGCGAGGAGGCGCGCCAGGTCGCCGCGCTCTCCACCCTGTTGCGCCGCGCCGCGTTGCGCTTCGCGCCGCAGTCCGCGACCTTGCAGGGCGAGGCGTGGCTGCGTTTCCTCGATGCCGACGATCCGGCCAGGCCCTTCTCCGAAGGCCCGGGCCGGCTGCTGCTCGACGGCCCGTATCGCCGCCAGGTCGATGCCGGGGCCGCGCGCGCGCTGGCCGGGCTCGTCGGCCCGCGCCTGATCGCCTTCGCCGGAGCGCGCGATGCTTGAGTTCGTCTGGCCCTGGGCGTTCGCCGCATTGCCGTTGCCGTGGCTGGCGTGGTGGTTGCTGCCGCGCGCCAGTGGCGGCGGTGGCGCGGCATTGCGGGTGCCGTTCTATGCCGAACTGGTCGGCCTGGCCGGGCAGGCCACGGGCGGCGGCCTGCGCGCGCGCATGTGGCTGCCGCTGCTGGCCTACGCGGTGCTGTGCACGGCGGCCGCGCGGCCGCAGTGGGTGGGCGAACCGGAAGCGCCGCCGCAGAGCGGGCGCGATCTGATGCTGGCGGTGGACGTGTCCGGCAGCATGGCGGCCGAGGACATGAGCGTGGCCGGGCGGCGCGTGGATCGCCTGCAAGCGGTCAAGATCGTGCTCGGCGACTTCCTCGAGCGCCGTGCAGGCGATCGCCTCGGCCTGATCCTGTTCGGCCAGCAGGCCTATCAGATCACCCCGCTCACCTTCGACCGGCGCAGCGTGCGCCATCAACTGGACACCAGCGCCGTGGGCCTGGCCGGGCGCGAGACCGCCATCGGCGATGCCATCGGCCTGGCGGTCAAGCGCCTGCGCGAGCGCCCGGCGCAGCAGCGCGTACTGATCCTGCTCACCGATGGCGTCAACACCACCGGCGCGCTGCAACCCTTGCAGGCCACTGAACTGGCGCAGGCGCACCAGGTGCGGGTCTATACCGTCGCCTTCGGTTCCGACGGCCAGCGCGGGCCGTTCGGCATGACGCTGCCCTCGGCCGAGATCGACGAAGCCACACTGGAGAAGATCGCCGCTGCCACCGGCGGGCGATTCTTCCGCGCCCGGAACACCAGCGAACTGGCGGGCATCTATGCCGAACTGGATCGGCTCGAGCCCATCGAGCAGGCCGGCGAACGCATCCGTCCGCGGCAGGACCTGTTCGTGTACCCGGCCGCCGCCGCGCTGGTGCTCGTGCTGCTGGCATTGCTGCTGCAACCGCTGGCCACGCGTGCGAGGGCCGCCGCATGAGCGGATTCCTCGAACATTTCCATTTCCTGCGCCCCGCCTGGCTCGTCGCGCTGGCGCTGCTGCCGCTGGTGTGGTGGGGTTGGCGGCGACACGCGCGCCGCGCCGATCCGTGGCGGCGCATCTGCGATCCGCAGTTGCTGCCGTACCTGAGCCAGGGCGCGCCGGGCGCGTTGCGCAGCGGCGCGGCGCCGTGGCTGTTCGGCATGGGATTCGTGCTCGTGGTGCTGGCATTGGCCGGGCCGGCGTTCCGGCTTGCGCCGCAGGCCGTGGTGCGGATGCAGTCGCCCTTGATCGTCGCGGTGGACCTGTCCGACCGCATGCGCTCCACCGATCTCAAGCCCAACCGCATCGCGCGCATGCGTTTCAAGCTCGCCGATCTCATCGCGCGTCGCGGCGAAGGCCAGACCGCGCTGATCGGCTATGCCGGCGATGCCTTCACCGTCGCCCCGCTCACCGACGATGCCGCCTCGCTCGCCGACCTCGCCGCCGCGCTCGCGCCGGACGTGATGCCCCTGCAGGGCCAGCGTGCCGACCGCGCCATCGACCTTGCGCTGCAACTGTTGCAGGACGCCGGCCAGCCGCGCGGGGAACTGCTGTTGCTCACCGACAACGCCGATGCACGTTCGCAGGACGCCGCGCGCCGCGCACACGCTGCGGGGTTGAGCGTCTCCGTGCTCGGCGTCGGTACGACGCAGGGCGCGCCGGTGCCGCAGGCGCGCGGCGGCTTCCTGCTCGACAACGTCGGCGCGATCCTGATCCCGCGCCTGGATGCCGACGTACTCAGCGCGCTCGCCCGCGCCGGCGGCGGACGCTACGCCGAACTGAGCGTGGACGACGCCGACTTGCGCAACCTCGGCATCGCGGCGGCGCGCAACGACGCCGGCGAAGAGGTTCTCGGCGGCGACGACCGCGCACGGCAGGATTGGCGCGACGAAGGCCCCTGGCTGCTGCTCGCCCTGCTGCCGCTGGCGGCGCTCGCGTTCCGGCGCGGCTGGCTGGCCTGCGTGGCGGTGGTGGTGTTCCTGCCCGCGCCGCCGGCGCAGGCGTTCGACTGGGGCGCGCTGTGGCAGCGCCCGGACCAGCGCGCCTGGGACGCCCTGCAACAGGGCGATGCCCCCGCCGCGCGCGAACTGGCGCGCGATCCCGCGCTCGGCGGTGCCGCGGCCTATCGCGAAGGCGATTTCGAGGCCGCCATCGAACGCTTTTCCGCCACCGACGACGCCACCGGCCACTACAACCGCGGCAATGCGCTGGCGAAGGCCGGGCGCTACCAGGAAGCCCTGGCCGCTTACGACCGCGCACTGGACATGCAGCCCGATTTCCCCGATGCCGCCGCCAATCGCAAGGCGGTCGAGGACTGGCTGCGCCAGCAACCCGAGCAGCAATCGCAGCAGGGCGACAGCTCGCAGGGCGACTCCGGCGGCGAAGGCGAATCGCAATCGTCGCAGGACGGCGAGCCGCAGCCGGGCGAGGAAAGCGAGGGCGAGCCCCGGCCGTCCGAGGGCGACGAATCGCAGTCGCAGGACGGCGCATCCTCCGAGCCATCCGAATCCGAACAGGGCGACGCGCAGGATGCCGAGCCGCCCAATCCCTCGCAGGATGGCGAGGGCGAGGATTCGCAAGGGGACGCGCCATCGCCGGAGGAGTCCGAAGGCGAGGCCGATCGCTACGCCGAAGAAATGCAGCAGGCGCTCGACGAGGCCACGGACGAGGAAGCCGAATCCGGCCAGCCGCAGCTCTCCACCGAGGAAGCCGAACGCCAGCAGGCGATGGAGCACTTGCTCCAGCGCGTGCCGGACGATCCGGGCGGACTGTTGCGCCGCAAGTTCCAGCTCGAGTTCCAGCGCCGCCAGCAGGAAGGAGGCCGTCGATGAGTTTTCCCGTCGTATCCGCGAACCGTTCGGCATGGGTGTTCGCCATCGCCCTGTTGATGGGCATGAGCAGCGCCGCCACCGCGCAAGTGCGCGCCTGGCTGGATCGCAGTGCCGTCAGCCTGGGCGAGACAGTCACCCTCAACGTGGAAGGCGGCAGCGGTGGCGAGCCGGATTTCTCGGTGCTGGAGAACGATTTCCGCATCGTGCATCGCTCCACCAACAGCCAGGTGCAGATCGTCAACGGCGCGATGGCGCGCACCAATCTCTGGGCCGTGGCGCTGGAACCGCGGCGCGAGGGCGTGATCGGCATCCCGGCGATTCCGGTGGGCAATGCACGGACACAGCCGCTGACCCTCACCGTGCGCCCGGTGACGCGCGGCTCGGCCGCCGATGGCGACGACGTGTTCCTGGAAGTGGACGTGGACGTCGCCACGCCCTACGTGCAGCAACAGGTCGGCTACACCGTGCGATTGTTCTATGCCGTCCCGCTGCTGGAAGGAAACCTCGACGAGCCTGTGGGCGAGGGCATGCAGGTGCGCCGTGTCGGGCAGGACACGAATTTCTCGCGCGAGATCGACGGGCGCCGCTACAACGTCGTCGAGCGCCGCTACGCGCTCACGCCCGAGCGCAGCGGCAGGCTCGCCGTGCGCGGCGTGACCTTCCGTGGCCGTCTTGCGCGCGGCGCGCAGCCCCATTCGTTCTTCAGCCAGGGCATGCCGGTGACGATCGGCAGCGACGAAGTCGCGCTCGACGTGCGCCCCGCGCCGGCCAGCGCGCCGACGCCGTGGCTGCCGGCGCGCGACCTCGCCCTGCGCGACGATGCCGAGCGCCTGCGCCGCGAAGTGAAGGTGGGCGATGCGCTGGAACTCACGCTCGTCGCCGAAGCGCGCGGGCTTTCCGCCGAGCAGATGCCGGAACTGACATTGCCGGCGATTGCCGGGGCGGAGATCTACCCGGACCAGGAAACCCGCGAAACGCGCGAAGCCGATGGCCAGCTCATCGGCCAGCGCACCCGCAAGTTCGCCATCGTGCCGCTGCGCGAAGGCCGGCTGGAGTTTCCCGAGCGCAGCCTGTCGTGGTGGAACGTGCAGACCGACAAGGCCCAGCGCAATACGCTGCCCGCGTTCGCGCTGGACGTGCTTCCCGCTTCCGTGAACCTCGTCGCCACCGCGCCGACGGGCGAGGTCGCCGATGCCGGCGCCGCCGCGGCATCGCCTGCCGCATCCAGCGCGAACCTGCGCCTGTGGCAGGTCTCGGCCGCCGTGTTCGCGCTGGCCTGGCTGCTCACGCTGGCCGCGTGGCGCCTGTCCGCGCGCCGCGCCGCCGCGCCGGACAGGCGCGAAGACAAGACCTCGCGCCCCGCCTCATGGCGGCCGGAACTGGCCCACGCGCTGGCGCGCAACGACCTGCCCGCCGCACGCCGCGCACTGCTGCGCCTGCGCCCGGGCCTGCGCAGCCTGGAAACCCTCGCCACTCAACTCGCCGACCCCGCCCAGCGCGACGCCGTGCGGGCGCTGGAACGCGCGCTCTATCGCGGCGACGAGAGCGAGGGGCTGACCGAACGCCTGCGCAGCGCCTTCGCGCGCAGCCCGGTGTTCGTCGAGGAAGCGCACCCCGTGCCCGATGCGCGTGAGCGGCTGCCGCCGCTGTATCCCCCGGTGCGCTGACGCTCCCGATTCCCCCACCGCTTCCACACGGCGCTACCATCGCCCGATACCCATCCGGCAGGCCGCGCATGACCCGCAAGACACTCCCGCTGCACTGGAAGATCGGCATCGGCTTCATCGCCGGCCTGCTGTTTGGCCTCATCGTGCATTACGCCATCGGCGGCGACGTGGGGTGGGTGCAGGCGCTGACGAAGTACGTCACCCAGCCGTTCTCGCAACTGTTCCTGAGCCTCATCTTCATGCTGATCGTGCCGCTGCTGTTCTCGGCGCTGGTGGTCGGCGTGTCGGAGATGGGCGATGTCGCCTCGCTCGGGCGCATCGGCTGGCGCACGCTGGCCTGGACGGTGGTGCTGTCCGGCATCGCGGTGCTGCTGGGGCTGGTGCTGGTCAACCTGTTCCAGCCGGGCGCGGGCGTGGACCCGGTGCTGGCGCAGCAACTGCTGGCCGAGGGCGCGGATCGCGCGCAGGCCATCGTGCGCGACAGCCAGACCAGCGCCACCGGCATGGCGATGCTGCTGTCCATCGTGCCGCAGAACGTCGTCGGCGCCGCCTCCAACAACGCCAACATCATCGCGCTGATGTTCTTCGCGCTGATGTTCGGCGTGGGCATGGTGCTGACCCGCACGCCGCAGACCGAAGTGCTCAAGCGCGGCATCGAGGGGCTGTTCGAGGTTTCCATGACCCTGATCGGCCTGGTCATCCGCCTCGCTCCGTACGCGGTGTTCTGCTTCATGTTCAACCTCGCCGTGCTGTTCGGCTGGGACCTGCTCGTCAAGCTCGGCGCCTACGTGCTGGTGGTGGTGGCCGCGCTGGCGCTGCACATGCTGGTGGTCTATTCGCTGGCGCTGCGGGTGTTCGGCGGCTGGTCGCCGCTGGCGTTCTTCCGCGGCGTGCAGGAGGCGATGCTGATGGCCTTCTCCACCGCTTCCAGCAACGCCACCCTGCCCACCGCGCTGCGCGTGGCCGACGAGGAACTGAAGCTGCCGAAGAAGGTGTCGCGCTTCGTGCTCACCGTCGGCGCCACCGCCAACCAGAACGGCACCGCGCTGTTCGAGGGCGTGACGGTGATCTTCCTGGCGCAGTTCTTCGGCGTGGACCTCACCCTCGGCCAGCAGTTCCTGGTGATGCTGGTCTGCATCCTGGGCGGCATCGGTACCGCCGGCGTGCCGTCCGGCTCCCTGCCGGTGGTGGCGCTGATCTGCGCGATGGTCGGCGTGCCGCCGGAAGGCATCGGCCTGGTGCTGGGCGTCAACCACTTCCTGGACATGTGCCGCACCACGATCAACGTCACCGGCGACCTGGGCATCGCGGTGCTGGTGTCGCGCGGGGAGCGGGACGAGGAGCCCGCCGTCTGACCGGGCGCGGCGGTGGCGCGTTTCGGCGCGTTTTGACGTTTCTCCATTCTTGATGCCGGTCCGCCGTGGCGCACGGCGGACCGGCATGGAAGTGCATCGTACTTGCATTAGACTCCGCGCCCATCGTTCGTCCCGAGGGGTGGGCGGCCGATGTCCGCAGCCTTTCGACACCATCAGGAAAACCAGAAAATGAATGGAAAAACCGCTGGAAAGATCGCCCTCTCCCTCGCCCTGGCCGCCGTCGCCACCACCGGCTCGGCCATCGACCTGGGCGGGGCGCTCGGTGCGGGCAGCAAGCTCGCCAAGGGCGCCACGCTGTCCGAGCAGGAAGTCCGGGACAACGCCGCGCAGGCCTGCGCCTACCTGGACCAGACCAACAAGGTGGCGCCGGCCGGCCGCCCCTACGCCAGGCGCCTGGCCACGATCACCCAGGGCCTGAACAACGAGGACGGCCTGCAACTGGACTTCAAGGCGTACCTGGTGCCCGACGTCAACGCCTTCGCGATGGCCAACGGCTGCGTGCGCGTGTTCGCCGGCCTGATGGACCAGTTCTCCGACGACGAAGTGCGTGGCGTGATCGGGCACGAGATCGGTCACGTCAAGCTCGGCCACAGCCTGAGCAAGATGCGCACCGCACTCCTGACCGCCGGCGCGCGCGAAGGCGTGGCGGCCAGCGGCAAGGGCCGCGCCTCGGAAATCGCCGCGTCCCAGATCGGCGGCCTGGCCGAGTCGGTGGTCAACGCGCAGTTCTCGCAGAAGGAGGAGCTGGCCGCCGACGAGTACGGCTACCACTTCATGCTGCGCCATGGCTACGACCCCAACGCGATGATCGCCATGCTCAACAAGCTCGGCGGCAGCGGCGGCCTGATGTCCTCGCATCCGGCTTCGCCCAAGCGCGCCAAGAACATCGAGTCCTTGATCGCCAAGGGCGCGAAGAAGAAAAAGTAAGCCGCGACAGCGCGCTTCGCCGATGGGACAATGGAGGGCCACGCCAAGCGCGTGGCCCTTCTTTTTCCTTCCCCGACGATGCCCACCCCATGACGACGCCCAGCCGCCGCGATCTCGCCAACGCCATCCGTTTCCTCGCCGCCGATGCGGTGCAGGCCGCCAACAGCGGCCATCCCGGCATGCCGATGGGCATGGCCGACCTCGCCGAAGTGCTCTGGCGCGACTTCCTGAACCACAGCCCGGCCAATCCCGGCTGGTTCAACCGCGACCGCTTCGTGCTCTCCAACGGCCACGGCTCGATGCTGCTGTACGCGCTCCTGCACCTGACCGGCTACGACCTGCCGCTGGACGAACTCAAGCGTTTCCGCCAGTTGCACAGCAAGACCGCCGGCCACCCCGAGGCCAGCGAAACGCCGGGCGTTGAAACCACCACCGGCCCGCTCGGGCAGGGGCTGGCGAACGCGGTGGGCTTCGCGCTGGCCGAGAAACTTCTGGCGCAGCGTTACAACCGGCCCGAGTTTCCCGTGGTCGATCACCACACTTTCGCGTTCCTGGGCGATGGCTGCCGGATGGAAGGCATCGCGCACGCGGCCTGCTCGCTGGCCGGCACGCTCGGCCTGGGCAAGCTGATCGCGGTCTACGACGACAACAACATCTCCATCGACGGCGAAGTCGAAGGCTGGTTCACCGACGATACTCCCAAGCGCTTCGAAGCCTACGGCTGGCAGGTGATCCGCAACGTGGATGGCCACGATCCGGATGAAATCGGCCAGGCCATCCGCACCGCGAAGGCCGAAACCGGCCGTCCCACGTTGATCTGCTGCAAGACCGTGATCGGCTACGGCTCGCCCAACAAGGCCGGCAAGGAAGCCTCGCACGGCGCGCCGCTGGGCAAGGACGAACTGGCCGCCACGCGCGAGGCGCTGGGCTGGCCGCACCCGGCCTTCGAGGTGCCGCCGGCCATCCGCGATGGCTGGAACGCGGTGCAGGCCGGCAGCGAACGCGAGGCGCGCTGGAACGACTTGTTCGCCGCCTACGCGCAGACCTTCCCGAACGAGGCCGCCGAACTGGTGCGCCGCATGCGCGGCGAACTGCCGGGCGATTTCGCCGCCGCCGCCGATGCCTACATCGCGCGATTGCAGGCCGAAGGCCCGGTGGTGGCTTCGCGCAAGGCTTCGCAGATGGCGATCGAAGCCTTCGCGCCGCTGCTGCCGGAACTCATCGGCGGCTCGGCCGACCTGGCCGCGTCCAACCTCACCCTGTGGAAGGGCAGCAAGTCCGCCGCCGGCTCCGATGCCGACGCCAACTACGTGTACTACGGCGTGCGCGAGTTCGGCATGAGCGCGATCGCCAACGGCCTGGCGCTGCACGGTGGCTTCATTCCCTACGACGCCACCTTCCTGGTGTTCTCCGATTATTCGCGCAACGCGCTGCGCATGAGCGCGTTGATCCCCACCCGCGCCATCCACGTGTTCACGCACGACTCCATCGGCCTGGGCGAGGACGGCCCGACGCACCAGCCGGTCGAGCACCTGGCCAGCCTGCGCATGATCCCGAACAACTCGGTGTGGCGACCCTGCGACGCGGTGGAGAGCGCGGCGGCGTGGAAGGCCGCGATCGAACGCGCCGATGGCCCGAGCGTGCTGGTGTTCAGCCGCCAGAACCTCGCCCACCAGCATCGCAGCGCGCAGCAGGTCGCCGACATCGCGCGCGGCGGCTACGTGCTGCTGGATCCTGCGGACGGGAAGTTCGACCTGATCCTGATCGCAACGGGTTCGGAAGTGGAACTGGCGATGGAAGCCGCGCGCCAGCTCGATGCGCAGGGCGTCAGGGCGCGCGTCGTCTCCATGCCCAACACCAACGTGTTCGACGCCCAGCCGGCGGAATGGCGCGAGGGCGTGCTGCCGTCGTGGTGCCGCAAGCGCGTCGCGGTGGAGGCCGGCGTCACCGACTACTGGCGCAAGTACGTCGGGCTGGACGGCGCGGCGATCGGCATCGACAGCTTCGGCGCCTCGGCCCCGGCCGATGCGCTGTACCGGCACTTCGGCATCACGGTCGAGCGCGTGGTGGAGGCGGCGAAGGCGCTTTGACCGCCCCTCGGCATCGGGGTTTCCCGTCATCCCGGCCTTCGCCGGGATGACGCCTTGTTCAGGCGTTCCCGTTCAGGCGTTCCCGGACGGGCCTCCCAGCAACCTCAGCCGCTCCCGCACCAGTTCCGCCAGGCGGTCGTAATGGCCGCCGAGGATGCCGCGCAGTTCCTCGTCGGTGACATAGCCGATGCTGCGGCGGTAGTTCGTCTTGAGCGCGTTGGTCGTCGACCAGATGTCGTCCACGTCCTCCAGCGAGGCGATGGGCAGGACCTGGTGGCCCTGCGCCACGCGCTCGTTCACCCGTTCGATGTGGCGCTCGGCCACCTGCCGGGGCGTGGCGTTGACCGGGAGTTTCTCGAAGGAGATGTTCGCGATGCCGCTGTTGTCGAACGGGTCCGGGCCGATGGCGCGGCTGCCCATGAAGAAGTCGTCGGCAAAGCGCGTGGAACATTCGAGCATGCGCACGGTTTTCCACTTGCCGGTGAGGAACATCAGCAGGAAGGCGAGAAAGCCCGGCCACTTGGGCTTTATCGCGAAGGCCGCCGCCGAGCCGTAGTCGGGGTGGGCGAAGAAGCGGATCAGCGCGCGCATGCCCTGCGAGGTGGTGATGCCCAGCGCCTCGGCATCGGCGAGCCTGGTGTAGCCGAGCGGGGCCAGCGCCTTCTCGCAGGCGTCGGCATGCTGGCGCTGGTATGCCGGGTAATCGGAGGCGGCCACTTCCACCAGGTCCGGAGCCGGCTCGTGCGCGTAGTTGTAGATCTGGAACGCGATGTTGGTGGCCGCCAGCGCATCGGGTGAATCGTCGCCGGCCACCGCGTCCAGCGCGCCCTGCATGTCCTGGCCCTGGCGGATCAGCGCGGCGGCGCTGTGCGTCACCGCGTAGGCCATGTCTTCCTCGACGCTGCGCTCGGCCCGTTCCGGGGCGCCGGCGGCTTCGATCATCGCCGCCAGTTGCTCGCGCGCGCCGGCTTCGCCCCGGGCGCAGCGGTCGCGTTCCTCCTCCACGAAGCCGCGCGCCGGGGCATCGGCGGGCAGGCGCGCGAGCACGTGGTCGTAGTGTTCGGTGGCGAGGTCGTAGCGGCCGAGGAGTTCGGCGATGTGGGCGATGCGCTGGTCGTAGGGGTTGCTGGATTCCAGCGCGGCGGCGCGTTCGTAGTCGGCCAGCGCCGCTTCCAGCGCGTGCCGGTCGTAGGCCAGGCCCATCAGCGTGCGCACGACGTGCTCGCCGCTTTCGTCGGTGAGCGCGCGGCCGTAGTGGCGCTCGGCGCGCAGCGCGAAGGCGGCGGGCTGGTTGGGGTCCAGTTCCAGGCTGCGATCCAGGTGCGCCAGCGCACGGGCCTCGGCCTGCGCATCGCCGATGCGGCCCAGTTCGGCCTCGGCCAGGAGGCGCAGCACGCGGGCGTTGTCCGGTTCCTGCCGCACGGCGCGCTGCAACAGCGCCAGCGCGTCGAAATCCTCGTCCTCGCCGCCACCCAGTTCCACCCGCGCCAGCAGCGCCGGCACGTGATCGGGGGCAAGACGCAGCACGGTATCCAGTGTCGCAGCGGCTTCGTCGTGGCGTTCCAGGGCGAGCAGGCAGCGGCTGCGGTGGAAGTGCAGCGGCGCGGCGTTGGGACTGGCGGCGATCAGTTCGTCGAGGATCGACAGCGCGCCGGTGAAATCGCGCTGCCGGAACAGCGTGCCGGCGGCCTGGTAGCGCGCGGCGGAGTCGGATTGGCTCATTGGACTTTGGTATAGGTCGTGTGAGCGCAAGCGTACCCGGATTCTTGCGCCGTGGCGCGGGTGTGTGGGATGGCACGCCACGCTCTATGATCGCGCCATGATCCAGGCGCCTTCCTCCGAACCCGGCCCGTGGCAGGACGAGCTCTACGCCGAACTGGTGCGGATCGCGCGCGCCGAGCTGATGCGCCATCGCCGCCACGGCACGCTCGATACCCGCGCGCTGGTGCACGAGGCGTGGATCCGGCTGACGCCTCGCGAGCCGGAGCGCTATGCCAACCGCACGCATTTCTACGCCACCGCGGCGCGGGCGATGCGCTGCGTGGTGCTCGACTACGCGCGTGCCCGCAACGCGCAGCGGCGCGGCGATGGCGAGGCCGCGATCGCGCTGGAGGACGTGGGCGAGGCGGCCGTGGCGCTGGATGCGCAGGTCGACCGGCTGGTGCAGATGGATGCCGCCCTGGAGCAGCTTTCCCAGGCCGATCCGCGCCTGGTGCAGGTGGCCGAACTGCGCTGGTTCGGGGGGCTGGAAGTGGCCGAGATCGCGCAGTTGCTCGGCGTGTCCGAGCCAACGGTGAAGCGCGATACGCGCGTGGCGCGGGCGTTTCTGGAAGGGTTGCTGGAAGGCTGATCCAGGCGCCTACCGCTTCGGCGGGGGTTGGAGCGTATCGAGGAACGGAAGGTACGGGTCGTTCCCGGCGACAGCGGCGCGGTAGTCGCCGATGGCCGCATCGAGCCGATCGCGCGCGCCATCGTCGCCGCGCCGCGCTTCGCAGGCCAGGTGCAGGATCAGCACGTAGAGCTTGCGTGGATCGCCGCCCGGTTCGGAGGCGCCGGCGATCCGCGCCGCGTCGGCGCTCGCGTCGCAGTCCGGCGGGGTTTCGCCGCGCGCGAGCAGCGTTCGCGACAGTCCGTTGCGCGCGATCAGGGTCTGCGGCGCGTCCGCGCGGTAGAGCGCGGTGTAATGCTCCAGCGCCTCGGCGTACAGCGCTTCGGATTCGTCGAGGCGTTCGAGCGCCAGCAGCGCGGCGGCCACGGCGGTGATGGATTGCAGCGTGCCGGTGTGCCTGCGGCCGTAGCGCGCGCCGCGGATCGCCAGCGCCTCCTGCGCCAGGGCGAGCGCGCCGGGCGCATCGCCCTGCATCAACCGGCTGTAGGCGACGTTGTTGGCGGCGGTAGCCAGGGAAGGGTGGTCGGCGTCGAACATCGCGCGGCGCGCGGCCAGCACGTCCTCGAACATCGGCAAGGCGTCCGCATAGCGGCGCTGGGCGAACAGCGCGCTGGCCAGGTCGTTGAGCGCGCTGACCGTGACCGGATGCGTGTCGCCGTGGATGGCGCGGTGGATCGCCAGCGCCTCGCGGCGCAGGCGCTCGGCCTCGTGCAGCGGGCCGATGTTCGTGCGCACCATCGCCAGTGCGGAGAGCGCCGTGGCGCGGATGGGATCGTCGCCGGCGGCGGCGGGGCCGAGCGCGTCGAGGCTACGTTGCGCCAGCGCCAGCGCCTCGTCGTGCCTGCCGCGCAGCTCGTACAGCGACACCAGCGCGGAGGAGACGGACTGGGTCTGTGCGTCGCCGCGTCCACGCAGGGCTTCGTAGGCGGCCAGTGCCGCGCGGTAATGCGCTTCGGCGTCCTCGTGCCGGCCCATCGCCTGCGCGGCGAGGCCGAGGCGGTGTTCGAACGCGGCCGCGCGCAGGCGCTGCGCATCGCTGCGCCGGGGAAGATGCGGCAGGCGTTCGGACAGCAGTTCGCTTGCCTGTGTGTAGTGCCCCAGGCCGTGCAGTGCGCGGGCGCGGGCGAGGCGGTCCTGGTCCTGCGTGGCATCGTCGGATTCGTCCGCCAGCGGTTGCGCTTGGTCGAATGTCGCCAGCGCCCGTTCGTACTGTCCGAGGCCGAGGTAGGCGTTTCCCATCGCGCGCAGCAGGGTGGCGCGGGCCTGCGGTTGTTCGGTCAGCGTGATGCGGATGCGGGTGCTGCCGCGATCGAGCAGTTCGCGCGCGCCGATGTCGCGGCCCACGGCGATCTCCGGGTCGGCCAGTTGAAACAGGTCCTGCATGAAGGCCAGCGCCTCGCGCGATGTCGCGGCCTCGGTACGTGCCTTGTCGGCCTGCCAAAGCGCCAGCGCGAGGCCGGTGGCGAGCGCCGCCAGCGCCAGGGCGGCGAACGCGGCGGCCCAGGCGTGGCGACGCAGCAGGCGGCCTGCGAGATAGCGCCAGGTGCCGCGCCGGGCCGACACCGGGCGGTGCGAGAGAAAGGCGCGCACATCGTCGGCCAGCAGTTGCACCGAGGCGTAGCGATCCTCCGGGCGCTTGCGCAGCGCACGCAGCGCGATGGCGTCCAGGTCGCCGCGCAGCAGGCGCCGTAATCGCGCCGGCGTGGTGTCGCGCGCGGTGGCCGAATCCTCCGATGCGGCGGTCACGCGCGTGCTCGGGCGCGTGGGCTCGTCGCGCAGCACGGCGTGCTCGATGGCGCCGGGCGTGTCGCGCGCGGCGCGCCACGGGCGCTGGCCGGTCAGCAGTTCGAACAGCACCACGCCCAGTGCGTGCACGTCCACCGCCGTGGTCGTGAGCGCGCCCTCGATCTGCTCGGGCGCGGCGTATTCGGGCGTGAACAGGCGCTGGCGCGGCAGCGTGGCCGCGTCGGATGCGCCCGGTTCCAGCAGCTTGGCGATGCCGAAATCCAGCAGCTTGACCACGCCCTCGGGCGTCACCAGCACGTTGCCCGGTTTCAGGTCGCGGTGGACCACGCGGCGGGCGTGCGCGTGCGCCACCGCGTCGCAGACCGTCAGGAACAGTCGCAACCGCGTCGGCACGTCGAGCCGGCGCGCGTCGCAATGGGCGATGAGGTCGTCGCCTTCGACGTATTCCATCGCCAGGAACGGCTCGCCGTCGCCGGTCATTCCGCCGTCGTAGAGCCGCGCGATGTGCGGGTGTTCGAGGTTGGCGAGGATCTGCCGCTCGGCCGCGAGCCGCGCCAGCACTTCGTCCTGCCCGCGCCCGCCGCGCACCAGCTTGAGCGCGGCGCGCTGGGCGAAGCCGCCTTCGGCGCGCTGCGCCAGGTACACCGTGCCCATGCCGCCTTCGCCGAGCAGTGCGACGATGCGCCACGCGCCGAAGCGTTCGCTGATGCGCTCCCGCGCGGCCCGCCGGGCGTAATCGGTGGCCAGATCGTCGGCGTGCGCGGGCAGCGCGGTCGGCGTCTGCGCGGCGGCATCGGCGGCGAGCATGGCGCGGACTTCGGCCTGCGTGGCTTGGTCCGCGCCCGATTGCGCGAGCAGGGCGTCCCAGTCGCCGGCGGGACGATCGGCCAGCGCTTCGAACAGCACGCGCATCCGTTGCCAGCGGCCGGTGTCCACGGGGGCGACCTTCATGCGGGACCAGGGATGCGCAGCCTACACCGCCGCCGCGCCCTCACGGGCGCTTCCCCTCTCCCCCGGCCCCTCTCCCGCAAGGGGAGAGGGGAGCGGAACTGGAGCGCTTTTGTAAACGTCAAGGAATCGAAGTTGCTCTAAAAGCCCCTCTCCCCTTGCGGGAGAGGGGT
>JBBCJS010000009.1:0-4524 GCA_037190825.1 Chiayiivirga flava
GCGGCTGGTCATCGACATCGGCGGCGGCTCCACCGAGGTCATCATCGGCAAGGGCCATGAGCCCGGCCTGATGTCCTCGCTGTACATGGGCTGCGTCAGCTACAGCCGCCAGTTCTTCTCGGACGGCGTGGTGGACGCGCACCAGATGAAGCAGGCCGAGCTGGCCGCGCGCCGCGAGATCGAAGTCATCGCCAAGCAGTACCGCAAGATGGGCTGGAAGGAAGCCTACGGTTCTTCCGGCACGGCCAAGGCGCTGTTCGCCATCCTGACCGAATGCCGCTTCTCGGACCGCGGCATCACCCGCGCCGGCTTGGCCAAGCTGAAGGATCGCATCGTGCGCTCGGGCCGCGTGATTCCGTCCGAGCTGCCCGGCATCAAGGTTGAACGCGCGGACGTGCTGCCCGGCGGCCTGGCCATCATGAGCGCCCTGTTCGACGAACTGGGCATCGACGTGATGCACACCGGAGACGGCGCCTTGCGCCTGGGCGTGCTGTACGACCTGCTGGGCCGCGACGACGAACACGACAAGCGCGACGAATCGGTGCGCCAGTTCATGAAGCGCTACCACGTCGACGTCAACCAGGCGCGCCGCGTGCATCACGCCGCGCTGACCCTGTTCGACGCCATGTTCCCGGATGGCCCGGAACGCGCCGAGCTGCGTCCGGCGCTGGGCTGGGCTGCCGACCTGCACGAAGTGGGCCTGTCCATCGCCCACAACGCCTATCACAAGCACACCGCCTACGTGCTGGAAAACGCCGACATGCCGGGTTTCTCGCGCGCCGACCAGCAATTGCTGGCGCTGCTGGCGCTCGGCCACCAGGGCAAGCTGACCAAGCTGGAACCGCTGGTGCGCACGCGCGCGCAGTGGAAAGCCATCCTCAGCCTACGCCTGGCGGTGCTGCTGTTCCGCCGCCGCAACGAAATCGAGCCGCTGCCGCTGACGGCATCCGTACGCGACAACTCCATCGTGGTGCGGGTCAACCGCGACTGGCTGGCGCAGCATCCCCTGAGCGACTTCACGCTGCGCGCTGAAGAGGCCGAGTGGAACAAGGTGGGCTTTTCGTTCGAACTGCTGGAGTTCTGAGGAACCAGCGGGGCGGCGGCCATGCCGCCTGCCCTGCCGGGCTCCGCGCCGATGCGCGGAAGTGGCGCGCTAGAACGGCGATAGATCCGTTTCGCGATCGAGCCGCTTTAGCTCCATTCGCAAGGGCCGCGTGGCCCGCCGTATCAGTCTGATCTTCATGCGGCGGAGCAGGCGGCGCATGATGCTCAGCGTTGCGCGGTGGCGGGCTGGTCCAGGCCGAAGTGACGGCGGTAGCGCTCGTCCATGCGGTCCATCTTGAGCAGCACCGGGAAATCCGCGGCATTGAAATCCGGGTCCCAGGCGGGCTCGCCACAGACACTCGCGCCCAGCTTCAGGTAACCCTTGATCAGCGGCGGCACGCGCGCCGGCAAGGTGCTGTTGAGCTTTTCCACCGGATAGCGGTGCAGCGGCGTCACGCGGGGTTCGTCACCCTGCGGCAGCTGCTTGGAAATGGTGCGCCACACCTCGGCCGCGGTGACGCCGTCGTCGCGCAGGCTGACGCTGGCGCAGCCCAGCACGTACTGGTAGCCGCCGCGACGCAGGTATTCGGCCAGGCCGGACCACAGCAGCATGATGACGCCGCCGCCGCGGTAGTCCGCGTGCGTGCAGGAGCGGCCGACCTCGACCAGCTCGTCCTGGATCGATCCCAGCCCGGAAAGGTCGAACTCGGATTGCGAGTAATAACCGCCGGCTTCCCGCGCCTTTTCGGGCGTCAGGATCCGGTAGGTGCCGACGACGCGGCCCGTATCCAGCTCACGGACCATCAGGTGTTCGCAGAACGGGTCGAAGCGGTCGTGCTCGATGCCGTCGTGGGCATCAGGGAACACTGCGCCCATGTCCTCGGTGAAGACGTCGTAGCGCAGGCGTTGAATCTGCTCGATTTCTTCAGCGGTGCGCGCCAAGCCCACCACCAGCACCTTGGCGGCGGCGCCGGTCCAAGGTTCCGCGGCATTGCGGCTCGGATTGATGCGTGCTAATTCCAGCATTGCGCGAAGCTCCTAGAGAGTCCAGTCAGTTTGGACGCCCTGTATGTCAAAGACTTGACCAATATGTTACGTGACTATGAAGTTTAGACCGGCGCAGATAAATCAATCCTCCGCCTGAATCGACAAAACTTTACAAATCTATACAAACCCTGAACAAACAAAGGCCACCCGTCACGCGGCGGGTGGCCTTGGTCTGAACGAAAAAGCCGGAAATCACCCCAGGCTGGCCGCAAGTTTCTCGGCGCAGGACACGGCGAGCGCCTCGTCTTCGGCTTCCACCATGAGGCGCAGCTTCGGCTCGGTGCCCGAGGCGCGGATCAGGATGCGGCCGCGGCCGTCCAGCTCGGCCTCCACCGCCTTGCGCGCGGCGCTCAGGCCGGCATGCGTCTTCCAATCCTGGCCCGGGGTCAGCGGCACGTTGATCATCTTCTGCGGGTACATGCGCAGGTCGCTCACCCACTCCGACAGTCCGACCGAATTACGGCGCAACGCGGTCAGGACCTGCAGCGCCGCGACGATGCCGTCGCCGGTGGAATGGCAATCCAGGCACAGCAGATGGCCGGAGCTTTCGCCGCCGTACAGCCAGCCGCGCGCCTGCATCTGCTCCAGCACGTAGCGGTCGCCCACGTTGGCGCGCTCGAAGCCCACGCCCAGACGCTGCATTTCGCGCTCGAAGCCGAAGTTGGTCATCAGCGTGCCGACCACGCCGTCCACCTTGCCGCGCTGCATGCGCTCGCGCACGATGGCGTACATGAGCTCGTCGCCGTTGTAGATGCGGCCCTGGCCGTCCACCATCTGCAGGCGGTCGGCGTCGCCGTCCAGCGCGATGCCCAGCTGGGCGCCGCGGGCGCTCACTTCCTTGGCCAGCAGTTCGGGGTGCAGCGCGCCCACGCCCTTGTTGATGTTGAAGCCGTCCGGGTTGACGCCGATGGCGTGCACTTCGGCGCCCAGCTCGCGGAACACGTGGGGCGCGATGTTGTAGGCGGCGCCGTGGGCGGCGTCCACCACGATCGTCATCCCGTTCAGATCCAGGTCGTTGGGGAAGGTGCTCTTGCAGAATTCGATGTAGCGGCCCTGCGCGTCGCCCATGCGGCGGGCGCGGCCCAAAGCTTCCGAGCCGACGCAGCCCAGCGGCTCGTCCAGCGCGGTTTCGATGTCGGCCTCGATCTCGTCGGGCAGCTTCATGCCCTGCGCCGAAAAGAACTTGATGCCGTTGTCCTGGTACGGATTGTGCGAGGCGCTGATCACGATGCCCGCCACCAGGCGCAGCGCCCGGGTCAGGTAGGCCACCGCCGGGGTCGGAATCGGACCGGCCAGCAGGACATCGACGCCTGCGGCCGACAGGCCGGCTTCCAGCGCGGATTCCAGCATGTAGCCGGAAATCCGCGTGTCCTTGCCGATCACGACGCCTGGGCGGCTGCCACCGCGCACCGCATGTTCTCGCACCAGCACGCGGCCGGCCGCGTAGCCCAGGCGCAGGGCGAATTCGGCGTTGATCACCGGACCGCCGACTTCACCGCGCACGCCATCGGTACCGAAATATTTGCGTCGAATCATGAACTGAGTGCTCCTTGTTCTGCCGCCTGCCATACCTTGAGCGCGTCAACCGTGGCAGCCACATCGTGCACCCGCACAATGGAAGCGCCACGCGCCACGCAAGCAAGTGCTGCGGCGATGCTGCCGGGCAACCTGTCGCCCACCGGCCGGCCGGTAGCCTGGCCGATCATGGATTTGCGCGACAAGCCGATCAGCAATGGATAACCGGCGCTGCGCAGACTGGACAGCCGGCGCAGCAGTTGGAAATTCTGGTCGCCCGTCTTGCCGAAGCCGAAGCCAGGGTCAAGCACGATACGGCGGGGATCGACCCAGGCCGCGCGCAGCTTATGCGCGCGAGCCCCCAGAAAAAGACCGATTTCACCGATCAGGTCGGTGTACTCGGGGGCGGCCTGCATGGTGCGCGGCTCGCCCTTCATGTGCATCACGCACAACCCGCAGCGCGAATGCGCCACCGCCTCGACGGCGCCGGGCTGCCTGAAGCCATAAATGTCGTTGATCATGTCCGCGCCGGCATCGAGCACGGCGCGCATGACTTCCGGCTTGAAGGTGTCGATGGACAGAGGCACGCCGCAATCGCGCAGCGCCTCCACCACCGGCAACAGCCGGGCCAGTTCGTCGGCCACGGAGACCGGGTCGGCCCCGGGACGCGTGGATTCGCCGCCGAGGTCCAGGATCTGGGCGCCTTCGGCGATCAATTGGCGCGCATGCGCCACCGCGGAATCCGTATCGCCATGCTGGCCGCCGTCGGAAAAGGAATCCGGCGTGACGTTGACGATACCCATGACAAGCGGGCGCTCGAGATCAAACTCGAAGCGCCCGCAAAGGAAGTTATTTGCCATAACTCAGGATGAGCAGCCTCAGACAGCGGCAGCCGTATTGCCACCTGCCGCCAGGCCC
>JBBCJS010000010.1:0-65118 GCA_037190825.1 Chiayiivirga flava
GCCGTATGGACGGCGAGGGCGGAGGATGCACGATGAGGGCGGAGGATGCTTTTACGGGGCCGCCGAAGCCTTGCCGCCAAACACCCGGAACGCCCCCCACGCCGCCACGATCACCACCACGCCCCACAGCAGCATCGAGAGCGGATACGACGCCAGCAACAGCACGCAGGCGCCGATCGCGCCGATGCCGAACAGGCGGTCCTTGCCGCCGGGCCGGCGCGCGGGCGTCCCGATCAGGAGGCTCAAGCCGGCGGCGGCGTAGGCCCGCACCACCAGCATCACCACCACCTCGATGATCGTCTCGAACTGGCCGGACACCTTCGGGGAAAGCGTGAGCAGCGCGATGACGCTCATCGACAGCGCGATGATGAAAAGCCCCCAGCCGGCCGCGCCGCGCGCGTTGAAGCGCCCGAAGATGGCCGGGAGGAAGCCGCGCTGCGCCGCGCGCGCGCCCGATTCGCCGGTCACGAGCATCCAGCCGCCCAGCGTGCCGGTGGCTTTCAGCGCGGCGGCGGCGGCGATCACCGGCACCGCCCAGGCACCGAAGATCGCGCCGGCCACGAGTGCGAACGGGGCGCTGGATTCGGCCAGGTCCTGCGCCGGCACGATGCCCATCACCAGCACCGAGGAAACCAGGTACACGACGCCTGCGATCAGCACGCCGCTGATCGTCGCCAGCGGCACGTTGCGGGCCGGATCGCGCACCACGCCGGCCACCATCGCGCCGGTTTCAAGGCCCACGAAGGCCCAGAAGATCGGCGCCAGCGAGGCGAAGGCCAGCGCGAAGTCCGATTGTGGAACCGGCTTGTCGGCGTTCCACGCCGCGCCCGTGGTGTTCCATGCCGCCTCATACATGGTGGCATCGAAGCTGCTCCAGCCGAAGATCAGCACCACCGCCACCGGCAGCAGGCCGAACACCACGCAGAACGACTGGAAGCGCGCCACCGGGCGCGGGCCGAACAGATTGATCGCGAACATCAGCCAGATCAGCGCGATCTGCCCGGCCACCTGCACGCCCGGCTGGCTGCCGTCGAGCGGCAGCAGCATCACCAGGTAGCCGAACGCGGCCACCGCGATGGCGTTGTTGCCGATCCACGAGGACACCCAGTACATCGTCGTGGCGATGAAGCTGGCGTCGCGCCCGAGCGCCGGGCGCACGTAGTCGTCCGGCGATTCCAGGTCCGGATAGTCGCGCGCCAGCCGCGCGAACGCGCCGCCGAGCACCACCGCCAGCAGGGTGGCGACGAACCAGCTGATCGCCGTGACCGCGCCCGAGCGCGCCAGCGTGGCCGGCAGCAGGAAGAACCCCGAGCCGATCATGTTGTTGGCCACGACGAACGTGGCCAGCACCGGACCGATCTTGCGCATGGGGTCAGCGCTTGCGCAGCTTGCTGTGGCGGTAGCCGTAGGCGAAGTAGATGACCAGGCCCAGCGCGGTCCAGCCCACCATCAGTTGCCAGTGCTCGGAGAACGGCTGCCAGAACAGGTACAGGCAGGCCAGCGCGCCGATCGGGCATACCGCGATCGCCAGCGGCACGCGGAACGGCCGTGGCAGGTCCGGGCGGGTGAAGCGCAGCACCAGCACGCCCACGCACACGGTGGCGAAGGCCAGCAGCGTGCCCATCGACACCAGTTCTCCCAGCAGGCCGATGGGGAAGAGGCCGGCCAGCGTGGCGGCGAACACGCCGACGACGATGGTGCCCACGTAGGGCGTCTGGAACTTCTTGTGCACCTTGCCGAACATGCGCGGCAACAGGCCGTCCTTGGACATCGCGTAGAAGATGCGCGGCTGGCCCATCAGCATCACCAGGATCACCGAGGACAGGCCGGCGATGGCGCCGATCTCCACCAGCCACTTCAGCCAAGTCACGCTCGGATAGGCTTCCAGCGCCGTGGCGACGGGCTTGGGCGTGCTCAGCTCGGAGTAGTGCAGCATGCCGGTGAGGGTGCCGGCCACGATGATGTAGATGACCGTGCACAGCGCCAGCGAGCCGAGGATGCCGATGGGCATGTCGCGCTGCGGGTTCTTCGCCTCGCCGGCGGCGGTGGAGACCGCGTCGAAGCCGATGTACGCGAAGAACACCACGGCCGCGCCGCGCACGATGCCGTCGAAGCCGAACCGGCCCGGCCCCTCGCTTTCGGGGATGAACGGCACCCAGTTGTCCGGGTTGACGAATTGCAGGCTGAAGGCGACGAACAGCAGGATCACGGTGACCTTGATCGCCACGATGATCGAGTTGACGAAGGCCGACTGGGTGATGCCGACGTAGCACAGGCCGCTGATCGCCGCGACGATGAACACGGCCGGCAGGTTGACGATGGCGCCGGTGGTGACGATCGAACCATCCACGATGGTGATCGGGGCCGAGGCCAGCGCCGCCGGCAGCGCCAGCCCGAGGTTGCCGAGGAAGCTGTTGAGATAGCCCGACCAGCCCACCGCGACGGTGGATGCGGCGAACATGTACTCGAGCACCAGGTTCCATCCGATGAACCAGGCCACGAACTCGCCGAGCGTGGCGTAGGAGTAGGAGTACGCGCTGCCGGAGACCGGCAGCATCGCGGAGAACTCGGCATAGCACAGGCCGGCCAGCGCGCAGGCGAAGCCCGCCAGCACGAAGCTCAGCACGATGGCCGGGCCGGCGTGTTCGGCCGCGGCGTGGCCGGTGAGCACGAAGATGCCCGCGCCGATGACCGCGCCGATGCCCAGCATCACGAGCTGGCGTGCGGTCAGGGTGCGCTTGAGCGTGGCCTCGCCTTCGAGGCTGCCCTCCACCGGCTCGCCGGCGTCGACGTGGCCGGACGGGCTGATCGGCTTGGTCGCCAACAGATTCTTCAGCATGCGATGTTCCCCTCGCGCGTAACGGTGAATCAGAAAGCGGCGGGGCAAGGCCCGCCGCGACGTGGCCGGAACCTTAACGCGCGCTGAGAATGGCAGCAAGCGCGAAATACGCATGTCACAGGCATACTGCGATGCCGCAAGCGCCTTCCCGTTTCGCGATGCCCGATTCCTCCGCCCTGCGCGCTGCGCTGCGTCATCACGCCGCCGCCTCGCCCGCCGCCGCCGATGCCGCCGCGCGCTTCCTGGCTTTCCTGGATTCGTCCGCCGGAGTGTTCGAGCGCCATCACCCGCCCGGCCACTTCACCGGTTCGGCCTGGCTGGTCAGCGCCGACGGGCGGCGCGTGCTGCTCACCCATCACCGCAAGCTCCGGCGCTGGCTGCAACTGGGCGGTCACGCCGACGGCGACCAGGATCTCGCGCGCGTGGCGCTGCGCGAGGCGGAAGAGGAATCCGGCCTGACCGGCCTGTGCGTGGAACCTGCGATCTTCGATCTGGACCGCCACCTGATTCCCGCGCGCGGCGGCGAGCCGGCGCACTGGCACTACGACGTGCGCTACGTGGTGCGTGCGGGGGCGGACGAGGCGTTCGCCGTCAGCGAGGAATCGCTGGCGCTGGCATGGCGGCGGATCGACGAATTGCTCGTGGCCCCGGATACGGATGAGTCGCTGCGGCGGATGGCCGCGCGCTGGCTGGCGTTGCGCGCGCATGGCTGATGCCCGTGAGCGCGAATTGCGCGGCAATGCGACTGAGGCCGAGCAGCGGCTGTGGTTTTACCTGCGCGACCGGCGCCTGCGGGGCTGGAAGTTTTGCCGGCAGGTGCGGATTGGCCGCTACATCGCGGATTTCGTCTGCCGTCAGGCGCGCCTGATCGTGGAACTGGACGGCGGGCAGCACGTCGAACGCGCGGCCTACGATGCGCGGCGCACGGCGGCGCTGGAGGCGGCGGGGTATCGGGTGCTGCGGTTCTGGAACGATGAGGCGTTGCTGTGGACTGCCGACGTGCTGGAGGCGGTTTTGTCAGCTTTGGAAGAGGATGGTTCGGCTTGATGCCCGGAGGGCGGATGAGGGGGCTTTTTGCTTCGTTCCTCACACCCGCCCGGCAAACTCCCCGCTCACCGTGTTCACCCAGATCATCTCGCCATTGGCGATGTACTCGGGCACCTGGATTTCGATGCCGGTGGAGAGCTTGGCCGGCTTCGGGCGCTTGGTGGCGGTGCCGCCCTTCAGTTCCGGCGGCGTGTCCACCACTTCCAGCGCCACGCTCTGCGGCAGTTGCAGGCCCACCGGCGCGTCGTCGATCAACTGCACATGGCAGTCCTTCAGCCCGTCGCTGATGTAGCCGGCATCGTCGCCGAGGAGTTCCGGGCCGATGATGTACTGGGTGTAGTCCTCGTCATCCATGAACACGTAGGCTTCGCCGTCCATGTACGAATAGGAACAGGCGCGGCGGGTGAGTTCGACCTCCTTGAGGTCGTCGTCCGCGCGCAGGCTCAGGTCGTACTTGTTGCCGCCGGGCACGCTGTACAGGGTGAAGCGGAACGTGACGTTGCCGCCGCGCGCGGTGGGCGAGTTGCGTTCGATGTCGCGCACCTGGTAGACGGTGCCGTTGTGTTCGATGACGTTGCCTTTCTTGACGTCGGAAGCCTTCATGGGGGCGGTGCCTGGTGGGAAGGAAAGAGGGGTTGTCTGAAACGGTTGATCGCATCGCGCTGGATGCGTGCGGCATCGGCGGCGGCCTGCGCGAAATCCTCGCCCGCGCCGGCGTAAAGGATCGCGCGCGAGGAGCTGAGGATCAGGCCCGTGCCATCGGCAGTGGCGCCGCTGCGCATCACGGCCTCGACCTCGCCGCCCTGCGCCCCGATGCCGGGCACGAGGAAGGGCAGGCCGCCGGCATCGGCGCGCACTTGCGCCAGCTCGTCCGGCCAGGTCGCGCCGACCACCAGCGCGCAGTTGCCGTTGCCGTTCCACTCGCCGGCCACCTTGCGCGCGACGTGGCGGTACAGCGGCAGGCCATCGACGAGCAGATCCTGGAACTGGCCCGAGCCGGGATTGGACGTGCGGCACAGCACGATCACGCCCTTGTCGGCGCGATCGAGGAACGGCTGCGCCGAATCGCGGCCCAGGTACGGGTTCACCGTCACCGCGTCCGCGCCGTAGCGTTCGAAGGCCTCGTTCGCATAGTGCTGCGCCGTGCTGCCGATATCGCCGCGCTTGGAATCCAGGATCACCGGGATGCCCGGATGCGCGGCATGGATGTGCGCTGTCAATCGTTCCAGCGCCGCTTCGGCACCGATGGCCGCGAAGTGCGCGATCTGCGGCTTGAAGGCGCAGACGTAGGGCGCGGCGGCATCGACGATGGCGCGGCAGAACGCGAATACCGCGTCGGGCGCGCCGGCGAGATGGCGCGGGAACTTCGCCGGCTCCGGGTCCAGGCCGACGCAGAGCAGGGTGTTGGCTTGGTGCCAGCGTCGGGCCAGGTTCTCGTGGAAGGTCGTCATGTCCGTGGTGACTCAGGGCCGGTCGCCGCGCGTGAGTTCGCCGCGGATCAGTTCGAGGTTCTCGCGCAGCTTCGGATGGTCGGGGAGGCGGGCCACCGCCTGCGCGACGAGATATTCGGCCCGCTCCAGGTTGTCGGCGTGGAAGTGCGCCATGCCGCAGAGATTCAGGGCGTTGACGTCTGCCGGCGCCCGGAGCAGCGCCTCCTCCAGATAGCGCGTGGCGGCTGCCGTGTTGCCTTCGCGCAGCTCGTGCTGGCCCAGGAAGATCAGCGCCTGGGGCTCGGCAAGCCAGGCATCGAAGAGCGGCGCCCATTTCCTGCGCAGCATGGGCAGGTAGCGATCGCGGACTTCGGAGTTCTCGTTGCCGCCATGGCCGGTGCCGGACTCGCCGACATAGGCGTGCCAGACGCAGGTCGTCGCATCGACGAAGCCGAACGGCGTGCGGCTGGCGCAGTTGACCATGAAGTCGCGGTCTTCCATGAGCAGGAATTCCGGATCGAAACGCGCTCCTTCGTCGATCAGGCTGCGGTGGTAGATCGTTCCGGCGCAACTGGATCGCGCCTGGAAGTACAACTGCGCGTGGAAGCCGGCACGACCGCTGGTGCCCACCGTGTTTCCGTCCGGATCGCGCACTTCGGCCCGGCTGTAGCGCACGCGCTGGGCGGCGGTTCCCCGGGCTTCCAGCAGGGTCTGGATGTGCTCGGGAAAGAATTCGTCGTCGTCGTCGAGGAAGTTCAGCCATTCGCCCCGGGCATTGTCCAGCGCCAGGTTCGCGGCCTCCGGCCGCGAGAGCGTGCGGTCCGGTTCGGGCAGGACCAGCCGGAGCGGACGCCCCTCCCAGGTGCCGGGAAGCCTGCGGTGCCGCGCGCCGCAGGCAGCGACGACGACGATCTCCACATTCGGCCAGGTCTGCCTCGCCGCCGAATCGAGCGCGCGGTCCAGGGTCGCCCGGTCCATGCTGCGTATCAGGACGGATGCCAGCGGCGCGTCCTGCGTCGCCCGGGTTTGCGCGTTTGCCGGCCCCTGATCCCGCATTCCCGCTGCCTCACTTCAACGCCTTGAACCGCAACCGCTTCGGCGCGGCATCGCCGCCCAGGCGCCGCTTCTTGTCTTCCTCGTACTCGCGGTAGTTGCCCTGGAAGAACTCCACGTGCGAGTCGCCCTCGAAGGCGAGGATGTGGGTGGCGATGCGGTCCAGGAACCAGCGGTCGTGGCTGATGACGAAGGCGTTGCCGGGGAACTCCAGCAGGGCGTCTTCCAAGGCGCGCAACGTTTCCACGTCCAGGTCGTTGGAGGGTTCGTCGAGCAGCAGCACGTTGCCGCCCTGCAACAGCGTCTTGGCCAGGTGCAGGCGGCCGCGCTCGCCGCCCGACAGCGAGCCGACCATCTTCTGCTGGTCCTGGCCCTTGAAGTTGAAGCGGCCGATGTAGGCGCGCGACTGGATCTCGATGCCGTTGATGTTGAGGATGTCCGAGCCGCCGGAGATTTCCTGGAAGACGTTGTGGTTGCCTTCCAGCTTGTCGCGGCTCTGGTCCACGTAGGCCAGTTGCACGGTCGGGCCGGTCTCGATGCTGCCCGAGTCCGGCCGCTCCTGGCCGATGATCATGCGGAACAGGGTGGACTTGCCGGCGCCGTTGGGGCCGATGATGCCGACGATGGCGCCCGGCGGCACGGAGAAGGAGAGATCGTCGATGAGCAGGCGGTCGCCGAACTTCTTGGAGACGTTCTTGAACTCGATCACCTTGTTGCCCAGGCGCTCGCCCGGCGGGATGAAGATTTCGTTGGTCTCGTTGCGCTTCTGGTAGTCGACCGATTGCAGCTCCTCGATCCGCGCCAGGCGTGCCTTGCCCTTGGAGCGGCCGCCCTTGGCGTTCTGCCGGGCCCATTCCAGTTCCTTCTGGATGGCTTTCTGGCGGGCCTTTTCCTGGTTTTCCTCCTGCTTCAGGCGTTCGTCCTTCTGCACCAGCCACTCGGTGTAGTTGCCCTTCCACGGGATGCCGCGGCCGCGGTCCAGTTCCAGGATCCACTCGGCGGCGTTGTCGAGGAAGTAGCGGTCGTGGGTGACGGCCACGACGGTGCCCGGATAGCGCTGGAGGAACTGTTCCAGCCACTCCACCGACTCGGCGTCCAGATGGGTGGTGGGTTCGTCGAGCAGCAGCATGTCCGGCTTCTGCAGCAGCAGGCGGCACAGCGCGACGCGGCGCTTCTCGCCGCCGGAAAGCTTGCCGATGATCGCGTCCCACGGCGGCAGGCGCAGCGCGTCGGCGGCCACTTCGAGCTGGTTCTCCAGCGTGTGCGCGTCGCCGGCGGCGAGGATGGCTTCCAGGCGCTCCTGTTCCTTGGCCAGCGCGTCGAAATCCGCGCCTTCCTCGGCATAGGCGGCGTACACGGCGTCCAATGCGGCCTGGGCCTGAAGCACTTCGCCCACGCCTTCCTCCACCGCCTGGCGCACGGTCTGCTCCGGATCGAGCTGCGGCTCCTGCGGCAGGTAGCCGACCTTGATGCCCGGCTGCGGGCGGGCCTCGCCTTCGAAATCCGTGTCCACGCCGGCCATGATCCGCAGCACCGTGGACTTGCCGGCGCCGTTGAGGCCGAGCAGGCCGATCTTGGCGCCCGGGAAGAAGGAAAGCGAGATGTCCTTGATGATCTGCCGCTTGGGCGGGACCACCTTGGACACGCGGTTCATGGTGTAGATGTATTGCGAGGACATGGGGGCACACTCGGGGAAAAGGCGCGGCGCACACGCCCGGCGGGCGGGTGCGTCAAGGGTTGGGTAGCCGCGCATTATCGGCCAAGCCGGTGGCAACCGCTACGCGTCAGGCGTCGTTGGGGGCGAACAGGTAGCGGTTCAATGCGGCGGCGACGCCGTCCGGGTTCCACAGGCGGGCGCTGCGTTCGCGGATCGTGGTGGCGAGGGCGCGGCAGCGGGCCGGGTCCGAGGCCAGTGCGACGGCCTTGGCGACGTACTCGTCCGGATCGGCGGCGACCAGTCCGGGCAGGTCCATCGCCTGCATCATCGCGGCGGTCTGGCGGCTGCGCATGGCGGGGCCGGGCAGGGTGATGGCCGGCAGGCCGATGGCGCACAGGTCGAACGAGGTCATGCCGCCGGAAAAGTGCAGGCTGTCCAGGTGCAGGCGGCAGCGTGCGGCCAGCGCCAGCCAGTCCTCGAAGCCCAGCAGCGGGTGCATCACGATGCGGCTCTCCGGGTCCACGCCGTGCGCCCGCATCACGGGGGCCATGCGCTGGCGCAGGCGTTCGCGCACGTCCTCCTGCCAGTGCGGGAGCAGGTGCAGGCGCGCCTGCGGCACGGCGGCGAGGATGCGGGCGAACAGCGCGTCCTGTTCGGGCATCAGCTTGTAGACGCTCTGCGTGCACAGCAGGTCCGCCGGGCCGTCGTCGGGCAGGTCGCCGGCCGGGTGGCGGGCGTGGCCGGCGTCGGGCGCGAAGCCGTGGCCGAAGCCGGGCAGGCGCACGAGGCGCTCGGTGTAGCGGGTCTGTGCGTCCGCCGGCTCCATCGCGTCCGGACTGAGGTAGTGGTCGATGCTGTCCAGCCCGGTGGTGACAGGATGGCCCCACATCGCCGCCTGCACCGGCGCGATGCGCTGGGCCGCCAGCCACTGCGTGTTGGCTTCCATGCCCACGTCCAGGTACAGCGCCACGTCGGGCTGGAGCGCGCGCAGCAGCGTGCCCCAGGCCGGCGGCGGGCGCGGCTGCCAATGGATCTGGATGGCGGTTTTCTCCAGCGTCGCCTTCCATGCCGGATCGAGCTGGCCGGTGCTCAGCAGGTGGATGTCCATGCGCCCGGTGTCCAGCCGCGCCAGCAATGGCACGAACAGGCGCGAGACGGTGTGCCAGTGCAGGTGCGCGCTGACGATGGCGATGCGCGGGCGCTCGCGCGGCGGGGGCGGCGGCGCGTCCGGATGGTCCGGCGTCACCAGCGCGCGCAGCAGGCGGCCATAGCGCGGCTGGTCGGCGTCGGCATCGGGCAGGTAATGGCGCAGGAAGGCCGAGGCATAGGCCGGGCAGCGCGAAAGCCGCGGCTCGGGTTCGTCGGCGCTGCGCGGGACGGCGGCGCGCTGTTCGAAGTAGCCCAGTTCCGCGCGCCACCGCGCGATGAAGGCGTCGGCCTCGGCGGGGGTGTCCGGGCTGGGCGTGGGCGGCAACTGGAAACGCTGCCAGCGCGCCGGGCCGTAGTCCGGGTCGAGCGCCAGGGCCTGTTCCAGCGCGGCGTGGCAGTCGCCGATGCGGCCAAGGTTGCCGTACACGCCGGCCAGGTCGGTGAAGCGCTGCGGCGAGGGCGCCAGTTGGCAGACGCGCCGCATCAGGCGCAGCCGCTCCTCGCTGCCCGCCAGCGTGGGCGGTTGCGCGTCGTAGCGGCCGAGCATGGCCTCGATGTGGTCCGGGTCGATCCGCAACGCCTGCGCGAAGGCATCGCCGGCCGCCTCGATCTGGCCCATGCGCAGCAGGCACTGGCCCTGGCCGAGCCAGGCGTCGATGCGTTCCGGGCGCAGGCGTGCGACCTGCGCGAACGCCTCGGCGGCGAAATCCAGCCGCCCGGTGCGCTGCAGCGCGATGCCGGCGCGATGCACCAGGTCGGCATCCTGCGGGCGCATGCGGGCGGCGGTGAGCAGGTTCTGGGCGGCGCGCTGCGGGTTGCCGCGCTCGTCGATGGCGGCCAGTTCCAGCAGCGCGAGGAAATGGTGCGGCTCGGCCGCGAGCACGGCTTCCAGCAATGCGGCGGCTTCGGGACCGCGCCCGGTGTCGCGCAGCAGCGTCGCCAGTTCCACCTGCGAGGCCCGCAGCGCCGGCATCAGTTCCAGCGAGCGGCGCAGCGCCGGCTCGGCGCGTTCCGGCTTGCCGTCCAGCCGCAGGCAGCGCCCGAGCAGGCCCCAGGCCTGGGCGTCGCCGGGCGCGCCTTCGAGCACCTGTTCGAGCAGCGGAATGGCGCGGGAAACCTCGTTGGACAGGAGGTGCTGGCGCACCGATTCCATCAGGGCATTGCGGTGATTCATCGGGGGCGGGAACCGTCGGCAGGCGGGTGGCGCGGCGCGGGAATGGTGGCGGCTGCGTGCCGTGGCCGCAAATGGCCGTGCCCGCGAATCGCCTCGTTTGCGCCCGGTTCCGGGCCGTTCGCCGGGTTCTGATGCGCGCATCCGACATCCGCCATGATCCGGGAGCGAGGCAATGCGTACTGGTCTGAAACTGCTGTTGATCGGCGGCCTTCTGGTCGCCCTGATGGTTCCGATTCTTTCGCTGCGCGGGCTGGTGTGGGAGCGCCAGCAGCGCGGGCTGGAGGCGGCTGCGGACATCGCGCGCTCCAGCAGCCGCGATCAGCATCTGGTCGGGCCGCTGCTGTTGATCGAGGCGGAGGAAACCGTGCGGCGCACGCGCTCGATGCGCGATGGCGACGGCCCGGCGGAGGTGTTCCACGAGGAGGCCCGGCAGCGACGCCAGCGCCTCGTCGCGCCCGAGATACTGGAGATGGACAACCGCCTGACCGCGCGCGAGCGCCGTCGCGGCCTGTTCGGCGCATTGCTCTATACCGACCAGGTGAAAGCGAAGGCGCGTTTCGCGATGCCCGCGCCGCCGCCGATCGAAGGCGACCTGGTCGCGCACCGCTGGCTCGGCGCGGCCGTGGTGATGGGCGTCGGCGATGCGCGCGGCATCCAGCGCCTGAACCTGCTCGTGGACGGGCGCGAAATGCGCGTGGAGCCGGGTTCGCGCGTCGGCTTCATCGCCGAGGGCGTGCACGCGCCGCTGGATGTGTCGGGCCGGCAGGCCGGGCAGGCCATCGAGGTGCAGATCGACGCGCAGGTCCAGGGCACGCAGTCGCTGCACTGGTCGCCGCTGGCGGGCGAGGCGCGGGTATCGGCGCAGGCCGACTGGCCGCATCCGAGCTTCCAGGGCCAGCGCCTGCCGGACGATCCGGCCATCGACTCGGCCGGCTTTGCCGCCACGTGGACGGTCTCGCGCCTGTCCAGCCAGTCCTTGCAGGCGCTGGCGCGCTGCGAGGTCGGCGGCAGCCATTGCGCAGCGGTGGGCGAGGCGGGCTTCGGCGTCCGCCTGGTCGATCCGGTGGACCGGTACCTGAAGACCGAGCGCGCGATCAAGTACGCCTTGCTGCTGCTGGTGCTGGTGTTCGGCGCGGTGTTCTTCCTCGAAGCGCTGCGCGGCGTGGACGTGCATCCGCTGCAATATGGCCTCACCGGCATCGCGCTGGCGATGTTCTTCCTGCTGCTGTTGTCGCTGTCCGAGCACATCGGTTTCGGCCCGGCCTACGGCGCGGCGGCGGCGGCGTGCGTCGGCCTGATCGGTTCCTACATGACCGCCGTGCTGGGCAGTCGCCGCCGCGGCTGGCTGTTCGGCGCGCTGGTGGCGGGACTGTACGGCCTGCTCTACGGGCTGCTGCAATCGGAGGACTATGCGCTGCTGATGGGCTCGCTGGCGCTGTTCGCGCTTCTGGCCTGCGTGATGCTGGCGACGCGGCGGCTGGACTGGCGGCGCGTCGGAAGCAGGTGACGGCACGTTTGCCGGAGTGGCCCTGCTACGCTAAAATCCTTACTTTGCATTACTTCCAGAGGTATGCCGTGGAAGATTTCACCGTCACCAGCAAGGGCCAAGTCACGATTCCGCGCCATATCCGGCAGAAGCTGGGCATCCATGCCGGCAGCCGGGTGCGCTTCCGCATCGTGGACGATGCCGCCCGGCTCGAAGTGGTGGCTCCGGGCACTTCCGGAGTGGAAAGCGGTTTCGGCATGTTGCGCAGCAAGCGCAAGAGCGTGCCGGCGGATTTCGATCCAGCCGCGCTGCTGAAATCGCCGTGAAGGGCTGCACCGGGCTGGATACCAACGTGCTGGCGCGTTACTACGTCAGCGACGAGGACGACGGCCAAAGCGCGGCGCAGCGCGAATCGGCGCGCAGGCTGATCGAGTCGGGCCGGCCGCTGGCGGTCAGCAAGACCGTGCTGCTGGAACTGGAATGGGTGTTGCGCGGCTATTACGGATTCGCGCGGGTGGATGTGGCGCAGGTATTCGAGCATCTGCTGTCGCGGCCAGGCATCTGCATCGAGGATCGCGCCACCGTGGTGCGCGCCCTGGCCGCACATGCGTCGGGACTGGATTTTGCCGATGCCCTGCATCACGCCAGCTATGCCGAATGTGCCGACATGGCGACGTTCGATGATCGCAGGTTCGTGCGCCGCGCGCGCAAGCTTGGGCTGATGCCGCCGGTGGCATTGCCATAGGCGGGAGGCCTGAATTCCCACCAGCGCGGCGGTTTTGCAGCCATGCGGGTTATCATTGCGGGCTTGGCCCAAGAGGTTCTTCGCATGTACGACAAAACCAGCACAATCGCCGCGTTCGACCCGGAACTGGCCCGCGCCATCGCCGACGAATCGCAGCGTCAGGAAGACCATGTCGAGCTGATCGCCAGCGAGAACTACGCCAGCCCGCGGGTGCTGGAGGCGCAGGGCTCCAAGCTCACCAACAAGTACGCCGAAGGCTATCCGGGCAAGCGCTACTACGGCGGCTGCGAATACGTGGACGTGGCCGAGCGGCTGGCCATCGAGCGCGTCAAGGAACTGTTCGGGGCCGACTACGCCAACGTGCAGCCGCACAGCGGTTCGCAGGCCAACCAGGCGGTGTATTTCGCGCTGCTGCAACCGGGCGACACCATCCTGGGCATGTCGCTGGCGCACGGCGGCCACCTCACCCACGGCGCCAAGGTCAATGCCTCGGGCAAGATCTTCAACGCCGTGCAGTACGGCGTGAACGACCAGGGCCTGATCGACTACGACGAAGTCGAGCGGCTGGCGCTGGAACACAGGCCGAAGATGGTCGTGGCCGGGTTCTCGGCCTATTCGCAGGTGGTGGACTGGGCGCGCTTCCGCGCCATCGCCGACAAGGTGGGCGCGTATCTTTTCGTGGACATGGCGCACGTCGCCGGCCTCGTCGCGGCGGGCGTGTATCCGAACCCGCTGCCGCACGCGCACGTGGTCACGTCCACCACGCACAAGACCCTGCGCGGCCCGCGCGGCGGCATCATCCTGGCGCTGAACGCCGGCGAGGACATCGAGAAGAAACTCCAGAGCATCGTGTTCCCCGGCATCCAGGGCGGCCCGCTGATGCACGTGATCGCGGCCAAGGCGGTGGCGTTCAAGGAAGCCCTGGATCCTGCCTTCAAGACCTATCAGCAGCAGGTGGTGAAGAACGCGCAGGCGATGGCGGGCACCCTGATCGCGCGCGGCTACAAGATCGTTTCCGGCGGCACGCAGAATCACCTGATGCTGGTGGACATGATCGGCAAGGAGGTGTCCGGCAAGGACGCCGAAGCCGCGCTCGGCCGCGCCCACATCACCGTCAACAAGAATTCCGTGCCCAACGATCCGCGCTCGCCCTTCGTCACCTCCGGCCTGCGCCTGGGCACGCCCGCCGTGACCACGCGCGGTTATGGCGAGTCCGATTGCGTCGATCTGGCGAACTGGATCGCCGACGTGCTGGACGCGCCGAACGACGAGGCCGTGATCGCCCGCGTGCGCGAGGCGGTGACGGCGCAGTGCCGCAAGTATCCGGTCTACTGATTCCCAATCCACCCGATTCCTCACCCCGATGCACTGCCCCTTCTGCCACCACGAAGACACCCGCGTCATCGATTCGCGCGTCAGCGAGGATGGCGGCACCATCCGCCGCCGTCGCCAGTGCGCGCAGTGCGAGGAGCGCTTCAACACCACCGAATCCGCGGAACTGAAGCTTCCGACCATCGTCAAGGGCGACGGGCGGCGCGAGCCGTTCGACCTGGAGAAGCTGCGCCGGTCGATGGAACGCGCCCTGCACAAGCGCCCGGTGCCGGCCGACCAGCTCGATGCGGCCGTGCGCGCCATCGTGGACCAGGCACGCAAGATCGGCGACCGCGAGCTGGCCTCGCGCCGGCTGGGCGATTTCGTGATGGCGCAGATGCGCAAGCTCGACCACGTGGGCTATGTGCGCTTCGCCTCGGTCTATCGCCGCTTCGAGGACGTGGCCGATTTCCGCGAGGAGATCGAGATGCTCGAACGCGACCTGCCCAGCGCCGAGGAACAATTGCCGCTGCTGGCGGGCGACGTGCTGCCGTTCGGCAAGAACCAGGCGCGCGAGCGGAAGCGTTGACGGATGGCCGGGCGGCAGTCGCTGCTGTCGGGAATCGGCCTGGTCGGGGCGGTGCCGGCGGCCTTGCTGCCGTGGCTTCTGGTTTCGCGCATCGCGCCGCTTTACGAATCCGCCGGCGCCGAACTGCCCGCCTTGACGGCGTGGTGGCTGCGCTTCTGGCCGGTGTCGCTGCTCTTGCCGGTGGCCGTTGCGCTGCTGTGGTGGAAGCTCGCCGGGCATCCGCGTCGCGGCACGATCACCGCGATGGCGGGCGTGATCGGTGCGGTGTTCGTCGATGGACTGAGCGTCGTGGCGCTGTGGCTGCCGCTGCTGCGTCTGCCGGACCTGGCGGCGTGATTGCCGTTCGCCGATACGCCACATGAGCGGCTTCAGCCCCGTCGACCACGCCTTGATGGCCCGTGCCTTGCGCCTGGCCGAGCGTGGCGCGTGCACCGCGCGCCCCAACCCGATGGTCGGTTGCGTGATCGCGCGAGGCGATGAAGTCGTCGGAGAGGGCTGGCACCAGCGCACCGGCGGCCCGCATGCCGAAGTGTTCGCGTTGCGCGAAGCCGGCGAACGCGCGCGCGGCGCCACCGCTTACGTCACGCTCGAGCCTTGCGCCCACCACGGCCGCACCCCGCCGTGCGTGGATGCGCTGGTCGCGGCGGGCGTCGCGCGCGTGGTCGCGGCGCTGCGCGATCCGTTCCCGCACGTGGATGGCGCGGGATTCGAGCGGCTGCGCGCGGCCGGCATCGAGGTCGCCTCCGGCTTGATGGAAGCGCAGGCGCGCGAACTCAATCGCGGCTTCCTCGCGCGCATCCAGCGCGGCCGCCCGTGGCTGCGCGTGAAGCTGGCGATGAGCCTGGACGGGCGCACCGCGCTCGCCAGCGGTGAATCCAAATGGATCACCGGCGAGCCGGCGCGCGCGGACGTGCAGCACTGGCGCGCCCGCGCCGGAGCCATCCTCACCGGCAGCGGCACCGTGCTCGCCGACGATCCGCGCCTGACCGCGCGCGTGGCCGACGCCGGCATCGCGCCGCCGCTGCGCGTGGTGCTGGATCGCCACCTGCGCACGCCGGCGAACGCGAATGTGCTGGACGGCAGCGCGCCCACCCTGTTCTTCCACGCCCCGGACGCGGTGCCGGACACGCGCTTCTCGCGGGCCGAATGCGAGGCGCTGCCGGAAACCGGGCACGGCCTCGCGCTCGCCGCCGCGCTCGAGCGTCTCGCCGCGCGCGGCGTCAACGAAGCGCAGGTCGAAGCCGGTCCGACGCTGGCCGGCGCGTTGTTCGCGCAAGGGTTGGCGGACGAGTTGCTGCTCTACGTCGCCCCGGTGTTCCTCGGCTCCGACGCCCGCCCGCTGCTGGCGCTGCCATCGCTGGCCGACATGGCGGACCGCTGGCGCTTGCGCGTCGTGGACGAGTGCAAGGTCGGGGCGGATTGGCGCTTGCGCTGCGTGCCTGCATAGCGGCGCGGCGCCATGGCCTTGCGCGCGTCACTCCTGGGGCGCGGCCGCCAATGCCTTGCGCAGCGTTTCCACGAAGCCGGCATCCGGTTCGCCGCCCAGGTTGGACGAGCGCGCCAGCACGCGGCCCTGCGGATCGAGCAGGGTGATGACGCTGGAATGGTTGAACTCGCCGTCGTCCAGCTCGCGGTACTGCACGTCGAGCACGGCGGCGAGCTTGCGCAGATCGGCGGAGGCCGGTTGCGCCAGCGTCCAGCGCGTGGTGTCGAGCTTGCGGCGTTCGGCCAGCGCGGCCAGCGCTTCGGGCGTGTCGCGTTCCGGGTCCACGGTGATCAGCAGCACGCGCAGGCGGGCGCGTTCGGCCTCGTCGAGCCGGCCTTCGATGCGGCGGACCTGCTCGATCAGCATCGGGCAGACATAGCCGCAACTGGCGTAGAACAGCGTCGCCAGGCGCACGTGGCCGGCAGCGTCGGCGAAAGCGAGCGGATTGCCCTGCGAATCGGTCAGTTGCGCCTGGACGCGGTAGATCGAATCGCCCGGCAGATCGGTGGGCGAGGCGGGCGGCGGCGCGAGCGCGAGCAGGCCCGACAGCGCGGCGGCAAGCAGGGGAAGGCGTAAGCGGATCATGGGGCAGGTTTCCCGGTATCGCGGGCGCAACGGAAGCCGAGGTTGCGCGTGGTGGCATCCGCGCGCAGCGCGCTGAGCATGGCGGTGCGCATCAGGATGGCGTAGTTGTCGCGGTCGGCGGCGGACAGCGCGCCGGCGCCGCAGAAGCGCAGCAGGTCCGGATCGCCCTGGTCGCGGTTGTCGGCCGAGATCATCAAGGCGTTGAAGTCGTCGATCCATTCCCAGACCAGGCCGTGCATGTCCTGCACGCCGTAGGCATTGAGCGGCGACTGGCCCACGGCGGGCAGGGCGCTGCCGCCGGTGCGGCTGTACCAGCCCAGGATGCGTTCGCGCCATGCCGGATCCGAACGCGCGTCCAGGCGGGTCTCGTCGGCGGCGGCGACATATTCCCATTCCAGCCATGTCGGCAGGCGGCCGCCCTGCGCCTGGCAATAGGCGCCGGCGGCGAACCAGCTCACCCGCGTGACCGGGGAATCGCCGCCGGCATCGCCGATGTCCAGCGCCGCGTCCCAGTGCGAGAGGTACTGGCCATCGACGAACACAGGAGGCGCGTTGCCGCGCTGCCATTCCGGATGTTCCCGCACGAAGGCGAGGAACTGCGCATTGGTCACCGGGCGGCGCATCAAGGCGAAGCCGTCGATGTCGCTCTCGGCACCGGCCTTGCCCAGCGCCAGTACCGAGGCGAAGCGGCTGGCGGGCACGTCCACCCACTCGGCAGCCCGCTCCGCCGCCGGGGCGGGGCCGGCGGCGAGGGCGAGAACGAGCAGCGATGCGAGGCGAAGACTCATGGCGTCATCCTTTCGGGAAGGTCCGATCAGGTCCTGTCGCCTGCAAGCAGGCTCCTACGGTGCATCGCCTTCTTCTGTAGGAGCGGGCTTGCCCGCGACCCGGCCCTCATCAGTGCGCCGCTCCGTCGCCACGCGCCGTGTTGGCGCGGACATGGGCGACCTGTTCCTTGCTCACCGCCGGAGCGCCGCCGTTCATGTCCTGGCGCACGTAGGTGAGGATGTTGGCGACCTCGTCGTCCGTGAGCTGGCTCATCGGCGGCATCACCGAGTTGTAGTCCTCGCCATTCACCTTGACCGGGCCGCTCAGGCCGTTGAGCACCACCGCGATCAGCTCATCGGTGCTGTGCCTGGCGACCCAGTCCGAATCGGCCAGCGGCGGGAACACGCCGGCCATGCCGGCACCGCTGTCGCCGTGGCACACCGAGCAGGTGCCGTTGTAGAGCGCCTTGCCGGCCGCGGACTGTTGCGCGGATGTCAGCGTACCGCTGGCCGCCGCCGCTGCGGCCTCGCGCACCGGCGCCTGGCTCACCGCCTTGTCGCCCAGGTAGACCGAATCCACTTCCTTGCCCGAGTAGATCGCCTTGTTCTCCGGCCCGGCCACTTGCAGGATGCCCAGCGCGCCCTTGTTGAAGGCGCGGAAGATGGAGTGGTCCACCAGCACGTAGCCGCCCGGCACTTCCAGGTGGAAGTCGGCGATCATCGCGCCGCCGGCCGGGATCAGCGTGGTCTGCACGTTCTCCTGGTAGCGCGTGCCGCCCTCGTACCAGACCTTGTCGAAGATCTCGCCGATGACGTGGAAGCTCGACACCAGGTTCGGGCCGCCGTTGCCCACGTACAGGCGCACCGTCTCGCCGACGTTGGCGCGGATCGCGTTGTCGCCCACCAGCGCGCCCTCGGAGCCGTTGAACAGCACGTAGGTGGCGTTCTCGTCGATGGCCTTCTGCATGTCGAAGGCCTGGTGGCCCTTCTCGCGGTACTTGCCGACGGTGTAGAAGTCGCCCTGCATCACGTAGAACTCCTTGTCCACCGGCGGCAGGCCCTCCGGCGGCTCGACCAGGATCAGGCCGTACATGCCGTTGGCCACGTGCATGCCGACCGGCGCGGTGGCGCAGTGGTACACGTACAGGCCCTGGTTGAGCGCCTTGAAGGTGAACTGCGAACTATGGCCCGGCGCGGTGAAGGTGGACGAGGCGCCGCCGCCCGGCCCGGTCACGCCGTGCAGGTCGATGTTGTGCGGCATCTTGGAGTCCGGATGGTTGTGCAGGCGGAACTCGACGGTGTCGCCCTGGCGCACGCGGATGAAGCTGCCCGGCACCGTGCCGCCGAAGGTCCACATCGTGTAGGTGACGCCCTCCGCGATCTCCATGTCCAGTTCGCGCACTTCCAGATCGACGATCACCTTGGCCGGGTGCTTGCGATGGGTCGGCGGCGGGACTTCCGGCGGGCTGGTCAGCACGGCCTGGATCGGTTCGCCCTGGGGTGGGCCGAAGTCGCCCTTGAGGGAGCCGCCGGTATCGGCGGACGCGGCAACGGGTGCCTGGGGCGACGAATCGCCCCGGCAGCCGGCAAGGCCGAGCGCCAGCGCGAGGCAGGCGATGGCAACGGGTAGTGAGGAAGCGATGGGACGGAACATGGCGGGACTCGCCTTGAAATGCCCTCGTGGGCGGATGGGTCCAGCATGCGCCCGGGGGGCTCGCAGTTGGATGACGCAGGTCAAGCATCCGTCGAATTCGGACGGGATCGCGCGCCATCGACGCGCCGGACGATGCGCAGCGCGGCGAGCCGTCGCCGGCAATGTGGGATGATCCCGAACGACCTCCGCTTCCGGTTCCGACCCATGTCCCTGGCCGCCTCCCTCCTCATCGCCCTCGTCGCCCTGCTGCACTTGTGGTTCCTCGTGCTGGAAATGTTCCTGTGGACCAAGCCCAAGGGCCGGCGAACCTTCGGCCTGACGCCCGAGTTCGCGCAGCAGACCCGCGCGCTAGCGGCCAACCAGGGCCTGTACAACGGTTTCCTCGCCGCCGGCCTCGCCTGGGGGCTGTGGCTGGGCGCGGAGGGGTTCGCGATCAAGGTGTTCTTCCTGGGCTGCGTGATCGTGGCAGGCGTGTTTGGCGCGGCGACGGCGAACCGTAAGATCCTGTTCGTGCAGGCGATTCCCGCCGCGCTGGCGCTTGCGGCGGTGCTTGCCGCGAGGTGATTGCGCCGCGCGTGGCTTGTCTGCGGCACGCGCCGGCTCCATCATGGGCAGTCCCGCCACCATGGCGGGCGACGTCTTCAGGGCGGGGTGGAAGTCCCCACCGGCGGTAAGTTCCCGCAATGGGAACGAGCCCGCGAGCGCCCGCGCACCGCGCGGGGTCAGCAGATCCGGTGCGATGCCGGGGCCGACGGTCAGAGTCCGGAATGAAGAAGACAGTCCGCGTCGCCGTCAGGCGGCGTGGGCATGGGCCTTGACGGCGTTTTTCGCAACTTTCCGCGGAGAACGACCACCATGTTTACCGGCATCATCCAGGCCATCGGCCACATCGCGCGCATCGAGCCGCGCGGCGGCGACGTGCGGCTGCACATCGACGCGGGTTCGCTCGATCTCTGTGACGTGGCGCCCGGCGACAGCATCGCGGTGTCCGGCGTCTGCCTCACCGCGCTGGAGCCTTCGGCACGCGGCTTCGTCGCCGATGTCTCGAACGAAACCCTGGGCCTGACCACGCTGGGCGATGCGGGCCAGGGCGATGCGGTGAATCTGGAAAAGGCGTTGCGGCTGGCGGATCGGCTGGGCGGGCATCTGGTCACCGGCCACGTCGACGGGCTGGCCGAGGTGATCGCGATCGAAACCGACGCGCGTTCGCAGCGCTGGTGCTTCCGCGTGCCGTCCGGGCTGTCGCGCTACATCGCGCGCAAGGGCTCGGTGTGCGTCGATGGCGTCAGCCTCACGGTGAATGCCGTGGATGGCGACGAGTTCGAGGTCAACCTGATCCCGCACACGCAGGAGGTCACCACGTTCTCGCGCCGCCGCGTGGGCGATGCGGTGAACATCGAGGTGGACCTGATGGCGCGCTATGCCGAGCGGCTGTTCGCGCAGGAGCCGCGGGCATGAGCTTTGCGACGATTCCCGAACTGATCGAGGACATCCGCGCCGGCCGCATGGTCGTCGTCGTGGACGACGAGGACCGGGAGAACGAGGGCGACCTGGTGATGGCCGCGAGCCTGGTGCGGCCGGAGGACGTCAACTTCATGGTCACGCACGGGCGCGGGCTGGTGTGCCTGCCGATGACGCGCGAGCGATGCGGGCGGCTCGGCCTGGCGCCGATGGCGCGCGACAACCGCTCGCAGTTCCGCACCGCGTTCACGGTGTCGATCGAGGCCGCGCACGGCGTCACCACCGGCATTTCCGCCGCCGACCGCGCGCATACCATCCAGACCGCCGTGCGCGCCGATGCCGGGCCGGACGACCTGCACCAGCCCGGCCACATCTTTCCGCTGATCGCCCAGCCCGGCGGCGTGCTGCGCCGCGCCGGGCATACCGAGGCGGCGGTCGATCTGGCGCGGCTGGCCGGGCTGGAGCCGGCCGGCGTGATCGTGGAAATCCTCAACCCGGACGGTACGATGGCGCGCCGCCCTCAGCTCGAAGCCTTCGCGCGCGAGCACGGGCTGAAGATCGGCACCATCGCCGATCTCATCCAGTACCGCCTGCGCACCGAGCGCGGCATCGAGCGCGTGGACGAGCGCGAGGTAAGCACCGACGCCGGCGCGTTCCGGTTGGTGAGTTATCGCGACCTGATCGACGGTGCGCTGCATTTCGCGCTGGTGCATGGCGATCCGGCCGCAAGCGACGAAGCGCTGGTACGGGTGCACGTGGAGAACGTGCTGACCGACCTGCTGCACTTGGAGCGAGAGGACCTGGGCATCACCCTGTCGCAAGCCTTGCGCGCGGTGCGCGGGGCCGGGTGCGGCATCGTCGTGGTGCTTTCCGGCGCGCCGGAGGCCGAAGCGGTGCTGTCGCGCCTGCGCGGCGAAGGGCAGGGCGCGGCCGCCGACGGTCCGGCGCAATGGCGGCGCAACGGCGTGGGCGCGCAGATCCTGGCCGATCTGGGCGCGTGTCGACTGCGCGTGCTCGGCACGCCGCGCCGGCAGGTGGCGCTGGCCGGGTTCGGGCTGGAAGTGGTCGGTTACGCGGAGCCGCTCCCGGCCGGTTAAACTGCGCGCCTCAGCATTTCCGGTCCATCCATGAGCCACTACGAAGGCCAGATCCGCGCCCGCGACGGCGCGCGCTTCGCCATCCTCGCCAGCCGCTGGAATCCGAGCATCGTCGATGCGCTGGTCGATGCGGCCCGCACCACGCTCCAGGCCAACGGCGTTGCCGTCGATGCCATCGATGTGATCCGCGTGCCCGGCGCCTGGGAACTGCCGCAGGCGGCGGCGCGCGTGGCCAGGGCCGGCCGGCATGTGGCGCTGATCGCGCTGGGCTGCGTGGTGCGCGGCGAGACGCGGCACTACGAACACGTGGCCGATGGCTGCGCGCAGGCATTGATGCAGGTGGCCCTCGCCCACGGCTTGCCGGTGCTCAACGGCGTGCTGGCGGTGGAGCGGCACGAGGATGCCGCGGCCCGTGCCGGCGGCGTGCACGGCAACAAGGGCGAGGAGGCGGCGCTGGCCGCCATCGAGATGGCCGATCTTTCGGAGCAACTGGCATGACAGGCAACCATTCCCGCCGCGCGCGGCCCGACGGCATCGACCCGGCCGCCCGCTCGCGCGCGCGCCGCCGCGCCTTGCAGGCGATCTACGCCTGGCAGTTGTCCGGCCAGAACATCGCGCAGGTGATCGCGCAGTTCCGCAGCGAGCAGGACATGGAGATCGCGGATCTTGCGTATTTCGAGGACCTGGTGAGCGGCGTCAACGACAACCTCGCCAGGATCGACGAGGAACTGCGCCGTTTCGTGGACCGCGACATCGCGCAGATCGACCCCATCGAGCGCGGCGTGCTGCGCCTTGCCGCCTACGAACTGCTGTTCCGCGTCGACGTGCCGTACCGCGTGGTGCTGAACGAGGCCATCGAAACCACCAAGCGCTTCGGTGCCGACCACGGCCATAGCTACGTCAACGGCGTGCTCGATCGCGCCGCGGCGGAATGGCGCGGCGCGGAAGTGGCGGCCGGGCGCGGCTGAGCGCCCGCGCTCGCGCATGGCCGAATTCGACCTGATCGCCCGCATCGCCGCGCGCAGCCTTGCGCGCGAGGACGTGGCGCTGGGCATCGGCGACGATGGCGCGCTGCTCGTTCCGCCCGCCGGCCAGCAACTGGTCGCGGTATGCGACACGCTCAATGCCGGCGTGCACTTCCCGGTGGATACGGCGCCGGCGGACATCGGCTGGAAGGCGCTGGCGGTCAATCTTTCCGATCTCGCCGCGATGGGGGCGGTGCCGGCCTGGGCGTTGCTGTCGTTGTCGTTGCCACGGGCCGATGCGCGCTTCGTCGATGACTTCATGCACGGATTTTCCGCACTGGCGGATTCGGTGGGCATCGCGCTCGTGGGTGGGGATACCACGCATGGGCCGCTGTCGGTGTGCGTGACGGCGTTGGGGTTCGTGCCGAATGGCGAAGCGCTGACGCGCACGGGCGCGCAGCCGGGCGATGCGGTGTTCGTCAGCGGCACGCTCGGCGATGCCGCCGCCGCGTTGCGGTTGACCCAGGCGCGGGTGCAATCGGAATCCGGCGATGCATGCGCATTGCGCGATCGGCTGAATCGCCCGGCGCCGCGCCTCGCGCTCGGACGGGCGTTGCGTGGCCATGCCACGGCGGCCATCGACATTTCCGATGGCCTGCTCGCCGATCTCGCCCATATCGCGCGTGGCAGCGGCGTCGGCATCGAACTGGAGGCGGAAAGGTTGCCCTGTTCTGCCGCGCTCGCCGCGCTGTGCGATGCGCCGACCCGGCTGCGTCATCAGGCGACGGGCGGTGACGATTACGAACTGGCGTTCACGCTGCCGCCCAGTCGCATCGACGCGGTTCGCGGCGTGCTCGGCGAACGCGGAGCGGCGTTGACCTGCATCGGGCGAGCCGTCGCGGGCGAAGGCGTGCGGTTGCTGGACGGAAACGGCGTGCCGCTGGTGTTCGAGCGCGCGGGCTGGGAGCACTTCAAGGAGAATGCGACATGAGCCGACGAGTCCCCGGCGCGGCACGGAAGCTGCTGACGCATCCGGCCGGCTGGATCGCCACCGGTTTCGGATCGGGCCTGGTCCCGGTCGCGCCCGGCACCTTCGGTTCGCTGGCGGCATTGATTCCGTGGCTGGCGCTGCGCGGGCTGCCGTTGCCGTATTACGTGCTCGCGCTGGTTGTTGCGTTCGGCATCGGCGCATGGGCCTGCCAGTGGACGATCCGCCGGCTCGGCGTGGAAGACCCGGGACTGGTGGTCTGGGACGAGTTCGTCGGCCTGTGGATCGCGCTGATCGCGCTGCCGGATCGCTGGTACTTCGTCGTCGCCGGTTTCGCGCTGTTCCGCTTCTTCGACATCGCCAAGCCCTGGCCGGTGCGCTGGGCCGATCGCCGCATCAAGGGCGGCCTGGGCACGATGCTCGATGACGTGTTGGCCGGGATATACGCGCTGGCCTGCGTGCAGGCGCTGGCGTGGTGGATCGCCAGTTCCTAGATACGCCGCCTGTAACGGTTGCGCCGTGTTGCGGGGGTGGGGTAGGTTCGCCGAACCGATGCGAGCGTCTGGCGCGGATCGCGCCGATCCAACGACGCATCCATGGAAAAAGGAGCTTTCGCATGAACATGAAGCAGGCAATCATGGTTCTCGGTCTCGGTGTTTCCTCGGGCGCGTTCGCGGCCGATCCGGGATTTTACGTCGGCGGCGGCGGCGGTCAGGCCAAGTACTCGGGTGGCCTCGTCGGCCAGATGGAGGACGCATTCGCCCGGCGCCCCACGCTCGAACTCAGGTCGGCGGAACTGGCGGACGATTCCGACGGCGCCTGGAAACTGTTCGCCGGCTACCGCTTCGGCAACGGTTTCGGGCTGGAGGCCTCGTTCGTGGACCTGGGTTCGGCGGCGAGCCGGTACCACGCGCAGGTCGTTTCCATCCTGCAACCTTCGCCCGATTTCCTGTTGGACGGCCGCTACGATGCCGAAGCCTACGGCCTTTCCGCATTCTACGAATGGGAGTTTTCCCCGGCGCTTTCCGCGAGCGTGCGCGCCGGGGTGTTCAAGGCGAGCCTGGATTATTTCCAGCACAACTCCACGATCTACGAATACCCCGATTTCGCCTACGGCAACGACGACACGGTTCCAGGTTTCGGCCTCGGCCTCAACTGGCGCGTCACGCCCTCGATCGACCTGCGGCTGGATTACGACCGCTATCAAGGCATCGGCAAGCGCTTCGGGTTCGAAGCGGAAGACACCAACGGCCGTTTCGACATCGGCGTGACATCGTTGAATCTGGCGTACCGCTTCGGCCGCTGACGGCGGATTCACCCCTGAAATTCAAGGTACGGGCGGGTTCCCGGACGACAGGCCCCGGGCGTTACGCCAGATCGTCCAGCGTGAAGGCGTTGCGTATCCAATCGATCCGCGGCGCTTCCGCGCCGCCGGCGATGGCGACCACGTCGAAGCGGCAGGGGCGGTGCGCCTCGCGTGGATGCGAGGCCAGCCAGGCGCTGGCGGCCAGCGCGACGCGGCGGCGCTTGGCGGGCGTCACCGACACCGAGCCGCCGCCGAAGCGCGCGTCGCGGCGATAGCGCACTTCGACGAACACCAGCGCTTCGCCATCGCGCATCACCAGGTCCAGCTCGCCGACGCGGTAGCCGGCGTTGGCGGCCACCGTGATCAAGCCGGCGCGTTCCAGATGCGCGCGTGCCGCGGCCTCGAACGCCTGGCCGGTGTCGCGCGTGGTCATTCAGGGCTGGCGGAACTGGATGTCGTCGCCGATCAGGCCCGGTTCGCGCGCCGGCTGGATGCGGCCGCCCTGGAATCGCGCCCAGCCCGGCGTGCGGAGCACCTGGCCGAAGCCGTCGAAGCGCAGTTGCCCGGTGGCGCCGGAAATGGCCGTCTGCGGGTCGCGCGCCAGGTGCTCGAAGTAGCCGATCAGGCGGAACGCATCCAGCCCGAACGCGAACAGGCGCGCACCGCCGCCGCGCGTGGTTTCCAGCGTGGCGAGGGCGTCGCGCCGGGGCTGGCCGGGGAGATGCTCGACGATCAGCCATGGCGCTTCGGTGAACTCGATGCCGTCCAGCTCGCGGTCCAGCCGCGCGTTGCCGGCGCCGGCGGTGATCTGCGAGGTGGCGTAGATCGGCAGGTCGTAGATGCCGGCCACGCGCAGCTGCGGCACCAGCAGGCGCGCCTGCTCGGCGCGGCCGGCGAAGAAGATCGCGTCGGCATCGACCTGGACGCGGTTCTGTTCGATCCGGGTATCGCCCTCGGCCGCCACGGCGCGCGCGCCGATCTGCGCGATGGCGCTGCCGATGGCCGGGCCGTAGTTCGGGCTGCCTTCGGGCAACTGCACGGTGGCCACGACCTGGCCGCCGCGCTGTTCCAGCCGCCGCGCCAGTGCGGCGATGGCGCGCTGGCCGTATTCGTCGTCGCCGCGCACCGCCAGCACGCGCAGCCCGCCGCGTTCGGCGATGCGGTTGGCGGCGGCGATGCCTTCGTCCTCGGGCGCCAGCGCGAAGCTCATGCTGCCCGGCGGCGGCGGTGTCGCGCCGCCGCGGTTGAGCGCGAGCAGCGGCACGGCGCCTTCGCGGTCGGCCTCGAAGATCGCCGCCACGTCCTCGCGCCCGAGCGGCCCGACGATGGCCTGCGCACCGTCGCGCAGTGCGTTGCGGTAGGCATCCAGCGCCGATTCCGGGCTGTCGCCCGTGGCGTAGACGCGCACGTCGGGGCGGCCGCGCGTTTCCTCGTAATAGCCTGCGATGAAGCCGTCGCGCACCGCCTGCGCGGCGTTGCCCAGCGAGCCGCCCTGCGGCAGCAGCAGCGCGATGCGGGTGAAGGGGCGATAGCCGTCGACATCCGCCTGGGCGCGTTCCCCATCGCCTGCGAGAAGATCGCCGGAATAGGGGCGCGGCAGCGGCAGGCCGCGTGCGATCAGCGCACGCGCGGCGTGCGGGTAGAGCGCATGCGCGGCCGGGAGCGACGCCGCGCCGAAGGCGAGCGCATCGTCGTCCAGCCGCGCCAGCAGGGACTGGATGGCGCGGGTGTTCTCGCTGCGCTCGCGTCGCGGCAGCACGGCATCCAGTTCGGCGCGCGCGGTGGCGGCCAGGAAGGGGTTGTCGCTGGCCTCGGCGGCGCGGGCGCGCAGTTCCAGCAGACGGGCGCGATGGCCCGGTGCGGCCTGGGGTGCGATGCCATCGAGCAGTGCGAGAGCGTGCTCGGGCTGGCGGCGCGCGAGCGCGATCTCGGCCTGCAACAGGGCCAGACGTTGTTGCGCATCGGCGTCGAAGCGGCGGGTGGAGATGCCTTCCAGTGCGCTGGCGGCGCGTTCCATTTCGCCTTCCTCGCGCCAAGCCTCGGCGGCGCGCAGGCGCAGCGCGTCGCGCTGGCCGCGCTGGCTGTCGGCGGCGTCGAGGAAGCCCTGCGCGGCACGGGCGAAATCGCCGCGCGCGAAGTCGCGCTCGGCCGCGAGCACGGCGTCGGAGGTGGCACGCGTGGGCATCGAGTCGCAGCCGGCCAGGAGCGCGGCGCAGGCCAGAAGCGGCAGGAGAAGGCGCGACAGGGTTCGCGGCATGGCGGGACGCTCGTTCCGGAGGCAGAGGCCGAATCATACCGGCAGTCGGCTGCCGCACCGCCGCCGGCGCGGATACAATTTCCGCGCGGTCGGTCGATCGCATCCATTCGGAAATCCCGTCCAGCCGCCGCCCATGAATACGCAGGAATCCTTGCCGGCACTGGGCTGGCGCGAATGGGCGGCCCTGCCCGGACTGGGCCTTCACGCGGTGCTGGCCAAGATCGACACCGGCGCGCGCAGTTGCGCGCTGCACGTGGACTGGCAGCGCTGCTTCTTCGAGGGCGGCGTCGAACAGGTGGCCTTCGCGCTGCGTCCCGGCGAGGACGCGGCGGTGGTGGAATGCCGCGCGCAGGTGCTGGACCGCCGCCCTGTCACCGATTCGGGCGGGCGCCAGACGGAGCGCGTCTTCATCCGCACCCGGCTGTGCCTGGGCGACTGGTGGCGCGAGGTGGAGGTGAATCTCGCCGACCGTCGCGGGCTGCGGCATCCGATGCTGGTGGGGCGCGCGGCGCTGGCCGGAGCGTGGCTGGTGGATCCGGCGCGCAAGTTCGTGCTGGGGGAGGCGCCATGAAACTGGCGATCCTGTCGCGCAACGCCAAGCTCTATTCCACCCGCCGGCTGGTCGAGGCGGCGCGCGAGCAGGGCCACTCGGTGCGCGTGCTCGATCCCCTGCGTTGCTACCTCAGCATCGCGCCCGGCGCGTTCCAGATGCACTACAAGGGACGCGAGCTGACGGGACTGGATGCGGTGATCCCGCGCATCGGCGCCTCGGTCACGCGCTACGGCACGGCGGTGCTGCGCCAGTTCGAGCTGATGGGGGTGTATTCGCCGAACGTCTCCGATGCCATCGCCCGTTCGCGCGACAAGCTGCGCTGCCAGCAATTGATCGCCGCCAGGGGGCTGGGCCTGCCGTTGACCGTGGTGGGCGACAGCCCGGACGACACCACCGATCTGTTGGCGATGCTCGGCGCGCCGCCGCACATCATCAAGCTCAACGAGGGCAGCCAGGGCAACGGCGTGGTGCTGGCCGAGAGCATGCAGGCTTCGCGCAGCGTGATCGAGGCGTTCCGTGGCCTGTACGCGCATTTCCTGGTGCAGGAATTCATCGCCGAGGCTCGCGGCGCCGACTTGCGCTGCCTGGTCGTGGGCGGACGCGTGATCGCGGCGATGCAGCGCCAGGCGCGGATCGACGAGTTCCGCTCCAACCTGCACCGTGGCGGCAGCGCCAGCGTGGTGGCGCTGGATGCGCGCGAACGCGAGGTCGCCATCGGCGCGGCGCGCGCGGTGGGCCTGCGCGTGGCCGGGGTCGATCTGCTGCGCACCCGGCGCGGGCCGCTGGTGCTGGAAGTCAATTCCTCGCCGGGGCTGGAGGGCATCGAGGCGGTGTCGGGCGTGGACGTGGCCGGCCAGATCGTGCGCTACGTGAGCCGCGCCGTGGCGCGCCGTGGCTGAACGGCATGCTTCCCGTCCTGTGGGTTAACGAAACCCTGAAGCCGCTTTAACGCCTTTTTAATCGCGCCCCGCGTAGCCTGCGCCCTGCCAGTGTTTTCCGGACACTCCTAAGGTTGGCTGGCAGTATTGCGGTAATCGGGGCAGCAACTTCGGCCCACGCGAACCGGCGTCCCCCCGCCGCTTCCGTGGGCCTTTTTATTTGCTAGCATCCGGCCTTCCCTCACACTTGTGTTCCTGGAGACCTGTTCATGTTGAAGAAGAGCGCCGTTGTGGCGGCATTTTTGTATGGCTTTCTGGCTGCCGGCCTGGCGTCAGCCGCCGAGAAAGCCACCTCCGAGCTGACCCGCGAGGAGTTCCAGCAGCGCAAGGCCCAGATCGAGGCCGAGATGGAGCCGGGCGAGCGTTATGCCGGCCTGGGCAACGCGAAGAAGACGGAGTTGCGCGAGCTGTTGGCCCGCATGGATTCGCGTCTGTCCGGCCATGCTTCCAGCCGCGAACTGCCGGCCGATGAACAGGTCAGGCTGTTCAACGAACAGGAGCGCGTCAACACGCTGCTTGCCGTCAACACGGAGAGCGAGCGCGTGGTGTGTCGCCGCGACCGCAAGACCGGCTCCAACCGCATCACCACGGTGTGCCGCACGCAGGGCGAGATCGAAGAGGAGCGGGAACGTACATTGCAGGACTTGCGGCGCGTGCGCACCGGCATCGGGGCACCGAACGGCTGATCGGCCACGCGCGCCGGGGCGACAGGTTCGCATTTCCCATCCGGGCGCCGAGTCGCGGCGCCGACCGAAGCGTTGAAACCACATGCGCATCCTCGTCATCGAAGACAATACCGACATCGCCGCCAACCTCGGGGACTACCTGGAGGATCGCGGGCATACCGTGGATTTCGCCGGCGACGGCATCACCGGGCTGCACCGCGCCATCGTGGACGATTTCGACACCATCATCCTCGACCTCAACCTGCCGGGCATCGATGGCCTGGAGGTCTGCCGCAAGCTGCGCCAGGAGGCACGCAAGCAGACCCCGGTGCTGATGCTGACCGCGCGCGACGCGCTGGAGCAGAAGCTGGCCGGGTTCGAATCGGGCGCCGACGATTACCTGGTCAAGCCGTTCGCCCTGCAGGAGCTGGAGGCGCGCCTTGCCGTGCTGCTGCGGCGCGGGCGCGGCAACGCCTCGCGCGTGCTGAACGTGGCCGACCTGGAATACAACCTGGACACGCTGGAAGTGGCGCGCGCCGGCAAGGCCGTGACGCTCAACCCCACCGCGCTGAAGATCCTCCAGGTGCTGATGGAGGCCTCGCCGGCGGTGGTGACGCGGCAGGAACTGGAAACCCGCGTCTGGGGTGAGGAACTGCCGGATTCGGACAGCCTGCGCGTGCACATCCACGGGCTGCGCGCGGCGGTGGACAAGCCGTTCGGCAAGCCGCTGATCCAGACCCGGCATGGCATCGGCTACCGTCTGGCGGATGTCGAAACGGCGGCGTGAGCCTTCCGGTGTCCGGCCTCCGGCCTCGTCCGCGGAATCGCCAGCGCCTGCGGGCGCGCATCGTCGTCTCGTTCCTGTTGCTGGGCTTCGGCCTGACCGCACTGTTCGCCGCCTCCACGCTGGCGCTGCGCGAGCGCATCGAGAACCAGCTCGTCGGCGACTGGCTCAGTGCCGAGGTGGAAACCTATCTGGAGTTCAAGCGCGCGCATCCTGAGCCGGACGCGGCCTACGGCCTGCACGAGCAGCAGATCGAGATGTTCGCGTTCCGCCCCGGCAGTCCGCAGATTCCCCTGGCCTGGCGGGATCTTCCGGCAGGGGTGCACGACTGGCGCGACCCCGATGGGGTCGGGCGTGACGCCCATTTCAAGCTGGCCGTGGCGCGCGCGCCGGACATCGTCACCTTCATTCGCTACGGCTACGGCCGCCAGGCGCTGGGCGCGCGTCAGTTGATGGTGCTGCTGGGCGTGAGCGTGGTGGCGTTCACGCTGCTGGCCTGGGTGATCGGGCTGTGGTCCTCGCGCCGGGTGATGCGGCCGGTGGCCGATCTGGCCGCGCGCGTGGAAGCGTTCCGCAATGAATCCACGCGCGAGCGCCTGGCGCCGCATTTCGCCGAGGACGAGGTCGGCCAGCTCGCCGGGGCGCTGGACGATTACGCCGACCAGCTCACCGAGCGCGTCGCGCGCGACCGCGAGTTCAACGCCGACGTCAGCCACGAACTGCGCACGCCGCTGGCGGTGATCCGCGGTGCGACCGAGTTGCTGCTTTCCGCGCCGGAATTGCCGGAAAAGACCCGCCAGCGCCTGCTGCGCATCGAGCGCGCCACCCAGCAGTGCACCGACCTCACCACCGCGCTGCTGATGCTCTCGCGCAACGAGCGCGGCAGCGGCCGTACCGACGTGCGCAAGCTGGCCGAGGCGCAGGCCGAGGCCAATCGCGTGCACCTGGCGAACAAGCCGGTGACGATCCGCGTGGATGGCCAGCGCGACGTGTTCGTGGAGGTGCCCGAGGCGGTGCTCTCGGTGGCGCTGAACAACCTGGTCGGCAATGCCTGCAAGTACACCGCCGAAGGCGAAGTGGTGGTCACGGTGCTGGCCGACCGCATCGAAGTCGCCGATACCGGGCCGGGCATCGACGCCGGCGATGCCGAACGCCTGTTCGAGCGCGGCTATCGCGGCGTGAGCTCGCAGGGCAGCAAGGGCGCGGGCATCGGCCTTGCGATCGTGCGGCGGCTTTGCGACCTGTACGGCTGGCGCGTCGGGCTGCGTCCGCGCGCGGACGTGCGCGGCAGCATCGCCATGCTGGAGTTCGATCCTTGACGGGGCATCCATGGCGGCCGGAATCGGCGACAATGCGCCGATGACCTCCGACCGCATCATCGCCGCCGGCGCCACTTCCGAGGACGCCGCCGCCGAAGCCCACATCCGCCCGCGCTCGCTGGACGAATACCTCGGCCAGCAGGCCGTGCGCGAGCAGTTGCGCATCTACATCGAGGCCGCCAAGCGGCGCGGCGAGGCGCTCGACCACGTGCTGATCTTCGGCCCGCCGGGCCTGGGCAAGACCACGCTGTCCAACGTCATCGCCAACGAGCTGGGCGTGAACCTGCGCCAGACCTCGGGCCCGGTGATCGAGAAGGCCGGCGACCTGGCCGCGCTGCTGACCAACCTCCAGCCGCACGACGTGCTGTTCATCGACGAGATCCATCGCATGCAGCCGGTGGTCGAGGAGGTGCTGTATCCGGCGATGGAGGACTACCAGATCGACATCATGATCGGCGAAGGCCCGGCCGCGCGTTCGATCAAGCTCGACCTGCCGCCGTTCACGCTGATCGGCGCGACCACGCGCGCCGGCCTGCTCACGGCCCCCTTGCGCGACCGCTTCGGCATCGTGCAGCGGCTGGAGTTCTACACGCCCGAGGAACTGACCCGCATCGTGCGCCGCTCGGCGCAGATCCTGGGCATCGCCTGCGAAGCCGAGGGCGCGGGCGAGATCGCGCGGCGTTCGCGCGGTACCCCGCGCATCGCCAACCGCCTGCTGCGCCGGGTGCGCGACTACGCGCAGGTGAAGGGCGACGGCGTCATCACGCGCGCCATCGCCGATGCCGCGATGGCGATGCTGAAGGTGGACCCGGAAGGCTTCGACCAGCTCGACCGCCGCATGCTGGCCACGATCATCGAGAGCTTCGACGGCGGCCCGGTCGGCATCGAGTCCCTCGCCGCCGCGCTGAGCGAGGAGCGCGGCACGCTGGAGGACGTGATCGAGCCGTACCTGATCCAGCAGGGCTATCTCATCCGCACCGCGCGCGGCCGCATGGCCAGCGCCAAGGCGTATCGGCACCTCGGGCTGGCGTCCAAGGCGCGCGAACCGGGGGCGGGGAACGGGGAAACGGGGGAGCTGTTTTGAGCGATTCCCCGTTACCCACCCCCGATTCCCGTCCGTTCAGCCTTCCGATACGGGTGTATTGGGAAGATACCGATGCCGGCGGCGTGGTCTACCACGCCGCTTACGTATGTTTTCTGGAGCGCGCGCGCACCGAGTGGCTGCGCGGGCTAGGCGTATCGCAGCAGGCGCTGCGCGAGCGCGACGACGTGGTGTTCGCGGTGCGCGGCATGCAGGTGGACTTCCTCGCGCCGGCGCGGCTGGACGATGCGCTGGACGTGGAAGTGCGCATCGCGCAGGTCGGACGCGCGAGCCTGGACTTCGCGCAGCGCATCGTGCGCCCGTCCGATGCGCGCGTGCTGCTCGAAGCCTCGGTGCGCGTGGCCTGCCTTTCGGCCTCGGGTTTCCGGCCCCGGTCGCTGCCCGACGGACTGCGCCGCGAGTTCCAGGATTCAGCCAACAGGCTTCAACCAGCGAGGTGCGATAGATGATGTCCTTGGCGTTGTTGCTGTCCGCCGCCCCGGCCGCGGCGGAGTCGCTGCCGGATGCCCCCATTCCCGGCTTGCCGGCAGCGCCGGTCGACAGTGGACTGGACTACCTGCACCTGATCCTGCACGCCAGCATTCCGGTGCAACTGGTGCTCGCGCTGCTGGTGCTGGCCTCGATCGCTTCGTGGGTCATCATCTTCCGCAAGCGCAAGGTGCTGGGCGATGCCAACGACGAGGCCGACGAGTTCGAGGAGCGTTTCTGGTCCGGCGGCGACCTGGCCGCGCTGTTCCGGCAGGTGTCCGGCGGCGACCGGCGCCCGACCGGGCTGGCGGCGATCTTCGAAGCCGGTTTCCGCGAATTCGCACGATTGCGGCAGAAGCGCGGCATGGATTCGCGCATCCAGATCGAAGGCGCGCAGCGCGCCATGCGCGCCAGTCTGGCGCGCGAGGTGGATGGGTTGGAAAGCAACCTGGAACTGCTCGCCAACGTCGGCTCGATCAGCCCCTACGTCGGTCTGTTCGGCACGGTGTGGGGCATCATGATTTCCTTCCACGGGCTGGCTTCGATGAAGGAAGCCACCATCGCCACCGTCGCGCCGGGCATCTCCGAGGCGCTGATCGCCACCGCGATGGGCCTGTTCGCCGCGATCCCGGCGGTGTGGGCCTACAACCGCTTCGCCACCAAGGTGGACCGCATCAGCGTGCGCTACGAGGCGTTCGCCGAGGAGTTCAGCTCCATCCTCCAGCGCCAGTCGCCGCAGGACGAATATTGATCCGCCACGCCCAACCCCGCGGGCCCGCGTCGCGCGTTGAAGCGCCGGGCACGCGGCCGGCCGCCGATGCCAGATCGAGAGTGTTTCCATGAGCATGCGCACCCGCAAACGCCGCAAGCTGAAAGCCGATATCAACGTCGTGCCCTACATCGACGTGATGCTCGTGCTGCTCATCATCTTCATGGTCACCGCGCCGCTGTTGCAGCTCGGCGTGGACGTGAAGCTGCCGCAGGCCGACGCGCGCGGCATCCAGGCGCCGAAGGATCCGGTCGTGGTCGGCGTCACCAAGGATGGACGCTACCTGCTCAAGCTCGAAGGGCAGGGCGTGGAGGAAATGGACGAAGCCGCGCTGGAAACCCGCATCGCCGCCTTCGTGCGGCAGAACCCGGAGACGGCGGTGTTCATCGACGGCGACATGGATGCCTCCTACTCGCTGATCTACCGTGCGATGGCCGCGCTGCAACGCGCCGGCGCCGCGCGCATCACCTTCCGCGGCGAACCGGCGCGCTGAATCCCCGATGGAGACTACGGCCGACAAGCTGCGCGCGCTGGGGCTGGCCATCGGCCTGCACCTGCTGCTGGTCGCGCTGCTGTTCGTCGGCCTCCTGTTCCAGCGCGAGCGCCCGCCGCTGTCGGTGGCCGGCGGCTCCATCGAGGCGGTGCTGACCGAAACCCTTTCCCCGCCCAGCGCCGCGCCGCCGCCGCCGCGCCCGCCCGCGCGCCCGCAGCCCGAGGAAACCGCGCCGCCGCCGCAACCACGCCCGGAGCCCAGGCCGCAGGATTCGCCCGAGCCGCCGCAACCGACGCCGCAGGCGCCCGTGGCCCGGCCCGATACCGTGGACCAGGAGCGCGTGTTGCGCGAGGCGGCCGAGAAGGCCGAGAACGAAAAGCGCGAACAGGAAGAGCGCCGCCGCCAGGAGCAGGTGCTGCTGGAAGAACAGAAGCAGAAGGAAGAAGCCGAGCGCCGCCAGCGCCTGGCGCAGCAGCAGGCCGAGCGCGACAAGCAGCTCGCCGACATCCGCCGCCAGCGCGAGGAGGCGGAGAAGCGCCGCAAGCTGGAGGAGGAAAAGCTCAAGCAGCTCGCCGACAGGCGCGAGCAGGCCGCCAGCCAGGCGCCCTCGCAGTCCGCGCCGCCTTCCAACCAGCCCCTGTCCGACCGCCTGGGCAACCAGGGCACCGACGATGGCCTGCAAGCGCGCTACACGCTGGCGATCCAGCAGCAGGTCGATCGCAACTGGCTGCGCCCGGACAACCTGCGGCCGGGCCTGCGCTGCTACGTCACCGTCACCCAGATGGTGGGCGGGCAGGTGACGGGCGTGGATTTCTCCCGCTGCCCGGCCGACGATCTGACCCGGCGTTCCATTGAGGCTTCGCTCATGCGCGAGCCGTTACCGTATCGGGGCTACGAAAGCGTGTTCGAGCGCCGGCTCAACATTCCCTTCTGTTATCCCATCGAGGTCTGTGCACGATGATCCGCATGCTGATCCTGCTAGCGCTGTCGTTGTTCCCGTTGCAGGCGCTGCGCGCCCAGACGCTGGAAATCAATCCGATCAGCGGCAGCGCCGCCGCCCTGCCGATCGCGGTGGTGCCGTTCGACTACCTCGGCGCGCAGGTCGCGCCGGATACCGACGTGGCCGCCGTGGTGCGCGCCGACCTCAACCGCTCCGGCTCCTTCCGCACCCTGGCCGACCGCGACCTCGTCGAGCGCCCGCTGCGCCAGTCCGACGTCAACTTCGGCACCTGGCGGCTGCTCAAGCAGGATTACCTGCTGGTCGGGCGCATCCTCGACGACCCTGAAGGCGGCTACCGCACCGAGTTCGAGCTGTTCGACGTGGCCAAGCAGGAGCGCATGCTGGGTCTTGCGCTCAATGGCCGTCCCGGCAACATGCGCGACATCGCGCACCAGGTGGCCGACCATGTCTACGAGAAGATCCTCGGCGTACGCGGAGCGTTCTGGACGCGCATGGCCTACGTCACCGCCGTGGGCCTGGGGCGCGACACCACCTATTCGCTGATGATCGCCGACGCCGACGGCCACAACCCGCAGACCGTCGTGCGCTCGCGCGAGCCGCTGATGTCCCCGGCCTGGAGCCGCGACGGCCGCCGGCTGGCCTACGTGAGCTTCGAGCGCGGCGCCTCGTCGATCTACATCCAGGAGATCGCCTCGGGCGCGCGCGAGGTGGTGGCCAGCTTCAAGGGCATCAACGGCGCGCCGGCGTTCTCGCCGGACGGCAGCAAGCTGGCGATGGCGCTCTCGCGCAGCGGCAACCCGGAAATCTACGTGATGGACCTGGGAAGCCGCGCGCTGACCCAGCTCACCAACCACTGGAGCATCGACACCGAGCCGGTGTTCAGTCCGGACGGCAGCACCATCCTGTTCACCTCCGACCGGGGCGGCAAGCCGCAGATCTACGAGGTGCCCGTCGGCGGCGGCGAAGCCAAGCGCGTGACCTTCAACGGCCAGTACAACGCCCGCGCCACGGTGGAGCCGAGCGGCCGCATCGCTATGGCGCAGGGCGCCGGAAACGTTTATCGTATTGCGGTTCTGGATCGCGGGTATGGCAGTGGCGGAGAGATGAAGCTCGTCTCTCCCGGCAATCTGGACGAATCGCCGAGTTTCGCCCCGAATGGAAGCATGATCCTGTACGCCACGCGCGAGAATCAGCGTGGCGTGCTCTATGTCGTGTCCGCTGATGCGCGGGTGCGGCAGCGCCTGGTTCTAGCCGATGGTGACGTCCGGGAGCCCGCCTGGTCGCCATTCAGGCAGCGGTAACTGTCTGGGACGGGCTTCGTTAAATAATCATTAGACTCTGCTTCTTCCCGATCACCTTCCATCCTTATAAGGATTCGCTCCAGATGAACACCATGTTCCGTGTTGTCCTCGTATCCGTCCTCGTGCTCTCGGTCGCGGCCTGCACCAAGAAGACCAAGGCCCCGGAGCCCGAGCCCGAGCCCTATACCCCGCCGGTGGTCGACACCACGCCGGTGAGCGATGGCAAGTACACCCCGGACGACCTCGACACCGATTCGTGCCTGCGCCAGCGCGTGGTCTACTTCGACTTCGACCAGGATGCGCTGAAGCCCGAGTTCGTCGCCATCGTCGCCTGCCACGCCAAGTACCTGCAGGATCGTCCGTCCTCGCGCATCACGCTGGAAGGCAACGCCGACGAGCGCGGCAGCCGCGAGTACAACCACGCCCTCGGCGAGCGCCGCGGCAACGCCGTGTCCTCCGCGTTGCAGGCCAACGGCGGTTCCGGCAGCCAGTTGAACGTGGTCAGCTACGGCGAAGAGCGCCCGGTCTGCACCAGCTCGACCGAATCGTGCTGGGGCCAGAATCGTCGCGTCGAGATCGTCTACACCGCGCGATAACCGATGACCTTCTCCCGCATTCTCCGCAGTGCAGTCGCAGCGGTGGCCTTGACGGCCACCGCTTCGTCTTTGGCGCTGGCCCAGGGCGGCCGGCTCAGCCTGGCCGATCGCGTCGAGCGGCTGGAGCGGCAGCAGCAGGACGGCCGCGGCGCGCAGCAGCAGGCGTCGTCGGTCGATCTGCTCAACCGCATCACCCAGTTGCAGACCGAGGTGCAGGTGTTGCGCGGGATGATCGAGGAGCAGGACTTCAAGCTGCGCGAGCTGGAACGCCGCAACCGCGACCTGGCGGTGGATTTCGATGCGCGTCTGGAACGGCTGGAAGGCGGTTCCGGCGCGGGCGATGCGCCACGCCTGATCGATCCGGAGCCTGCGGCATCGTCCTCGGGCAGCCTGGACGGCGTGGTCGGCTCGGTGGCCGGTGCGGAAGCCGACGCAGGCAACCGCGAAGGCGCGGGCCCGGCGACGGTTCCGTCGCATCGGGACGAGCCGCTGTCGCAGGCAGGGCAGGCCGCCGATCCGGCGGCCGAACGCGCCGCCTACGACGCCGCGTTCGAGGCGCTGAAGAACGGCCAGTACGCCGAGGCCGCGCGGCGCTTCCAGGGTTTCCTGAGCCAGTATCCCGATGGCGAGTACGCGCCCAATGCGCAGTACTGGCTGGGCGAGTCGTACTACGTCACGCAGAACTACCAGATCGCGCTGGATGCCTTCGAGCGCCTGCTGTCGCAGTTCCCCAGCAGCAACAAGGTGCCCGATGCGCTGCTCAAGGTGGGCTACAGCCACTACGAACTGCGTAACTGGACGCAGGCCGAGGACACGTTGAACCGCGTGATCCAGGCCTACCCGGACAGCACCGTCGCGCGCCTGGCGCAGGGCCGGCTGCGGGCATTGCGGCTCGAACACCGGCAGTAACGGAGCGCAGTTCCGATGGAAGCCGCAGACTCCGACGTGCTGCGGCTCCGCATCACCGAGGTATTCCTTTCCTTGCAGGGCGAGGCCCGCGACGCGGGCTGGCCCACGGTGTTCGTGCGCCTGACCGGCTGCCCGCTGCGCTGCGGCTATTGCGACACCGCCTACGCCTTCCACGGCGGCCAGTGGCACAGCATCGATTCCCTGGTGGCGCAGGTGCGCGAACACGGCGTGCGCCATGTCTGCGTCACCGGCGGCGAACCGCTGGCGCAGAAGCGCTGCCCGATCCTGCTCCGGCGCCTGTGCGACGAAGGCTTCGTCGTTTCGCTGGAAACCTCGGGCGCGCTGGATGTCTCCGTCGTCGACGGGCGCGTTTCGCGCATCGTGGACATCAAGACGCCCGCGTCCGGCGAAGTGGAACGCAATCTCTGGAGCAACCTCGCGCATCTCACCGCGCACGACCAGATCAAGTTCGTGATCTGCAATCGCGCCGATTACGACTGGGCCGTCCAAGTGCTGCGGCGCGAGCGGTTGGCGAGCCGCTGCACCGTCTGGTTCTCGCCCAGCAAGGGCGAGCTGGACGCGCGCGCGCTGGCCGACTGGATCGTCGAAGACCGCCTGCCGGTGCGCTTCCAGATGCAGTTGCACAAGCTCCTGTGGAACGATGAACCCGGCCGCTGATGCGGTCGACGATGGAGGACACGCGATGAAGAACGCGGTAGTGCTGCTGTCCGGCGGCATGGATTCGGCGGTGGCGCTCGCCATCGCGCGCGAGCAGGGCTATGCCTGTCATGCGCTTTCGGTCAGCTACGGCCAGCGCCATACCTCCGAACTGGCCGCCGCCGCGCGCGTGGCGCAGGCGCAGGGCGCGCGCGCGCACAAGACCGTCGCGGTGGACTTGCGCAGCATCGGCGGCTCCGCGCTCACCGACGACATCGCCGTGCCCGAATCGCCGCAGGCCGGCATCCCCGTCACCTATGTGCCGGCACGCAACACCATCATGTTGTCCATTGCGCTGGGCTGGGCCGAGGTTCTCGGCGCGCAGGACATCTTCTGCGGCGTCAACGCCGTGGATTACTCCGGCTACCCCGATTGCCGCCCCGAGTTCGTCGCGGCCTTCGAGCGCCTGGCCAACCTCGCCACCAAGTCCGGCGTGGAAGGCCACAGGCTCACCGTGCACGCGCCGCTGATGACGATGACCAAGGCGCAGATCGCGCAGGAAGGCATCCGCCTGGGCGTGGACTTCTCGCTCACCGTGTCCTGCTACCAGGCCGACGGGCACGGACTGGCCTGCGGGCGCTGCGATGCCTGCCGGCTGCGCGCCGAAGGCTTCCACGCCGCCGGCGTCATCGATCCCACGCGCTACGCGCAGCGCGCATGATGCACATCGGTGGCGATGAAACCTTGTGTCGGCGCCACCGCCTGACTAAACTGCGCGCCCCTTTTCGCACCGCGCTTCATGCGTCGTGCGACTTCCGCCAGTGCGGACATTCTCTCCGGGCCGTTAGCTCAGCCGGTAGAGCAGCGGACTTTTAATCCGTTGGTCGATGGTTCGAATCCATCACGGCCCACCACATTCCCCTCGGCAATGCCCGCCATCCATCCCGGCGCGTGCGCGATGGCGTCGGCGGTGCCGGTACAATGGCAGGCTCGCTTCACGCAACGGACGGGCCATGCGGACGCTGTACCCCTCGATCGAACCCTACGACACCGGCACCTTGCAGGTGTCCGACCGCCACTGCCTGCGCTACGAACAGTGCGGCAACCCGGATGGCAAGCCGGTGGTGATCCTGCATGGCGGTCCGGGCGGAGGATGCAGCCCGAAGATGCGGCGCTTCCACGATCCGGCGCGCCATCGCATCGTGTTGTTCGACCAGCGCGGCAGCGGCCGTTCCACGCCGCATGCCGATCTGGTGGACAACACGACCTGGGATCTGGTGGCCGATATCGAGCGCCTGCGCGAGCACCTGGGCATCGCGCGCTGGCAGGTGTTCGGCGGCTCGTGGGGCTCGACGCTGGCGCTGGCCTATGCGCAGACGCATCCGGAAGCGGCGACCGAGCTGGTGCTGCGCGGCATCTTCATGCTGCGCCGCTGGGAGCTGGAATGGTTCTACCAGGAAGGCGCCAGCCGGCTGTTTCCCGAGGCGTGGGAGGACTACCTGAAGCCCATTCCGCCGGTGGAGCGGGCCGACATGATGTCGGCCTACTACCGCCGGCTGACCTCCGATGACGAGCGCGTGCGGGTCGAAGCGGCGCGGGCGTGGTCGGTGTGGGAGGCGGCGACGAGTTTCCTGCGCCAGGACCCGGGCTTCATCGACGCGCACAAGGCCGACGCCTTCGCGCTCGCGTTCGCGCGGATCGAATGCCATTACTTCGTCAACGGCGGCTTCTTCGAGGTCGAGGACCAGTTGCTGCGCGACGCGCACAGGCTGCACGGCATACCCGGCGCCATCGTGCATGGCCGCTACGACGTGGTGTGCCCGGTGCGCAATGCCTGGGACCTGTCGCGCGCGTGGCCACAGGCGGATCTGACGATCTGCCCGACCTCGGGCCATTCGGCCTTCGAGCCGGAAATCACCGATGCGCTGGTGCGCGCGACGGACGCTTACGCCGCGTCGTAGCGGTAGGAATACGGCCCGCGCGCGGGCCGCATCGCATGCGGAAAGAGCCGTCAGGCCGCCTCGGCCTGACTCTTGCGCGGCCCGTGGAGCAGGGCGTGGCGCACGTGCTCGACCACCAGGTCCACTTCCTCCGGGGTGATGCCGAAGTGCGGGGTGAAGCGCAGCGAGTTCTCGCCGCCATGGATCACGCCGATGCCCTGTTCGCGCAGGTATTCCTCGATGCTGCCTTCGCCGAAGCACTTGAAGGCCGGCGACAGTTCGCAGGAGAACAGGAGGCCGGTGCCCTGCACCTTGGTGATGAGGTCCGGCAGTTCGCGGCGCAGGGCGTCGAGCTTTTCGACGAACTCGCGGCCGCGCAGCACGATGTTGTTGCGGATGTCGGGCGTGAGCGAGGCGAGCACGGTGCAGGCCACGTCCATCGCGCGCGGGTTGGTGGTCATGGTGTTGCCGTAGACGCCGGTGCGGTACAGCGCGGCGACAGGTTCGCTGACCGCCAGCACCGAGAGCGGATACTGGCCGGCGTTGAGCGCCTTGGAATAGGTTTCCATGTCCGGCGCGGGCAGGTGCTCGAAGCCGGGGTAGTCCACCACCGACAGCACGCCGTGGGCGCGCAGGCCGGCCTGGATCGAATCGACCAGGAACAGGCTGCCGTGCGCGGCGGTCAGCTCCCGCGCGGCGGCGTAGAACTCCGGCGTCACGCCGCGGCCCGGGTCGCCTTCGCCCATCACAGGCTCCAGGAACATGGCCTCGATGTACCAGCCGTTGCGTTCGGCCTGGGCGTAGGTGTCGCGCAGTTGCGCGATGTCGTAGGGCGCCACGGTCAGCAGCGAGTCGTCGCCGCGGTAGCTCGCCAGGTGCTTGAGATAGGCCTTGCGGGTGGAATCGGAATAGCGCGCCGGGCCTTCGGTGCGGCCGTGGAAGGCGCCCTTCACCGCCAGGCGCTTGATCGTCTTGCCGGCATGGCGTGCGCCCGGCTCGGTCTGGAGCTTGGCGTGGATGTCCACGATGCGGCAGGCCAGCGTCACCGATTCGGAGCCGGAGTTCAGGCACAGGAAACGCGCATACGGGCAACCGCCGCGGCGCTGGCCGATCTCCGCGCGCAGCGCGCGCGCGAGGCGAAGCTGCGGCAGCGAGGGCGTCATCACGTTGGCCATCGCCTGCGGCTTGGCCATCGCGGCCAGCACGCGCTCGGGGGTATGGCCGAAGCCGAGCATGCCGTAGCCGCCCGAATCGTGCAGCACCGCGCCCTTGAGCGTGACCACCCACGGCCCGCGCGCGGTCAGCGCGACATACGGGTTCACCGCATCGGCGGCGTAGAAGTTGACGAAGCCTTCCTGGATCGCGGCGCGCTGCGCGTCCTCGTCCAGCGGCAGCAGGTCGGGGAACGCTTCGCGCACGGCCTCGAATTCCTCGCGCGCGGCAGCGATCGCGGCCACCAGGTCGGGGTGGCTGGGCGCAAGGCGCAGCAGCGTCTCGTCGGACAGGCCGCGGGTGCGGGCGTTGCCGGCATGGCGGCGCGGTTCGGAAAGGGCGTCGAGCACGTTGGCGGATGCGTTCATTCGGTTCTCCCTGGCAATGCGCGGAAACAAAAATGCGCGGCCGTGGCCACGCAGTTTCCTTTGGAAATTAGTATGTTGCGCTGATTGTATCACCGCCGCCTCCGGCGCAGTACCCCGCCGGGGCTGGCAGCCCGGCCGATGCGGTCGATAATGCCCGTCTTTCCCCGATCGCCGCCGCCTTGAAGAAGTCCGACTTCCGTTACGAGCTGCCGTCCGAACTGATCGCGCAGCAACCGTTGTCCAGCCGCTCGGCCAGCCGCATGCTGGTGCTGCCGCCGCTGCCCGGGGAGATGCGCGACGGCATGATCCGCGACCTGCCCCAGTGGCTGGCGCCGGGCGACCTGCTGGTGTTCAACGACACCCGCGTGCTGCCGGCGCGCCTGTTCGGCCACAAGGCCAGCGGCGGGCGCGTGGAAGTGCTGATCGAGCGCGTGCTGGGCGGCAACGAGGCGCGTGCGCAACTGGGCGTGAGCAAGCCGCCCAAGCCGGGCGCGGAACTGACGCTGGATGACGGCACGAAGGTGACGGTGCTCGGCCGCGACGGCGGTTTCTACCACCTGCGCTTCGATACCTGCGAGCCGGTCGAGAAGCTCCTGCTGCGCAGCGGACGCATGCCGTTGCCGCCGTACATGACGCGCGAGCCGGACGCCGCCGATGCCGAGCGCTACCAGACCGTCTTCGCGCGCGAGCCGGGCGCGGTCGCCGCGCCGACCGCCGGCCTGCATTTCGACGCCCCCCTGCTTGCCGCGTTGCGCGAGCGTGGCGTCGAGTTCGGCCACGTCACCCTGCACGTGGGCGCCGGCACCTTCCAGCCGATGCGCGCCGAGCGTTTCGAGGACCACGTGATGCACAGCGAGTGGCTCAACGTCGGCGCGCCGCTGTGCGAGAAGATCCGCGCCACCCGCGCGCGCGGCGGGCGCGTGGTGGCGGTCGGCACCACCGTGGTGCGGGCGCTGGAGTCGAGCTTCCACGATGGCGAAGTGCGCCCGTTCGCCGGCGAGACCCGCCTGTTCATCTTCCCGGGGCGGCGCATCCGGAGCGTCGATGCGCTGGTCACCAACTTCCACCTGCCCGAATCCACCCTGCTGATGCTGGTGAGCGCCTTCGCTGGCTACGAGCGCGTGATGGCCGCCTATGCGCACGCAGTGCGCGAACGCTACCGCTTCTTCAGTTATGGCGATGCGATGCTGGTGTTTCCGGGGTGACGACGGCGCCTTCGCATCCGCACATGGTTCGCAGTTGCATTAAAATCCGCGGTTCCCAGCCTCCTGCGGCCTGACGGCCGTCGCCAGGACGACCATCCCCTTCTGGAGTCCTCCCATGAGCATGTCCATGTTTTCCCATCGCCTGCGCCTTGCTGCCGGTTTTGCCGCTGTGCTGCTGCTCACCGCGTGCGGCGGTTCCGCGCCGGAGCAGGCCGCGGCGCCTGCACCGAAGGCCGAACCGGCCGTGCCGAAGGCCGCGCCCGTGACGCTGTACACCACGCGCGAGCCGGGCCTGATCCAGCCCCTGCTGGATGCGTTCACCCGCGACACCGGCGTGCCGGTGGACACGGTGTTCGTGCGCGATGGCCTGCCCGAGCGGCTGCGCGCCGAGGGCGAGCGTTCGCCGGCCGACCTGCTGATGACGGTGGATACCGGCAACCTGCTGGACCTGGTGGAAGCCGGCCATACCCAGGCCATCGAATCGGCGGCGCTGAACGCGGCGATCCCGGCGAACCTGCGCGATGCGCAGGGGCACTGGTACGCGCTGTCGCTGCGCGACCGCATCCTGTACGCCGACAAGGACTTGGCGCTGGACAGCTTCGCCTACGAGGATCTGGCCAAGCCCGAGTGGAAGGGCAAGGTCTGCATCCGCTCCGGCCAGCATCCCTACAACACCAGCCTGATCGCGGCCATGATCGCGCACGACGGCGAGGCCGCCACCGAGCAGTGGCTGCGCGGCGTGAAGGCCAACCTGGCGCGCGCGGCGGCGGGCGGCGATCGCGAGGTGGCGCGCGACATCCTCGGCGGCATCTGCGACATCGGCATCGCCAACGCCTACTACGTGGGCCGGATGAAGAACGAACCGGAAGGCTCCGAGCAGCGCCAGTGGGGCGATGCGATCAAGGTGATCCGCCCGGTGTTCGCCAATGCGCCCGACGGCGGCACCCACGTCAACGTCAGCGGTGCGGCGGTGGCACGCCATGCCAGGAACCGCGACGGCGCGGTGAAGCTGCTGGAATACCTGGTGTCCGACGAAGCCCAGAGCCTGTACGCCAAGGCCAACTACGAGTATCCGGTGAAGGCCGGCGTGGAACTGGACCCGGTGGTGGCGAGCTTCGGCGAGCTGAAGATCGATGCGCTGCCGCTGACCGAGGTGGTCAAGCACCGCAAGCTCGCCAGCGAGCTGGTCGACCGGGTCGGATTCGACCAATGATGCGGGCGTGAGCGCCGCCGTCGCCGTGTCGATGCGCGAGGGTGGCGAGCGCGCCTGGTCCCTGGCCGCCCTTGTCGTCGCGCTGCTGGTGCTGGCGCCGCTGCTGGCGCTGGCTTGGAATGCGGCGCAGGGCAGCGAGGGGTTGTGGTCGCACCTGGGCCGGCACGTGCTGCCGCGCGCCGGCCTCAACACGGCGGTGCTGCTCCTGGGCGTGGGCCTGCTCGCGGTGGCGCTCGGCGCGGGCAGCGCGTGGCTGGTGAGCGCCTACGATTTCCCCGGCCGCGGCGCGCTTTCCTGGGCGTTGCTGCTGCCGCTGGCGATGCCCACCTACATCGTCGCCTACGCCTATCTCGATCTGCTGCACCCGCTCGGCCCGGTGCAATCGCTGTTGCGCGCGCTGCTGGACATCGACAGCCCGCGCGATTTCCGCCTGCCGGACGTGCGCTCGCTCGGTGGCTGCATCGTGCTGCTGGGCTTCGTGCTGTATCCGTATGTCTACCTCACCACCCGCGCCATGTTCCTGACCCAGGCCGGCGGGCTGCTGGAAGCGGCGCGCGCGCTGGGCGTGCCGCGCCGCGCATTGTTCCATCGCGTGGCCCTGCCGCTGGCGCGGCCGGCGCTGGCGGTGGGCGTGGCGCTGGTGCTGCTGGAAACCCTCAACGACATCGGCGCCTCGGAGTTCCTCGGCGTGCAGACGCTGACCGTGGCGGTCTACACCACCTGGATCACGCGCGGCGACCTGCCCGGAGCGGCGCAGATCGCGCTGGGCATGCTGGCGATCGTGAGCCTTCTGGTCTGGCTGGAACGCCATGGCCGCCGTCGCCAGCGCTATGCCGCCGGACAACGGCCCCGCCCGATGCAGGCGCAGCGATTGCACGGCGGTGCCGCCCTTGCGGCGTTGGGGCTGGGGGCGGTTCCGATCCTGGTCGGCTTCCTGCTGCCGGCCCTCTATCTCGCCTGGGCCGGCATCGGCCGCCTGCAAACCCACGGCATCTCGCAGGCCTTGCGCGACAGTGCGTGGAACACCGTGCTGGTGGCCGGTTGCGCCACGCTGGCAACGCTGCTGGCCGGGTTGGCGGTGGCCTGGGCCTTGCGGCTGGCGCAGGCGCGCCGGCGCGCGCGATTGGCGGGTGCGTGCCTGCGCGTGGCCAGTCTTGGCTATGCGGTGCCGGGAACGGTACTGGCCATCGGCCTGCTCACGCCGTTGGCGTGGGTGGACATCGGCCTGGGCGAAGCGTTGCGGCATTTCGGCGGCGAGCCGCGCATGTGGCTGATGGGTTCGATGGCCGCGCTGGTACTGGCCTACGTGCTGCGTTTTCTGGCCATCGGCATCGGCAGCATCGACGCCGGCCTGACGCGGATCTCGCCATCGCTGGACCAGGCCGCGCGCAGCCTGGGCCAGACCACGGGCGGCATGCTGCGGCGCGTGCACCTGCCGCTGCTGCGGCCGGCGCTGGCAGCCGGGGCGCTGCTGGTATTCGTGGATGCGATGAAGGAACTGCCGGCCACGCTGATGCTGCGCCCGGTCAATTTCGAGACGCTGGCGACCTGGCTCTACGCCGATGCCGCGCGCGGCGCATACGAGGATGGCGCGGTGGCTGCGTTCCTGATCGTGCTGGTCGGATTGGTTCCGGTGGCGCTGCTGGCGCGCAGCGGGATGCGGCAGGACGCGCCGGGTCAGCGCGTCGGCACGGGAGGCGAGGGGACATGAGCCTGGAACTTGAGGAAATCCGGGTCGGCTATCCGGCCGCCGGTGGCTGGCAGGTCGTGGTCGACGGCTTGTCGCTGGCGTTGGCGCGCGGAGAGATCGGCTGCCTGCTGGGCGCCTCGGGCTGCGGCAAGACCACGGTGCTGCGCGCCATCGCCGGTTTCGAGCCGCTGCATGCCGGGCGCATCGCGCTCGATGGCGCGGCCGTGGCCGGGCCGGACGGGCACTGGCCGCCGGAACGCCGGCGCGTCGGCATGGTGTTCCAGGACTACGCATTGTTTCCGCATCTTTCCGTGGCGGCGAACGTGGCCTTCGGGCTGCGCGGCATGGCGCGCCAGGCGCGTGGTGCGCGGGTGCGCGACATGCTGGCGCGCGTGGGCCTGGAATCGTTGGCCGGGCGCTATCCGCACGAGCTTTCCGGTGGCCAGCAGCAGCGCGTGGCGCTGGCGCGCGCGCTGGCGCCGGAGCCTTCCGTCTTGCTGCTGGACGAGCCGTTCTCGAACCTGGACATCCATACCCGTGGTCGATTGGCGGCGGAAGTGCGCGACCTGCTGAAAGCCTCCGGCACCACGGCGCTGCTGGTCACGCACGATCAGGCCGAAGCCTTCGCCATCGCCGACCGCATCGGCGTGATGGATCGCGGGCGCATCCTGCAATGGGGCGATGCGCCGAGCCTGTATCAGGCGCCGGAAGATCGCTTCGTCGCCGGTTTCATCGGTCGCGGCACGCTGGTGTCGGCCGCGGCGTTGGGGCTGGAAGGCGAGGGCGAGGTGCTGGTGCGGCCGGAGCATGTGCGCATCGATCCGGCGGGGCCGATCCGTGTGCGCCTGCTCGAACGCGCCTTCCACGGGCCGGAAATCCGCGCCGTGCTGGCATTGCCGTCCGGCGAGCGGATCGAGGCCGACCTTCCGCCCGATGTGGCGGTCGCGCCGGGCGATGAGCTGAGTGTGTGGTTCGGCGGGGACGCTCAGCGTCGCTTCCGGAGTGACTGAGGGCGGACCTGCGCGCCGCAATACGCGACAATAGCCGGCTCGCCCACGGTTCGCGTCCATGTCCCGACTCACGTTCCAGCTTCTGCACAGCGACGGCCCGGCCCGTCGCGGACGCCTGGCCTTCCCGCGCGGCGTGGTGGAAACCCCGGCCTTCATGCCGGTGGGCACGTATGGCTCGGTCAAGGGCATGACGCCCGATTCGCTGCGGGCCATCGGTGCGCAGATCATCCTCGGCAATACCTTCCACCTCTATCTGCGTCCCGGCCTGGACGTGATTTCCGCGCACGGTGGCCTGCACGGACTGGCGCGCTGGGACGGGCCGATCCTGACCGATTCGGGCGGCTTCCAGGTGTTCTCGCTCGCGCACCGGCGCAAGATCACCGAGCAGGGCGTGGCCTTCGCCTCGCCGGTGGATGGCTCGCGTGTTTTCCTCGGCCCGGAGGAGAGCATGCGCATCCAGCGCGTGCTGGATTCGGACATCGTGATGATCTTCGACGAGTGCACGCCGTATGCCGTCGATGGCGTGGTGACGAGCGAGAAACGGGCGAAGGAATCGATGGATCTGTCGCTGCGCTGGGCCGCGCGCAGCCGCCGCGCGCACGACGATCTGGGCAACGACGCGGCGCTGTTCGGCATCGTGCAGGGGCACGTCTATCCGGAACTGCGCAGCCGCTCGGCGGCGGGCCTGATCGACATCGGCTTCGATGGCTACGCGGTCGGCGGCCTAGCGGTGGGCGAGCCGGAGGACGAGCGCAACGCGATGCTCGAACACACCTGCCCGCGGTTGCCGGCGGATCGGCCGCGCTACCTGATGGGCGTGGGCCGGCCGCAGGACATCGTGGAGGCGGTGCGGCGCGGCATCGACATGTTCGATTGCGTGATGCCCACGCGCAACGCGCGCAACGGGCACTACTTCACCCGCTTCGGCACGGTGCGCATCCGCAATGCGAAATACGAGAAGGACCTGCGCCCGATCGATCCGGAGTGCACCTGCTACGCCTGCGCCGGCGGCTTCACCCGCGCCTACCTGCGGCATCTGGATCGCTGCAACGAGATGCTCGGGCCGATGCTCGCCACGATCCACAACCTGCACTACTACCAGGAACTGATGGCCGGCATCCGCGCCGCGATCGAGGAAGGGCGCTTCGAGGCGTTCGCCGAGGCGTTCTACGTGCGGCTGGCGGCAGGCGAATAAAAGAAACGGGCCCGAAGGCCCGCTGCGTGTGCGGTCAGTCGGCGTCGTAGCTCAGAGACGCCCGACCTTGTAGAAGGTATGGTCGCCGATGGTGGCGACCGGATCGCCTTTGGCCCAGGCCGGCGAAGCCAGTGCGTGGACGACGAAGTGATCCGCGCCGGGCACCACGAGGCGGCGCTGCGGAGGCGGGTTGTTCCAGTCGCGCTGGGTTTGCAGCGCGATGGACACGGCGCGGTTCCATGCCTTGAGGTTGTCCATGTCGTAGTTGGGCGACACCAGCGTGGGCGCGAACTGGCGCGGTGCGGTGACCACGGCGCAGAGGTCGTCGCCCCAGCGGCCCGTGTCCAGGCGGCGCAGCGCCACTTCGGCGACGGCGCGCTGGCCCAGTTCGGACTGGTTGCGGGCTTCCAGGTACACGGTGGTCGCAAGACATGCCTGGTCGGCATAGGGTTGCGGCAGCAATTGCGTCAGCCAGAGAACGGTGGCCAGTTTCATCGCGGACTCCTTATCCGTTGCATCAACATGACCGTTCTTCAGGCGCAAGGCGCGTGGACGCATCGTTGGCAAGGACAAATCCTGACGTAACGACGCGGGGTTCTGCTGACATGGCGTTTTCGGGGTACGCCTGGCGCGGGCCGGTCGGGCATCGCGGCGCCAGCCGCACGGCGGAAGCGCGTGACAGGCGCTTCCAGATTCCGTTGTTCCCGCGCCGCGCGGCAGGTGGCGGCTGGGTAACCGGCGGCAAGGTACGGGGGCTTTCCCTAACGAAAACTGAACATTTGTAACGGCGGTTCAGTTGTCGCATGCCTGAGGCAGGGGGTGCCTACAGGGCGAAAACCGCGCGGCGACGGGATTCTCGATGGCGCCGGCGGGTCCGGAATCGGGTGAAAAATCACCGCTTTCAGTGAAGGCCGGGGAAGTCAAGCATCGCAGGCGGTCGCGGCTTAAAGACGTGCAGCCAGTTCGCTGCCCTGTGCGATGGCGCGCTTGGCGTCCAGTTCGGCGGCGAGGTCCGCGCCGCCGATCAGGTGCACGCTGCGGCCGGCATCCTTCAGCGGGGCGAGCAGGCCGCGGCGCGATTCCTGGCCGGCGCAGACGATCACGTGGTCCACGTCCAGCACGCGTTCCTGCCCGTCGATGGCGATGTGCAGGCCGGCATCGTCGATGCGCCGGTACTCCACGCCGCCGAGCATGCGCACCTGGGCGCGCTTGAGTGTGGCGCGATGGACCCAGCCGGTGGTCTTGCCCAGGCGCTTGCCGAGCGCGCCTTCCGTGCGTTGCAGCAGCCAGACCTCGCGCGGCGGCGCCTCGGGATCGGCGGCGACGCCCTCGATGCCGCCGCGCGCGCGCAGCGTCGGGTCGATGCCCCATTCGGCCAGCCAGCGCGCAGGTTCCAGCGTCGGCGAGGGCTTGGGTTGCACAAGGAACTCGGCCACGTCGAAACCGATGCCGCCCGCGCCGATCACCGCCACGCGCCGGCCCGCGACGCGGCGGCCGGCCAGGAGATCGGGATAGACGATGGTCTTGGGATGATCGATGCCCTCGATCGGCGGCACGCGCGGTGCCACGCCGGTGGCCAGCACGATCTCGTCGAAACCGGCCAGCGCGGCGACATCGGCGGTTTCTGACAGGCGCAGCGTCACGCCGGTCTGCGCGATCCGGTGGCGGAAGTAGCGCAGGGTTTCATCGAACTCCTCCTTGCCGGGAATCTTCCGTGCCAGATTGAACTGCCCGCCGATCTCGTCGCCGGCTTCGAACAGCGTGACCTCGTGACCGCGTTCGGCCGCTACGCAGGCACAGGCCAATCCGGCCGGGCCGGCGCCGACCACGGCGATGCGCTTGCGCGTGGCGGCCGGCGTGTAGTTCAACTCGGTTTCGCGGCAGGCGCGCGGATTGACCAGGCAGCTTGCGGGCTTGTTCAGGAAGACGTGGTCCAGGCAGGCCTGGTTGCAGGCGATGCAGGTGTTGATCGCCGCGTCGCGGCCCTCGCGCGCCTTGCGCACCCAGTCCGGGTCGGCCAGCAGCGGGCGCGCCATGGACACCATGTCGGCCTCGCCGCGCGCCAGGATGCCTTCGGCCACCTCGGGCATGTTGATGCGGTTGGTCGCGACCAGCGGGATCGACACTTCGCCCTTCAGCCGGGCGGTGACGAACGAGAACGCCGCGCGCGGCACGCTCGTGACGATGGTCGGGATACGCGCCTCGTGCCAGCCGATGCCGGTATTGATGATCGACGCGCCGGCCGCCTCGATCGCCCTGGCGGTGGCGATGGTTTCGTCCAGGTCCGCGCCGCCCTCGACCAGTTCCAGCATCGAGAGCCGGAAGATCAGGATGAAATCGCGCCCGACCGCGGCCCGGGTGCGGCGCACGATTTCGGTGGCGAAGCGCAGCCGGTTCTCGAAACTCCCGCCCCAGGGCGCATCGCGCCGGTTGGTGCGCGCGGCCAGGAACTCGTTGATGAGGTAACCCTCCGAGCCCATGATCTCCACGCCGTCGTAACCGGCTTCGCGCGCCAGTTGTGCGCAGCGGGCGAAGTCGTCGATCTGGCGCTCGACGCCGCGATCGGACAGTTCTCGCGGGGCGAACGGCGTGATCGGCGATTTCAGCCGCGACGGTGCCACGCTGAGCGGGTGGTAGCCGTAGCGCCCGGCATGCAGGATCTGCATGCAGATGCGCCCGCCCTCGGCATGCACGGCGTCGGTCACGAGGCGATGCTTGCGCGCTTCCCAGGGCCAGGACAGCTTGCCGGCGAACGGCTTGACCCAGCCGGAGACGTTCGGCGCGATGCCGCCGGTGACGATCAGGCCCACGCCGCCGCGTGCGCGTTCGGCGAAATAGGCCGCCAGCTTGGGGAAATCCCGCCGCCGGTCCTCCAGCCCGGTATGCATCGAACCCATCAGCACCCGGTTGGGCAGGGTGCAGTGGCCCAGGTCGAGCGGGGTGAAAAGGTGCGGGCAGTGGCTGGACATGGCTGGCGGCTGGCGTGGTTCAGGCGCGCACAATGCCCGCGCGGCGCGTGGGCGGCAAGGTCGGTGGACAAGGTGAGCGGGCAAGGCGCAGGGACTTGCTGGATTGGTGTTATCAATGTGTTAAACTTGGAAAGCGTCCTACGTGTAGACTGTACCGGTCGGCGTTCTGGGCGGATGCCGCGCCTGCGAATGATCCCGCTCTCCTGTTCAACCGCGATAACTGCTTTCATAAGGAGCAACAGATGAAGAAGAAACTCCTGGGTTGTGCTCTCCTCGGTGTACTGGGCTTTGCCCATGCCGCGGTCGCGCAAGAGTTCGATGACCGTTGGTATGTGTCCGGTACCTTGGGTCAGTCGTGGAACGATGACGACCGCGATACCGAAGATTCCCTCATCTATGGGCTTGGCGTTGGTAAGTTCTTTTCGCCCAATTTTTCGCTTGATCTCGATCTGACGACGACCAATCCGGAAAAGAACGGCAATGATCTGCATTGGAGCAACTTTGGTGCGATGCTGACGGGTCGTCGCCATTTCCGTGCCGACGATCGCACCTGGGGGCCGTACGTGGCTTTCGGTGCCGGTGTGCTGCGTACCAACGAGTCGTACCCCGCGCATGGCGGTCCGTTCAAGCGCAAGGACAACAATCTCGCCGCCCAGATCGGTGTCGGTCTCCAGGCCGATTACAGCCGAGTTTCGGGCCGTGCCGAAGTGCTGGGTCGCTGGAATGGCGACGACCAGAGCGTTGCCGCGCCGCGCGAGAGTGGCTTCCTGGACGTCATCGCCCAGGCCAGCCTGCTCGTGAAGCTCGGTCCTGAGCCGGTTGCCCCGGTCCAGCAGGTCGAGGAAGTCATTCCGCCCCCGCCGCAGCCCACCTGTGCGGATCTGGACGACGACGGCGACGGCGTGAACAACTGCGAAGACCGTTGCCCGAATTCGCAGCCCGGCCAGACCATCGGTCCGGATGGCTGCCCGGTCGCGGTGACGATCGACCTGCGCGGCGTCAACTTCGACTTCGACAAGGCCACGCTGCGTCCTGACGCGGTCGAAACCCTGAACGAAGCCGTCGCGGTGCTGCAGCAGTACCCGGATATGCGCGTGGAAGTGGCCGGCCACACCGACCTGTGCGGTGCGGAGACCTACAACCAGTCGCTGTCCGAGCGTCGCGCCAAGGCGGTGTACGACTACCTCGCCAACAACGGCATCAGCGCCTCGCGCCTGGTGGGCCCGAACGGTTACGGCGAAAATCGCCCGCTGGAGCCGACCGGCCAGACCCTGCCGGGCTGCAAGAGCGAGCTGAACCGTCGCACCGAGCTGAACGTGCAGTAATCGCGAACGGGAAACGGAGCGCGTCGCGCTCCGTTTCTTTCGATCGGCGACATAAGCAAAACGAACGCCCCGACCGGGTCACTGGTCGGGGCGTTTTGTTTGTGGTCGCCATCCTGGTGTTCGCCCCGGATAGGGTGGGTACGCTCGTCGGGCCATCGCCGGCGCGATGTCGAAATGTTCCCGAGCGCGGGAGCGTCGTAGGTTGCGCTATGCGTGCGACGACACTTCAGAGCGGTCGCAACTCGGTCGCCGGCCGGGCGCGCTCCCAGACTTCGTTGAAGTAGCCCAGCAACTGGCGCTGCCGGGCCGGATCGCGCAGGCAGGCACTGGCTTCCGGGCGGGTGGCGATCGGGCGGAACACGTAGCCGCCCTGGTCGTTGATCGCGAAGGCGGCGGCGTATTGCACGTCCGGTTCCTCCTCGACCACGCGGATCGAGAAGTGGCTGGGCAGGCGCTGCGCCAGCGCGATCAGGCCATGGCCTTCGCGTACCGCACGGCGCAGGTCGTGCGCCAGGATGCGCACCTGCGCGCCGCGTGCGTCGGTGGCGAAGCCGCGCAGTGCTTCGATGGCTTCGCCGCTTCCGAGCAGCGTCGGGTCCAGGTCGCGGGTGTAGAGCGCAAGATCGCGTCGGCCGCGCCGGATGATGGCGAGCATCAGTGCCGCCAGTTCGTGCGCCGAATCGGTTTCGCGCAGCGCGCTGTCGTCCGCATCCGGTGTCAGCGTGCGGCGCATGCTCCGGTGCGGGATGCCGGCTTCCTCGTACTCGGGGCCGAAGGCGGTGAAGCCGAAACGTTCGTAGAGGCCGATGGCGTGGGTTTGCGCATGCAGTTCGAGCGTCGGATAGCCCAGTTCCCGGGCGCGCTCGATCAACGCTTCCAGCAGCGCGCCGGCCACGCCGCGTCCGCGCCAGGGCGCCAGTACCGCCATGCGGCCGATGCCGTGCTCGGGCGTGAGTCGCGCGGTGCCGATGGGTGCGCCGCCGGTGTCGCGTGCGATGACGTGAACGCTGACCGGGTCCAGTTCGTCCCACTCCAGTTCCGGCGGCACCGCCTGTTCGACGATGAACACCGGCTCGCGTACCGCGCGCAGGTCGGGCAGGTCCCGGGGGTAGTGGGCGAACTCGATGCGGAAATCGTGGGCGTTCATCCGTGCTGCTCCTGGGGAGTCAAGGGCGCGACAGCGCAAGGATGCCGCGCCGGACGAGGTGTTGCACCAGGCTGCGGTCGTCCGCATCGCAGGCGGCGTATCCGGTGGCGTCCAGCGGCAGGCGCTGGCTCAGGCGCTGGGCCAGGGCCACGCTGGCGGCGAAGCGTTCGCCATCGACATGCAGCGTGGCGCGCTCGGCGTGCGCGCGCCAGGCGCAGCGCGCCAGCGGGTGCGGATGCAGCGCCGCGCCGGCGAGCAGGCGTTTCTCCAGTTGCACTGCCGAGGGTGGGCGCGGTGGCGGCGCGATCTGGCCGGCGCTGCGGTAGCGGGTGATGAAGCCGGCGAACCAGTCGGCCAGGGTGTCGTCGTCGATGCCCTGGATGTCCGCGAGCGCGGCGCGGGCGCGGCGCAGCACGTCGGCGTCGATGCGGCCGTCCCGGGCGTGCGGCGAGAGGTCGGGATCGGCATAGCGCCGGGTCTCGGGCAGGCGTTCGGCCAGGGTGTCGGCGAGATCGGCCAGAAGCTCGGCATGCGAGGGCGCGCGCATGCCGACCGACAGTGTCAGGCACGCATCCTGCGCCACGCCGTGGTGCGGCACGCCGGGCGGCAGGTAGAGGATGTCGCCGGGCGCGAGCACCCAATCGTGCGTGGGAGCGAATTCGCGCAGCAGCTTGAGTTCGACGTCGTCGCGGAAATCCTGCGGCGGGTTCGGGCCGGCGTCGATCTGCCAGCGGCGATGTCCCAGCCCCTGGATCAGGAACACGTCGTACTGGTCCACGTGGGCGCCGACCGAGCCCTCCGGCGCGGCGAAGCTCACCATGATGTCGTCGACGCGCCAGCGCGGCAGGAAATCGAAATGGTGCAGCAGCGTGGCGACATCGGCGTCCCACTTGTCCACGTCCTGCACCAGCAGCGTCCAGTCGCGCTCGGGCAGGGTGGCGAACACGTCCTCGGGCAGCGGGCCGGTCTGCACTCGCCAGGCATCGGCGCCGGCGTCGTGCACGATCAGCCGCGACAGCGCGCCGTCCTCGCAGGCCAGGCCGGCCAGTTCGTCCGGGGAGATCGGGCTGGCGAAACCGGGGAAGGCGTTGCGGATCAGCAGCGGGCGCTTCTGCCAGTGGTCGCGCAGGAAGTCTTCGACACCCATGCCGAGGAAGTGTTCCGGCGTGGCACGGGATTCGATCGGCGGGGTGTTTGTCATGGCGTCAATCGGCAGCGCCTGCGGGCCAGAGCGCGCAATGTACTTTGGAGTGCCTTGTCCGCGTGTGAGGCATGACACGCAACGCCGCATCGCAGCGGCACGGGCGTGCGGGAAGGTGCTTCAAAGTGCATTGCACGCTCTTAGTTCGTCGGCCTGATGCTCGCGGCGCAGGGTGTCGATCAGTTCGGTGAGATCGCCGGCGAGGATTTCCGGCAGGCGGTAGAGGGTGAGGTTGATGCGGTGGTCGGTGATGCGGCCCTGCGGGAAGTTGTAGGTGCGGATGCGCTGGCTGCGGTCGCCCGAGCCGACCTGCAGGCGGCGCGACTCGGCCTGCGCCGCCGTCTGCCTGCCGCGCTCTTCGTCCAGCAGCCGGGCCTTCAGCAGCGACAGCGCGCGGGCGCGGTTCTTGTGCTGGCTGCGCTCGTCCTGGCATTCGACCACGATGCCGCTCGGCAGGTGCGTGATGCGGATCGCCGAATCGGTCTTGTTGACGTGCTGGCCGCCGGCGCCGGAGGCGCGGAAGGTGTCGATCTTCAGGTCCGCGTCGCGCAGTTCGATCTCGTCGATCTCGTCCAGTTCGGGCAGGATCGCGACGGTGGCCGCCGCGGTGTGGATGCGGCCCTGGGATTCGGTTTCCGGCACGCGCTGCACGCGATGCGTACCCGATTCGAACTTCAGTTGCGCGTACGCGCCCTGGCCTTCGATGCGCGCGACGATTTCCTTGTAGCCGCCGTGCTCGCCTGGATTGGCGCTCAGGATCTCCACCTGCCAGCGGCGCGTTTCGGCGTGGCGGGCGTACATGCGGAACAGGTCGCCGGCGAAGATCGCGGCTTCGTCGCCGCCGGTGCCCGCGCGGATCTCCAGGAACAGGTTGGCGTCGTCGCGCGGGTCGCGCGGCAGCAGGAGCAGGTTCAGCGCCTCGTCCAGTTCGGCAAGGCGCGCGGTCTGCTGGGCGATTTCCTCGTCGGCCAGCTCGCGCAGTTCCGGGTCTTCGCGCATCGCCTGCGCCGAGGCCAGCGCCGCGCTGGCGGTGTCGTAGTCGCGCAGGCCGCGTACCACGTCTTCCAGTTGCGCGTATTCGCGCGAAAGATCGCGGAAGCGCCTGGGATCGGCGCTGATGCCGGGTTCGGCCAGCAGGCGGCCGACTTCCTCGTGGCGCTCAGCCAGTGCGTCGAGCTTGCGGCGGATGCTGGGCGTCATCGGTGTCGGGCATGGAAGGGGTTTCGCTGGCGCTGTCGAACAGGCGCGCGGCGGCGTGCAGCAGTTCGCGGTCGCCCTGAAGCGCCGCCTGGCGCAGGGTGGCGCTGGGCGTGTGCAGCAGCTTGTTGGTGAGGGTGTGGGCGAGGTAGTCCAGCGCCTGTTGCGCAGTCTTGCCCTGCGCCAGCAGTTCGCAGGCGCGCGCCAGCACGGCATCGCGCGTGGCCTCGCTGCGCTGGCGCAGGCGGCGCAGGGTGTCCTGCTCGCCCGAGGCGCGCCACCAGGCCATGTAGTGCTCGACCTGCAGGGCGACGATGGCCTCGGCCTGCTCGGCGGCCTCGCGGCGCGAGCGGCGGTTCTCGTCGATGACCTGTTCCAGGTCGTCCACGCTGTAAAGGAACACGTCGTCCAGTTGCGCGATGGATGGTTCGATGTCGCGCGGTACGGCCAGGTCGAGCAGGAACATCGGCCGGTGGCGGCGCTGGCGCAGCGCGCGCTGCACCATGTCGCGGCGCAGGACCGGTTCGCGGCTGGCGGTGGCCGAGAGCACGATGTCCGCGTCCGGCAGGTGGCGTTCCAGTTCGTCCAATGGCAGCGCGATGCCGCCGAAGCGCGAGGCCAGCGTCTGCGCGTGTTCGAGGGTCCGGTTGGCGACCAGCAGGCGCTTGACCTTGTGGTCGGCCAGGTGGCGCGCGGCCAGTTCGATGGTGTCGCCGGCGCCGATCAGCAGCACGGTGGCCTGGTCGAGCGCGGTGAACGCGCGCTGCGCCAGCCGCACCGCGGCAAAGGCCACCGACACCGGATGCGCCCCGATGCGGGTATCGGTGCGGGCGCGCTTGGCCACGGCGAAGCTTTGCTGGAACAACCGGTCCAGCGGCGTCTTGAGCGCGCCGTGGCTGCGCGCGGCCTGCCAGGCTTCCTTCACCTGGCCGAGGATCTGCGGCTCGCCCAGCACCATCGAATCCAGGCCGGTGGCGACGCGGAACAGGTGCCGCGCCGCGGCTTCGTTGCGGTGGCGATAGAGGTAGGCGTCGAGCTGGTCCGGGCGCAGTTGGCCGAATTGCGCCAGCCAGTGTTCGGGCTGGCGCTCGGCGCCCGGTTCGACGTGGCAGTAGATCTCGGTGCGGTTGCAGGTGGACAGCAGCGCCGCCTCGGCCACGCCCGGCTGCGCGGCGAGGTCGCGCAGCGCATCGGGCAGCGCGCCGGGCGCGATGGCGAGCTTCTCGCGCAGCGCGACCGGTGCGGTCTGGTGGTTCAAGCCGAGGGCGAGCAGAGTCATCGGGTGCCTGGGTTAGACTTTCGCTGGCGCGTATTCCATCGTGCCCCTACACGCGCCGAACGCACACGAGCCTGAGACGATGCAACGACTCACAGTTTACCTGTTGCTGGCCTTGCTCGCGCCGGCACCCGCGTTTGCGACCGGCTACGGCCAGGCGCTGGCGCCGCTGCTGGAGGGCGAGTTCGCACTGCAACTGGGCAATGCCGCCGCCGCCGCGCACGCCTACGCCCGCGCCGCCGATCTGAGCGACGACCCGGTCGTGGCCGAACGCGCCGTGCAGGTGGCGCTCAATGCGCAGGACGCCGACCGCGCCAGGCGGGGGCTGGATCGCTGGGCGGCACTGGCGCCGGGCGATGCGAGCCTGGATGCCGGCCGCCTGCGGCTGGCGCTGCTGGAGGAGGACGAAACGGCAGCGCGCGCGCCGCTGGAGGCGTTGCTGGCGCGCGAGGACGGCTGGCGACAGATCGCCGCCGCCCTGGTCTCCGCGCCGCGGCGCGAGGTGTCCAGCCGCTTGCTCGGCGCGTTGCTCGACGACGACCGTCTGCCCGGCGCGATGGACGCCTGGCTCGCCTTGGGCGGCGTGGCGCTGCGACTGGAGGACAAGCCGTTGTACGCGCGTCTGGCGCAGTCGGTGGTGCGGCGTTTCCCCGACGAACCGCGCGCGCTGGCCTGGCAGGCCGAAGAAGCCCTGACGCGCGGAGATACCGATGCCGCCCGCCGCGCGCTCGATGCCGCGCTGGCATTGCCGGAACTGACGCCGGGCGAACGTCTTTCCGTGGCGGCGCACCTGAACGCGCTCGGCGATCCGGCCGCCGCCGCGAAGGCACTAGAGAACGCCGGCGACGACGACCGCGTGCTGGCTTCGCGTGCCGCCTATCTCGTCCAGTCCGGCAACGACGCCGGCCTTGCGGCGCTGTACGCCGAGGCCGTGGCGAAAACGCCGGAGCGCGGCGCGTCCCCGGCACGCCTGATGCTGCTCGGGCAACTGGCCGAGATGCAGGAGGACGCATCCGCCGCACTGGCCTGGTACCGGCAGATTCCCGGCGGCCTGCAACGCGAGCAGGCGCAGTTGCGCATCGCGGTGCTGCTCGACAAGTCCGGCGACAAGGGCGCGGCGCTGGATCTTCTGCGCGAGGTCCAGGCCAGCGACACCGAGTGGGGCGACATCGTGCGCGATGCCTACCTGCTCGAAGCCGAAATGGCGCGTGGGCGCGGCGACGACGCGGCGGAACTGTCCGCGCTGGATCGTGGCCTGTCGATCTTCGAGGACGACGCGACGCTGCGCTATGCCCGCGCGCTGGCCTACGAACGCATCGATCGCGTGGACGAGGCCGTTGCCGACCTGCGCACTCTGGTCGCGGCGGAGCCGGAAGAAGCCGATTTCCTCAACGCGCTCGGCTACACCCTGGTGGATCGCACCGATGCGCTGGAAGAAGGCCTGGCGCTGATCGAGAAAGCCATCGCGCTCAAGCCCGATTCGCCGGCGATCCTGGACAGCCTGGGCTGGGCGCTGCACCGGCTCGGGCGCGATGCCGATGCGCTGCCTCACCTGGAGCGCGCGTTCGAATTCCAGCGCGATGCGGAAATCGGCGCGCACCTGGCCATCGTGCTGGCGGCGCTGGGTCGATCCGACGAAGCGCGTTCGATCCTGCGCCTGGCGCAGGAAATCGATCCGGACCACCGTGCCCTGCGCCAGGCGATGCAGGCGTTGCAGCCGGAGGCGGGCGACGAATGATCCGTTCCCTTTTGCTTCTGGCGGTGCTGATGCTCCTGGTCGGCTGCACCGCCGCGCCGCGCCGCGCCGATTCGCCGCAGGGCGAACTGCTTGCCGCGCAGGCACAGCGCGAAGCGGTGCTGGCGCAACGCGGGCACTGGCGCCTGACCGGGCGCATCGCGGTATCGGACGGGCGCGATGGCGGCAGCGGCCGGCTCGAATGGGTACAGGACGGTGCGCGCTACGAGATCACCCTCAACGCCCCGGTCACGCGGCGTAGCTGGCGGCTGGTCGGCGAACCGGGTTTCGCGCGGCTGGATGGCATCGAAGGCGGCCCGTTTCACGGCGACAGCGCCGAAACCCTGCTGGCCGACCACCTGGGCTGGTTCGTGCCGCTGGCCGACCTGGCCGCCTGGGTGCGCGGCGCGCGCGCGCCGGGCGCGGCGCAGGTCGAGTTCCAGCCGTCCGGGCTTCCCGCGCTGATCGAACAGAACGGCTGGCGCATCGAATACCGCACCTTCGAAGACGGCGGCGCGCCGCCGATGCCGCTGCGCGTGTTCGCCTCGCGCGGGCAGCAGCGCGTGCGGATGCAGGTGGACGCGTGGGCGTTTCCCGCCGCGCATTGATGCCCGCCATGCCCGATGTTTTCGTTCCCTCGCCGGAAGATGGCTGGAGCCTGTGGCCGGCGCCGGCGAAGCTGAACCTGTTCCTGCGCATCGTCGGGCGGCGAGCCGACGGTTATCACCTGCTCCAGACCGTGTTCCAGTTGCTGGACTGGGGCGATGCCGTCGCGCTGCGGCCACGCGCGGACGGGCGCATCGTGCGTCATCGCGGCGCGGCGGGCGTGGCGGCGCAGGACGACATGACGGTGCGCGCCGCCGTGGCGCTGCGCGATGCGGCGGGCGCCTCGGCCGGCGAGGACATCGACGTGGACAAGCGCATCCCTCAGGGCGGCGGCTTCGGTGGCGGCAGTTCCGATGCCGCCACGGTGCTGGTGGCGCTGAACCGGCTCTGGCGGCTCGGGCTGTCGGAGGACGAACTGGCCGGCATCGGCCTGTCGCTGGGCGCGGACGTGCCGGTGTTCGTGCGCGGGCGCAGCGCGTTCGCCGAGGGCGTGGGCGAGAAGCTGACGCCGCTGGCCTTGCCGCGGCGCTGGTTCCTGCTGGTCGATCCGGGCGTCGGCGTGCCGACGGCCGAACTCTTCCGTGCCCCGGATTTGACCCGCGATGCCCCGTCCGCGACAATACCCGACTTCGTTTCAGGTTCCGTGCACGGCAATGCGTTCGAGCCGGTGCTGCGCGCGCGCAGCCCGCGGATCGCCGCCGCGCTCGACGCGTTGGCGGCCTTCGGGGCGCCGAACGTCACCGGAACCGGCGGCGGCCTGTTCCTGGCCTTCGACGATCCGGCGCATGCCCGCGAGGCGGCGGCACGGCTGATGCCCGAGTGGCGTTGCTGGATCGCCGAAGGCGTGGACGAGTCGCTGCTGCTGCGGTGCCCGGCGATGTCGGCGGTGGTCTGAGGCCGGCGCGCCGGAAAGAGTCAATGAATTGAACTGGTGGGGCGTCGCCAAGCGGTAAGGCACCGGGTTTTGATCCCGGCATTCGCAGGTTCGAATCCTGCCGCCCCAGCCATCCGGATGCCGTCCTTCGGCGGGGAGGGCGTCCGGTTCCCAACCCAAGCATGGCGCATTGCCGGCGCCAGTCAGGTGCGACGTGGATACCGACGGTTTGCTGATCTTCTCGGGCAATGCCAATCGCCCCCTAGCACAGGACGTGTGCCGGGACCTGGGCGTGCGCCTGGGCAAGGCGATGGTGGGCAAGTTCTCCGATGGCGAAGTCCAGGTGGAGATCGAGGAGAACGTGCGCCGGCAGGATGTGTTCGTCATCCAGTCCACCAACGCGCCCTCGGCCGACAACCTGATGGAACTGCTGGTGCTGATCGACGCGCTCAAGCGCGCCAGCGCCGCCAGCGTCACCGCCGTGGTGCCGTATTTCGGCTACGCCCGGCAGGATCGCCGCCCGCGCTCGGCGCGCGTGCCGATCACCGCCAAGGTTGTCGCCAAGATGTTCAGCTCGGTGCATACCGACCGCGTGCTGACGGTGGACCTGCACGCCGACCAGATCCAGGGATTCTTCGATTTCCCGGTCGACAACGTCTACGCCTCGCCGCTGATGCTGGCCGACATCTGGCGCAGCCACGGCACCGACGACCTGATCGTCGTCAGCCCGGACATCGGCGGCGTGGCGCGCGCGCGCGCGATGGCCAAGCGCCTGGACGATGCCGACCTCGCCATCATCGACAAGCGCCGCCCGAAGGCGAACGTGGCCACGGTGATGAACATCATCGGCGACGTGCAGGACAAGACCTGCGTGCTGGTGGACGACATCGTCGACACCGCCGGCACGCTGTGCGCGGCGGCGGCGGCGCTGAAGGCCAACGGTGCGCGCAAGGTGGTGGCCTATTGCACCCATCCGGTGCTTTCCGGCCCGGCCATCGCGAACCTGGAGTCCTCCGAACTGGACCAGCTCGTGGTCACCGACACCATCCCGCTGAGCCAGGCGGCGCGCGCCTGCGGACGCATCCGCCAGCTTTCCGTTTCCGAGCTGCTGGCCGAAACCATCCGCCGCATCGCGTTCGGCGAATCGGTCAGCTCGCTGTACGTGGATTAAGTGCCGGGATTGGGATGGGGATTCGCAAAGCGCGCTTCTACCCATCCCGGATCGAAAATCCCCAATCCCGGCTTCGCTTCCGACTCGTCTGGTCGCGGACGAGTCACTTCACCCGCCGCGAGGCGGATCAACTGCAACACAGGAAGTTTCAACATGGCACATGAAATCAAGGTCGAACGTCGCGAGGGTGCAGGGAAGGGTGCGAGCCGCCGCCTGCGCCACACCGACAAGGTTCCGGCCATCGTCTACGGCGGCGGCCTGGATCCGGTGGCGATCCAGCTTTCCCACAACGACGTCTGGCTGGCCCAGCAGAACGAATGGTTCTATTCCTCGATTCTGGATCTGAGCCTCAACGGCGACGTGCAGCAGGTGCTGCTGCGCGACATGCAGCGCCATCCGGCCAGGGCCCGCATCCTGCACCTGGACTTCCAGCGCGTGATGGCCAACGAGGCGATCCGCCTGTCGGTGCCGCTGCACTTCCTCAACCAGGCCACCTCGCCGGCCGGCAAGACCTCCGGCGTGGTCGTCATGCACGAGCTGACCGAACTCGAAGTGTCCTGCCTGCCGGGCGACCTGCCCGAGTACATCGAAGTGGATCTGGCCGAGCTGAAGGAAGGCGACGTGGTTCACCTCTCCAACCTCAAGCTGCCCAAGGGCGTGGAGATTCCGGCGCTCAAGCTGGGCCCCGACCATGACGTGGCCGTGGTTGTCGCTCGCCAGCTCAAGGCCGAGGCCGAGCCGGAAGCGGCCGCGCCGGCCGCCGAAGTGCCGGCCGCCAAGGCCAAGAGCGACAAGAAGTAATCGGCTGGTTCGTTCTCCGCCGCATCCTGACGGGTGCGGCGGAGGGCCGCGCTCATGGCAGCCTTGCGACTCATCGCCGGACTCGGCAATCCCGGCGCCGAATACGCCCAGACCCGGCACAACGCCGGGTTCTGGTTCGCGGACGAGCTGGTGCGCGCCCGCGGCGGCCGTTTCGGCAACGATGCCAAGCTGCACGGGGAAACGTGCCGGCTGGACATCGGCGGGCAGCAGGTGTGCGTGCTCAAGCCCTCCACCTTCATGAACCGCAGCGGCCAGTCGGTGGGCGCGGCGTTGCGCTACTTCAAGCTCGCGCCGGAGGAAATGCTCGTCGTCCACGACGAACTGGACCTGCCGCCCGGTACCGCGCGGCTCAAGTTCGACGGCGGCCACGGCGGCCAGAACGGCCTGCGCGACATCGCCGCGCACCTGGGGCACGGCAAGTTCCATCGCCTGCGCATCGGCATCGGCCATCCCGGCCACAAGGACAAGGTCACGCCCTGGGTGCTGGGTCGGCCCGGACGCGACGACGAGGCCGCCATCCTGCGCAGCATCGACGATGCGCTCGGCGCGCTTCCCCTGGTCATGGCCGGCGACATCAACGAGGCCATGAAGCGCTTGCATACCAGCAGGGATTAGGGATTGGGGATTCGGGATTTGGCAGGGCGCGCGCGCTTTTTCGAATCCCGAATCCCGAATCACCAATCCCGGATTCAATCATGGGCATCCAATGCGGCATCGTCGGGCTTCCGAACGTCGGCAAGTCCACGCTTTTCAATGCGCTTACCCGCGCCGGCATCGCGGCGGCGAACTTTCCCTTCTGCACCATCGACCCCAATGTCGGCGTGGTGCCGGTGCCCGATCCGCGCCTGGATGAACTGGGCAAGATCGTCAAGCCGCAGAAGACCATTCCCACGGCGGTCGAGTTCGTGGACATCGCCGGCCTGGTCGCCGGCGCCAGCAAGGGCGAAGGACTGGGCAACAAGTTCCTGGCCAACATCCGCGAGACCGACGCCATCGCGCACGTGGTGCGCTGCTTCGAGCATGGCGACATCGTGCACGTGGCCGGCAAGGTCGACCCCATCGCCGACATCGAAACCATCGACACGGAGCTGGCGCTGGCCGATCTTGAATCGGTGGAAAAGGCGCTGAACCGCTACGAGCGCGCGGCCAAGGCCGGCGACAAGGACGCCATCCTGCGCCGCGATCTGCTCGCACGCGTGCGAGCGCACCTGGACGAAGGCCATCCGGCTCGTTCGATGGGCCTTTCCGCCGAGGAAAAGGCGCTGCTGCGCGAGTTGTTCCTGCTCACCTTGAAGCCGGTGATGTACATCGCCAACGTGCGCGAGGACGGGTTCGAGAACAACCCGCATCTGGACGCCGTACGCGCCCGCGCCGAGAAGGAGGGCGCGCAGGTGGTGCCGGTGTGCGCCGCGATCGAGGAGGAGCTTTCCCAGCTCGACGACGCCGACCGCGACGTATTCCTGGCCGACATGGGCTTCGAGGAGCCGGGCCTGAACCGCGTGATCCGCGCCGCCTATGCGCTGCTGGGCCTGCAGACCTACTTCACCGCCGGCGTCAAGGAAGTGCGCGCCTGGACGGTGAAGAAGGGCGCCACCGCCCCGCAGGCCGCCGCCGTGATCCACACCGACTTCGAAAAGGGCTTCATCCGCGCCGAAACCATCTCCTACGACGACTTCATCAAGTACAAGGGGGAGGCCGGCGCCAAAGAGGCGGGGCGCCTGCGGCTGGAAGGCAAGGACTACCTCGTCCAGGAAGGCGACGTGCTGCACTTCCGCTTCAACGTCTGATCGCAGGATGTTGCGCAACCATCCATTGACAGGCGCATCGTCCCGGTAGAAAATAGGCGGCTCCTTTGGAGGGATACCCAAGCGGCCAACGGGGGCAGACTGTAAATCTGCTGGCTCACGCCTTCGGTGGTTCGAATCCACCTCCCTCCACCACTCTTCTTCGGAGCGATCCGGTGAAGCTGAGGGAAGCGATGCGCGCGGTGCGCGTGTCGCGCGTTCCGCAACAAAGCGCGGGAGTAGTTCAATGGTAGAACCTCAGCCTTCCAAGCTGATGGCGCGGGTTCGATTCCCGTCTCCCGCTCCAGTGGAACTGCTGTCGTTCTTCACATCGCTCATGTAGCTCAGTCGGTAGAGCACTTCCTTGGTAAGGAAGAGGTCGCTGGTTCGATTCCAGTCATGAGCACCATCACCGGCCATGCCAGCCCCGGGTTGGCGTGGCCTTTTGTCCAACCAGAGCGCATCGGAATCAAGCAATCATGGCCAAGGGTAAGTTCGAGCGGACCAAGCCGCATGTGAACGTGGGAACGATCGGTCACGTGGACCACGGCAAGACGACGCTGACGGCGGCGCTGACGAAGGTCGGTGCGGAGCGTTTCGGAGGCGAGTTCAAGGCG
>JBBCJS010000011.1:0-5183 GCA_037190825.1 Chiayiivirga flava
GCGGCCCGGGGCGGGACTGCTCGCGCCCGGCAAGTGAAGTGCGGCCGTTCTATTGGCCGTGCTGGACGCGGTGCCGGTATAGCGCGGTCAACGCCAGCAATCCCGCCAGCATCAGCAGGCCGGTAGCGCCCGGGCCGGGCACGAGCACGGGCGTCGGCGGCGGGTCTGGCGTCACCGGCCCGCTGATCCAAAGCACGCTGACGCTGTTGGAAACCAGGGTCTGCGTGCCGTTGGCGTGAGTGGCGACGATGGTGTCCGTACCGATGCCGCCAAGACCCACGTAGGAAAATGCCGCCTCGCCGTTGGCATCCGTCGCCACGGTCTGGCTCTGGCCGGCGTTGGGGCCGCTCGCCACGGTCAGGACCACGCTCTGGTTCGCCAGCGGCAGGCCGCCGCCATCGACCAGCAGCGCCGTGACGCTGTGGGTCTCTCCGACGTTGCGCTGGTTGACCGCCTGGCTCAGGCTCAGGCCGATACCGATGTCCATCTGCGCGCTCGATACGAAGTGGGCGAAGAAGATGTTGTCGTCGCCCGAAGGGTTGTGCGTGTAGACGGAAATGTTCTGCGTGGCGCTCGTGATGAGCGGCAACAGGCTGTAGAGCTCGTCGTCGGAGGTCGCGCTGGTCGGTGGCGCGAAGGGATCGGCCGGATTCGCATGGCTGTCGCCGATGCCGCCCACCGTCAGCATGCTGCCGTCCCAGGGCTGGGCGTCGTCGCTGCCGCCGGCCGCGGAGGTCAGGCGCTGGCCGTTGATCTCGATCAGGCTGGTCTGCATGGACACGGCGGGGTTCTGCTGGTTGCTGAAGGAAATGCCGACGCCGACATCGAGCACGGCGTCCGGATCGGCAGGATCGATCGGGGTATGCAGGAACAGCGAGAAATTGTCGCCATCCGGAGCCTGCGCCCCGAACAGCAGGCTGACGTGGCGGTCCGCAGCCTGGCCCGGGTCCTCGAACACCACGGCGAGTACCGTGCCGTCGATGAGGCTCACCTGCGTTCCTTCCGAGAGCGTGAACGACGAAAGGCCGGGCGGTGCCGCATCGAGCGTCGGGCCGACGATCGCCGTGACATCGGCGGCCATGTTGTAGAAGTCGGCCGATATGCCGGGGAACCCCATGGATGCGGTATGGCTCCAGGCCACGTTGCTGCCGCCGAGCGTGATCTGGTCGATCGTCGGCGCGGAATACTGCGGCGGCGTGGCCGCCAGCAGGAAGGCGCGGTGCACCACGGCCGTCGCGCTCGGCTTGTCCACCCGCAGCGGATAGGTCGGATTGACGGAGGAAATCGTGCCGCCGCCATCCACCGACAGGTGGTATCGCCCGTATCCATCGAACAGGAACTGGTTCAGCGCGGCCTGGCAAGGGCCTGCCAGGAGCAGGGCGAGCGCGGCGAGCGGCAGGAACCGCCGCATCCATCCAGACAACCGCCTTTTCGCGTATCCCGGCGGGCGTGCGGCCTTGGCGGCCGCCTCTGCCGGCAAGTCGCGGCATGGGTTCGTCCGGATGCGACGATGGCCCGGACCAGGCGCGCGCGCGGCGACCGAGGGAATGGGCGGGATCGCCGGGCGTTGCCGGGCGCCGATGGGTGCTGGATGCGATGGTGCGGTGATCATTGAGGCTCCGGAGTTCGTTGCGGGAACGGTTGGTTCCAGTAACGGAGCAAGGGCGGCAATTCGGTCATCCCGGTGAGGAAACAGGTTCGAATCCGGCTTTTCCGGCGCAACGCTCCAATTCGAAAGTTCTTGGTTGAATCGCATTTCATATGCACACCAGGCCCCAGGCTGGCGATGCGACTTGCCCATGCCACGTGCTCTGGTTAACGTGCGGTTTCGGGCCAGAGGAGGGCCGGCTGAATGTCGCGAAGTCCGGGAAGAGGCCACAAATTCCCGATCGACGACGCGATCCGCGATATATACGGGTCGCTCTCGGAGGAAATCGGTTTCGAGCAGATACTGCATCGGCTCGGTGCGGTGTTTCGCTCCACCATTTCCGGCCTGCACAGCGAGGATTTCGGCGCCCATCGCGGCCGCCTCGCGCTGGCGGGAGATGTCACGCCCGAAGAATACGTGCAATTGACCGAGTCCTACGCACAGCGCTGGCGGAGCCAGAATCTGTGGATGCAGCGCAGCCTGGAAAGCTTCCAGACCCAGGGTTTCCAGCACGGCGATGCCGTCGTCAGCCAGCGTGAATTGAGCCAGTCCCCGTATTACCGCCATTTCCTCAAGCCGCTGGACATCCGCTATGGCCTCGGCATCCATATATGGAGCGGCGAAGGGCTGGACATGGCCGTGGCCTCGTTCCATCGCGGCCACCGCGAAACCGGCTTCGATGCGCAGGACATCGCCATCATCGACGCGGTGCGCCCGCACATGATGAATGCCTACGCCATCTATCGCCGCATCGCCCGGCTGGAGCGGCGCATCGATTCCCTGCGCGCCGGTTTCGATAATGGCCCGCTCGGCATCGTCGCGTTCGATGGCGCGGGCCATGTGCTGGAAATCAACGCCCGCGCCGAGGAATGCCTGCTCGCCGCCGGCCTCGCCGCGCTTTCGCCGGATCGCATCCTGCTGTTTTCCCACCCGCAGGTGCGGCAGGCTTTCGACGCCGCCCTGGGCGATTTCGCCCAGGCCGATGCCAAACCCGCCACGCTCGCGCTGCGCGATGTCCACGGAAGTCCGGCCGATATCGCGCTGCACCTGTGCCGCGTGCCCTCGGGCGCGCTGTCGGGTTTCGATGGCCGCGCCCGCGTGCTCGCCTTCGTGGCCGAGCTGCGCCGCGAGCATCACGCCCAATGGGCCGAAATCGTCATCCGCACCGCGCTCGGCCTCACCCGCGCCGAAGCCCGCGTCGCCTTGGCGCTGTTGCAGCAGCCGGACACCGCCGCCGTGGCCGCGGCGCTGGGCCTCTCGGCGGAAACCGTGCGCACCCACATCAAGACCATCCACGCCCGCCTGGGCGTGAAGCGCAGCGCGGACATGCTGCTGATACTGGACCGGTTGCTGGGGGCCGGATCGCAGACCTGAGTCGTGCCCGGTGTCCACCCGGTTGGGGCGATTGCGGGTGAAGGGGGAGGCTGGTGCGAAAAGGTGGGGTAGCGATGAGGCGGGATATTGGCTCCGGCACGGTTCGCAGCGAGGGCGGCTCATACCGCCGCAAGCCGCTCCATCGTCTCCGGATAACGCGCCACCAGCCGGATCAGGAGCGCGGCCTGTGCGTTGGGTTTGGCGCGGCCTTGTTCCCAGTTTTCCAGTGTGCGCGGATTGGTGCGCAGCCGTGCCGCCATCACCGCGCGGGAGACATTGAGGCGCTGGCGCAAGGCCACCAGTTCCGCCGCCGTCACATTGGCTGGGCCGATGCGCTCCACCGTGTGCGTGCGCAGCGTGGCCTTGCCTTTGCGCGCCTGTGCCAAGGCATCCACGCCTTCCATCAGTTCATCGAACAGGTTGCGCTTGCTCATCGTCTTTTCTCCAGTTCCGCCTTCAGTGCCGTCTTGAAAAGGCGTTTCTCCGTTGTGCTGAGGTCGGCCACTTCGTTCTTGCCGTACACGGTGAACAGCCAGAATTGCGCGCCGCCGTCCCACCAGTGGTAGATGATCCGCAGGCCGCCACGCTTGCCTTTGCCGCGCCGGGCATCCGTCCATCGCAGTTTGCGCAGGCCGCCGGTTTCCTCTATCACGTCGCCTGCCTCCGGCGTCTCCATCAGTGCCTGTTGCAGCGCCCGGAATCCGGGATCGTCCAGATAGTCGGTGCGGTGCCGGGCAAAGGCGGGCAGCTCGATGAAGACGGCCTTCATGCGACTATTTTATACGTTATTTGCGTATGGTATCCAGCCGTTGAAGGCAGCAAAGGCTCTTGAGCCGGTTTCCCGCGAATTCGCGCCTTGCCGGAGAAGGGGCCGCTTGGGTTGGCGGCTCTTCCATCGTCAGGAGCCGCGCCATGTTCGTGCCGAAAGCCGTTGTTCCATGTGCCGTCGCATTGTTCGCGCTCGGCGTCGTGTCCGCCGCGCCCGTGCGCAAGCCGTTGCCCATGCCCGATCCGCTGGCCGGGCTGTTGCGCGATCCGGTGGCCAAGGCGGATTACCTGGCGGCGGTGAATGCCAGTTGCCCGGAGTTTTCCGATGGTTTCGAGAGCCAGCCGCCGCACGTCCGGCACGTGACCGGCGGTGGTTACACGGTGCTGGTGCAGTGGCACACCGTCACCATCACCGATCCGATCGGGCGCAACACCGTGCAGCATTGGGGCGATCCGCACGAGAACCTCAACGGCAAGCACATCAAGGACTGGGGCGGTGGGCCGCAATGGGAGGGGAAGCACCGCACGTTGCTGCTGGGCGATGGCAGCAAGATCACGATGCAGGCGCTGGGCCCGCATAGCATGACGCAGTGGACGTCGATCTACGATGGCAATGCCCACGTGCAGATCGACAACTGCCGCTCGGAGATCGTGTGGCGTGGCAACGACGCTGTCGAAACCGCGCAAGTGGAGCAGGCGCAGTACGACGGCGAGGCCGCAACCTTCGTTACCGACACGCAGACCGGCGTTGCGACCTACAGCAACCTCTACAACGAGGACGAGGACTTCAACCGGGCGGACACGCCGCAGCCGCTCGGCACCACCGGCGGCTTCGCCAATCCCAATCAGGTGAACGATCTGTTCGACGATCCGCGCCTGGGCCACACCTGAGGCGGCGGGCGCGTGGCCGCGTCACCGCCGCAGCCACGCGCCCAGGCGCGTCGCCAGCCATGCCATCGGCAGGTAGGCGACGATGAGGTCGAGCGCCATGAACCAGGCCGGCGCCGGGATCATGAAGCACGCGGCGATGCCGCCGCAGAGGAAGATCGCGCCGATGGCATAGGCGAACCTGGCCTTGTGGCTGGCCGCGATCAGCCAGGCCGCGAGCGCGCCGGCCAGGGTGCCGAGCGCGTGCGCGAGGAAGGGCATCGCGAAATGCCGTGGCTCGAACAGGTGCATGGCGCCGGCGAGGCTTTCCGCGTTGGTCACGTCCACGCCGGCGGGCGGCGGAATCAGCGCGGGGCCGAGGGTCACGATCGCCATGTTGACGATGCCGCCCACGAGGAGGCCCGCGAGGATGGCGAGGATGTTTCGCAGCAGCTTGGGCATGGCGGATTTCCTTTCGAGGGCGTCTGAAAACCGTCATTCCGGCGAAAGCCGGAATGACGGCGAA
>JBBCJS010000012.1:0-130771 GCA_037190825.1 Chiayiivirga flava
CGCCGCCATCCGTGTTGTCGCCTGCGTGGAAGGAAAGCCGGCCGGCGGCTGCCGCCCGGCCGCGTGTTCAGCCGCCCCTGAACGCCGCCAGGCACATCTCCAGCAACGGGCTCCAGAAGATCCCCAGCACCAGCATCGCCAGCGCATTGGCCGAGAACACCCAGCGCAACTGGGGATCGGCCTGCGGCACGATGCGCACGTCGTCGGACGGCGGATCGAAGAACATCACCTTGATCACGCGCAGGTAGTAGAACGCGCCGATCACCGCGAACACCACGCCGGTGATCGCCAGCCACAGCAGGTTCGCATCCAGCGCCGCGCGGATCACCGCGAGCTTGGCCCAGAAGCCGAACAGCGGCGGGATGCCGGCCAGGGATGCCATCAGCAGCAGGATCATCAGCGCGAACCACGGGTGCGTGCGGAACAGCCCGCGGTAGTCGGAGATGTCCTCGGCCTCGAAGCCCTGGCGCGAGAGCAGGATGATCGCGGCGAAGGAGCCGGCCGCCATCAGCGCGTAGCAGATCGCGTACAGCGCGGCGGCGGCGTAGCCGTCCGGCGTGCCGTTGGCCAGGCCCATGAACAGGAAGCCGACGTGCGAGATGGTCGAATAGGCGAGCATGCGCTTGAGGTTGGTCTGCATGATCGCCACGAGGTTGCCGATCGCCAGCGACAGTACGGCCAGCCATGCCAGGGCGATGCGCCAGTCCGCCTCGAGGCCGCCGATGCCGTTGTCGAACAGGCGGTAGGCCATGCCGAGCGCGGCGAGCTTGGGGGCGGAGCCGATGAACAGCGTGATCGCGGTCGGCGCGCCCTGGTAGACGTCCGGCAGCCACATGTGGAACGGCGCGGCGCCGAACTTGAACGCGACGCCGACGACGATGAACACCACGCCGAACAGCAGCAGCGTGCGCTGATCGCCCTGCGTCGCCACGGCCGCTTCGTAGATCTGCGCGATGTCCAGCGTGCCGGTGACGCCGTACAGCATGCTCATGCCGTACAGCAGCATGCCCGAGGCCAGCGCGCCGAGAACGAAGTACTTGATCGCCGCTTCCGAGGCCAGGCGGTTGTCGCGGTCGAACGCGACCAGCGCGTAGGACGACAGCGCCAGCAGTTCCAGGCCCAGGTACACCACGACGAGGTTGCCGGCCGAGACCATCAGCATCATGCCCAGCACCGCGAACAGGCAGAGCATGTAGAACTCGCCCTTGAACAGGCCGCGGTCGGTCAGGTACGGCTTGGCGTAGACGAAGCCGAGCGCGGTGACGAGGTAGACGAACAGCTTGAGCAGGTCGCCCGCGGCATCGCGCTGGAAGGTCTCGGCGAACACCCGCACCGGCAGCGTCGCGCCCGGCACGCCGCGCAGGGTGAGGATCGCGGTGACGGCGAGGATGGCGAGCGCGAGGAAGTGGATGAAGCCACGGCGTTCCTGGCTCACGAAAAGGTCGGTCAGCAGCAGCGCGCAGGTCGCGCAGAGCAGGAAGATTTCCGGAACCAGCGGCAGGAAGTCGGCGGAAGTGATCATCGTCGTCGTACTCCGGCCTTACAGTTTCGACGTGGCGATCTGCGTCGCCAGGTGCGCGATGGAGGTTTGCATCAGGTCGGTCAGCGGCTTGGGATACAGGCCCAGGGCCAGCGTGGCGAGCGCGAACGCGCCCAGCACCAGCGCCTCGCGGCCGCCGATGTCCTTGAGCGCGGCCACGTTGGGATTGGCGACCTCGCCGAACATCACGCGCTTGACCAGCCACAGCGAATAGGCGGCGGCGATGATCAATGTCGAAGCGGCGGCCACGGCGATCCAGACGTTGTCCTGGAACAGCGCCAGCACCACCATGAACTCGCCGACGAAACCCGAGGTGCCCGGCAGGCCGGCATTGGCCATCGCGAAGAACACCATGAAGAAGCCGAACCACGGCATCACGTTCATCACGCCGCCGTAGTCGCGGATCATGCGGGTGTGCATGCGGTCGTAGAGCACGCCGACGCAGGAGAACATCGCGCCGGAGATGAAGCCGTGCGACACCATCTGCACCATCGCGCCCTGGAGGCCCAGCTGCGCCCCGGCGGAGCGGTCGGCCGCCACCAGCGCCAGCGCGATGAAGATGCCCAGCGTGACGAAGCCCATGTGTGCCACCGAGGAATAGGCCACGAGCTTCTTCATGTCCTCCTGCACCAACGCCACCAGGCCGACCACGACCACCGCGACCAGCGACAGGCCGATCACCAGCCAGGCCCATTCGGCGCTGGCGTCGGGCACGATGGGCAGGGAGAAGCGCAGGAAGCCGTAGCCGCCGATCTTGAGCATGATCGCCGCCAGGATCACCGAGCCGCCGGTCGGCGCTTCCACGTGCGCGTCCGGCAGCCAGGTGTGCACCGGGAACATCGGGATCTTCACCGCGAACGCCGCGAGGAAGGCGAAGAAGATCCACGTCTGCTCGGTCGCCGTCAGCGGCAGCGCGTACAGGTCGGCGAACTGGAAGCTGCCGGCCCGGGTGTACAGGTAGATCAGCCCGACCAGCATGAACACCGAGCCGAGGAAGGTGTACAGGAAGAACTTGATCGAGGCATACACGCGGCGCGGGCCGCCCCAGACGCCGATGATGATGAACATCGGGATCAGCATGCCCTCGAAGAACACGTAGAACAGGATGGCGTCCAGCGCGCAGAACACGCCGATCATCAGGCCTTCCAGGATCAGGAACGCGGCCAGGTACTGCGGGAAGCGGTCGGAAATCGCGCGCCACGCGCCGACGATGACCAGCACCGTGGTGAACGCGGTGAGCAGTACCAGCGGCACCGAGATGCCGTCCACGCCGAGGTGGTAGCGGATGCCGTAGGCCGGAATCCAGTCGACGTCCTGCACGAACTGCATCGCCGGCGTGGCGTAGTCGAACGCGGTGTAGAGCGGCAGGCCGAGCAGCAGCGTCGCCACCGCGACGGCCAGCGCGAACCAGCGCGCCGCCTCGGGCCGGCGGGAGAGGAACAGCGTCGCCACGCCGCCGAAGATCGGCAGCCAGATCAGCACGCTAAGAAGGGAACCTTGGGGCAGCATGGTGCGTCAGTCCTTGGAGTTCTTGTCAGCGCAGCGCGAGGATGAGCGCGCCCAGCAATACGATCAGGCCGACGATCATCGCGAAGGCGTAGTGGTACAGCCGCCCGGTCTGCGCCACGCGGGCGATGCCGGCGACGCGATCCACCAGCGCGGCCGAGCCGTTGACGATCACGCCGTCGATAAGTCCCGCGTCGATGCGCTTCCACAGCGCGCGGCCCAGCGCCACGCCGCCGCCGGCGAAGCCCTTGATCCACAGGTCGTCGAAGCCGTACTTGTTCTCCAGCACGCGCACCGGCAGCGCCAGCGTGTCGCGCGCCTTCCCGGCCAGCCCCGGGTTGAACAGGTAGATGTACGTCGCCAGCGCGAAGCCGCCGAAGGCCAGCCAGAACACCGCCGATTCGTAGAAGTGCAGGCCGAACCCGACCGCCGCCGAGACCCAGCCGTGCTCGCCGTGCCAGATCTTCTGCGCAACGCCAGCCAGCGTGTCGTGGGCCGGGGCGACGTGTATCGCGCCGGCGAAGAAATCGCCGAACAGCATCGGGCCGACGGTGAAGAAGCCGATCAGGATCGACGGGATCGCCAGCAGCACCAGCGGCAGCGTCACCACCCATGGCGATTCGTGCGGCTCGTGCGCGCCGTGATGTCCGTGGTGGTCGTCATGGTCGTGCACGTCGTGGCCGGCATGGGCCTCGTGCGCGTCGCGGAAGCGCTCCTTGCCGAAGAAGGTCAGGTACAGCAGGCGGAAGCTGTAGAAGCTGGTCACGAACACGCCCAGCAGCACCGCCCAGTAGGCATAGGCCTGCACCCAGCCGCCCCGCTCCGCCGCGACCTGCGCGGCCAGGATGATCGAGTCCTTGGAGAAGTAGCCGGAGAAGAACGGCGTGCCGACCAGGGCCAGCGTGCCGATGACGCTGGTGACGAAGGTGATCGGCATGTACTTGCGCAGGCCGCCCATGCGGCGCATGTCCTGCTCGTGGTGCATGCCGATGATGACGCTGCCGGCGGCCAGGAACAGCAGCGCCTTGAAGAAGGCGTGCGTCATGAGATGAAACACCGCCGCCGAGTACGCCGAGACGCCCAGCGCCACGGTCATGTAGCCGAGCTGGCTCAGCGTGGAGTACGCGACCACGCGCTTGATGTCGTTCTGCACGATGCCGATCAGGCCGGTGAAGAACGCGGTGGTGGCGCCGATGAACAGCACGAACGCCAGCGCGGTTTCGGACAGCTCGTAGATCGGCGACATGCGCGCCACCATGAAGATGCCCGCGGTCACCATCGTGGCGGCGTGGATCAGCGCGGAGATCGGCGTCGGGCCTTCCATCGAATCGGGCAGCCACACGTGCAGCGGCACCTGCGCGGACTTGCCCATCGCGCCGATGAAAAGACAGATGGCGATGAAGGTGGGCGCCGACCAGCTCGCCCCTTCCCACGGCGCGAAGGTCTGGCCGTCGATGCTGCCGACGTTGGCGAACACCTGGGCGTAATCGAGCGTGCCGAACCAGAACAGCACGGCGCCGATGCCGATCAAAAAGCCGAAGTCGCCGACGCGGTTGACGATGAACGCCTTCATGTTGGCGAACACCGCCGTCGGCTTCTTGAACCAGAAACCGATCAGCAGGTAGGACACCAGGCCCACCGCTTCCCAGCCGAAGAACAGCTGCATGAAGTTGTTGCTCATCACCAGCATCAGCATCGAGAAGGTGAACAGCGAGATGTAGGCGAAGAAGCGCGAGTAGCCCGGATCGTCGTGCATGTAGCCGATGGTGTAGACGTGCACGAGCAGCGACACGAAGGTCACCACGACCATCATCATCGCGGTGAGCCGGTCCACCAGGAAGCCGACGTGGGCCGAGTAGCCGGCCACGTCGAAGAAGGTGTAGACGTTGGCGTTGTAGGTTTCCGCGCCGCCGGCGACGAGCGCGTACAGCACCTGGATCGACAGCGCGCAGGACACCGCCACGCCCAGGATCGTGATCCAGTGCGAGGCCGAGCGGCCGATCTTTGAGCCGAAGAAGCCCGCGACGACGGCCCCGGCGAGCGGAGCGAGCGCGATGGTGAGGAGCGTGCTTTGCGAGATCACTGGGTCAGCCCTTCATCGAGTCGATGTGGTCGACGTTGATGGTGCCGCGGTTGCGGAACAGCGTGACCAGGATCGCCAGGCCGATCGCGGTTTCGGCGGCGGCCACGGTGAGGATGAAGAACACGAAGATCTGCCCGTTCACGTCGCCCAGGAAGCGCGAGAACGCCACGAAGTTGACGTTCACCGCCAGCAGCATCAGCTCGATGCACAGCAGCAGCACGATGACGTTCTTGCGGTTGATGAAGATGCCGGCGACGCTGATGGAGAACAGCACCGCGCCGAGCGCGAGGTAGTGGCCGAGCGAGATCATGGCGTGCGCTCCTTGACGACGGGGTCCATCTTCACCATGCGCAGGCGGTCGGCCTTGCGCACCTCCACCTGGCGGCCGATGTCCTGGTGCTTGGTGCCGGGGCGGCGGCGCAGGGTCAGCGCGATCGCGGCGATGATCGCCACGGTCAGCACCACGGCGGCCACCTCGAAGGGCATCAGGTAATCGGTGAACATCGCCCGGCCGATCCACTCCAGGTTCGAGACGCCGGCCGCGAGCGCCGGGTCGGGCGAGTCGACGAGCTGGCCGAAGCGCTTGACGCCGATCAGCGCGATCATTTCCAGCGCCATCACGATGGCCACCACGATGGCGACGGGCAGGTGCCTGGCGAAGCCCTCGCGCAGCGGGTCGACGTGGACGTCCAGCATCATCACCACGAACAGGAACAGCACCATCACCGCGCCCACGTACACCAGCACCAGCGCGATGGCGAGGAACTCGGCGCCCAGCAGCAGCCACAGGCAGGCGGTGGAGAAGAAGGTCAGCACCAGGCTCAGCACCGCGTACACCGGGTTGCGCACGGTGATGACGGCCAGCGCGGCCAGCGTGGTGATGGCGGCGAAAACGTAGAAGGCGGCGAGTTGCACGGTCATTTCGCTCTCCTTACCTGTAGGCCGCATCCAGCGCCTTGCGCTGGGCGATTTCAGGCTCCAGGCGGTCGCCGATGGCGAGCAGCTGCGCCTTGCTCACGACGTTCTCGCCGCGCTTCTCGAAGTGGTATTCGTGGATGTGCGTTTCCACGATGGAGTCCACCGGGCAGCTTTCCTCGCAGAAGCCGCAGAAGATGCACTTGAACAGGTCGATGTCGTAGCGCGTGGTGCGGCGCGTGCCGTCCTCGCGCGGGGCCGAGTCGATGGTGATCGCCAGCGCCGGGCACACCGCCTCGCACAGCTTGCACGCGATGCAGCGCTCCTCGCCGTTCGGATAGCGGCGCAGCGCGTGCAGGCCGCGGAAGCGCGGCGACTGCGGGATCTTCTCGGCCGGGTAGTTCATCGTGTACTTGGGCCGGAAGAAGTACTTGGTGGTGAGCCACAGGCCGGCGAACAGCTCCAGCAGCAACAGGCTCTTGAAGTAGGAAACGATGCGGTTCATAAGTCAGACGCCTGCCTTGACCCAGCCCAGGTGGACCATCCACGCGGCCACGAGGATCCAGACGATCGTGATGGGAATGAAGATCTTCCAGCCCAGCCGCATGATCTGGTCGTAGCGGTAGCGCGGGAAGGTGGCGCGGAACCATACGAAGCAGAACGCGAAGAACAGCGCCTTGAGCAGCAGCCACCAGATGCCCGGCGCGCCGAGCGCGCCCCAGGAGGCCGGGAACGGCGACAGCCAGCCGCCCATGAACAGGATCGCGGTCAGGAAGCTGATCAGGATCATGTTGGCGTATTCGGCCAGGAAGAAGATCGCGAAGGTGGAACCGGAGTACTCGACGTGGAAGCCGGCGACGATTTCCGATTCGCCCTCGGCCACGTCGAACGGCGCGCGGTTGGTTTCGGCGACGCCGGAAATCACGTAGACCAGGAACAGCGGCAGCAGCGGCAGCCAGAACCAGTCGAACAGGCCGGCATTGCCCTGCTGCGCGCGCACGATCTCGGAAAGGTTCATGCTGCCCGCGCAGACCAGCACGCCGACCAGCGCGAAACCCATCGCGATCTCGTAGCTGACCACCTGCGCGGCCGAGCGCATCGCGCCGAGGAAGGCGTACTTGGAGTTCGACGCCCAGCCGGCGATGATGATGCCGTACACGCCCATCGAGGTCATCGCGAGCAGGTACAGGAGGCCCGCATTGGCGTTGGACAGCGCCACCGCATCCTCGAACGGCACCACCGCCCAGGCCGCGAAGGCCGGCGCCAGCGCCAGCACAGGCGCGAGCCGGTACAGGAAGGTATTGGCGTTGGTCGGCGCGATCACCTCCTTGAACAGCAGCTTGAAGACGTCCGCGAAGGGCTGGATCAGGCCGATGCCGAACACCCGGCCGATGTAGACCGGCCCCTGGCGCACGTGCATCCAGCCGATGACCTTGCGCTCGAACAGCGTGTAGAACGCCACGCAGACGATCAGCGGCAGGGTCACGACCAGGATCTTGACGATCGTCCACACGAGCAGGCCGAAGGTGCCGAAGTTCAGGAAGAACTCGCGCAGCAGGCCGATGGGTTGGCTCAGAAGTTCGAACACGCTCAGGCCCTCGTCACCGTCAGCGACGCGCCGGTGCCCGCGATGGGCGCGGTGGCGTCGTAGCCTCTTTCGATCCATGCCGCGCCACGCGGTACGCGCGTGGTGACGGCCACCGGCAATGCCGCCGTGCCGCGGCCATCGTCGATCCTGGCGATGGCGCCTTCCGACAGCCCGCGCGCCAGCGCGTCCTCGGGATTGAGCGCCACGCGCGCCCCGGCATTGAGCGGGTGCGCGGCCAAGGGCGCCGCACGGCGCAGCAGCGCGTCGATGCGGTAGATCGCGCGGGTGGCGATCGACTGCAACGCGCCTTCCGTCGGCGCGACGCGCTCGGCCAGGCCGGAACCGCCCGCGACCTCGCGCGGCGCAAGGCCCGCGCGCCATTGCGCCAGCTCGATGAAATCGAAACCGGGCAGATTCATCTGCGCACCGAGCGCGCGCAACACGCGCCAGCCGGCGCGCGCCTGGCCGGGCGGCTTCGCGGCGGCGGCGGCCGCCTGCGCCACGCCATCGACGTTGACGTAGGTGCCGTCGATTTCCGGCGTGAGGCCGATGGGCAGCATCACCTGTGCGACGCGGCGCGTGGTTTCGTCGGCGAACGCGGTGAACGCGACCACGGCGCTGGCCTTCAACAGCGCGCGCAGCGCGGTGGGCTGGTCGGCGAAATCCTGCGCCGGTTCGATGCCGTAGAGCACATAGGCCTTGCGCGGCTGCGCCAGCATCGCCCGCGCGTCGCGCGCCTGCGGTAGCACGCCCGAGCGGGCAAGTCCGATGGCGTTCGCGCCGAGCGGCAGTTCGTTGACCGCGGCGCCCGTCGCCTGTGCCAGCGCGTGCGCGGCGCGGCGCAGCCACGAAGCCTGCGGATGCGTGACGGCGGCTTCGCCCAGCACGATCACCGCGCGCTGCGCATCGCGCAGCAGCGCGGCGAGCGCATCGGAGGCATCGGAGGCGATCGCCTGCGACGCGGCATCGCCGGGCAGCGCGGCGGCGGCGGCACGGCCGACGTTCAGCACCGCATCGACGAGTGCCGACGGCATGACGACGTGCTTGTGCGCCAGCGCGAAGTTGAAGTCGAAGTCGACCGGGTTGATCGCGACCACCTTCGCCCCGCCGCTGCGCTGCGCCTTGCGGATGCGGTGCGAAAGCAGCGGCGCCTCGTGGCGCGGGTTGCAGCCGATGAGCACGACGACGTCGGCGTTCTCGACCTGCGCCAGCGGCATCTGGAACGGCGTGGCGACCGGCGCGTCGGACAGATCGGCCTGCGCGATGCGGTGGTCGAGGTTGCCGCTGCCGATGCCCTGCGCGAGCGCGGCCAGCAGCGCGCCTTCCTCGTTGGAAGTGGACGGATGCGCCAGCACGCCGACCTCGTCGCCCGCCTGCGCGGCGATGAGTTCGGCGGCGCGCGCGACGGCCTCGTCCCAGCTTGCCTCGCGCCAGTCCTCGCCATGGCGAATCATCGGCGTGGCGAGACGATCGGCGGCGGCCAGGCCGGCGTGGCTGTAACGGTCGCGGTCGGAGAGCCAGTTCTCGTTGATGGCCTCGTTGTCGCGCGGCACGGTGCGCAGCACTTCGCCACGGCGCAGGTGCAGCCAGAGGTTGGAGCCGAGCGCGTCGTGCGTGGCGATGGATTCGCGCGCCACCAGTTCCCAGGCGCGGGCGCGGAAACGGAACGGCTTGTTCGTCAGCGCGCCGACCGGGCACACGTCGATGACGTTGCCGGACAGTTCGCTCTCGATGGCCTTGCCGATGTAAGTGCCGATTTCCAGGCGGTCGCCGCGCCCCATGCCGCCCAGTTCGTAGGTGCCGGCGATCTCGGAGGTGAAGCGCACGCAGCGGGTGCACTGGATGCAGCGGGTCATGTCGCTGGCGACCAGCGACCCGAGGTTCTCGTCCGGCACCACGCGCTTGCGCTCGACGAAGCGGCTGACCGAGCGCCCATAGCCCATCGCCACGTCCTGCAGCTCGCACTCGCCGCCCTGATCGCAGACGGGGCAGTCGAGCGGGTGGTTGATCAGCAGGAACTCCATGACGTTGCGCTGCGAATCGAGCGCGCGCTTGGTCTGGGTGTAGACCTTCATGCCTTCCATCACCGGCGTGGCGCAGGCCGGCGCGGGCTTGGGCGACTTCTCCACGTCCACCAGGCACATGCGGCAATTGGCCGCGATGGGCAGCTTCTCGTGGTAGCAGAAGCGCGGGATCGGGATGCCGGCCTTGTCGGCGGCGTGGATGATCATCGAGCCCTTCGGCGCGATCATCGGCACGCCGTCGATCTCGATGTTGACGTGGCCTTCGGGCGCCGGCGGCGGCGCGGGCGGCGTGACCTGTGCGTTCATGCGGCGACTCCGATCTTCTCGTCCACCATCGAGCGGCCGTGGTTCACGTAGTGCTCGAACTCGTGCCAGTAGTGGCGCAGGAATCCCTGTACCGGCCACGCGGCGGCCTCGCCGAAGGCGCAGATGGTGTGGCCCTCGATCTGGCCGGCGATGCTCTTGAGCAGGTTCACGTCGTCCAGCGTGGCGCGGCCTTCCACGATGCGGGTCAGCGCGCGGTACATCCAGCCGGTGCCCTCGCGGCACGGCGTGCACTGGCCGCAGGATTCGTAGTAGTAGAACCGGCTGATGCGATGGCAGGCGCGCACCATGCAGGTGGTTTCGTCCATCACGATGACCGCGCCCGAGCCCAGGCCCGAACCGGCCTTCTGGATCGAGTCGTAGTCCATCGTGCATTCGAGCATCTTCTCGCCCGGCAGCACCGGCATCGAGGAGCCGCCGGGGATCACGCCCTTGAGGCGATTGCCGTGGCGCACGCCGCCGGCCATTTCCAGCAATTCCGCGAACGGAGTGCCGAGGCGGATTTCGTAGTTGCCGGGCCGGTTGACGTGCCCGGACACCGAGAACACCTTGGGGCCGCCGTTGTTCGGCTTGCCCAGGCCCATGAACCACTCCGGGCCGTTGCGGATGATGGCCGGCACCGAGGCATAGGTTTCGGTGTTGTTGATCGTGGTCGGCTTGCCGTACAGGCCGAAGTTGGCCGGGAACGGCGGCTTGTAGCGCGGCTGGCCCTTCTTGCCTTCCAGCGATTCCATCAGCGCGGTTTCCTCGCCGCAGATGTAGGCGCCGGCGCCGAGCGCGCCGTGGATCTGCACGTTGACGCCCGTGCCCAGGAGGTTCTCGCCGAGCCAGCCGTACTCGCGCGCCTCCTTGAGCGCATGGTCGAAACGCTCGAACGGCTCGTGGTGGAACTCGCCGCGCAGGTAGTTGTAGGCCACGTCCGCGCCGACCGCGTAGCAGGCGAGCGCCATGCCCTCGACCACGGCGTGCGGGTTGTAGCGCAGGATGTCGCGATCCTTGGCCGTGCCGGGCTCGGATTCGTCGGAGTTGCACAGGATGTACTTCTGCCCCGGCCCCTTGGGCATGAAGCTCCACTTCAGGCCCGTGGGAAAGCCCGCGCCGCCGCGGCCGCGCAGGCCGGACGCCTTGACCATCTCGATCACCTGCTCGGGCGGGATCCTCTCCTCGAGGATCCTGCGCCAGGCCTGGTAGCCGCCGGCCTTCAGATAGTTTTCGTACGTCCACGGCTGGTCGAAATGCAGCGTGGTGTAGACGACGTTGTGTTCCTGGGGCACAGGTCCGAATGCCATGACCGTTCCGATTTTCCAGTTGCGCCGGAACATCCGGCGCGATGCGTTCAAGGGTGGGCTTTGGTGCGGGCGGCGCGGCTCATTCCAGAGAATCGAGGATCGCGTCGAGCTTTTCCGGCGTCAGCTTCTCGTGGTAGTGGCCGTTGACCGTCGCGGCAGGCGCGCCGCAGCAGGCCGCGATGCACTCCTCTTCGCGCTTCAGGTACACCCGGCCGTCCGGCGTGCTTTCGCCCAGCGCGATGCCGAGCTTCTTCTCGCAATGGCGCACGATGTCCTCGGCGCCGTTGAGCCAGCAGGAGATGTTGGTGCAGATCGCCACGTTGTTGCGGCCGACCCGCTTGGTCTCCAGCATCGAATAGAACGTGGCGACCTCGTAGGCCCATACCGGCGGCAGGTCCAGGTACTTGGCCACGGCGGCGATCAGCTCGTCCGTCAGCCAGCCCCGGTTCTGCTCCTGCGCCGCGAACAGGCCCTGGATCACCGCCGAGCGCTTGCGCTCGGGCGGGAACTTGGCGACCCATTCGTCGATGTGCGCGCGGGTGTGGTCGCTCAGCGCCACCTGCGGATCGACGTCCTTGACCGCTTCGAAATTGCCGGTTGCCTTCATCGCCTTGCCTTATCTGTCCACTTCGCCGAACACGATGTCGTAGGTGCCGATCATCGCCACCACGTCCGAGAGCATGTGGCCCCTCACCACCGCGTCCATCGAGGACAGGTGGGCGAAGCCGGGCGCGCGCAGCTTGACGCGGAACGGCTTGTTGGCGCCGTCGGAAACCAGGTAGCAGCCGAATTCGCCCTTGGGCGCCTCCACCGCGGCGTAGGTCTCGCCCTCGGGCACCACGTAGCCTTCGGTGAAGAGCTTGAAGTGGTGGATCAGGGCTTCCATGTCCTCCTTCATCTCCTCGCGGTTGGGCGGGGCGACCTTGAAGTTGCGCGCCATCACCGGGCCTTCGAGGGTGCGCAGCTTCGCCACGCATTGCTTGATGATGCGCGCCGATTCGCGCATCTCGGCCACCTTGATGAGGTAGCGGTCGTAGCAGTCGCCGGCGCTGCCGACGGGGATGTCGAAATCCACTTCGGCGTACTTGGCGTAGGGCTGCTTCTTGCGCACGTCCCAGGCGGTGCCGGTGGAGCGCAGCATGTGGCCGGTCATGCCCCAGGCCAGGGCCTGCTCGGGCGACACCACGCCGATGCCGACGGTGCGCTGCTTCCAGATGCGGTTGTCGGTGAGCAGGGTTTCGTATTCGTCCACCCGGTGCGGGAAGTCGTCGGCGAAGGCATCGAGGAAGTCCAGCATCGAGCCTTCGCGCCAGGCGTTCAGGCGCTTGAGGTCCTTGCCCTTGTGCCAGGGGGTTTCCTTGTACTTGGGCATCTGGTCCGGCAGGTCGCGGTAGACGCCGCCGGGCCGGTAGTAGGCCGCGTGCATGCGCGCGCCGGAGACGGCCTCGTAGGCGTCCATCAGCTCCTCGCGCTCGCGGAAGGCGTACAGCATCACCGCCATCGCGCCCAGGTCCAGCCCGTTCGCGCCGATCCACATCAGGTGGTTCAGGATGCGGGTGATCTCGTCGAACAGGGTGCGGATCCACAGCGCGCGCTCGGGCGCCTGGATGCCGAGCAGGTTCTCGATCGCCATCACGTAGGCGTGCTCGTTGCACATCATCGAGACGTAATCGAGCCGGTCCATGTAGCCGATGGACTGGTTGAACGGCTTGGATTCGGCCAGCTTCTCGGTGCCGCGATGCAGAAGGCCCACGTGCGGGTCGGCGCGCTGCACGACCTCGCCGTCCATCTCCAGCACCAGGCGCAGCACGCCGTGCGCGGCCGGGTGCTGCGGGCCGAAGTTCAGGGTGTAGTTGCGGATTTCCTGCATGGCTTACTTCCCGGCAGCCGAGCTTGCGGTTTCGGCCTGCGCCTGTTCGCGGCGCGAGTCCTGCCGCACCACGCGCGGCACCAGCACCCGCGGCTCGATGGAAACCGGCTGATAGATGACACGTCCCTGCTCGGCGTCGTAACGCACTTCCACGTTGCCGATCAGCGGGAAGTCCTTGCGGAACGGGTGGCCGACGAAGCCGTAGTCGGTGAGGATGCGGCGCAGGTCCGGATGGCCTTCGTAGACGATGCCGAAGAGGTCGAAGGCTTCGCGCTCGAACCAGTTGGCCACCGGCCAGATGTCCACCAGCGAGGGCACCACCGGCAGGCCATCGTCCGGCGCGTAGGTACGCAGGCGCAGGCGCTGGTTGTTGCGCACGGAAAGCAGTTGCACCACCGAGGCGAAACGGCGGGTCTGGCGATCCGGACGCGGGCGATGCGCCCAGTCGAAACGGCCCGGTCCCAGGCCCTCCACGCCGCGCGAGAAGCCCTCGGAGGAGACGTCGTCGGTGTCCCATTCGGTCTGGCCGTAGCCCAGGTAATCCACGCCGCAGACGTCGATCAGCTGATCGAAGCCGAAGGCCGGCTCGTCGCGCAGCGCGCGTGCCACTTCGAGCAGGCGGTCGGGCGCCACGACCAGGGTGACCTGGGTGTCGGCGTGGGTGTAGCGGTGCTGGATGCAGTCCGCGATCCGGTCCTCGAATCGCGCCTTCAGCCGCTGCGCTAGGGTGTTTTCTGGCTCGACCATGGACGGCGTGCCTTCCTCGCAAAGATGACGATGGCGCTCAGCGCGCGATGGTGTTGGTGCGGCGGATCTTCTTCTGCAACTGCAGGATGCCGTAGGCCAGCGCCTCGGCGGTGGGCGGGCAGCCGGGCACGTAGACATCCACCGGCACGATGCGGTCGCAGCCGCGCACCACCGAATAGGAATAGTGGTAGTAACCGCCGCCGTTGGCGCAGGAGCCCATCGAGATCACCCACTTGGGCTCGGTCATCTGGTCGTAGACCTTGCGCAGCGCCGGGGCCATCTTGTTGACCAGGGTGCCGGCCACGATCATCACGTCGGACTGGCGCGGGCTGGGGCGGTAGATCACGCCCATGCGGTCCAGGTCGATGCGCGCGCAGCTGGCGTGCATCATCTCCACCGCGCAGCAGGCCAGGCCGAACGTCACCGGCCACATCGAGCCGGTACGCGCCCAGTTGACCAGCGCATCCACCGACGTGGTGACGAAGCCGCGCTCCAGCAGCGGGTTGTCGCCTTCCGGCCGCAGGATGTCGTCGACGCGGCCCAGCGGCTCGGGGTTGTGGAAGAACTGCGCAATGTTGCTCATCGGATCATTCCCATTCCAGCGCGCCCCAAGAGACAAAAGGGCAAAGGGTGAGGGCAAGGGCGCGCATGCCGCGCGCTTCCGGATCGATCATTCCCATTCCAGCGCGCCCTATTTCCATTCGTAGACGAATCCCACGACGAGAATGGCCAGGAAAATCGTCATCGCCACGATGGCCTGCGCGCCCAGGTCCTTGAACACCACGGCCCACGGGAACAGGAACGCGATTTCCAGGTCGAACACGATGAACAGGATCGCGATGAGGTAGTAGCGCACGTCGAAGCGCATGCGCGCGTCCTCGAACGCCTCGAAGCCGCACTCGTAGGGCGAGAGCTTCTCGGCGCCCGGGCGGCGCGGCCCCAGCAGGGTTCCGATCACCAGCAGCGCGACGCCAATGCCCGTGGCGACGATCAGGAAAAGCAGAATCGGCAGGTACTCGCCCAGCACGTCAACCTCGACTCGACCAGTGGCCGCGGGCGGGCCCGCGACCGTTCATCGCACTCCGGTGCGACGGCGCGCCGTTTCGTCGGGTGGGAAACCGGCCCGAAGCGCCTCCGGCAGGGGGAGGCGAAGATCGCGCTGGCGTCCCGTGCGGAAGCGGCTCCACAGCCCTTCCGCACCCGGCTCGCGGCAAATGGGAAACGGGATTTACGTCGCCTCAACGACGCAAAAACCGCTTCGCAAGACTGCCAATTGTCGCACGCTGTCTCGCGCAGCGGCAACACGAACGCCCTTTCGTGACCGTTCTGCGACCAAGGTCGCAACCCACCGCCCGGCCCATGCACGGGAACAAGAATCAGTTACCCGGACAATAGGCCTTGCGGATTTCCAGCGCCTGCGGCATCAGCCGTTGCAAATGGGCGATCCGGGTGCTGCCGCTGGGATGGGTGGACATGAACTCCGGCGGCGCCTGCCCGCCGCTGGCCTGGCCCATGCGTTCCCACAGCCCGATGGCCTCGCGCGGGTCGTAGCAGGCCGCCGCGGCCAGCATCAGGCCCACTTCGTCGGCCTCGCTCTCGTGGTCGCGCGAGAACGGCAGCAGCACGCCGTACTGCGCGCCCGCGCCCATCACCGCCATCACCGTGCGTTGCTGCTGCGGGTCCATGTCGCTCACTGCAACGCCTGCGGCCATCGAGCCCAGTTGCACCAGCTTCTGCTGCGCCATGCGCTCGGCGCTGTGGCGCAGCAGCGCGTGCGCGATCTCGTGCCCCATGATCGCCGCCAGCGCATCCTGGTTCTGCGCGATCGGGATGATGCCGGTGTAGACGGCGATCTTGCCGCCCGGCAGGCAGAAGGCGTTGGCCTGGTCGGACTGGATCACGCTCACGTCCCAGTCGAACGCATCCCACTGGATCGACGGCTTGACCCCGCGCGCGGCGGCCAGATCCGCCTCGATCTTCGGCCCCACGGTGATCAACCGCCGCGCGATCTCGCGCACCTGCTCGGGCAATTGCCCCTGCGCCACGACGTTGGACTGGGACAGGATCTGCCGGTACGCCTGCAAGCCCATCGTCGCCTCTTCCTGGGGCGAGGAGTCGATCAACTGGGCGCGCCCGGTGAATGCCGCGTCCTCCTGGTTGGAGAACCAGTAATAGCCCGCGTACAAGGCAAACAGGATCAGCACCCACCAGCGGAAGCCGCCGCGACGGCGCGGGGCGGAGGGATTGCGACGCATCGTGTTCATGACGGCACTCCGGGAACTTTCGCGCGCATGGTGCCAGATTCGCGGGGACTGCACGCGCACGCTCGATGACGGGCGCGCAAGCAAATGCACGGTAGAATCGCCGCCCCCTCGCCTGCCGTGATCGCCATGCGCCTTCCGTACCGATTTTCGCCCCTGCTGCTGCTCGCCCTGGCCTCGCCCGCATGGGCGCAGGCGCCCGCGCAACCGCTGGACCCGCGCCATTTCGATACCGCCACGCCCGCCTGCGCGGATTTCTACCAGCACGCCAACGGCGGCTGGTTGCAGGCCAACCCGGTACCGACCGGCTTCGCGAGCTGGGGCACGTTCGAGGAAGTGGGTCTCCACGGCCTGCTGCAACAACGCACGCTGCTGGAAAAGGCCGGCGGCAGCGAGGATCCGCTCCTGCGCCTGATCGGCGACCTCTACGCCAGCGGCATGAACGAGGCGGCCGTGGAAGCCGCCGGCGCGGCGCCGCTGCGCCCGCTGATGGAACGCATCGACCGGATCAAGAAGGCGCGCGACGTGGCCCCGGCCATTGCCGACCTGCACGCGCGCGGCATCCCGGTGCTGTTCGACTTCGGCGCCAACGACGACCTGAAGAACCCCGCCCGCCGCATCGCCTATGCCAACCAGGGCGGCCTGGGCCTGTCCGACCGCGACTACTACCTGCGCGACGACGAGGACACCCGCCTGCTGCTGACCGCCTACCAGGGCTATGTGGAACGCCTTCTCACGCTCAGCGGCAGCACCGCCCCGCCGACGGAAGCCGAAGCCGTGGTCGCGATCGAGAAGCGCCTGGCGCAGGTGTCGCTGTCGCTGCTGCAACTGCGCGACCCGGCCAATTCCTACGGCATCGCGCAGGTCAAGGACCTGGAAAAGACCTACGCGGGCATGCAGTGGCGCAAGTTCCTGAAAGCCCAGGGCATCGGCGACACCGCGTCGATCTCGCTCGCGCATGCGGATTTCTTCCGCCAGGCCGATGCGCTGATCCGCACCCTGCCGCCCGAGCAGTGGCGCGCCTACCTGCGCTTCCACGTCGCGCACGCGCTGGCGCCGTACCTGTCCAGCGGCTACGTGCAGGCGCACGACGCGATGTACCTGCGCACCCTGCGCGGCTCGCAGGAACCGATGCCGCGCTGGCGCCGCGTGCTCGGCACGGTCGACACCCTGCTCGGCCCGGCGCTGGGCCACGCCTATCAACAGACGCACTTCCCGCAGGCCTCGCGCCAAGCGGCCGAAGCCCTGGTCGACCAGGTCCGCGGCACGCTGCGCGGCAAGCTGGAAAATACGCCCTGGCTCGGCGCGCAGTCGCGCCAGACGGCGCTGGAGAAACTCGACGCGGTGGACATCAAGCTCGGCGGCCCGGACCAGGCGCCGGCCTACGAAGGGCTGAAGCTGGCATCGACCAACTACGCCGGCAACGTGCTGGCGCTGGTGTCGTGGCTGCACCGCCGCCACATGGAAGCCGTGGACAAGGTGCGCGAGGAATGGCAGTGGCCGCAGCCGGCGCACGCGGTGAACGTGTACTACGACCCGGCGCGCAACCAGCTCGTGCTGCCGGCCGGGCTGATGCAGCCGCCGATCTTCGATGCGGCCGGCGATGCGGCGGTGAACTACGGCGCGCTCGGCAGCATCGTCGCGCACGAACTGATGCGCGGCTTCGATGCCATCGGCAGCCGCTTCGACGCGCAGGGCCGCATCGCGCCCTGGTGGCAGGAGGCGGACACCAATGCCTTCAACCTGCGCTTCAAGCCGCTGGAAGCCCAGTACGACGCATACCAGGTGCTGGGCCAGGTCAAGGTGAGCGGGCGCCTGACCTGGGCCGAGAACATCGCCGACCTCGCCGGCGTTGAAATCGCCCATGCCGCGCTTGCCGCGCTCGGCGAGCAGCCGAAGGTCGGCAACCTCGACGCACAGCAGCGGTATTTCCTGTCCTATGCGCAACTGTGGCGGCGCAACTACCGCGACGAGGAACTGCAACTGCGTTCGCGCATCGACGTGCACGCTCCGGCCAAGTGGCGCGTCAACGGCCCCCTCGCCAACCTCTCCCCGTTCGCCGAGGCGTTCAAGTGCAAGGTCGGCGCAGGCTCGATGATGCGCCCCGAAGCCCAACGCGTGACGGTGTTCTGAGCATGCTCACGCTGGATGCCCGCCTCGCCCTGCCGGACTGGATCGAACGCGAGGTCGAACCTGGCCTCGTCTGCCCGGACGATGCCGGCAAGGTCGCGCTCGCCGTGCGTCTTGCGGCACGCAACGTGGAACTGGGCACGGGCGGCCCGTTCGGCGCGGCGGTGTTCGATGCCGGACACCGCCTGATCGCCGTCGGCGTCAACCGCGTGGTGCCGCAAGCCAGTTCCGTGGCGCACGCGGAGATGATGGCCTACCTCACCGCCCAGGCCCGCACCGGCCGCAACCGCCTCAACGAGGGCCACCCGGGCATCGTGCTGGCGACCTCCGCGCAGCCATGCTGCATGTGCTACGGCGCGACCTTCTGGGCCGGCATCGACACGCTGCTGATCGGCGCCAGCGCCGCGGACGTGATGGAACTGACGCAGTTCGACGAAGGCCCGCTGCCGGCCGACTGGCGCGGGGAACTGGAAGCGCGCGGCATCGCGGTGCGCGAAGGCATCGAACGCGAGGCCGCGCGCGCGGCGCTGGCGGCCTACGCGCAGCTTGGCGGCACGAATTACTGACGCGCCGCCTTGCGTTCCGTGCGCGCCTCCTCGCGCGCCGCCTTTTCCGCCTCCAGTTCCGCCGGATCGAGCTTGCGCATCGAACGCACCCGGCAGCGATCCGGGCCGACGGGCACGGTACGATCCAGCACCACGACTTCCACGCCCGCCGCATCGTTGGTGCAGATCCACGAGCCCCCGGCGAAAGTGCGCAGGCCGACCGAGCGGGTCCAGTCAATGTCCGGGCAATAGCCGAACAGGGCCAGTTCGTAAGTGTCGCGCGCGCCCACGTTGAGCCTGACCGTGTTGTCGTCCACTGCCGAAAAGCTGCGCACCGAGGATGCGGAGAAGCAGTCGCGCGCATTGGCGTCGTCGCGCACACTGCGTTCGTTGCCCGCGCATCCGGCCAGCGCCAGCGCCGCGAGGGCCGTGGTCGTTGCCAGGGCGATCCTGAAGCCCCTTGCAGACGCGTCATTCCGGCGGCTTTCAACAGACGAATGTCTGGTCAAGCCGGAATCCAGCTTGCTGGCTTTGACTTCACGGGAAAACCGGATGACCCGCCATGCGGCTGTCGAAAGCCCGGCTTTCGCCGGAATGACGGCTTTCCGTAACCGAAGCCACTGCGATGTCCCGAACATGATCCACCTCCTTGTTGAGCCGCTGTTGCCAGCCTATGCCCGCATCCATGCACTTCCAAGGCGGCGATCGTGGTTGCGGGCGCGCCATTCAGGCCACAGTTGCCCACGCCCGCAAATCGCCATGATTCGCCCCGCGCATCGTGGCAGGCTTTCCGCCCGATGATCCGCCGCCTTCTCTTCCTGCTCGCCCTGTTCGCGCTGCCGCCGCTGGCCGCACTGGTGCTGGATCGCCTGTTCCCGCTGCCGCTGCCCGATGCGCAGCGCGATGCCGCCAGCGTCGTGCTCGCGCACGACGGCACGCCGCTGCGCGCGTTCGCCGACGCCGATGGCGTCTGGCGCTACCCGGTGGCGCCGGAGGACGTATCGCCGCTGTACCTGGAAGCCCTGCTGACCTACGAGGATCGCTGGTTCCATCGCCACCGCGGCATCAATCCGCTCGCGATGACGCGCGCGGTGGCGCAGGCGCTGTGGCATCGGGAGATCGTCTCCGGCGGCTCCACCCTGACGATGCAGGTGGCGCGCCTGATCGAGCCCATTCCGCACACCGGCCGCGGCAAGCTGCGCCAGATGCTGCGCGCGCTGCAACTGGAATGGCACCTGGACAAGCGCGAAATCCTCACGCTGTACCTCAACTACGCCCCGTTCGGCGGCACCCTCCAGGGCGTGCAGGCGGCCAGCTACGGCTACCTCGGCAAGCCCGCCACCGAGCTTTCCCACGCCGAGGCCGCCCTGCTCGCCGTGCTGCCGCAGGCACCCAGCCGGCTGCGCCCGGATCGCTGGCCCGAACGCGCCCGCGATGCGCGCGACAAGGTGCTCGCGCGCATGGCCGCGCACGGCGTATGGCCTGCGGACACGCTCGCCGAGGCACAGCGCGAGAACGTCGTCGCGCGCCAGTTGCAGACCCCGCAGCTGGCCGCGCTCGCGGCCGAGCGCCTGCGCCGCGAGAACCCGCGCGCGCGCCGCCTGCGGAGCACGCTCGATGCCGATCTCCAGGCCCGCGTCGAAGCCCGCGTGGCCGACTGGGTGGAACGCCTGCCGCCGCGCACCTCGGCCGCCGTCATCGTCGCCGACACCCGCGGCATGCAGGTGCGCGCCTATGTCGGCGCGGCGCGCTTCGGCGACGATGCCAGCTTCGGCCACATCGACATGGCCCATGCCTGGCGCTCGCCCGGCTCCACGCTCAAGCCCTTCCTCTACGGCATGGCGCTGGACGAAGGATTGATCCATTCGGAAAGCCTGCTGGTCGATGCGCCACAGGAATTCGGCGGCTACCGCCCCGGCAATTTCGACCAGCGTTTCCGCGGCCCGGTCGCGGCGCGCGACGCGCTCCAGCAGTCGCTGAACATCCCGACCGTGGCGCTGCTGCAAGCCATCGGCCCGACGCGCTTTTCCGCGCGCCTGGCGCACGCGGGCGCGCCGCTGCGCCTGCCGCGCGGGACCGAACCCAATCTCTCGATGATCCTCGGCGGCACCGAGGCGCGGCTGGAAGACCTCGTCGGCGCCTACGCCGCCCTGCACCGCGAGGGCCTGGCCGCGCGCCCGCGCCTTGCCGCCGACGCAGCGCTGGAAGAACGCCGCCTGCTCTCGCCCGGCGCGGCCTGGATCGTGCGCCGGATGCTCGCCGAAGACGCCCGCCCCGGCGCGCTCGACGAGCGCGTGGACACCTCGCGCCGCGCCGCGCTCGCATGGAAAACCGGCACCAGCTACGGCTTCCGCGACGCCTGGGCCATCGGCGCGGCGCCCGGCGCGACCATCGGCGTCTGGATCGGCCGTCCCGACGGCACGCCATTGCCCGGCCAGTACGGCGCGATCACCGCGCTGCCGCTGCTGTTCGCGATCAACGACCTCTTGCCGCGCAACCTGCGCGCCACACCGCAGCCCATGCCCGCCAGCGTATCCACCGACACCATCTGCTGGCCGCTCGGCCAGCGCGAACGCGACACCGAGCCGGCGCATTGCGCACGCCGCCATATCGCGTGGATTCTCGAGGACACCGTGCCGCCGACCCTGCCCAGCGCCGGGCATCCCGCCCCCGCCCCCATCGTCTATCGCCGCGACGCGCATACCGGCCGGCGGCTGGCCGGCGACTGCGCCAAGACGCACGACGAGACCCTCGCCAGCCTCGCGCCCTGGCCGATCCTCGTGCATCCCTGGCTCGCGCCCGGCGAACGCCGCCAGGCCACGCTGCCGCCGCTGGCCGACGATTGCACCGCCCCGGCCGAGCCGTTGCGCACCCTGCGCATCGCCGGCATCGTCGATGGCGCGGTGCTGCGCAGCCCCTCCAACCGCGCCAGCGCTCCGGAAGTGAGCGTGCGCGCGCTGGGCGCCGGCGACGAGGTGCACTGGCTGATCGACGGCCGCCGCATCGCCCGCAGCCTCAACGACGCCCCCGTGCAACTGCGCCTGGAGCATCCCGGCCCGCAGCGCCTCCTGGCCATCGACAGCCACGGCCGCTACGCCCACATCGACATCCGCGTACTGCCCTGAACGGCCCTCCGCTTGCCGCGCCGGCCCCGCAGGGATTAAGATTCCCGCCCCCATGGGGCCATAGCTCAGCTGGGAGAGCGCGTCGTTCGCAATGACGAGGTCGGGAGTTCGATCCTCCCTGGCTCCACCAAAATACCAAAAGAAAACCGGCCCTTGCGGCCGGTTTTCTTTTATTCGACTTCCACGAAACGCTATGCCTCGCGCAGCGTCGCCAGCATGCGCTCGTAGTCGCGCCGGTACTTGCCGGCCAGCCGTACTTTCTGCGCCTCGTCGAGTATCTTGCCGGAAACCTGGAAGAACTTGCGCTCCTCTTCGCGCAGGTGGTGGTGCACCTTTTCCGAGAGCTTGCGCGCCTTCGCCATCCAGCCGGCACCGGCCTTGTCCACCACCTGCATGTCCTCGATGATCTCGTCGATCTCGTGGTGTTCGTGCAGGGCGTGGCGCGAGGGATCCAGGCCCGCGTCGTCCATCAGGATCGGCGCGTACAGGAAACGTTCCTCGGCGGCCGCGTGCGCGGCCAGTTCGATGCGCAGGTCGGTGAACAGCGCGATGCGGCGTTCGCTGTGCGGCGGGGAACGCAGCAGCTTGCGGCACAGCGAGCGCTGGACCTCGTGGCTCTCGCGCAGGGCGTCGTAGATGGTGTCGCTCATGGTTCCTCCGTCTCCGCCGGCAATGCTCAGGGCAGGGTTCGCAACGCGGGTTCGCGCGCCCAGTGCCGGGTAGCGGCTCGCTTGGCGAAGGTGGCCGCGTCGCCGGCATCGACCACGGCGTCGTTGGGCGCGATGTGCTCGGGAATGCGCTCGTGGTCGAAGTGGGTGATCTTCTCGCGGAGGATGAAATCCTCCAGCAGCGTCGGCCCGCGCGGATGGGTGCGCAGCGAGTTCTGGTTGTCGGCGACCGGTATGCCCTGGCTGGTCGTCAACGGCGGGTGATTGCCACCGGCCTGTTGGTGCAGCTCGCTTCGTCGGCCGTTGGATTTTCCTGTCGCGCCGGGCGACGCGACAGCGGTCGCGGACGTGGCTCTTGTCCCCTTGCTCTTGCTTGCCATGACGATTAACCCCGCTTGCATTGGCTGGCCGGGGCCTGAATCATGGCCCCGAAAGTCTGAACGAACCGTGGCTGCGAACAGGCGGATTACCCCGCTGCGCGCGGTCTCGCCGACGGAGGACACGCAGCATGGACCTGAAGAGCGGTTATCCGTATTGGGCGGTGAAGAACGGCTTGATGCAGGCGTTTCCACCGTTGCGGGAACACCTTCGCTGCGATGTGGCCGTGGTCGGTGGCGGTATCACCGGCGCGCTGGTCGCCGACGAACTGGCACGGCACGGGCACGGCGTGGTGGTGCTGGAACAGCGCGACGTCGGCTGGGGCAGCACGGCCGCGAGCACGGCGCTGTTGCAGTACGAAATCGATACGCATCTCATCGATCTTGCGAAGGACTACGGCGAGGACGATGCGGTGCTCGCCTACCGCGCCTGCGCCGAATCGATCCCGCTGTTGCAGGCGCTCGCCCGCGACGTGCGCGACGTGGATTTCGCGCGAATGGAAAGTCTCTACTACGCCAGCGTCCGCCGCCATCGGCGCGACCTGCGCGACGAATACGAACTGCGCGGCAGGCACGGTTTCGACGTGCACTGGCTGGAACCGGGAGATATCCGATCGCGTTACGGATTCGACGCGCCGGCCGCGATCCTGAGCACGCTCGGTGCGCGCATGGACCCATACCGCATGGCCTACCGGCTGCTGGCGCGCGTGCGCCGCCACGGCGGCGAAGTGTTCGACCGCACCGGAGTCAGCGACCTGCGCGCCACCGCGCGCGGCGCGACGCTGCGCACGCCCGAAGGCTTCGAAGTGCGCGCCGACCACGTCATCCTCGCCGCCGGCTACGCCAACCAGCAATGGCTGCGCCAGCGCGTGGCTGCCAACCGCAGCAGCTACGCCTTCATCACCGACCCGATCGACACGGATGCCCTCGGGCCGCTGCGCGACACGATGGTCTGGGAATCGGCGCGTCCGTACCTGTACATGCGCGCCACCGGCGACGGCCGTCTGCTCATCGGCGGCGAGGACGACCGCATCGACGTCCCGGCGCGGCGCGATGCGCGCGTGGAGAAGAAATCCCGGCGCCTGCTCAAGCAGGTATCCAGGCTGTTTCCCGACCTGCCGCTGCATCCGGCGTTCTCGTGGGCCGGCACGTTCGCCGAAACCAAGGATGGCCTGCCCTTCTTCGGGCCGCATCCGCAGCACGGGCCGCGCGTGCATTTCGCGATGGCCTACGGCGGCAACGGCATCACCTATTCGGCGATTGGCGCGGGCCTGCTGCGCGCGCTGGTGGAGCGGCGCAAGCATCCGCTGGCCAACATCTTCGGTTTCGGTCGACTGGCCTGAAATCCGGTCGCCACGCCGCGCCCGGTTTTTCGTCGCCCGCGATCCGGTTCATCCGCTGCAACCACCGCAGCAGATCGAGGGCATGCGCTCAACCTGGGCCGAACCCACCGGGTGCCCGGCCTGCGCCAGCGCTTCCAGCAGTTCCCGATCCAGCATCGTGGCGGAAACCCGCAGTGTGCGGTCGAGCGGGTCGATGTCGGCAACGGCGGCCGGATCGATTTCTTGCAGCGATCGACCGATCCGCCCCAGATCGAGACCGGCGGTGTCCAGGCGGACGACGTATTCCATCGAGGCGGCTCCGGGAAAAGTGGACGCAGTCTCGTGCAGCGGCGCCCGGTTCACCATGACATGGGTCAACCACCCGCCGGATGACCGGCGCTTGCCGGCGCAGCACGTGGTTTGACATCCGTCATGGCGAGCGCATTCCGGCCCGATCCAGACTGTGCACGACGGCGCAGCGCCGAAGGCGGGCAGCAGTATGGCGTTTCATGATTTGCGTGGATTCCTGCGCCGGCTGGGCGAGCGGGATCAACTGATGATGGTGGACGCCCCCGTCGATCCCGACCTGGAGAGCACCGCCCTGTGCCTGCGCGCGCTGCGCGATGCCGGGCCGGCTCTGCTGATGCGCAACCCGACCGGCTCGGCACATCCCCTGCTCGGCAACCTGTTCGGGCATCGCCGCCGCATCGAGCTGGCGATGGACGAACGCCCGCTCGGCTCGCTGCGCGAACTGGGCGAACTGCTGGCCTCGCTGAAGGAGCCGCGCTGGCCGGCCTCGCTGCGCGATGCGCTCGGCAGTTGGCCGGAACTGGCGCAACTGGCGCACGTGGCACCGCGCCACACGACCGAGGCGGCGTTCTGCGAACGCACCGTGCAAGGGCCGGACATCGATCTGGGCGCGCTGCCGATACAACGCTGCTGGCCGGAGGATGCCGGCCGCCTGATCGCCTTCGGCATGGTGGTCACGCGCGGCACGCACCAGAGCCGGCAGAACCTGGGCATCTATCGGCAGCAGGTGATCGCGCCCAACCGGGTCATCATGCGCTGGCTGCCGCATCGCGGCGGGGCGCAGGACCATGCCTCCTGGCAGGCGGCCCGGCCGGACGAGCCGTTCCCGGTACTGGTGGCGATCGGCGCCGATCCGGCCACGATGCTGGCCGCGGTGGCGCCGGTGCCCGACACCCTGTCCGAATACGAATTCGCCGGCCTGCTGCGCGGCGCGCGCAGCCGGGTCTGGCGCAGCGAACTGACCGGGCTGGATGCGCCGGCCGGCGCCGAAATCCTGCTGGAGGGCTTCATCCACCCAGGCGACACCGCGCTGGAAGGTCCGTTCGGCGACCACACCGGCCACTACAACGCGCAAGGCACGTTCCCGGTGCTGACGGTGGAACGCCTGCGCATGCGCCCCGACGCGATCTACCACGGCAGCTACATGGGGCGTTCGCCGTTCGACGAGCCCTCGGTGCTTTCGATGGCGCTCAACGACGTCTTCGTGCCGATCCTGCGCAAGGTATTCCCGGAGATCGTGGATTTCCACCTGCCGCCGGAAGCCTGCTCCTACCGCATCGCGGTGGTCAGCATCCGCAAGCAGTATCCCGGCCATGCGCGCCGCATCATGATGGGCGTTTGGTCGTACCTGCGCCAGTTCACCTACACCAAGTTCGTGATCGTCACCGATGAGGACATCGACGTGCGCGACTGGGGCCAGGTGATCTGGGCGCTGTCCACCCGGGTGGACCCGGCGCGCGATTCGATGCTGGTGGAGAACACCCCGATCGACTACCTGGACTTCGCCACGCCGGCATCGGGCCTGGGTTCCAAGCTCGGGCTGGATGCCACGCGCAAGTGGCCGGCCGAATCGGCGCGCGAATGGGGCCGGCCGATCGCGCCGGATCCGCACGTCGAACGCCGCATGCAAGACCTGTGGTCGCGCCTGACCACGACCTGACATTCGTCAATGAGTCACGCGGACGCGCCGCCTAGCATGGCGCCATTCCCGCGCTGGAGCTTGCGATGCAACTGGTTTGTCCGGCCGGCAACCTGCCGGCCCTGCGCACGGCCGTCGACGCCGGGGCCGATGCGGTCTACACCGGCTTCCGCGACCAGACCAATGCACGCGCCTTCCCGGGCCTGAACTTCGACGAGCAGGAACTGCGCGAAGGCGTCGCCTACGCCCACGCACGCGGGCGACAGGTCTACCTGGCCCTGAACACCTACCCGGACAGCGCCCGCCTGGCGCACTGGGAAGCGGCCGTGGACCATGCCGCCGAACTGGGCGTGGACGCCATCATCGCCGCCGAGATGGGCGTGCTCGACCATGCCTGCCGCCGCCATCCACGGCTTGCGCGGCATCTTTCCGTGCAAGGCTCGGCCACCACGGCGCCGGCGCTGAGGTACGCCTACGAGCGCTTCGGCATCGCCCGTGCGGTGCTGCCGCGGGTGCTGTCGGTGCAGCAGGTCGAGCGCCTGTGCGACGCCTCGCCGGTGCCGCTGGAAGTGTTCGCCTTCGGCAGCCTGTGCATCATGGTCGAAGGCCGCTGCCAGCTTTCCAGCTACGTCACCGGCATGTCGCCCAATCGCCATGGCGTGTGTTCGCCGGCGCGCTTCGTGCAGTGGGACGAGCACCCGGACCGCAGTCGCAGCGTGCGCCTGAACGGGGTGCTGATCGACCGCTTCGGCGAGCGCGAACCCGCCGGCTATCCGACCGTCTGCAAGGGCCGCTACGCCGTGGGCGGCGAAGTGTTCCACGCGCTGGAGGAACCCACCAGCCTCAACACCCTGGAGCTGTTGCCGCGCCTGGCCCGGGCCGGCGTGGCGGCGCTCAAGATCGAAGGCCGGCAGCGCGGCGCGGCCTACGTCAAGGCCGTGGCCGGCGCCTGGCGCCGCGCCATCGACCGCTACCGGGCCGATCCGCAACGCTGGGAGGTGGAAGAGGCCTGGCAACAGGCCCTGTCGGCCCACGCCGAAGGCCAGCAGACCACGCTCGGGCCATACCACCGTGCCTGGCATTGAGCCACGTGAAACGGAGTTCGCGATGAAACTGAGCCTGGGGCCGCTGCAATATTTCTGGCCACGCGAGGAGACGCTGGCGTTCTACCGCGCCGTCGCCGACTGGCCGCTGGACATCGTCTACCTGGGCGAGACGGTATGCAGCAAGCGGCGCGAGCTTCGCACCGCCGACTGGCTCGCGCTGGCCGGCGAACTGGCCGAAGCCGGCAAGCAGGCGGTGCTGTCCACGCTCAGCCTGATCGAAGCCGAATCGGAACTGGGCGTGGTCCGCCGCCAGGTGCGGGACGGGCGCTTCATGATCGAGGCCAACGACCTCTCCGCGGTGCAACTGTGCCGCGAGCGCGGCACGCCTTTCGTCGCGGGCCCCAGCCTCAACGTCTACAACCATCGCGCCCTGGCGATGCTGATCGAGGACGGCCTGCGGCGCTGGACGCCGGGCGTGGAACAGGGCCGGCAACTGATCGGCGAACTGCGCCGGGCGCTGTCGGCCGAAGGCCGGGCCATGCCGGAACTGGAAGTCATCGCCTGGGGCCGGCTGCCGTTGTCGTTCTCGGCGCGCTGCTTCACCGCCCGCGCGCTGGACCTGCCCAAGGACCAGTGCGGCTTCCGCTGCCTCGACTACCCGGATGGATTGCCGCTGGCCACGCGCGAAGGGAATCCCTTCCTGCGCATCAACGGCATCCAGGTCCAGGGCGAGGAAATCACCGACCTGGGCCCGGAACTGCCGGAGCTGCGCGCGCTGGGCGTGGACGTGCTGCGCATCTACCCGCAGGCCGAGGGCTGCGGCGAGGTGATCAGGCATTTCGACCTGGCGCGTCGCAATGCCGAAGCGGCGCCGCGCCTGGGCACGCGCAACGGCTACTGGCATGGCGAAGCCGGAATGTCCCCGGCCGCCGGATGATCCATCGGGTTCCGGGCAGCCTGCGCGTCAGGCCCGTGCGAACACCAGGCTGGCGTTGGTGCCGCCGAAGCCGAAGCTGTTGGACATCACGGTGGTGAGCGCGGCCTCGCGGCTTTCGCGCACGATGGGGAAGCCTTCGACCTTCGGATCCAGCGTGTCGATGTTGGCCGAGCCGGCGATGAAGCCCTCGCGCATCATCAGCAGGCAATAGATCGCCTCGTGCACGCTGGCGGCGCCGAGCGAATGGCCGCTGAGCGCCTTGGTGGAGGACAGCGGCGGCACCGCCGCGCCGAAGACTTCGCGCACCGATTCCAGTTCGATCACGTCGCCCACCGGGGTCGAGGTGCCGTGCGTGTTGAGGTAGTCGATGGGACCCACCGGCTGCCCGTGCAGGCCGCCCAGCGCCATGCGCATGCAGCGCACCGCGCCCTCGCCGGACGGGGCCACCATGTCCACGCCATCGGAGGTGACGCCATAGCCGACCAGCTCGGCCAGGATGCCCGCGCCGCGGGCGCGGGCGTGCTCGTACTCCTCCAGCACCAGCATGCCGCCGCCGCCGGCGATGACGAAGCCGTCGCGGCCCGCGTCGTAGGGGCGCGAGGCGGTGGCGGGCGTGTCGTTGCGCTGGGTCGAGAGCGCGCCCATGGCATCGAACTGCGCGGTCATGCCCCAGTGCAGCTCCTCGCCGCCGCCGGCCAGGACGATGTCCTGCGCGCCGTGGCGGATGAGGTCGGCGCCGGCGCCGATGCAGTGCGCCGAAGTGGCGCAGGCGGCGGAGATCGAATAGCTCAGGCCACGGATGCCGAACGCGGTGGACAACGTGGCCGAGACGGTGGAGCCCATCGAGCGCGGCACCATGTACGGGCCGACCTTGCGCACGCCCTTGTTGCGCAGCAGGTCGCCGGTTTCGATCTGCCACTGCGGCGAACCGCCGCCGGAACCGGCGATGAGGCCCGTGCGCTCGCTGCGCACCTGGTCCTCGGTCAATCCCGCATCGGCGATCGCATCGCGCGCGGCGACGTAGGCGAAGCCGGCGGCATCGCCCATGAAGCGCTTGAGCTTGCGGTCGATCCGCTCGTTCAGGTCGATGTCCGGCCAACCGGCCACCTGGCTGCGCAGGCCCAGTTCGGCGTACTCGGGAACATGGCGGATGCCGGAACGTCCTTCGCGCAATGCCGTGGCGACGCCGGCCGCCTCATTGCCCAGGCAGGAGGCGATGCCGATGCCGGTGACGACCACGCGACGGCCGGAGGAGGAAGAAGCCATCGTCAGAACGCCTCGGTCGAGGTGAAAAGGCCCACGCGCAGGTCGGAGGCGGTGTAGATCTCGCGGCCATCCACCAGGGTGCGGCCATCGGCGATGACCAGCTCGAGCTTGCCGCGCATCACCCGGCGGATATCCAGTTCGTAGCTCACCCGCCTGGCCGTGGGCAGCACCTGGCCGGTGAACTTGACCTGGCCCACGCCCAGCGCGCGCCCACGGCCGGGCGCGCCCAGCCACGGCAGGTAGAAGCCGCACAGTTGCCACATCGCATCCAGGCCCAGGCAGCCGGGCATCACCGGGTCGCCCTCGAAGTGGCAGGCGAAGAACCACAGGTCCGGGTGGATGTCCAGCTCGGCCACGACGCGTCCCTTGCCGTACTTGCCGCCTTCGGTGCCGATGTGGGTGATGCGGTCGAACATGAGCATCGGGGGCGCCGGCAGGCGGGCATTGCCGGGGCCGAACAGCTCGCCACGGGAACACGCCAGCAGTTGCTCGCGGTCGAATGAATCGGGTCGGTCCATGGGATGCGCACATGAGGGAGAACGGCCAACTTTGCCCGGTTTCGCGCAACTTTGCGCTGAGGAGTTTCGGCCATCTTCCATACGCCAACGCATTGTTTGGCAAGGAAATGATGTACTGGCAGGCACTTGCGTGCAGGTGCCGGGCATCGACCAGGGCTGCCGGGCTGCGCCAGGCAGGGCCGGTTAATGCACATGTGTGCGCAAATTTGCGCGACCTTTCCGTCCGCACCGGGCAGCATGGGCAGGGCGATCGACCTCCCATGCGGGCCCGAGCGCGACGCCGGAGGGCTGGATGCGTCGCTCACGTCCGCCCATCGCCAGAACCTCGGTCCGGCTCGCAACGTCGATAGGCGGAACCGGCGGCCGGCGGCGTCGGAAGATGCGCGGCCCGTGCCGCGCGCGCCAGCATCGCGCTTCGTTGCAGCAGGATGCGCAATCCCAGCGGGATGGATTCCCAGGGCATCCTGTCCAGCAGGTTGCGCACGGTCAGGCCCAGCTCGGTATCGCCGGTCAGCACGAGGCGGCGCTGGAAGAACAGGGTGTCGGCATCTTCCAGCCGGCTGGCCAGCAGCAGCAGGTCGGTGGCGTTGCCGCGCACGCTGGCCTCGGCCGTCTCGCGCACCACCCGCAGGCGGCCATCCTGCCAGCGGAACACCCACTCCAGCCCCAGGTCGCCGATGCCGATGCCGAGGCGGCGTCCGGCGATGTCCTCCAGCGCCGAACCGACCCCGGCCTGCGCCAGCGCATGCGAGAGGACGCGCTCCATGGGCCGCTCGTGCAGCGGCGCAGGCAGGCGCCGCAGCAATGGCTTCCAGCGCGCGGGCGGCGGGATCAGCCGCAGCAGAGCGGCACGATCGAGGGAAACGGCGTGCGAGTGTCGGATCATGGCGGGAGTGGCGGTGGCCGTATCGAGGGCGGGAAAGGCGTGTGCAGCCTGCTGGCGGCGGGCATCGGCGATCAGCATCCGGATCAGTTCGCTGGCCGTGGCGCGGGGCAAGCCCAGGCGCCCCGCCAGGCGCCGCGCGCGGGCCAGCACCTGGCGCTCGCGCGCCGGATCGCGCAGGGGCTGGCGCAAGGCGCGCTTCGTTCGTCCGGCGATGTCCGAAAGCCGACGCCGTGCCGCCAGCAGCCGCAGCATGCCGTCGTCGATCCGGTCGATACCGTGGCGCGCGAACTTCAGCAACAGGATCGCCGGACCGGCGGGCAGCATCGGCCGCACGGGTGAAGGGATGGGAAATGAAGGCACGCGGCAGGCCTGCGGACGAAGCTCGTTCGCCATGCTAGCCAGGCGTCATCGGCCCCGGCCTGACAAAGGTCAAGGCGCCTCGTATCCGGCCTTGCAGCCGGGTCTATCCCGTGCGCAGGTAATCGGCGAAACGCATCGCGAAGGCGTGGCGTTCGTCGGCGGGACGCTCCTCGCTCGCCACACAGCGCCATTGCGCCGGATCGATGGGCGGGAAGAACGCGTCGGGCGCGTCGATGGCGGCATCGACGTGGGTCAGCCGCAGCACGTCGGCGCGCGGCAGGGCGAGGGCATAGATCTCGCCGCCGCCGATCACGCACAGCTCGTCCGCATCCGCGACGGCCCTGATGGCCTCGTCGATGGACGCGACGGCACGCATGCCCTCGAACGGCACGCGGCCGCTGCGGGTGAGGACGAGGTTCGCGCGGCCCGGCAAGGCGCGTCCAAGCGACTCGGCGGTTTTCCGGCCCATCAGGATGGGTTTGCCGAGGGTGAGCGCCTTGAAGCGCTTGAGGTCGTCGGGCAGGTGCCAGGGCAACGCGTTGTCCTTGCCGATGGCGCGGTGGCGGTCGAGCGCGGCGAGCAATACCAGCCGCGGCCCGCCCCGCTCCCGCCCGCTCACACCGCCACCGGGGCCTTGATCGCCGGCCATGGGTCGTAGCCTTCGAACGCGATGTCGTCGTAGCCGAACGCGAACAGATCGCGCACGTCCGGATTCAGCGCCAGCCGCGGCAGCGCGCGCGGCGCGCGGGAAAGCTGCTCGCGCGCCTGTGCCAGGTGGTTGGAATACAGGTGCGCATCGCCCAGGGTGTGGACGAAATCGCCGACGCGCAGGCCGCAGGCCTGGGCCACCATGTGCGTGAGCAGCGCGTAGCTGGCGATGTTGAACGGCACGCCGAGGAAGATGTCGGCACTGCGCTGGTAGAGCTGGCAGGAAAGCCTGCCGTTGGCGATGTGGAACTGGAACAGCGCGTGGCAGGGTTGCAGCGCCATCCTGGGAAGGTCGGCCACGTTCCACGCGCTGACCACGAGCCGGCGCGAGTCCGGGTTGCGGCGGATTTCATCCAGCAGCCACTGCATCTGGTCGACCGTTTCCCCGTCCGCGCCCCGCCAGTGCCGCCACTGGTGGCCGTAGACCGGGCCGAGGTCGCCGTCGGCATCGGCCCATTCGTCCCAGATGCTGACTCCGTGCTCGCGCAGGTAGGCGATGTTGGTGTCGCCCTTCAGGAACCACAGCAGCTCGTGCACGATCGAGAGCAGGTGCAGCTTCTTGGTGGTGACCAGCGGGAAGCCTTCCGAGAGATCGAAACGCATCTGCCAGCCGAACACGCTGCGCGTGCCGGTGCCGGTGCGGTCGCCCTTTTCCTCGCCGTGCTCGAGCACGTGGGAGAGAAGATCGAGGTACTGGCGCATCTCAGCCCGCCTCCGTCCGAAGCGGCAAGGTGGGCGCGCGGCGCGACAGCCACAGCAGCCACAGGCCGACGAGGATCAACGGCACGGACAGCACCTGCCCCATCGTCACCCAGCCGAAGGCGAGATAGCCGATGTGCGCATCCGGCTCGCGCACGAACTCCACGACAATACGGAACACGCCATACAGCAGCGCGAACAGGCCGGACACCGCATAGCGCGGGCGCGGCTTGCGCGAGAACCACCACAACACCACGAACATCACCAGCCCTTCGAGGAAAGCCTGGTAGAGCTGCGAGGGATGCCGCGCATAGGCGTCCAGCGCGCCGGATGCGTGCATGCGGGCCAATGCGTCGGCAGGCAGTCCGGCCAGATCGGCCGGCAAGGCATTGGGAAACACCACGCCCCACGGCGCATCGGTGCGATGGCCCCACAATTCGCCGCCGACGAAATTGCCCAGCCGCCCGAAGCCCAGCCCCGGCGGCACCAGCGGCGCGATGAAATCCACGCTGTCGAAGAAATGCAGGCGGTGCCTGCGCGACCACCACGCCACGGCAACCAGCACGCCGAGCAGGCCGCCATGGAAACTCATGCCGCCTTCCCACACACGCAGCGCGTACATCGGATCGGCCACGACGTGCGGCCAGCCGTAGAACAGCAGGTAGCCAATGCGTCCACCGAGCAGCACGCCGAGCATGGCGTAGAACACCAGGTCCGAATACGCCTGCTCGTCCACCGGCAGACGCCCGGCGCGCACGCGGCGGCGGCCCAGCCACCACGCGGCGACGAAGCCGGCCAGGTAGGTGAGGCCGTACCAGTGGATCGCCAGCGGGCCGATCTGGATGGCGACGGGATCGATGCTGTGCAGGATGCTCATCAGGTACCTCGAAAGCCTGCTTTTGCTCGTCATTCCCGCGAAGGCGGGAATCCAGTGACTCCAAACCTATTGAAAAACAAAGACGCCGGATTCCCGCCTTCGCGGGAATGACGCCGTTTTTCCAGGTTCTCTCATGTCAACAACCTTCCACGACCTCAGATCGGCAGCACGCGGCAGATGTAGCCCTTGAGGTAATCGGTTTCCGGGATCGCGGCCTGCACCGGATGGTCCGGCCCCTGCTGGAGCGATTGCAGCACCTGCACCTGCCGATCCAAGTGCCGCGCGCCGGCGTTGATCGCCTCCAGCAGCGAGTCGCGCGCCATGTGGTGGCTGCACGAGCAGCTCACCAGGATGCCGTCGCGCTCGAGCACCTGCATCGCCATCGTGTTGATGCGCCGGTAGGCCAGCGCGCCTTCGCGGAAATCCTTGCGGCGCTTGATGAAGGCCGGCGGATCGACGATCACCACGTCCCAGCGGCGGCGCTCGGCACGGGCCTGCTTGAGGAACTCGAAGGCATCGGCGCAGATGGCTTCGATGCGTTCGGAAAAGCCGTTCAGCGCGGCGTTGTGCCGTACCGCCTCGACCGCCTGCGCCGAGGCATCCACGCAGGCGACTTCGGCCGCGCCGAAGCCCGCGGCGCGCACGCCCCAGGCGCCGACGTAGCTGAAAAGATCCAGCACTTTCGCGCCCCCGCGCACATAGGGCGCCAACTGGTCGCGGTTGGCGCGCTGGTCGTAGAACCAGCCGGTCTTCTGCCCGCCGAGCGCATCCACGTCGAACCTGTATCCACCCTCTTCCACCCGCAGCGGGCCGGAGATCTCGCCGAAGGCGACTTCCACCTCGGAAGGCAGGGATTCCAGCGCGCGCGCGCCGCCATCGTTCTTCCACACCAGCGCGGCGGGCGACAATGCCTTGTCCACGGCGGCGGCGATTTCCGGCTTCAGGCGCTCCATGCCGGCGGTGCTGGTCTGGCCGACGACGACATCGCCGAAGCGATCCAGCACCAGCCCCGGCAGGCCGTCGGACTCGCCGAACACCAGGCGGTAGTACGGCGCATCCGGATACAGGCGCTCGCGCAGGGCCAGCGCCACGTTGAGGCGGTGCACGACGAGCGAGCGATCCAGCGCGTGGCCGGCACGGTCCACCAGGCGCGCCGCGATCAGCGTGGACGGGTTGACGTAGCCGGTGCCGAGCTGTTTGCCGCCGGCATCGAGAATGCGCACCGCATCACCGGGCGAGAAGCCGGTCAGCGGCGTGCGCGCCACGTCGATCTCGTTGCTGAACACCCACAGGTGCCCGGCGCGCAGGCGGCGGTCCTCGCCGCGTTTGAGCAGCAGCGCGGGCAGGGCTTGGTCGGTCATCGTCGATCCTTGGAATGAGAAATTCAGTGCCACAGGCGCGGCACGAGCAGAAGCGCCCAGACCAGCAGCGCATTCATCATGAACACGAACACGGCGGCCGAGCCCATGTCCTTGGCGCGCCCGATCAGCTCGTGGCGCTCCGGCCCGAAGCGATCCGCCGCCGCCTCCAGCGCCGAGTTCATCACTTCGGCAGCGAGCACGGCAAGCAGGCTGGACACCAGCATCGCCCGCTCCACGCCGCTGTTGCCCAGCCACAGGCCCAGCGGCGCGAGCACGAGGAACAGCGCGCATTCGAGCCGGAACGAGGACTCGTGCCGCCAGCACGCGGCCAGCCCCTGCAACGACCAGCGCAGCGCGCGCAGCACCTGCGCCGGGCCGCGCAGCAGGCGTCGTTCGTCGTCGGCCATGGGATGCGCCTTTATTTGCCCGCGTCGCCGGCCGGCGGCGCGTTCCACTGGCGGAAGCGCGAGTGGCGCGCCAGTTCCTCGGCCGAGAGCAGGCCGCTGTAGCGCTGGCCGCGGATGATCCAGGTCGGGAAGCTGTCGATGCCCTGCGTCGCGCACTCGAACGCGACCGCGCCGTTGCGCCCGTTCGGGCTGCATTCCACGTAGGGCAGCTTCTCGGCGGAACGGCCGAACAGGCGCTTCTGCTTCTGGCAGTTCGGGCACCAGAACGCGCCGTAGTACTTGGCCCCGCTTTCGCTCAGGTGCGCGGCCAGCGGTTCCAGGCGCGGATCGTCCGGCGGCGACAGCCAGCCAGCCTGCGCGGCGGCGATCAGCAGCATCGCCGGCACCAGCACGATGCCGTGCACCGTCAGCCAGCGCGGCCAGCCGCTGGCCGGGGTCTGCGCCGGGCGCCCGAGCATCACCAGCACGAAGATCGCCAGGATCAGCGCCAGGGAGATCAGGCACCACAGGCAGAACGCCTCCAGCGCGAACCAGCCCGCCAGGGTGAGGTACACGCTCACCAGCACGCCGATCAGCGCCAGCGTGAACAGTCGCCGCCAGCGCGTCGCCGCGCTGCGCCCGGTGGCCGCGACCAGCGCGATCAGCGCGTAGAGGCCCAGTCCCCACAACGCCATCGGCAGGCCGAACAGCGTGGACCAGCGGCTTTCCTGCACGATGTCGCAGGACGAACCGGCCGTGCAGAACAGCGCATCGCCGCCGGACAGGTGCACGATCAGCAGGTACGCCGTCAGCAGCACGCCCAACCCGGCCAGGCCCACCAGCCGCCAGTCCGGCGCAAGGCGCGGCTTGGCGCCGCCGCCCACGTGTCCCGTGTGTCCCTTGCCCTGCGGCTTCCTGCGTGTCCTGGCCATCGTTGCGGTGCTCCCCTCGGATTCTGGCTGTCGTTCGCCATCGTGGCGTGGCGCGGAAGGTTAGCAGGCCGCGCCAGCGCCGTGGACATCGCCCGGCCAGTGCGTAATTGTGAAAAAAACGCGCGGGAGCCGGGAAACGCGCCGTTTCTGGCTTATGCTCACGGCATTCCCGTTGTCGAAACCATCGAGTCCGGCAATGCCCGCCTCCCGTACCTTCTCCATCGTCGGCGCTTCCGAAGAAACCACGGCGCACATCCGCCTGCTGCTGCGCATGGCTGGCGCGCGCCTGCAACACCGCTGGAACCTGCGCGACAGCGACGAGGCCGACCTGGTCATCATCGAGCCGCACGGCGACCTGGCCTCCGGCGCGATCCAGACCCGCTGCCAGGCCGCCGGCATCCCGTTCGCGATCCTGTGCGAGCGCGACGACCTCATCGTGCACGGCATGGCGCTGCGGCGGCCGCTGAAACTGGACCAGTTGGCGGCCATCCTCAACACCGCCGGCGCGATGCGCGCGGAAACCGACATCGTCACCGGGCTGGACGCGGACTTCTACAACACCGAGCTGGGCGACCTGGTGCCGCAGGGCAAGGGCGGCGGCATCTGGGACCAGCCCGAACACGCCCTGCCCGACGTCGCCCTGTCCCGTACCGTCCCCGCCGACGGCGCGGACGCGGCGGACGCCTTCGACCTGCTGGTGCACGGCGACCCGCTGGTCGAACCCGAACCCGAAGCGCCACTGGTGGACGAGCACACCCAGGTGGATGCCGCCCAGGGCGGCAACAGCGCGCGCCAGGCATTGCGCCGCGAGGACGCCGCCACCCGCGCCGCCGCCAGTCTCATCGGCGTCGCCCCGCTGGACGTGCAGCCCATCTCGGTGAAACCGCTGTACCCGCCCACGCAGGCGCCCACGCCGAAAGCCGCCGAAGCCACCGCCGCCTTGCCCGCCCTGCTGCGCGAAGGCGCGATCCTCAGCCCCATACGCGTCAGCGCCGAAGGGCTGCCCGACGTGGTGCTGGACCCGAAACTGCACCGCTTCTACACCCAGGCGCAGTTGCACGAACTGCTGCCCTACGCCGAAGCCGGCCCGGACACGGTGCAAAGTTCGGCGATCGCCGGCAGCGAACTCCAGCGCGTGCGCGAAAGCCGCATCCCGCGCTCGTTCGACGAACTGCGCTGGCTGTTCGCGCTCGCCGCATCGCGCGGCCGGCTCGATCCCAAGCTCGACCCGGGCGGCAGCTACAACATCCGGCAGCCGCTGGTCGCCGCGCCCGACCTGCGCGCGCATGGCCGCATCGCCGCGCTGATGACCACCCCGATGCCGCTGCACGAGGTCGCCCGCGCCAGTGGCGCGCGGATGGAGGAAGTGTTCGACATCGTCAACGCCTACGACGCCATCGGCCGGATCGAATACATCCCGCGCCAGCGCCTCCAGCAGAGCGCCCCGCAGAAAAGCGAAAAGAGCGGCCTGTTCCGGCTGTTCACGCGCAAGTAGCCGCGGCACGGCCGGACCGGCGCCGGTCCGGCGGCATTCAGGGATACAGCAGCCCGCGTGTCCACGCGCCGTCCACGCAGCGATATACGTGGCGCTCGTGCAGGCGGTACGGCACGCCGTACCAGAACTCGAACGCATCCGGCGCCAGCCGGTAGCCGGACCAGTGCGGCGGGCGCGGTACGTCGCGGCCCTCGTATTCCTGCGCGAAACGGGCGTAGCGCGCCTCGAAGGCGGCCCGCTCCGGCAGGGTCTCGGACTGGAGCGAGGCCCACGCACCGAGTTGGCTTTCGCGCGGGCGGGTGGCGAAGTAGGCGTCGGCCTCGGCCTCGGAAACCGGCGTCGCGCGGCCTTCGATGCGTACCTGCACCTGGTCGCGCAGGGTCTTCCAGTGGAACAGCAGCGCCGCCTGCGGGTGCGCGGCCAGCGCGCGGCCCTTGCGGCTCAGGGTGTTGGTGTAGAACACGAAGCCGCGTTCGTCGTGCGCCTTGAGCAGCACCACGCGCGCGGAGAGGCGGCCATCGGCGTCGGTGGTGGCCAGCGTCATCGCGGTGGGTTCGGGGTCGCCTGCGGCGCGCGCCTCGTCGAGCAGGTCGCCGAAGGTGCGCAGGGCCTCGCCGTGCAATGCGTCGTTTCCGCTCATCGGTGCCGCGCTCAGGCGCGCTCCAGTCGGTAGCCGTGCTGGTACACGGCGTTGAGCCGCCAGCCGTGCTCGCCGCCCAGCCCCAGCTTCTTGCGCAGGCGGCTGATGTGGGTATCCACGGTGCGGGTGGCGACGTCGCCGCGGATGTTCCAGATGCTCTCCAGCAGCGCCTCGCGGCTGACCACGCGGCCACGGCGGCGGAACAGGAACAGGGCGAGGTCGAACTCGCGGTCGGTGAGCGGGACTTCCTCGCCCGACAGTTCGACGCGGCGGCGCATCAGGTCGATCCGGTACGGCTCGACGCCTTCCTCCTCCGCCGCGTCCTTCTTGAAGTGGGTGCGCCGCAGCAGCGCGCCGACGCGGGCCAGCAGCTCGCCCTGGGTGGCGGGCTTGCTGACGTAGTCGTCCGCGCCCTCGCGCAGGCCGGTGACGATGTCGTCCTCGCCGCTGCGCGCGGTGAGGAACAGCACCGGCAGCACCGAGCCGGCATCGCGCAGCGAGCGCAGGATCGACAGGCCGCTCTCGTCCGGCAGGTTCCAGTCCAGGATCAGCAGGTCGACCGAGGCCGCGCCCTGCTTGCGGCGGAACTCCGCGCCGCTGGGGTACGGGCGCACCAGGTAACCCGCGTCGGCCAGCCAGTGCGAGAGGAGCCGGCTCTGGTCCTCGTCGTCTTCGAGCAGTCCGATCACATTCTGCTGGGTCATCTGCGGGAAGCTCCCATCCTGTGCGCGCCGGTCAGGCCGCGGCGCCTACGCGGTGGCGGGCACGCCGGCGTCCGGCGACGACGGCGGCGGCGCGCCACGCCCCGGGCGCTTGCGACGCGGCAGGTAGCGCAGCCAGATCAGCCACACCGCCAGGGCATCGAGCACGATCAGCGCCTGCCACAGGTAGAGGTGGAACCAGTCGAACATGGTCTGGTTCCACTGCCCCATGTAGAACAGGCTGATGATGCGCACCAGGTTGAGCGACTGGATCGCGAAGAAACCCAGCACGATGCCGACGACCTTGTGCTTCCACGGCGAGGGAAAGGCGACGATGGCCGACACCAGGATGATCACGGCCTCGATGCCGTCGCAGCCGGGCGCGATGCCCACGGCGAAGCCGTTGACGGTGTTCTGGATGATCACCCCGTAGGAAATCACGTCCTTGTCCCACAGCTTGATGAGGAACGCGCTGACCTGGGCGAGAATGCCCGTGAACGGCTCGGTCACGTAATCGTTGCCGAAGGTGGTGATGCGCAGCGAGAACAGCGTGACCAGCAGCACGACGAAAACGACGAAAAAACGGATCATCCTGATCTATGAGGTGCAGGCCCTGATGGGCACGGAATCCCAATGCTAGCATCGCCGGCATGAAGTCCGCCCCAAACCTCGTCCTGATCGGCCCCATGGGCTCGGGCAAGTCCTCGATCGGGCGCCGCCTGGCCGAGCGCCTGGCCCTGCCCTTCGTGGACGCCGACCGCGAGATCGAGCGCAGCACCGGCGCGGCCATTCCGCTGATCTTCGAACTGGAAGGCGAAGCGGGATTTCGCGCGCGCGAGCACGAGACGCTGGCGCGCCTGTGCGCCGGCCACGGCCAGGTGATCGCCACCGGCGGCGGCGCGGTGCTGCATGCCGATACCCGCGCGCTGCTGCCCGCGCGCGGCTTCGTGCTTTACCTGGCGGTGGACCTGGAAACCCAGCTGCGCCGCCTCTCCAACGACCGCAACCGCCCGCTCCTGCAACGCGGCGACCGCCGCGAACTGCTGCAACGCATCGGCGAGGAACGCGCGCCGATCTACGCGCGACTGGCCGACCTGCGCTACGACACCGGCCGCGCCGGCGTGCGCCATGCCGTGGACCAGATCCTCGCCCTGCTGCGCCAGCACTGGCGCCTGTCCCAACCCCTGCCCGCCCCACTGGATACCCCTGCGTGACATCCGATTCCACCCGCCGCCTCGGCGTCGAACTTGGCGCGCGCCGCTACCCCATCCACATCGGCCCCGGCCTCATCGACCACGGCGACTGGCCGGCGCTGATCGGTGGCCGGCACGTGCTGGTCGTCAGCGACGGGAACGTCGCCCCGCACTACCTCGATCGCGTGCTCGCGCGGCTTTCCGGCAAGACCGTCGCCACCTGCATCCTGCCGCCGGGCGAAAGCGAAAAGACCCTGGCCCGCTTCGGCCAGGCGCTCGGCGAACTGGCGAAGATCAAGGCCAGCCGCGATGCCACGGTCGTGGCGCTGGGCGGCGGCGTGGTGGGCGATCTTTCCGGCTTCGTCGCGGCCTGCTGGATGCGCGGCATCGCCTTCGTGCAGTTGCCCACCACCTTGCTGGCGATGGTGGATTCCTCGGTCGGCGGCAAGACCGCCGTGGACCTGCCCGAGGGCAAGAACCTCGTCGGCGCGTTCCACCAGCCGGCCGCGGTGATCGCCGATACCGGCGTGCTCGCCACCCTGCTCGCGCGCGAACTGTCCGCAGGACTGGCCGAAGTGGTGAAGTACGGCGCGCTCGGCGACCCGGATTTCTTCGCGTGGCTGGAAGCGCACGCCGAGGCGCTGCTGGCGCGCGACGCCGAAGCCATCGCCGAGGCCATCGAGCGCAGTTGCCGGCACAAGGCCGCCATCGTGGCGCGCGACGAAACCGAGCAGGGCGACCGCGCCCTGCTCAACCTCGGCCACACCTTCGGCCACGCGCTGGAAACCGCCGACGCCTACGGCGGCCTGCTGCATGGCGAAGCGGTGGCCATCGGCATGGTGCTGGCGGCACGACTCTCGGCGCAGTTGGGCCTTGCCCCGGCACGAGACGGCGAACGCCTCGCCGCACTGCTGCAACGCCTGCGCCTGCCCACCGCGATGCCGGAAGGTTCCGACCCGGCGCGCCTCCTGGATCTTATGCGGCTGGACAAGAAGAACCTCTCCAGTCGCCTGCGCCTGGTCCTGTGGCGCGGACTGGGCCGCGCCTTCATCGCGCCGGACGTGGACGAGGCCGCCGTGCTCGACTGCCTGGCGGCAGCGGCAACGTAAGTAACCGTCATGCCCGCGCAGTCGGGCATCCAGTGCCTCTATGCCATTGATTAATAAGATAAATAACTAAGCACCCGCCTGCGCGGGTGCGGCGGTGAGGGGAAAGCGGGTGCGACGGGCAACCCAAGGTTCCCGGTAGAATACGTCCCCATGCGCCTCTACATGCAGCAACCCGCCGCCGGCCTGCCGGCCCCACGCTTCATCCGCCTCGTGCTCGAACAGGACCTGCTCGGCGGCTGGGAACTGACCCGCGAAGCCGGCCAGATCGGCGGCAAGAGCCAGCTCAAGCGCGAACTGTTCACCGACCGCGCGCAGGCCATCGACGCCTTCGAGAAGCTCCGCGCCGCGCACGCCAAGCGCGGCTTCACGGCGTCCGACGCCTCCTGATTCCCGGTATCCCCAATGACCAACGACCGTTTCCTGCGCGCGCTGCGGCGCGAGCCCGTCGATTGCACTCCCGTCTGGATCATGCGCCAGGCCGGCCGCTACCTGCCCGAATACCGCGCCACCCGCGCCCGCGCCGGCAGTTTCCTGGCACTGGCGAAGAACCCGGAGCTGGCCTGCGAAGTCACCCTGCAACCGCTGGAACGCTTCGCGCTGGATGCCGCGATCCTGTTCTCGGACATCCTCACCGTGCCCGACGCGATGGGCCTGGGCCTGTACTTCGCCGAGGGCGAGGGCCCGAAGTTCGAGCGCCCGGTGCGCACTGCCGCCGATGTCGCGAAACTGGCCGTGCCGGACATCGGCACGGAACTTCGCTACGTCACCGATGCCGTCTCGCTGATCCGGCGCGAACTGGACGGGCGTGTGCCGCTGATCGGCTTCTCCGGCAGCCCGTGGACGCTGGCCTGCTACATGGTCGAAGGCGGCGGCAGCGACAACTTCGCCCGCATCAAGGCGATGATGTACGACGAACCGGCCACGCTGCACCGCCTGCTGGAAGTGGTCACCGAGGCCATGATCGCGTACCTGGCCGCCCAGCGCGACGCCGGCGCGCAGGCGCTCCAGGTGTTCGACACCTGGGGCGGCGTGCTGTCGCCTGCGTGCTATCGCGAATTCTCGCTGCGCTACATGCGCCGCATCGCACAGGAACTGCCGCGCGGCGAAGGTGCGCAGCGCACGCCGCTGATCCTGTTCGGCAAGGGCAATGCCGCCTATCTGGAAGAACTGGCCGACACCGGCGCCGAAGGCATCGGCGTGGACTGGCTGGTGTCGCTGGAAGAGGCACGCCGCCGCACCGGCGGCAAGGTCGCGCTACAGGGCAACCTCGACCCGGCCGTGCTGTTCGCCTCGCCCGAGCGCATCCGCGAGGAAGTGGGCAAGGCGCTGCAAAGCTACGGCCCAGGTCCCGGCCACGTCTTCAACCTCGGCCACGGCGTCACGCCGGAGGTGAAGCCCGAGCATGTGAAGGCGCTGGTGGATGCGGTGCACGAGTTGAGCCGGGCGGGCTGACGCACCTCATGGCCCCTCGCCCCCCCGGGGCAAGCAGGGCTTTCGAGCAGTGAAATTGCGAAGCGCCCACCGACATGCAAATCGGTGGGCCGGGGCGCGGGTCGGGGTGAAGGTACGGGCGGGAGCGCCTGGATAAATCTCGCCGCAAGATGTGATTGCGTCGCTTCGGTCTCACCCTCGTCCCCAGCCCTTCTCCCGGGAGGGAGAAGGGCGCCGAACCTGCATCACCGCGAGCGCGGCGCGATGCCCAGTTCTTCCAGGATCGCCGGGGCCGGATACACCTCGTCCATGATCCACAGCATGTAGCGCGAATCCACGTGGATGGTGCGGGTGAGGGCCGGGTCGAAGACCCAGTCCGAGGCCACCGATTCCCAGATGCCGTCGAAGATCAGGCCCACCAGTTCCCCCTTCGCGTTCAGCGTGGGCGAGCCGGAGTTGCCGCCGGTCACGTCCAGGTCGGCCAGGTAGTTCACCGGCACGTCCTTGAGCGAGTCCACCGCCCACGGGCCGAAGCGGCGCTGCGCGATGGCGTCGAGCTGGGCCTGGGTGGCGTCGAAGGGATCGGCGCCGGTGTGCTTTTCCACAAGGCCGCGCGTGGTGGTGAACGGGTCGTAGGCCAGGCCATCGCGCGGGCGCACGCCCATGACGTTGCCGAAGGTGATGCGCAGGCTGGAGTTCGCATCCGGGTACGTGGCGCGGTCCTGGCTGGTGCGGTAGTCGATCAGCGCCTGCATGTAGCCGGGCTGGAGCCGCGCCAGCGCGCCGTTGAACGATTTGCGCCGGTCCTCCTGGCGCTTGAGCGCGGGCGACAGCGCGGCGGCGAGCCGCAGGAAGCTGTCGTCGCTGGCGTTCAGGGTGTCCAGATCGGCGTTGAAGGCGGCAAGGCGCGCCTCCGTGTTGCCCAGTCGCGTGCCGGCATACAGCGCGTCGAGTCTCGCCGGCAGGCCGGCGGTGGAAGGCGCCTCGCCGCTCAGCCCGGCCCAGGCGTCCAGTTCCGGCAGGCGCTGGTCGGCCGGCAGCATGGCGTACTTGTCGAACCAGTAGCCGAGGATCTTGCGGTCCACGCCCACGTCCATGCGGCGCTCGAGCTGGCGCTGGCCGGCTTCGATGGCCGGCCAGTCGCGCTGCTGGTAGCCGGCTTCGCGGCTGGCGTCGGGCTTGGCGCGCTCCTGCGCGAGGCGGTACAGCGTATTGGCCGAACCGAGCAGGCCGGTGCCGGCCAGCGCACCGACGATGCGGTCGCGCTCGCGCGTGGCGCGCTGGGAATCGACCAGCGCGGCGTATTCGCGATAGTTGGCCAACGCGGCGCGGCCGTTGCGGCCCTGCCCTTCCAGCCACGCCACCAGCCCGGCTTCCTCGCGGTGCTTGATGCCCGAGGCATCGGCGCGGGCGAAGCCTTCCAGCATGCCGGCCATGTTCTTGCGGCCGTTGTTCCAGCTCGCGAGCGAGGCGGCGTATTTGATCGCCACGTCCGGATCGGCCTTGCCGGCGGTTTCGGCGATGCCGATGAGATCGTCGAAGATCGCGATCTGGGTGGGATAGGTCCAGGCGATGGCGTCGTCGATCTGGCTGGCGAGCTGGTAGCGCTGGGTGCGGCCGGGATAGCCGGCCACCATGACGAAATCGCCATCGGACACGCCGTCCCTGGCCACCGGCAGGTAGTGCTTCGGACGATACGGCACGTTGTCTTCCGAATATGGCGCGGGCTTGCCGTCCGGGCCGACGTAGGCGCGGTAGAAGGTGAAGTCGCCGGTCTGGCGCGGCCACTGCCAGTTGTCGATGTCGCCGCCGAAGCGGCCGATGGCATCGGGCGGCGCGTACGCGATGCGCACGTCGCGGATTTCGAGCTGGCGGAACAGGCGGTACTGCACGCCGCCGAAATGCGAGAACACGCGGCAGCGATACTGGCCGTCGGCCTCGCACTCGGCGACGAGCCCCTTCTGCGCCGCGTCGATGGCATCGTTGCGGGCGCGGTCGCCGGCCTTCTTCGGAATGCCGCCGAGCACCTGCGCGGTCACGTCGCGGATGTCCTCCGTCACCCAGATGCGCGTACCGGGGCCGGCGGAGGGTTCATCGGCCAGCGAGGCGGCGACGAAACCATCGCGCAGCATGTGGTTTTCCGGCGTGGAATTGAGCTGCAGCGCGCCGTAGGCGCAATGGTGGTTGGTGACCACCAGGCCATTGGGCGACACGAACGAGGCGGTGCAGCCGCCCAGCGAAACCACCGCGCCCATCGGCTGGCCGCGCAGGTCCGACAGCGCGGCCGGGTCGATCCGGAGCCCGGCGCGCTTGAGCGCGTCGGCGATCTGCGGGAGTTGTTCGGGCGTCCACATGCCTTCCACGGCAAGGACGGGCATCGCGGCCAGCAGGCCGGCACACAGGACGGAAAAGCGCATCGGAGGATTCCCCACGGGAGTTCGGACAGGAACCGCCGAGTATAGGAGCCGGCGCCGGCCCGCCGGATGCCCCATTGGTCATCGGGATGCGACGGGGGCGGCGGGCCTATAATTCCGCTCCTTACCTCTGCCAGTCCACGGAACGGCCATGTCCCAAACGATGAGAGCGCTGGTGAAGCGCGAAGCGGCGCGCGGCATCTGGATGGAAGAAGTCCCGATCCCGGCCATCGGCCCGAACGAGGTGCTCATCCGCGTCGAGAAGACCGCGATCTGCGGCACCGACCTGCACATCTACCTGTGGGACGACTGGAGCCAGCGCACGATCAAGCCCGGCCTGGTCATCGGGCACGAGTTCGTCGGGCGCATCGTGGCGCTGGGCGACGGCGTGACCGGCTACAAGGTCGGCGACCGCGTTTCGGCCGAAGGCCACATCGTCTGCGGCCACTGCCGCAACTGCCGCGCCGGCCGCCAGCACCTGTGCCCGAACACGGTGGGCATCGGCGTCAACCGCGACGGCGCGTTCGCCGAATACATCGCGATGCCGGCCGGCAACCTGTGGCCGATCCCCGACCAGATTCCCTCCGAGCTGGCCGCGTTCTTCGATCCCTACGGCAACGCCGCGCACTGCGCGCTGGAGTTCGACGTGATCGGCGAGGACGTGCTCATCACCGGCGCCGGCCCCATCGGCATCATCGCGGCGGGCATCTGCAAGCACGTGGGCGCGCGCAACGTGGTGGTCACGGACATCAACGACTACCGCCTCAAGCTCGCCGCCGACATGGGCGCCACGCGCGTGGTGAACGTCGCCCAGCAGTCGCTCAAGGAGGTGGTGAAGGACCTGCACATCGAAGGCTTCGACGTGGGCCTTGAGATGAGCGGCAACCCGCGCGCCTTCGGCGACATGCTCGACTGCATGTACCACGGCGGCCGCATCGCCATGCTCGGCATCATGCCGCGCGGCGCGGGCATCGACTGGGACAAGGTTATCTTCAAGGGGCTGGTGCTGCACGGCATCTACGGCCGGCGCATGTACGAGACCTGGTACAAGATGACCCAGATGCTGCTGACCGGCTTCCCCTTGCAGAAGGTGCTCACGCACCAGATCCACATCGACGACTTCCAGCGCGGCTTTTCGCTGATGGAAGCCGGCGTCTGCGGCAAGGTCGTGTGCAACTGGACCTGATGAGCCACCAACACGCCGTCATCCCAGCGAAGGCTGGGATCCATCTTGATCTTGCTGTTCAGAGGCAAAATGGATCCCAGCCTTCGCTGGGATGACGTAACTGGACCTGACAGGAAACCTCCCATGCGTACCCTGCTGTTCGCCGCCCTGCTCGGCCTCGCCGGCCTCGCCACTGCTGCGCCCAAGCCCACCGCCGTCCCCGGCAGCGATGCCATCGTCACCCACACGCTCGACAATGGGCTGAAGGTGGTGGTCTGGCCGTCCCACGACATCCCCAACGTCGCGCTCTACACCTGGTTCCGCGCCGGCGGGCGCAACGAGTACCCGGGCATCACCGGGCTTGCGCACTATTTCGAGCACATGATGTTCAACGGCACCGCCAACCTCGCGCCCGGCGAGTTCGACCGGGTGATGGAAGCGGCCGGCGGCGCCAACAACGCCTACACCTCCTCGGACGTGACGGTGTACCAGGACTGGTTCCCGAAGGAGGCGCTGGAAACCATCCTGACGCTGGAAGCGGACCGCATGGCCAACCTCGACTTCGACCCGGAAGTGGTCGAAAGCGAGCGCGGCGTGGTGTACAGCGAGCGCCGCTCCTCGGTGGACAACCAGCCCTTCGGCGCGCTTTACGAGCAGATGCAGGCCACCGCCTACGTCGCGCACCCGTACCAGTTCCCGGTGATCGGCTGGCCGTCGGACATCGAGAACTGGACGATCCAGGATCTCAAGACCTTCTACCGCACCTACTACGCGCCCAACAACGCCACGATGTTCGTGGTCGGCGACGTGGAGCCGAAGGCGCTGCTGGCGCGCATCGAGCACCACTTCGGCAAGATCCCGCGCCAGCCCGAGCCGCGCGCGGTGACGACGGTGGAGCCGGAGCAGCGGGGCGAGCGCCGCCTGGCCGTCGAGAAGGAAGGCGTGCAGGCGCCGATCCTGGCGATGGCCTGGCACGTGGGCAGCGCCACCGATGCGGACCAGCGCCCGCTGCAACTGCTGCTGTCGATCCTGGCCAACGGCGAAGCCTCGCGCCTGCACCAGCGCCTGGTCGAGCGCGAACGCATCGCGCTCAACGTCGGCGCCGTGCTCAACGCCGGCTTCGATCCGGGCCTGGTCTGGCTCTATGCCATGCTGCCGCCCGGCGGCGACCTGGCGCGGGTGGAGCAGGTCATCGACGAGGAACTGGCGGGACTCCTGGCCGACGGCGTGACGGCGGTGGAGCTGACCAAGGCGCACAAGCTCGCGCAGGCCGGCTTCTGGCGCAGGCTCCAGACCATTTCCGGCAAGGCGCAGGCGCTGGGCACGTTCGAGGTGTTCCACGGCGACTACAATGCGCTGTTCGACGAACCCGCCCGCGTCGCGGCGGTGGATGCCGCCGCGCTCGCCGAGGTCGCGCGCCGCACCTTCCGCCCGGCCAACCGCACCGTCGGGCAACTGCGCCCGGCCGCTCCGGGCGACGCCGCGGCCTCGGAGGATTGATCCCATGCGCCCGACTCCGATTCTCTTCGCGCTGGCGCTGCTCCTGTCCGCCACGCTCGCCCAGGCCGGCCTGCGCCTGCCTCCGGCCGACACCTTCACGCTGGACAACGGCGCGCAGGTCGTCCTCGTGCAGAAGAAGGACGCGCCGCTGGTGGCCGCGCGCATCGCGATCCGCGGCGGCGCGCTCGCCGATGCCGCCGGCAGGGAAGGCAGCGCCGCGCTGCTGGCGCAACTGCTGGGCAAGGGCGCCGGCACGCGCGATGCGGTGGCCTTCGTCGATGCGGTGGCCGATGTCGGCGGCGAGCTGTCGTTCTCCGCCGACCGCGAGGCACTGTGGGCCAGCGCCGACTTCCTCGCCGAGGATGCGCCGCTGATGCTGGAACTGCTGGCCGACGCGCTGCAACGCCCGGTGCTCGCGCAGGACGAGTTCGAGAAGCTGCGCGCCCGCGCGGTGCAATCGCTGGCCGCCGCCAAGGACGGCGACCCGCGCGGACTGATGGATGTCTACGGCAACGCCTGGCTGTTCCAGGGCCATCCCTACGGCCGTCCGGTGGATGGCGACGAGCGCAGCCTCGCCGCGCTCACGCTGGACGATCTGCGCGCTTACTACCAGGGCCACGTCGGCGCCGACCGCGCCATCATCGTGCTCGCCGGCGACATCGAACCGCGCCGCATGCGGCGCGCGGTGGAATCGGCCTTCGGGCGCTGGCGCAAGGCCTCGGGCACGCTGCCCGAGGTGGCCGTGCAACGGCGGGAAACCGGCCCGCGCGTGCTGCTGGTGGACAAGCCCGGCGCGACGCAGACCTACTTCTGGATCGGCAACGTCGGCGCGGCCGTGGACGATCCCGCGCTCGAAGCCCAGGACCTCGTGCAGACCCTGTTCGGCGGCCGCTTCACCTCGATGCTCAACACCGAGCTGCGGGTGAAGTCCGGCCTGACCTACGGCGCCGGCGCCGGCCTCGACCGCCTCGCCCGCCCCGGCGCGGCCTCGTTCGGTTCCTTCACCCGCACCGACGCCACCGTGCAGGCCATCGACCTGGCGCTGGACGTGCAGGAACGCCTGCACAGCCGGCCCATCCCGGACGACCAGCTCGAATCGGCGCGCCGCTACGTGCTCGGCCAGTTCGCGCCCGACTACCAGACCAACGCGCAGATCGCCGGCGCACTGGCGCGGCTTGCGCTGCACGGCCAGCCGCGCGAGCGCATCGAAGGCTATGGCGAACGCATCAAGGCCGTCGCGCCCGACGCCGTGGCCGCCGCGCGCCGCGTGTTCCCGCAGGGCCGCGACTACGCGATGGTGGTGATCGGCGATGCCGCGAAAATCGCCGGGGATGTCGCCAAGTACGGACCCATCACGCGCCTTGCCATCACCGCCCCAGGCTTCTCACCCGGCTCCACCCTCGATTCGGCCACCCCTGCCAACGGAGACACCACGCCATGACCTTCCATCGCACCCTGCTCGGCGCTTCCATCGGCGCCGCGCTGCTCGGCCTCGCCGCCTGCGGCTCCGCGCCCGAATCCACCGCGCCGGCCGCGCAGGCGCCCAAGGCGCAGGCCGAAAGCGCCGATGCCTTCATCGCCCGCGTCAACCGCACGCTGGAGCAGGAGTCCCCCGAGATCAGCTCGGCCATGTGGCTTTCCAGCACCTACATCAACGCCGACAGCCAGCGCGTGGCCGCCGCCGCGAACGAACGCTGGATGACGCTGCGCAACACCCTCATCGAGCAGGCCAAGACCTACGACGCCGACGCGCAGTCGCCGGCCACCGCGCGCGCCCTGCACCTGCTCACCACCGATACCGCGATGCCGGCCCCGCGCGACCCGGCCAAGCTCAAGGAACTGGCCGAAATCGCCAGCCGCATGGAGGCGGCCTACGGCGCCGGCAAGTGGTGCCGCGACGGCGAAGGCGGCAAGGATTGCCTGGACATCGGCCAGATCTCCGAGATCCTCGCCGACACCGCCAACAGCAGCTACGCCGACCAGCTCGCCGCGTGGCAGGGCTGGCACGGCATCTCGATCCCGATGCGCGCCGACTACCGGCGTTTCGTCGAGCTGACCAACGAGGGCGCCAGGGAAATGGGCTTTGCCAACACCGGCGAAGTCTGGCGCTCCGGCTACGACATGAACCCGGCCGATTTCCAGGCCGAAACCGACCGCCTCTGGAAGCAGGTGGAACCGCTCTACACCCAGCTCCAGTGCTACGCCCGCAACAAGCTGGTGGAAAAGTACGGCGACCAGGGCCAGGTGAACGGACTGATCCCGGCCCACCTCACCGGCAACCTCTGGCAGCAGGACTGGAGCAACCTGTGGCCGCTGCTGGAACCGTACCGCAACGTCGGCAGCCTGGACATCAATGCCGCGCTGCGCCACCAGCGCGACGAAGCCCTGAACACGGCCGTGGCGCAGGCCGGCGGCCTCGGCCGCCTCACCGCCGAGCGCCAGGTCGAACTGTCGCGCGAGGCCGATCTTTCCATCGCCACCAAGATGACCCGCCTGGCCGAGAGCTTCTACACCGGCCTGGGGATGCCGGCCCTGCCCGACTCGTTCTACACCGATTCGCAGCTGGTGCAGCCGCGCGACCGCGACGTGGTCTGCCACGCCAGCGCCTGGCCGATGGACACCAAGGGCGACGTGCGCATCAAGATGTGCATCAAGCCGACCGAGGAAGAACTCACCACCATCTACCACGAGCTCGGCCACATCTATTACTACCTGGCCTACAAGGACCTGCCGCCGATCTTCCAGAACGGCGCCCACGACGGCTTCCACGAGGCCATCGGCGACACCATCGTGCTGTCGATGACGCCCGAGTACCTGGCCTCCATCGGCCTGGTCGACGCGCCCGCCGTCAGCGAACAGGCCGTCATCAACTCGCAGATGCGCATGGCGCTGACCAAGGTCGCCTTCCTGCCGTTCGGCCTGATGATCGACCGCTGGCGCTGGGGCGTGTTCGACGGCTCCATCGCCCCGGACAACTACAACGCCGCGTGGTGGGAGCTGAAAAAGACCTACCAGGGCGTCGCTCCGGCCGATGCGCGCGGCGAGGGCTTCTTCGATCCGGGCGCCAAGTACCACGTGCCGGGCAACACCCCGTACACGCGCTACTTCCTCTCGCACATCCTGCAATTCCAGTTCTACAAGGCCCTGTGCGACGCCGCCGGCCACACCGGCCCGCTCTACCAGTGCAACTTCGCCGACAACCCCGAAGCCGGCAAGCGCTACTGGGCCATGCTCGCCAAGGGCAACAGCCAGCCCTGGCAGACCACGCTGAAGGAGCTGACCGGCGGCGAGGAAATGGACGCCTCGGCCGTGCTGGAATACTTCGCCCCGCTCAACACCTGGCTGGAAAACCAGAACCAGGGCAAGAGCTGCGGCTGGGGCGGCTGATCCCGCACGCACCGGGGCGAGTTTCAACTCTCGCCCCGGTGCGATGCCTCATCGCTCGAGATGCGGCTGCATCAGCCGCTCGAACCATTCGCAGAACACCGCCAACCGTCGTGATCGCTGGCGGCGATGCGGATACAGCAGCGACACCGGCATCGATGGCGCCCGATAGGCGGGCATGACTTCCACCAAATCGCCGGCATCCAGCAGATGCTGGACATCGAAACGCGGGATCTGGATCAGACCCAGCCCGGCCAGGCAACACGCGATATAGCTCTCGGCATTGTTCGCGATCACTCGGCTCGGCATATCGACCGTCCGATCGCCGCCTTCGCCATCGCGATGTTCCCAAGGCAATTCCCGCCCCGTTCGCAATGAGGCATAACCCACAGCCCAGTGCATGCGCAGATCGTCCGGATGGCGAGGTTCGCCATGGTCTTTCAGATAGGCCGGGCTGGCGCAGTTGATCAACGCGATGTGCCCGAGCGGGCGCACGACCAGGCTGCTGTCGGCAAGCTCACCCACCCGTACCGCGCAATCCACGCCCTCGCGTACCAGATCGACGGCACGGTCACTCGATCCCAGCACCAGTTGCAGGCGCGGATGGCGGCGCAACAGGCTGGGCAAGGCCGGGGCAATCAAACGCCGGGCGATGCGGCTTGGCACGTCGATGCACAGCCTCCCGACCACCTCGCGCTGACTGACGCGAAACAGGGCATCGACCTCCTCCACGTCGACCAACAGCGGGCGCACACGCTCCAGCAGCCGCTCACCATCGACGGTCAGGCGAACCCGACGCGTGGTTCGATGCAACAGACGGGCCCCCAGTTGAGCCTCCAATCGCTGGATCGCCGCGGATACCGAGGCCCGCGGCATTTCCAGCGCGTTGGCCGCGCGGATGAAACTGCCCATATCCGCCACCTGCACGAACACGCGGTACTGATCGAATCTGTCCATGACCGCTCCCGTGAAAATCGGCGTGCCCGCGTCGTCAACGTCGCCACCGGAACCATATTCCCCAGGCCACGGCGACCGGCACCCCGAACAACACCGCGTGGATGGGCAACTCCTGTGCCAGCGTGTGGCCATGGGACAGGCCGGTACGCAGGTTCCAAGCAGACACACCGAGCCAGAGCAGCGTAAACGCACCCGCCGCCCACAGGCGATGCGCAGCCGGAGCCAGGCGCAGCAGCGCCACCGCCAGCACCAAGCCAGCCGCGATGAAGATCAGCGTGCGCAATGCATCCTCATTTGGTGGTGTAGCCGCCGTTGATGAGGATCGTCTGGCCGGTGATCCACCAGCCGTCGCTGACCAGGTGGCGAATGAAGGGCACCACGTCCTCGATATGCGTCAGCCCGCTGGGGGAGGACGACGACAGCGCCGCGGCGGTCCTGTGGTAGGCCACCGCATCGGCGCCTTCCTGCCCATAGAAGAACGGCGTATCCATCGGCCCCGGCCCGACCGCCGTCACCGAAATGCCGCGCGCCCCGAACTCCTTGGCCGCCGCACGGGTGAAATGCTCCACCGGCGCCTTGGTGCCCGCGTAGGCGGCGTAGAACGGCGTGAACGCGCCCAGCAACGAACTGACCAGCGTCACGATCTTGCCGTTGTCGTTCACGTGCCTGCCCGCTTCCTTGAGGAAGAAGAATGCCGACTTGGCGTTCACCGCCGTCATCTCGTCGTACTCGGCCTCGCTGATCTCCAGGATCGGCTTCTTGAGCACCTTGCCCACGGTATTGATGGCGATGTCGGGCCGGCCTACAGCGACCACCGTCTCGGTGAACAACGCCTCGACCGCCGCTGCCGTGGTGAGATCGGCCTGGAGCGCCATCGCCTGCGCACCGGCGGCACGCACCGCTTCCACGGTCGCGATGGCATCGTCCCGCGAGGCGGGGCTGTTGTAATGGATCGCGACGGCCCTGGCACCCTGCGCGGCCAGATCGCGGGCGATCAGGCCGCCAAGATTCTTGGCTCCGCCCGCGATCAGCGCGACTTTGCCCTGGATGGAATGGTTGGCCATGGAGACTCTCCTGCGTAGGTTCGATGGAAAGTCCGAGCCTAAACACCCGGTTCGGGCCGATAAACCGGCCTGGCATGGATGAATCATCCAGGATTTCGATCCAATCCGGCCCACAGCAGCGCATTGTCCGCCTGCGCCCGGGCGTGGGTTGCAATCTACTCCTCCCCACGCACCTTCAGATGCCGCGCGAACGCCCACAGCGGCTCCACGCCCGGCGCCTCGCAGACATCGACGGACTCCGCCGCTCGCCGCGCTCGAACTTCGATACAACGTTTGGTCGGCTTCATTCAGAAGTGAATGCCGCCCCGCTCTGGTGCGTCGAGCCGATCAATTCGGCGCTGCGTACATCACGCATCGGCATAGCGCACCGCCTGCCCGATCCAGCGCTCGATCAGGCGGTCGGCCACCCGCGGCGCGCTGGCGAGCAGGGCGTCGGCGGCCGACTGCACTTGCGGCAGCATCGCGCTGTCGCGCACCGGATCGGCGATGCGGAAGCCGGCGAGGCCGGTCTGGCGGGTGCCGAGCAGTTCGCCGGGGCCGCGCAGCTCGAGGTCTTTCTCGGCGATGCGGAAGCCGTCGCTGGTTTCGCGCATCACCGCCAGGCGCTCGCGCGCGAGCTGCGACAGCGGTGTCTTGTACATCAACACGCAACTGGAAGCCGCCGCGCCGCGCCCGACGCGGCCGCGCAACTGATGCAACTGCGCGAGCCCGAGGCGCTCGGCGTTCTCGATCAGCATCAGGCTGGCGTTGGGCACGTCCACGCCCACTTCGATCACCGTGGTGGCGACGAGCAACTGGATGTCGCCGGCCTTGAACGCGGCCATCGTGGCCTGCTTCCCGGCCGGCCGCATGCGGCCATGGATCAGGCCGACGCGCACGTCGGGCAACTGCTCGCGCAGGAGATCGTAGGCGGTCTGCGCGGCCTGCGCGTCGATCTTCGGCGCGCCGGGCGCGGGCGGTTCGTCGCTTTCCTCGATCAGGGTGCAGACCCAGTACGCCTGCCGGCCCTGCGCGCAGGCGACGCGGATGCGCTCGATCAGTTCGTCGCGGCGCTGCGCGTTGATCGCCACGGTCTGCACTGGGGTGCGGCCGGGCGGCAGTTCGTCGATCACCGAGACGTCCAGGTCCGCATAGGCGGTCATCGCCAGCGTGCGCGGGATCGGCGTCGCGGTCATCACCAGCTGGTGCGGCACCTGCGCGCCGCTGGCGCCCTTGTCGCGCAGCACCAGGCGCTGGTGCACGCCGAAGCGGTGCTGCTCATCGACGACGACCAGCGCGAGGTTGGCGAAGGCCACCGGCTCCTGCAACAGCGCATGCGTGCCGATGATGATGCCGGCGCCGGCGGCGATGCGCGCCAGCGCCTTCTCGCGCGCCTTGCCCTTGACCTTGCCCGCCAGCCAGACGATCTCGATGCCGAGCGGCTCGAACCACGCCGCGAACGCCTGCGCGTGCTGTTCGGCGAGCAGTTCGGTAGGCGCCATCAGCGCCACCTGCGCGCCCGTTTCGATGGCCGCCAGCGCGGCGAACGCGGCGACGATGGTCTTGCCCGAGCCGACGTCGCCCTGCACCAGCCGCAGCATCGGCTCGGGCCGGGACAGGTCGCGGGAAATCTCGTCGAGCACGCGCCGCTGCGCGCCGGTCAGCGCGAACGGCAATGCCTTGCGCAAGCGCCGCGCGAGATCGCCTTCGGGCCGCAGCGGCTGCGCACCCTGCCGCTTCACCGCCAGGCGCTGGCGGCGCAGGCTCAACTGGTGCGCGAGCAGCTCCTCCAGCGCCAGGCGCACCTGCGCGGGATGGCGATGCCGTGCCAGCTCGCCAAGGTCGATGCCCGGCGGCGGGCGGTGCAGCAGCCGCACCGCCTCGTGCCAGCGCGGCAACGCGAGGCCATCGAACAGATCGGCCGGCAGCAGTTCCAGCGCATCGTCGTCGGGCAGGCGTTCCAGCGCGGCGCCGATGACGCGCGCCAGCTGCACCGGGCCGACGCCTTCGATGGCCGGATAGACCGGATCGAGCCGGTCGCCGAGATGAAGCGGTGCCTCGTCGTCGAGCACGCGGTAGCCCGGATGCACCATTTCCACGCCGAACTGCCCGGCGCGCGCCTCGCCGTGGCACAGGATGCGCGCGCCGATCCGCAGCGCCTTCACCTGCGCGGCGTGGAAGTGGAAGAAGCGCAGCACCAGCGTCGCATCGGATTCGTCGCCGACCGCCACTTTCAATATCGGCCTGCCACGGAAACTGCGTTCGACGGCTTCGATGCGTCCATGCACCTGCGCAGGCTGACCGTGGCGAAGCTGGCGGATCGGCGTCAGGCGGGTGCGGTCCTCGTAGCGCAGCGGCAGGTGCAGCCACAGGTCCTGCACGTTCGCGATGCCGCGCGCGGCCAGCCGCGCGGCCAGTTGCGGGCCGACGCCCTTGAGCGCGGCCACCGGCTGGCGGGCCGTATCCGGAGTCACGGTGCGGCGACTGCGTTCGACGTGGCGATGCGGATCAGTCCGGCACTTCAGTCCAGCACCATGACCGCATCCACCTCGACCCGCGCGCCGCGCGGCAGGGCCGAGACTTCGATGGTGGCGCGCGCCGGATAAGGCGCGGCGAAGAACTCGGCCATCACGGCGTTGACCTCGGCAAAGCGCGAGAGGTCGGTGAGGTAGATGCCCACGCGCACGATCTTGCCCAGGCCGCCGCCGGCCGCGTCGCACACGGCGGCAAGGTTCTTGAACACCTGCCGCGCCTGCGCGGCGACGTCGTCGGATACCAGTTCCATCGTGGCCGGATCGAGCGGGATCTGGCCGGACAGGTACACGGTGTTGCCGGCCTTGACGGCCTGCGAGTACGGGCCGATGGCGGCCGGCGCGGCATCGGTGTGGATGATCTGTCGGGACATGGAGAAAGCCTCGGATGGAAAGGAGGCAGCAAGTTTAGAGCGTGTCATGTCCTTTGCGCCTTGCCCGCGCGGCTGCGCCGTCGTGAGCCAAGGCGCGCCGCCGCCTTGGCTGCGGCCTCATCGCAGCGGCACGGACGGGCGGGAAGGCGCCGGCGCCTCGAATCCATCCGCGAAGATTCCCGCCGGCACCACCAGCACCTCGTCGCTGTCGGCATCGTTGCCCGGTTCGGGATCGTCCAGGCCGGAGCCTTCCGGCAATGCCACGGCCGCGCCGTACTCGATGGGCGTGTAACCGTCCTCGCCTTCCGGGGCCGCCAGCACGGTGGCGAGCAACTCGAAGCGCGCACTCGCGCCCGCCGGCAGATCCAGCGCCACGTCGATCCCGTGCTCGCCCGCGTCCGGATCAGGACAGGCGCCGGAGACGCATTCCCACACCACATCGCCCAGGCGCGCCGGCGGGGCATCGGCGAGGCGCGCGCCGGCCGCATCCGCCGGACCGGCGTTGCCGGCCACCACCGTCCACATCACGGTATCGCCGATCAGGGCACGGTCGCGATCCGCCGACACCTGCACGTGCAGATCGGCCGTGACGGGCGCGGAGATCGTCACCGTTGCCGTCGCCTGCGCCGCGGGGTGGAAATTGCCGTCGCCGGCCTGGTTCGCGGCGAGGATGCAGTTGCCCATCGCATGCATCGTCGCCGTCACTCCGTTCACCGTGCACACGGCCTCGTCGAGCGAGGAATAGACGATGGGCTGGCCCGAGTTCGGCTCCGCGCTGCTGGCCAGCGGCGAGACGACGAAGCTTGCCTCGGGAACGAAGGGTCGGCTCGGCACGGTCTGCACGGGGAAATCGAGGGCCTGGGTGGCCGGGGTGATCGTGAACATCGCACCCGTGAAGCTCAGTGCATAGTTGTCGCCGGCACTCAACGTGCCCTGCGCGATGGCGTACTCGCCCGCGTCCTCGCCCGGGGCGCGCGACAGCGCGCCGGTGAAGCCATCTCCGGCCAGTAATGGCGGCTCGGCGTCGTAGGTCAACGCCGGATCAGCATCGCCATAGACCTTGGTCCCGGCTTGCGCCGCCACGGCGACGGCACGCGGGACGATCTGCACCGCCTGCGCCTGTTGCGGGGCGGGATTCCAGATGTCGTTGCCGGGCTGGTCCGCCGTGACGATGCATTCGCCCACGGCCAACGTCGCGATCTGGCCGGTATCCGCGTCCACATCGCACAGCGCCAGCGTCGTGGTGCCGTAGCGCACGGGCAGGCCGCTGCCGGCCTCGGCGTTCGCGAAACCGGATGCACCATAGACCAGCGGGCCGGGATTGGCGCCGAACGCGATCGTCTGATCGAGCCTGGCCGTGGTGGTGACGAAATCCGCGCTCACGCCGCCGACGACGAGCGTGGTGGTCACGGCCGTGGCGGGCGTGGCGGCGCTGGTGTGGCGCACCCGCACCTGATCGCCGTTGGCGACGGCACCGGGCGCGCTGGTGAAGGCGCCGCCATTGATCGAATACTGCGAACCGGCCGCGCCGCTCGCGCCGATGCCGGTAACGGCGTCCGTGTCCAGGCCGGCCACGGTGACGGGATCGGACGTGCGCACTTCCGATGGCGGCACGTCGATCTGGTCGATCAGGTCGAAGGCATCGGGCGTGGTATCGGTCTCCGCCGCGAACCTGTCCAGGCCACGGCCGCCGCGCACCAGCCGCACGCGGTGTTCGCTGCCCTTGCCGCTGGCATAAACCAGCCCGTCGAGGAAGGCCACGGCCCAGGCCCCCGCCGCATCGGAGGCGTAGGTGGTCGATGTCCAGTAGGACCCCACGCCATTGCCCGGGAAGGCGGCCGTCGTCGCCACGTTGATCGCCGGGTTGTGGCAGCCGCTTTCCACCAGGCTTTGAAGCTCCATGATGCTGGGCAGACGCCAGTCGCCGTAGCCGGCGTAGGCGCTGCCGTTGGCGACGGCGAGCGCGGCGGACCATGCCAGGATGCTGGCCGACCCGGTGGCGCAGTTCGCGCCCGACATGCCCTCGGGACAACGCTTCCACATCAGCCCGGTATCGCCGTCCACGACGACCCGCTCGTTGGCCGCCGGCTGGGTCACGGTGTAGCGGGCGTTGGGCGCGACCCTGGGATTGCCCGTGGGGCAGGTCTGCGCGGCCAGCGGCGCGGCGGCGGCGAAAAGGATCAGCGAGAGCGCGATGCAACGCAGCTTCATGGTTCGTATCTCCGCAAGCCCTTATTGACCGTTCCGCACCAGGCGGACGTATCGGGCATCGCCCTTGTAGTCGCCGTAGAGGTTTCCCTGGCCGAAATCGACCACCCAGGCGGCGGTGTTGTTGCTGGCGTAGTTGACGCCGCTCCAGTAAAGGCCCGGCTGGGTGCGGGGGAACCATGCGCTGTCGATGTACGGCCCGGTTCCGGCGCCGTAGTGGATCAGCGATTGCAGTTCCTTGCCCGTGGGCAGGCGCCAGTCGCCGGCGCCGCACAGGCCGGCGCCATTCACTGCATCGCGATAGGCGCTGGTGTTGCACTGGGCAGGCATGCCGCCGCAGTCGCCTCCGCTCTGGAAGCCCGCGTCCCCGCCGTTGGCACTGCCGCTGGCGTCGTACCAGGCATAGGTGTGGCCGCTGTCGCGCAGGCCGCCGTCATCGGTCTTGATCTCCCAGATCAGGCCGGTGGCGTTGTCGCGGGTACAGGCCCAGTCGCCGGGTTCCGTTCCCGGCTCGGCGCTCGCCGGCAGTTCGCTGCCGTCGTTGGCGATCTTGGTGTAGTCGCGACCGGGCACGCTGGAGGCGCCGGTCTTGGCCAGCTTTCCGAGCGCATCGGCGGCGGCGGCGCCACGGGTGCAGTCCTGCTCGTTGAAACCCGGCGTTTCCGGATCGGGTGTCGCCGAGCTTACCGTGCCGGTGGCGGCGCCGGCGTCGTAGCAAGCGATCTGGCCGCTGTCGTTGAGCGGCGGCTCGGCGGCAAGCGCGGGCGCCACCGCGCCAGCCAGCACCAGGAGCAACGCGCCGCGCCGCTGGATCGGCAGCCGCGCCTCGCAGGATGGGCGCTCCCTGTTCCCGCATCGCATGATCGACCCCCTGTCTCCGGCCCCCTTTCCGGGAGCGGGGTCCAATCTGCCGGCTTGTCGCCGGCGCGATTAGGGCCAGTCCGGGGAAAACGATGGAGCCAGAATGCGCGTCTTCAGCGCCGCTGCACGCCGATCACCACGGTCAGGCGCCGCACGCGGCGGATCACGTCGGCCAGGTGCTTGCGGTCGCGCACGTCGATGGAGAACACGATCACCGCCGAGCGCAGGTCGCGCTCCTGGTATTCGACGTTGTCGATGTTGGCCTCGGTTTCGGCGATGGCCGTCGCCACGCGCGCCAGCACGCCGGGCTTGTTCTCCACTTCCACGCGGATGGCGGAGCGGAAATCGCCGCTGACTTCCCGATCCCAGCCGATCGGCACCCAGCGCTCGGGACTCTTGCGCAGTTCGGGCACGTTCGGGCAGTCGGCGCGATGCACGACGATGCCCTTGCCGGTGGAGAGGAAGCCGATGATGTCGTCGCCCGGCACAGGCAGGCAGCAGTCGGGGAAGGTCAGCACGCCGCGCTCGGCGCCGGTGATGTTGATCTTCTCCGCGCTCGGCGCGTGCGGCTCGTGGGTCTGGCCGTCGGCGTCGCGGGTCAGCGCCTGCGCCACCTGGATCGCGATGCGGTTGCCCAGCGCGATTTCGGCGAGCAGGTCCTCCAGCCGGCGCAGGCGCGATTCGCTCAGGTACTGGTCCAGCGTCCTGGCGGGGATGCGGTCGAGCGAGCTGTCCACCGATTCGAGCGCGCGGTCGAGCATGCGGTGGCCCAGTTCGACGGCGTCCTCGTGCTGGAGGTGCTTGAGGAAGTGGCGGATCGCGGTGCGCGCGCGGCTGGACACCACCCATTCCAGCCAGCTCGGATTCGGCGCGGCCGAGGGCGCGGTGATGATCTCCACGGTCTGGCCGCTGGCCAGGCGGGTGCGCAACGGCGCGAGCTTCTTGTCGATGCGCGCGGCCACGGCGTGGTCGCCCACGCCGGTGTGCACCGCGTAGGCGAAATCCAGCGCGGTGGCGTTGCGCGGCAGCGAAAGGATGTCGCCCTTGGGCGAGAACAGGTAGACCTCGTCGGGGAATAGGTCCACCTTGACGTTGTCGAGGAACTCCAGCGAGGAACCGGCCGCCTGCTGGCTTTCCAGCAGGCCCGACAGCCACGCCTGCGCGCGGCTCTGCGCGCTGCTGCCGCTGCCGTCGGGCGATTTGTACAGCCAGTGCGCGGCGATGCCGCGTTCGGCCACTTGGTCCATCTCCTCGGTGCGGATCTGCACCTCGATGGGCGAGCCGAACGGGCTGAACAGCAAGGTGTGCAGCGACTGGTAGCCGTTGGCCTTGGGGATGGCGATGAAGTCGCGGAAGCGCTTGTCCACCGGCTTGTAAAGCCCGTGCACCGCGCCCAGCGCCATGTAGCACGCCATCACGTTGTCCACGACGACGCGGAAGCCGAACACGTCCATGACCTGGTCGAAGGACTTCTGCTCGGCCTTCATCTTGCGATAGATGCTGTACGGCGACTTCACCCGCCACACCAGCCGGTGCGCGATGCCTTCCTGGGCGAGGTTCTGCGCCAGCGCCGCCTCGATCCGCCCCATCGTCTCGCGCCGCGAGACCGGCAGGGTTCGCACATGGCGGGTGATGACGGCGTGGCGCTTGGGATACAGGCCCTTGAAGCCCAGGTCCTGCAATTCGCCCTTGATCTGGTTCATGCCCAGGCGCTGGGCGATGGGCGCGTAGATGTCCAGCGTCTCGCGCGCGATGCGCCGGCGCGACTCGCCGCTCATCGAGTCGATGGTGCGCATGTTGTGCAGGCGGTCGGCGAGCTTGATGAGGATCACGCGCAGGTCGCGCGCCATCGCCAGAAGCATCTTGCGGAAGCTCTCGGCCGCCGCTTCCTGGCGGTCGCGGAAGCGCAGCTTGTCGAGCTTGGTGACGCCGTCCACCAGTTCGGCCACGGTTTCGCCGAACTGCGAGGCGATGCGCTCGCGCGCGATCGGGGTGTCTTCCAGCACGTCGTGCAGGATCGCCGCGCACAGGGTTTCCGCGTCCATCCCCAGGTCCACCAGCAGCATCGCCACCGAGACCGGATGGGTGATGTAGGCCTCGCCGCTCTTGCGGGTCTGGCCATCGTGCGCGAGCGCGCCGAGGCAGTAGGCCTGGCGGACCAGTTCGACCTGGTCGCCCGGCAGGTAGGCGCGCACGCGGCCGAGCAACTGTTCGACCAGCTCCGGACACGGGTCCGGGGCGGTCTGTGCGGTCGGCGGCGCGGGCGTGGATGTGGCCATGCCGGCAGCCTACGCAGCAAGCGCCGCGAGGGCAACGTGGCAAGCGCGCGTCCTAGGGCGCGTCATCCACTCCCACGCGGCTCGCGGGCGCGGGCGAACGTGCATCCGCATCGCCGCCGCGCGGAGGAATCAGAGGTCGTCGCCGCCCTTGGAGAGGTCGTCGTCCACTTCGGCGGCGGCCCATTCCAGCGCTTCGCGCTCGCGGCGCTCGCGCTCGATGCGCTCCACTTCCTCGATCATGCTGTCGTCGATGCTGCGCGCGGCGATCTCGCGCAGTGCCAGCACGGTGGGCTTGTCGTCCTGTTCGTCGCCTTCCAGCGTGCTCTGCGCGCCCTTGGCGAGCTGGCGTGCGCGGCGCGAGGCCATGACGACCAGTTCGAAACGGTTATCGACCACTTCCAGGCAATCTTCTACGGTGACACGGGCCATGAGGTTCCTCGGCCAAAGCCGGAATGACAACGGAACCGCGCATTCTACCCGAGCGCCCAAGGGTGTGTCATCCGTTCCCACGCGGCCCGCGCGGGGAACGGATGGACGCCCTGCCGCCGGATCAGGCCAGCAGCGACGCCAACAGCGCCTCGTGCCGCGCCAGTTGCGCGCCGCGGCGCAGGCGCTGGGCCCGGACGATGGCGAGCAGGTCGTCCACGGCGCGGTCGAATTCCCGGTTGATCACGATGTAGTCGAACTCGTGCGCGTGCGACATCTCGCCGCGCGAATCGGCCAGGCGGCGCAGGATGGTTTCCTCCGAATCCTGCGCGCGGGTGCGCAGGCGGCGCTCCAGTTCCTCGCGCGAAGGCGGCAGGATGAAGCTGGTCACGCAGTCGGGCACCTTCTCGCGCACCTGGCGCGCGCCCTGCCAGTCGATTTCCAGCAGCACGTCGCGCCCGGCCTCCAGGAACGGCTCCACCGACTGGCGCGCGGTGCCCTTGTAGTCGCCGTGCACCTGGGCGTATTCGAAGAAATCCCCGGCCGCGATCATGCCGCGGAAGGCGTCCTCGCTGACGAAGTGGTAGTGCTGGGCGTGCCGCTCGCTCGGGCGCGGCCCGCGCGAGGTGAAGGAGATCGACAGCGAAATGTCCGGCTCGCGCCCGAGCACGGCATTGACCAGCGAGGACTTCCCCGCCCCCGAAGGCGCGGAAACGACGAACAGGCAGCCCCGGCGCGCGCTCATGGGCGATACGAATGGATGAAGTTCAAGGAATGGCGCTCCAGCAAACCGGCCCGGCGCGGTTGCCGGCGGAGCAACGCATGGTACTACGGGCGGCGGCGCTCGCGGTCAGAACACGAAGGTGATGCCGATCACGCGCACTTGCCCGTCGGCGACCTGCACGCGGCAATCCAGCGTCTGGGTGTATTCGGACTGGAGGCCGGTATCGAAGGTGACGGGCGCCTGCAGGCGGAGGATGTCCCCGCTCTCGCTGCGGGCACCGGCGGCCAGCGCCTTGCGGTCCACCTCCAGCAGCTTGCCTTCCGAGCGCTCCTTGGCCGCCGCCTCGCAGGCGGCCGCGGCCTGCGATTCCGGCGAACCGCCACAGCCCGCCAGCACGGAGAGCGCCACCGCAACCGCCAGCCGTATGGTGTTCTTCCTCATCGCCGCCTCCCTCCCGAGGTCGTTCCCGAGGCGCCAATCCGGGAACTGCGTCACGCGTTTATGTGGAAAATAGCGCAATTGCTCCAATTTTCCAGTGCCGCTCCGAAAGATTTACCGGAGTTCACGATTCCGTCGTCTCAGTAGCGCGGCACGGAGGGGTCCACGTCCACCGACCAGGCGTCGATGCCGCCTTCGACGTTGTAGATGTCGTGGAAGCCCAGGCCGCGGAAATGCTCGGCCACCTGCCGGCTGGACTGGCCGTGGTGGCACAGGAACGCGATCGGCACGTCCTTGGGCAGGGTTTCCAGCCGCGCGCGGGTGGTTTCGTCGAGCACGTCGTGCGGCTCGGGGAACGGCGCGATGGCGCGCGCGGCGGCCGGACGCACGTCGATCACGTCGATGCTGCCGGCGACGATGCGATCGTGCAGGTCGCGCACCGAAATCGGCTTCACCGGCGGCGGCGCGTTCGGGTTGCGGATCGACAGGCCCGCGCCGCGCACGTCCTCCACCCAGTCGATCTCGATGCCGCGCGCGCGCTGCGCGCTGGCGATGTCGAAATGCACCTGGATGCCCTGCGACTCGGAAACGATGCCGCCGCCCGCCGGCGCAAGCTGGAACTGCGCCTCGTAGCGCGGACCGATGGACAGGTGCAGCGCCAGCCCGTCGGCATCGGCCATCGCGCCGCGGATCGCCTCGGCGGCGGCAGGCGTGATGGTGATCTGGGGCGGAGTGCGATCCGGTTCGGACACCCCGAGCAGGCCGAATAGCTCGCCCGAATCCATCAGGCCGGCGATGATGTCGCTGCCACCGACCAGTTCGCCGCGCACGTAGAGCTGCGGGATCGTCGGCCAGTTGCCGAACACCTTGATGCCTTCGCGGATGTCCGGGTCGGCCAGCACGTCGACGCCGGCGTATTCGACGCCGAGGCTTTCCAGGATGCCCGAGGCCTTGGCCGAGAAACCGCACTGCGGCGCGCCGGGCACGCCCTTCATGAACAGCACGACGGGGTTCTGCGCGAGCAGGGTCTGGATGCGTTCGCGCACGGCGGGATCGAGGGACATGGTATTTCCTTGGGATACGGGGAATGGTGCGGATTCTACGTCCGCGTCATGCAACAGGAGCTGTGGCGCGCAGATTACTTCGCCAATGCCTGATCCAGGTCATGCCGCAGGTCGGCCGCGTCCTCCACGCCCACCGACAGCCGGATCAGGTTGTCGGCGATGCCCAGCGCGGCGCGCTTTTCCGCCGGGATCGAGGCGTGGGTCATGATCGCCGGGTGGTTGACCAGGCTCTCCACGCCGCCCAGCGACTCGGCGCAGGCGAACAATTGCGTGCGCTCCATGGTGCGCCGCGCCGCGTCCAGCCCGCCCTTCACGTAGACGCTGATCATGCCGCCGAAGCCGCGCATCTGGCGCCTGGCAAGCTCGTGCTGCGGGTGCGAGGCCAGGCCCGGATGGATGACTTTCTCGACCGACGGATGCCGCTCGAGCCACTGCGCCAGTTCCAGCGCGTTCTCGCAGTGCGCGCGCATGCGCAGGTGCAACGTCTTGAGGCCGCGCAGCGCGAGGAAACTGTCGAACGGCCCCTGCACGCCGCCCACGGCGTTCTGAAGGAACGTCATCTTCTCCGCCAGGCCCGCGTCGTCGCCGACCACCACGACGCCGCCGACAATGTCCGAATGGCCGTTGAGGTACTTGGTGGCCGAGTGCATCACCAGATGCGCGCCCAGATCCAGCGGGCGCTGCAACATCGGCGAGGCGAAGGTGTTGTCCACTGCCAGCCAGATGCCGCGCGCGCGCGCGAACTGCGCCAGGCGCGCGATATCGACGATCTTCAGCAGCGGATTGGTCGGCGTCTCGCACCAGATCAGCCGCGTTTCCGGCCGCACCGCCGCTTCGAGCGCGCCCATGTCGTTCAGATCGACGAAGGAAACGTCCAGCCCGGCCGAACGCCTGCGCACGCCCTCCAGCAGGCGGAACGTGCCGCCGTACACGTCGTCCATGCAGACGACGTGGCTGCCGGCGTCCAGCGCCTCCAGCACCGTGGACGTGGCCGCCAGCCCGGACGCGAACGCGTATCCCTGCGTGCCGCCTTCCAGCGCCGCGATGCAGCGCTCGTAGGCGAAGCGCGTGGGATTGTGGCTGCGCGAATACTCGAAGCCCTGGTGCACGCCGGGGCTCTGCTGCACGTAGGTGGAGGTGGCGTAGATCGGCGTCATCACCGCGCCGGTGGACGGATCGGGCGACTGGCCGGCGTGGATGGCCAGCGTGCCGAGGCCGTGGGTGTCGTGGGCGTTCATGCGCGAAGGGTGGGCAAGTCCGGGGCCGGCATCATAGCCCTTCGCCGGGGTCCCGGCGCCTGCGGGCGGCGCGCATCGGGAATGACGTCATGCCGCCGTTCCCGCCCCGACCCGGGCGGCGGCGCTACTGCACCCGCCGCCGCAGGAAGTTGAGCAGGTCGATCCGGGTGATGAGGCCGAGGAAGCGCTCGCCATCGACGACGATGGCGACGTGGCCGCGGTCGAACACCGGCAGCAGGGCTTCCACCGACGAGGCCACGTCGATCTTTTCCAGTTTCTCGACCATCGCGGTGGAGACCGGATCGCGGAAGCGGGCCTCGTCGCCATAGACGTGCATCAGCACGTCCGATTCGTCGAGGATGCCGACGATGCGGTCGCCGTCCATCACCGGGAGCTGGCTCACGTCGTAGAGCTTCATGCGCTGGTAGGCCACCGTGAGCAGATCGCCCGGGGCGACGACCACGGTGTCGCGCTGGCTGTACGGGCGCAGGATCAGGTCGCGCAGGTCGCCGTGCTGCTCGCGCTCGATGAAGCCGTTGTCGAGCATCCAGTAGTCGTTGTACATCTTGGAGAGGTACTTGTTGCCGGTGTCCGGCACCAGCGTCACGACACGCCTGGGCTCGGCCTGCTCGCGGCACCAGCGCAATGCGGCGGCCAGCAGCGTGCCGGTGGTGGAGCCGCCGAGGATGCCCTCCTTGGCCAGCAGTTCGCGCGCGGTGAGGAAGCTCTCCTTGTCCGGGATCGCGTAAGCCTTCTTCACGCGCGAGAAGTCGGAGATCGTCGGCAGGAAATCCTCGCCGATGCCCTCGACCAGCCATGTGCCGGACTTGGTGCTGAGCACGCCCTCGTTGATGTACTGGGCCAGGATCGACCCTACCGGATCGGCCAGCACCAGTTCGGTGGCCGGGGAATGTTCGGCGAAATAGCGCGACAGGCCGGTCATCGTGCCGGAGGAACCGCAGCCGAACACGAAGGCGTCGATGCGCCCGTCCAGTTGCCGCAGCAGTTCCGGGCCGGTGGTTTCGTAGTGCGCGCGCGGGTTGTCCGGGTTGCCGAACTGGTTGACGAAATACGCGCCCGGGGTTTCGCGCGCGATGCGCTCGGCCATGTCCTGGTAGTACTGCGGATGGCCCTTGGCGACATCCGAGCGGGTCAACACCACTTCGGCGCCCATCGCCTTGAGGTTGAAGATCTTCTCCCGGCTCATCTTGTCCGGCACCACGAGGATCAGCCGGTAGCCCTTGGCCTGGGCCACCAGCGCCAGGCCGATGCCGGTGTTGCCGGCGGTGCCTTCGACCAGGGTGTCGCCGGGGGCGATCTTCCCGGCCTTCTCGGCCGCCTCGATCATCGACAGGCCGATGCGGTCCTTGATCGAACCGCCGGGGTTGGCGCTTTCGAGCTTCAGGTACAGCTCGCACGGGCCGGTATCGAGGTTGCGGACCTTGATGACGGGAGTGTTGCCGATCAGTTCGAGGACGCTGTGATGGACGCTCATGCGATGCGCGGGCGCGGCGGCGGCGCGATGGCCGGGAACGGCGATGATAGAGCCATCATCGCTCCGGCAGGTATGGCGCCTGCGCCTCGAACCACTTCTTCGCGCCGGCCAGGTGGAATTCGCGCTCGCCGCGATCCAGCTCCATGCCCATGCCGAACACGCCCCAGCGCGCATACAGGTGGCCGGAGGGCCTGGCATCGTCCAGGCGCAGGCGCGCCTTCACGTCGAAACGCTCGTTGCTGGCGTGGACGGGGTCCACGATCACGCTGTCGCCCTGCATCTTCACGCGTGCGGACACGGTGGCCTCGCCGGCATCGACCAGGCGACGGATCCAGCGCGGGAAGCGCTTGTGCTGGGCGAACATCGACAGCAGCGGCCCGATGTCGCGCATCGCCACGTCGGCATCGGCGGCCACGTCCATCGGCTGGCCGAAGCCGACCTTGCCGCGCGTGATGTCGAGCGTGCCCCACCAGCCCTCCACGCGCTCGTCGGGGGGTTCCACGATGGCGGCGCGGCGGATCGCGATGCGGGTGCCGGGCAGCGCGAAGTCCGGATCGTCCAGGCGGCCCGCGTCCAGCCGCGCATCGAGCGAAAGATCGCCGCGCATCACCATCTCGCCCAGCCGCAGCGCGGCGGCGGAAGCGGCCAGCGTCAAGGTGCCGCCGTTGCGGTTGTCGGCCACGTGCATGCGCATGTCGGCGCCGATGCGGCCGCTGCCGGAAAGGAAACGCACGCCGTTCTTCGGCAGGTAGCGGTTGAAGCGGGAGATGTCGGGCAACGTGGCGTCGGCGAAGCGCAGCCGCGCCTGCAGATGATCGCGCAGCTGCGCCAGCGTGCCGTGGGTGGCGAGGTCCAGCACCAGGTTGCGGCCGGAACCGAGCACGGCGGCGTTGTCGCCGGCCGGCGCGATGTCGTAGCGGGCCAGCGTCACCTGCGCTTCGGCATGCGGCTGGCCGCCGTCGCCGGATCTGATGTCGGCCCGCGCCTTGGCCGCGCCGTGGAAGCGATGCGAATAGGCGGTCAGCGCGAATTCGGCCTCGTGCACGGTGACCTGCGTGCCGGCGGCCAATTCGCCCCGTGCCAGCACGATGCGGGCTTCCACGTCGCCGTGCCCATCGAGCGCGAGGCCATGCAGGCGCGAGAGCAGCGGCTGCACGAAGGCGAGCGAGGAAAAGCGCGAGCGCAGGTCGATCTCGCCGTCCAGCCGCGCCAGGTGCGCCTCCCACGGCGGCAACGGCAAGGCGCGCGAGGCCAACGCCAGCCGGGCGTTGGCGTGCTCCACCAGATCGGGCACCGAGGGCAGTTCGATGGCCACGCCGATGCGCTCGTCGTCCACGTCGAGCGCGAGCCGCGCATCGCCCTGCGTCGCATGCCCGGCGTGCGTCGTGGCCGCCACCGGCAGGCGCAGGCGCAACGCGGTGTCCGGGCCGAACGCGCCGCGCTCGAGCACGATGCGTCCATCCAGTTCTCCGCTGCCCGGATGCAGGTCCGGGGCGATGTCGAAGCGTGCGTCCACGTCGATGGAAACGCCGGGCGTCGCGCCGTGCAGCGTGGCATCGGCGGAGAGCAGCTCGAGGATGCCGATGCCCGGATGCTCGCGGCGGCGGTGCGCGTCGATGCGCGCCTCGCCTTCCAGCACCGCCTCGCGCAACAGCACCCGCTCGCCCTGCGCCAGCGTGGCTCCGCTCAGGCGCAGCGTCGAAGGCAGCAGTTCGAACGGGCCGCCGCGCAACTGTTGCCGCCAGCGCGCGCGGGCGTTGGCATGGCCTTCGATGCGAAGGCTGCCGGAAGAAAAGCGCAGCGGCGAATCCACCCGCACCTCGTCGAATGCCAACCGCAAGCCGCGATCGGTGGGCGGAGGCGGCGGCAGCTCGGCATCGACGCGCTCCAGCGCCACGACCGGCGCTTTCGCATCCACGCCGACGAAGCGCAGTTCCTTGCGCAGCAGCGGCCACAGCGCGATGCGCCCGGATACCCGCTGCGCCTGGATGCGCCACTTCTGGCGGCGTGCCTGCCCCTGCATCGACACATCCCACAGCATGACGCGGCCGGGCCAGAGCATCAGGCCGCGATCCCAGTGCATCGTGAACCGCTCGGGCTTGCGGTTGACCAGCGGTTCCAGCAGCGCGGTGTTGATCAGCGCGTTGACGCCGACCAGGTACAGCGCCACGAGGACGAGCGCGACGCGCACAAGGCGCATCGCGCGGGAGCGCTGGGTGCCGGGCGGATCAGCGGGCGTCATTCAAGCGTGAACCACTGCACTTCGACGCGACGGTTGAGGTCGCTGTCCGGGCCGGCCGGTTCTTCCCAGCCGCGCCCGACCAGTTCGATGCGGCCGGCATCCAGGCGCGGATGGCGCTCCAGCAGCGCGGCGCGCACGGCTTCGGCGCGCTGGCGGGAAAGTTCCATGGCTTTCAAGGCCATGCTGCGCACCAGCGTCGCCCCGCCCTGCTTCTCGAACTCGCTGCGTCGCGCATCGTCCACGTGCCCGCGCAGCAGCACCACCGAGCCGGGGCTGACCTGGAGGAAGTTCTGGATCGTGTCCAGGTACTTGAGGTTCTCCTGCGAGGCCTTGTCCAGGGCAGCGGAGTTCGGCTCGAAGAAGAAGCGGATGTCTCGGCTGAGCAGCGCATCGCCTTCCAGCGAGATCGCGCCGGTGCTGGTGCGGATCGGCGCGATGGCGATGGTCTGCGCGGAAAACTCGCCGCTGCGGTCCAGCGCGTCCAGATGGCTGGCATCCACGAAGCGCGCCGGATCGGCCGGATTGCGGATCAGGTTGCCGTAGGCCAGCACCGAGGACTGGTAGATGCCCTGGAAGGAACCGGCGGCGTCGATCTGGCCACTGAAGAAGGCGCGGTTTTCCGGCAGGTTGGAAAGATGCACGCGCGCCAGTTCCGCACGGGTTTCCTCCTCGCTCCACTCGAACGCGCGGCCGATCGTGGCCAGGTGCCGCGCCGGCTCGTCGCGCACCTGGCGGTTGCCTTCCAGGAGGCCGTGCACCAGCCCTTTCACCCATTCCGGCCTGGCCTGCGCGAAGCCCTTGTTGACCAGCAACAGGTCCGCCACGATCAGCAGGTTGCGGTTGGACACCAGCACCTTGGCCCCGCCACCGGACGCGGCGACCACTTCCTCGGTGCGCGGCGACCAGCCCACGCAGCCTTGCAGTCGCGGCGCGCGCGCCGACAGCTCGGCTTCATAGGCGTCGCAGGCGACGAAGGCGTCCTCGTAGAACACCAGGCCCAGTTCGTTCGCGGCCGGCTTGGCATCCAGGTCGCGCAGCACCTTCACCGGCACGCCGGCCTCGGAGGCCAGGTACCGGATGAAGAACTCGCTCTCGTTGTACTGCGAGGCCGCCAGCGTCTTGCCCTTGAGCTGGTTGATCGAGGTGATTCCGGTATCCACGACCACCTGGTCGGCGCCGCGCGAGAACGCGATCTGCGCCGGCACCACGACGTCGAACTGGCGACCGAGCACGGCCAGCACGTCGGCGGTCGTCACCGAGGCGGCGACGCGGCCGTTGTTGAGCTTGGACCAGCCTTCCTCCTCGGCCAGCGTGAGGCGCACCTGGAAGCCGTAGTTGCGCGCGAAGAACGAATCGGGGTTCGGCGCCAGCCCCCCGTTGGCGACCACGAGACCGGCGTAGCCGGCGTACTCGCTGATGTCCACGTCGATGATGTCGCCCTGCGGCTGGTAGGGCGCGGCGGCATCGAGCACCGGCAGCGTGGTCAGGGGCTCGATGGGATCGGGCGCATCCGGCGCGTCGGCGCGCGCCGCGACGGCCGCACGCGGTTCGCCCGGCGCATCGGCCGTGCGCGTATCGCGCAGCACCAGCCAGCCGCCGAGCGCGACCAGCACCAGCACCAGCAGCAAGGTGATGAACACCCCGGCCGCGCCGCCGCGCTGGCGGGCGAAATGGGAAAGGGGGCGAACTTGGTTCATCGGGACTTCGTTCATCGTGACACTCCCTGGGACACCCGTTGCGGCGTGGAAGAAGCGCCGCCGCGCAGCACGCGCGACGGCAGCGAAGCGTGATCGTCCAGATCCAGCGCGCCGATCAGGTCGCGCTGGTTGTCGAGCCAGCGGTCGGCCTCGTTGAAGGCCGAGGTCAGCGCATCGAGCGAGCTGCCGATGCGTTTTTCGTCGCCCGAGAGCAACGCCTGCTCGCGGATCAGCGCCACCTGTTGGTCGATGCGCGCCAGCTCGGCCTCGATGCGCTCGGCGCGCAGGCCCGCCTGCGCGTGCGCGGCTTGGCGCGCGTCGATCACCTGTTTCTGCTGTTCGAGGCTGCGGCGCAGTTCGGCATCCAGATCGGCGCGCGCCAGTCGTGCGTCGATGCCGTCTTCCTGCTGTTGCAGGCGCTCGCTTTCCTCGTTGGCGGTGATGAGCACCTGCGCGATGGCCTGGTCGGCGCTGAGCATGCGCAGGTGCAGCCAGACCAGTTGTTCGATGCTGTCGGTGTGGGTGCGCATCATCGGATCGGCATCGAGCAGACCCACGATGTCGCGGGCGCGCTGTTCGAGCGCGCGCTGGCGTTCGCGGCGCGCGGTGGTGAGCGTGTCCCACAGGCGGCGGTAGCGGCGCTCGGCCGGATCGTCCTTGGCCGCGCCGGCCTCCAGCGTGGCGCGGAAGCGGCGGTTGTTCGCCAGCCACGCCAGGTACGCGATTTCCAGCCCCGCGCCGAGCACCCAGAAGCCGGGACTGACGAAGGCGCCCAGCAGGCCGAACGCGGCCAGGCCGAAGAAGTTGGGCGGAATCGGCATGCCGAACGGCCGCGCCACGAACGCCGCCCAGAGCCGGCGCGGCAGGCTCACGTCGCGGCCTCCCCGTAGTGCCGCAGCGGTTCGGGCACGAACTGCACGTCGGTGGCCTCGCGGATCGCGATGCGCATCTGGAAGGCCATCACGTCGGCCGGCACCGGCGCCTGGTAGCCGTGCAGCGCATCGGCCAGCGCGGCGAGCGCATCGCTTCGCTCGGTGCGGGTGCGGCGGTACACCTTCACCGCCAGCGCCTCGGCCGCACCCGGCGTCAGCAGTACCGGCAACGGCAGCGCCGCCATGGCTTCCACGCCCGGCGCGATGCCGAAGCGCTTCATCAAGGCGTTCAACAGCGCGGCGCTTTCGGCCACGGTGGCGGTGGGCAGCAGCGGCACCTTGACGTCGACGCGGCCGGGGCGCTTGAGATCGACCTCGATCAGGTCCGGGCGCGAGGACGCGAGGATCCACATCAACCGGCCACGATTGTCCGAATCGCTCATCTCCTGCGCGATCATCGAATACAGCCGGCCGGACAGGCCCGAATCGCCGCTGCCCGAATCGCGCCGGCCCAGGGTCTGGTCGGCCTCGTCCACGAACACGATGCAGCGTCCGAGCGCGCGGATCAGGCGGAAGATCTTTTCCAGGTTGCCTTCGGAGGAGCCCACCCAGCGGTCGCGGAAGTTCTTGAGCTTGACCACCGGCACGCCGGCCTCGCCCGCCAGGCACTCCACGAGGAAGGTCTTGCCCGTGCCGACCGGGCCGCAGAACAGATACCCCATCGGCAGCGCGCGGGTATCGCCGGCGCGCCACAGCGCGATGTCCTGGCGCAGCCACGCCTTCAGCGCGCCGGGGGCGTGGTAGTCGTCCAGGGTGCGATGCGATTCGACGAACTCGACCAGTCCGCTGGCCTCGTCCTCGACCAGCGACTTTTTCACCTGCACGTAATCGGCCGGCTGCAAGGGCCGGCGCGCGTGCGCGCGCTGGCGCACGAGGCTTTGCAGCGCGCTGACGCTGACGCCGGCCAGCGCCTGCGCGGCGCTCTCGTCGCCTTCGGCCGGATCGAACGCGGCCGGATGGTCGAGCCGCAACTGCGCCAGCGCGCGGGTCAGCAGCGGCACGTCCGGCAGCGGAATGCGCAGCCGCGCCACGCGCGGGTTGAAGGCGACCTGCGGGTGCAGGTCGTTGAGGTTGTCGGCCAGGATCAGCGAGACGAAGGGCAGGTCCGCATACGGCGGCTCGCTGGCGAAATCGCGGATCAGGCTGGCGAGGCTGGCGATCTCGAAGTCGCCCTGCCGCCCGCCCGGCAGCCACTGGTCCACGCCGCGCAGGATCAGCGCGACGTGCTCATCCTCGCCGCGCCCGAGCGCGCGCAGGTTGGCGCGGTAGCGCAGATAGCGCGCGACGACTTCCAGCGCCGCGCGCGGTTCGCGCGGCATCGGGCCGAGCTTCTCGAACGCCGGCCACTCGCGCAGCCGTTCCGCGCCGCGCACCAGCGACAGCCCATTGCCGGCGTCGTAGCCGAACACCACCTGGAAACCGGCCAGCAGCTGCGCATCCAGGTAGCGCGTCAGCGACACCAGCCGGCCGCCGAGCGGAAAGCGGTCGGACACGTTGCCGTACAGCACGAACTGCCCGTGCGCGCCGCTCTCGTAGGCCAGCGCGAGTTCGGACAGCCAGGGCGGGGCGTGCGGCTCCAGCGGCATCGGCGTCTGGCGCTCAGGCCGATTCGCTGTCGCTCTGGCGCGGCGTCGAACCCATGCTGCGTTCGGCCGGCTGCGGCAACGGCGCGCCTTCGATGGTCAGGCCCTCGGCGGCGGCGAAGTCGGCCAGCGCCTGGTCGGCAAGCGCCTGCTGCTCGGCTTCCTTGAGGTTGATCTCGCCCATGTCGATGGAATCCTTCGCCACGCGGGCGCGGCCGGCCTGCTTGGTGCGTTCCTCCTCGACCATCTCGTGCAGGCGGTTGAGCGTGTCGCCGGAGCCGCCGATCTGGCCGATCATGCCGGCGGCCATCTCGTTCATGTCGGCCAGCGCCTTCTTCATGCGCATGTCGTTGATCGCGCCCTTGAGGCTGTCGATCTTGGCGCGCGCGGCGCTCACGGCCACGTCGCGGGCCTTGACCAGGTTCTGGTAGGTCTCCTCGGCCTGCTCGAGCTGGCTGCGGTTCTCGCCCAGCTCGCGCGTGACCGTTTGCAGGCGCAGCGCCAGTTGCGCGGCGGCGGACTGGTTGCCGGCGCGAAGGTGGGCGCGGGTCTTGGCGCGCAGGTCGTTTTCCTCCGCCTCCAGCTTGCGCACCTGGCTCATCAGGCGCTCGGCCAGGCCCGCGTGCGCGGCCAGGCTCTGGTTGTAGCTGCCGATCTGCTTGCGCAGGTTTTCCTGCTCAAGCTCCAGCAGCGCCTCGGGATTGCGCTTCTCGATGCCCGATACGAACAGCGACAGGAAGCCGCGGAAGACATTGGCCAAACGGGTGAACATGTCGCCTCCGGGAGTGCGATGACTGGGAACCGGCGCAGGATAGCGCCTTGCGTGCCGTTTCAGGACGCCGGATGGCCCGCTTCGTGACGGAAAAGGGCTCGTCCTATCCCAGCCGGTCCAGCGCCTGCGCCAGGTCGGGCGCCAGCGGCGCATTCAGCAGGTACGGCGCGGCGCCATCGTCGAGCGCGAATTCCAGCGAGGCGGCGTGCAGGAACAGGCGCTTGAGGCCGGCCTGCTCGCGCAGGCGGCGGTTGACCGCCTCGTCGCCGTACTTGTCGTCGCCCGCCACCGGGTGGCCGATGTGGCGGGCGTGGGCGCGGATCTGGTGGGTGCGGCCGGTTTCGATCCGCACTTCGCAATAGGAATGGCCGCCGCGCCGTTCCAGCACGCGGAAATGGCTGACGGAAGGCTTCCCCTGCGGATGCACCTGCACGTGGCGTTCGCCACCCTGGCGCAGGCCGATGTGCAGCGGCGCGTCCACGGTCAGCACGCCATCGGGCAGGCGGCCGGTCAGGAGTGCCAGATAGCGCTTGGTCAGCCCCGCGCCGGCGTCCTCGCGCATCAGGGCCTGGAGTTCGGTCAGGGCCGAGCGTTTTTTCGCCACGACCAGCAGGCCCGAGGTATCCCGGTCCAGCCGGTGCACCAGTTCCAGCGACTGGTTCGGACGCAGCGCGCGCAGGCTTTCGATGGCGCCGAACGCGATGCCGCTGCCGCCGTGGCTGGCCAGGCCCGAGGGCTTGTTCAGCGCCAGCAGGCGCGCATCCTCGAACACGATGGACGCTTCCAGCCGCGCCAGCAGCGCGGCGGGCGGGCTGCGCTGTTCGCCGGGTTCGTCCAGCCGCACCGGCGGGATGCGCACTTCGTCGCCCCCCGCCAGCCTCGATTCGGGCTTGGCGCGCTTGCCGTTGATCCGCACCTGGCCGGTGCGCAGCAGGCGATAGATCAGCGAGCGCGGCGCCCCCTTGAGCTGGCCGGCAAGGAAATTGTCGATGCGCTGGCCGGCCCGTTCGTCCTCCACCCGCACCAGTTTGACGGCCGATTGGGGGCCGTTTGCCGCCGTTGTCATGGGATTGCTACACTAAGAAGGCGAGATAACGTCCTGATTTGGTTGTTCGCCCATGCAGTGCGGGCGGGCAGCGAAGGTTCCGGACCGGGCCTTGGGGCCACCTGCGACCTGCGTCGCAAGTGTACCGGCTGAACGGTTCCGCTGTCTGGAACAGGCGGTTCGCCCGGGAAATGCGGGCACCGATTTTCCGGCTTTTGGCCGGTTTGGCGCGCAAGCGTCTTCCGGCTCCCCTTGGTTTTTGATTGGCGCTCCCGCGGGTAACGTCCGGCGGTTGGAAGCGCCGGAGATTCTGCACGGCATCGGCCTGCGCGCGGCGCGGCGGGTGCCCCCGAAACAGGGCGCGGAGCCCCCGGCGTTCCTCGCGGTAGAGCGCGTGAGGAATGACACCACCATGAAGAGAATGCTGATCAACGCAACCCAGCGCGAGGAGTTGCGCGTGGCCATCGTCGATGGCCAGACCCTGTACGACATCGACATCGAGCAACCCTCGAAAGAACAGAAGAAGTCCAACATCTACAAGGGCCGCATCACCCGGCTCGAACCCTCGCTGGAAGCGGCCTTCGTCGAATACGGCGGCGACAAGCACGGCTTCCTGCCGCTGAAGGAAATCTCCCGCGACTACTTCGTCGATGGCGTGAACCCGAACAAGGCCACGATCAAGGAACTCCTGCGCGAAGGCCAGGAAGTGGTCGTGCAGGTGGACAAGGAAGAACGCGGCAACAAGGGCGCGGCGCTGACCACGTTCATCTCGCTCGCCGGCCGCTACCTCGTCCTGATGCCCAACAGCCCGAGCGCCGGCGGCGTCTCGCGCCGCATCGAGGGCGACGACCGCGCCGCGCTGAAAGAGGCGCTGGACAAGCTCACGATCCCCGACGACATGGGCGTGATCATCCGCACCGCCGGCGTGGGCCGCGATGCCGAAGAACTGCAATGGGACGTGGACTACCTGTTGCAGGTCTGGAAGGCGATCACCGACGCCGCGCTGGCCAAGCCCGCGCCGTTCCTGATCTACCAGGAAAGCCGCCTCATCATCCGCGCCCTGCGCGACTACCTGCGCGCGGACGTGGGCGAAATCCTGATCGACAGCCGCGAAACGTTCGAGGACGCGCGCGACTTCGTGCAGCAGGTGATGCCGCAGAACCTGCGCAAGCTCAAGCTGTACGAGGACACCACGCCGCTGTTCAACCGCTTCCAGATCGAATCCCAGATCGAGAACGCCTACGAGCGCAACGTGCGCCTGCCCTCCGGCGGCTCCATCGTGATCGACCAGACCGAGGCGCTGACCGCCATCGACGTGAACTCGGCGCGCGCCACCAAGGGCGGGGACATCGAGGAAACCGCGTTCAACACCAACCTGGAAGCGGCCGAGGAAGTGGCGCGCCAGATGCGCCTGCGCGACCTGGGCGGCCTGGTGGTGATCGACTTCATCGACATGGGTTCCAACAAGCACCAGCGCGAAGTCGAGAACCGCCTCGCGCAGGCGCTCAAGTACGACCGCGCCCGCGTGCAGGTGGGCCGCATCTCGCGCTTCGGCCTCTTGGACATGAGCCGCCAGCGCCTGCGCCCCTCGCTCGGCGAATCCAGCCAGGTGGTCTGCCCGCGCTGCGAGGGACACGGCCGCATGCGCAGCGTTGAATCGCTGTCGCTGTCGATCCTGCGCCTGATCGAGGAACAGGCGATGAAGGACAACACCGGCCAGGTGCTGGTGCAGGCGCCCGAGGAGATCGCCAACTTCCTGCTCAACGAGAAGCGCCGCGCGCTGCAGGAGATCGAGCAGCGCCACGACGTGCCGCTGGTGATCGTGGCCGACGCGCAGATGGAAACCCCGCACTTCAACGTCAGCCGGCTGCGCGAGAACGAACTGGGCGAGGAAAGCGGCAAGCCCAGCTACCAGCGCACCAGCCCGCGCAAGCTCGAAGTGCATGCGCTGACCCGCGCCAACCTCAACGTCCCGCCCGCGCCGGCGGTGACGGCGGTACGCCCCACGCAGCCCGCGCCGGTGCGCCAGGAAGCCCCGGCCGAAGCGCCCGCGACCGTGGCCCCCGCCGCTCCCGCGCCCAAGCGCGGCTTCTTCGCGTGGCTGGCCGGCCTGTTCGGCGGCGACGCGCCGGAAAAAACCGCGCCGGCGCCGCGCAAGGGCGCACCGCCGGCCAGGGATGCGCGCAATGCGCAACAAGGCCGCCGCGACAACCGCAACGACAAGTCGCGCAACGGCCGCGATCGCAACAAGCCCGCGGCAGCGCCCGAAACCCGCAACACTGCCCCGGCGCGCGGCGTGCGCCAGGATGGGGCGGCGAAGGAGACGCGCGATACCGGCAAGCGCAACGAGCAGCGCAATGAACAGCGCAACGAGCGCGGCGACGCCGGCGCCAAGCGCGACGCCCGCCAGCAGGCCCGGCAGGACAATCGCGACGCCGCCCGCCAGGACAGGGACAACCGGGACGCGGCCCGCCAGAAGCCGGTCACGACCGCCGAACAGCCCGCCCTCCCCGCACACGGCGAACAGGCCGCGCCCACGCCGGCCGCCGCCGAAACGCGCAAGCCCGTCGCGGCCCCGGCGGTTGCGGCGGCGCTGACCGTGATGGTCGACCCTGAAGCCCCGGTGGATGCCGCCGCACGCGATGCCGCCGCCACGTCCGCCGCGCCTGGACAGGACGCCCCGGAAACCGCCGATGCCGGCCCCGCGCGCCGCCGGCGCGGCCGTCGTGGCGGTCGCCGTCGCCGCCGTCAGGATGGCGCGGCTGCCGATACCGGCTCCGGCACGCTGGACGGCGTGGACCTGGACGATGAGGATGGCGACGACATCATCGCCACGGAACGGACCGGCGCCACAACCTCGATCGATGCCGATGCCGATGCCGATGCCACCATCGCCGCAGCGGCCGATCCCACGCCGCAGCGACCGGCGCGTGATGCGGCAGCTCCCGTGGCACCCGTACCGGCTCCAGCTCCGGCCCCAGCTCCGGCACCTGCGCCCGCCCCGATGCCGGCTCCGGCTCCTGTCGCCGCTCCTGCTCCCGCACCCGCACCCGCGATCGCCGCGGCCGCCGTCGTGAGCACGGCCGCGCCGGTTCCCGCGCCCGGAACGGACGAAACGCATACCCAGTCCAAGCCCGGGGCAGATGCCGCCGGATCGCCGGCATCGGCACGGTCCGCCGCCGTGGCCAATGAGGTCGAAGCGCCTGCCGCCGTGCCCGCGGCGAGCGACGCAGCGGAAGCCCCGCATGCGGCCACGCCCACCGCCGTCGCGCCCGCGAAGCCGGAACCCGTGGAATCGCCGGCCTCAGACAAGCCCGGCGCCCCGCTGCCGCCCACCCAGCAGCCCGGATCGGTATTCGATTCGCCGGCCGAACCGTTCGAATTGCGCGCGCCCAACGGTACCGGCCCGGTGTCGATGGCCAGCGCGGTCGCCACGGCGCTCTATGCCCGCCCGCGTCCCGCGCCGTTCGTGGCATCCGAGCCGGCTCCGGCAAGCCATGGAGAAACGGAAGCCGTCGCAGCGCAAACGCAGGCCGACGCGGCCGGCGCCCCGGCCGAGGACGCGCCCGACGAATCCGTGGAAGCCCCGGTGGTTCCACCGCAGGATCCGCTGCCGCTGGAACTGCCGCCGCAGCGCGGCGACAACACCTGACCCGTGCATCGCTCCGAACGGGCCTACCGGCCCGTTCGGAGCGCGCACTCAGACGCTGGCCAGCCCATGCTGCATCGCCAGCCGCGTCAGCGAAGCGATGTCCTTCACCTTCAACTTGGCGAACAGGTTGTACTTGTGCGTGGCCACCGTCTTTGAGCTGAGGTTGAGGCTCTCGCCGATCACGGTCATGCGCTTGCCCTGCACCAGCAGCATCGCCACTTCCAGTTCGCGCACCGAGAGCTGCTCGAACGGCGAGCCGGTGGTGTCCAGGCTGGTGATCGCCATCTGCTGGGCCACGGTGGCGGAGATGTAGCGCTTGCCGTTCGCCACGTCGCGCATCGCGCGCAGCAGTTCCTCCGATGGCGCGGCCTTGCCGAGATAGCCGCTGGCCCCGGCATTGAGCACGCGGCGCGGCAAGGGGCCGTCCTCCTGTGCCGATACCACCACCACGCGCGCCTGCGAACCGCCGCGGATCAGCCGATCGGTGACTTCCAGACCGCTGATGCCCGGCAGGTGCAGGTCGCAGAGCACTACGTCGACCTCCAGCGCACGCAGATCTTCCAACGCCTGCTCGCCGGTGCCGGCCTCGCCGACGACGGAGAAATCGGTGTACTGCTGCAACAGCATGCGAAAGCCGGCGCGCACCAGCGCGTGGTCGTCGACCAGATAGACGCGAATCATGCGGCGAGCTTCCCCCTATGCGCGCAGGTCCCACTGCTTCGGAAACCCGCATCGGCCTCTAGCCTAAGCGATGCGGCGCACGCCCGCCAACCGCCACGATGCGATACTCGCCCCGGACCGACACGAGAAACCCCATGACCCAACAGCTCCTGATCGACACCGACCCCGGCGTGGACGACGCGCTCGCGATCCTGATGGCCCATGCCCATCCCGGCGCGCGCATCGCGGCCCTGACGATCACCGCCGGCAATGTCGGCTTGCGCCACACCCTTTCCAATGCGCTGAAACTGTGCGAGGTCGCCGGCATCGACGCGCCGGTGCATCCGGGCGCGGCGCTGCCGCTGGTCGCCACGCCCGAGGATGCGGCCTACGTGCACGGCCGCGACGGTTTCGGCGATACGGGCTACGCACCCGCCGCGCGCGCGGCCGACTCCGAACACGCCGCGCTCGCCATGTTGCGGCTCGCGCGCGAGCAGCCGGGCGAACTGACCTTCGTCATGCTCGGCCCGCTCACCAATCTCGCGCTGGCGCTGTCGCTCGATCCCACCCTGCCCGAACGCGTGCCCCGGCTGGTCGTCATGGGCGGCGCCGTCACCGGGCGCGGCAATACCCGCATCCCGGTGGAGTTCAATACCGGCTTCGATCCGGAAGCGGCCCGCATCGTGTTCGAGCGCTGGCCGAAGTTCGAACTGGCGGACTGGGAGGCCACGCTGCGCCACGGCCTTGCGCACGAGAAATGCGATGCCTGGTTCGCCACCGAGCACCCCGCCGCGCGCTTCTACGACGCCATCTCGCGCAACACCCGGGCCTGGGCGGCCGAGCGCCGGGGCCAGGACTGGCACAGTGCCGATGCGCTGGCGATGGCGCAGGCACTGGAACCCGAAGGCGCGCTGGAAACCGCCGAATGCGCCGTGGCGGTGGAACTGGGCGGCCAGTTCGCCCGCGGCATGACCGTGGTGGACTGGGACGGGCGCGGTGGCCAGCCGGCCAACGCCCGGATCCTGATGCGCTACGACCGCTCGCGCTTCGAGTCGCTGGTGCAACGCGCCGTCGGCGCGGCCTGAGCAGCGGAACCCTTCCACGACACCGGCACCCGGCCATATGGCCGGCTCTCAAAAAGCGAATGGCCGCGTCGGCGGCCATTCGGGAACGATCATGTGGGGGATTCCAGCGGAGAGATGAACCCCGGCGTCAGTTGAGTCGCCGTTGCTCGTACCAGCGCAACAGGCACTCCTTGGCGGCCAGTTTCTCGCGCTTCATCTGCGCGACGGCGGACGGGGCGATGGGTAATGCGCCGACGAGCGCATCGGCCACCTGCTTGTCCAGCTTCGGGTGCCGGCGATAGAGCCGGCGGAACTCGCTGTCGCTCTGCAACAGGGCGTTGATCTCACTCTGCGGCTGGGTTTCGAACATGTCTGCGAACCTCCTGCGGTGGATGCGTGTGACGAAAAGGCGGGCACGCGCGCGCCCGCCACCTTTGGTGACAAGGTGGGGAAGAAAACGTTCATTCGGGAATGTCGCGCGTTCAGGCGACGCGGAACGGGATGGGCACGGAAACCGCCCCCTCGTCCCCGCCCCGCCCGGTGTCACCGAACGGATCGACGGTTCAACGAGGCGGCGGGAGAAAGACATCGGGCCGATCCTTCGCATGGCCGGGGCACCAGCGCCCCGGCAGGATCGACCCTACTCCCTGCCCCGACCGGCTGCAAGCGCCGGCCGGAAACACCGCGTCAATGGGCGTCCAGCACCACGATTTCCACGCGCCGGTTGCGCGCCCGGCCCTCGGACGTGGCGTTGTCGGCGATGGGGCGATCCTTGCCCAGGCCCACGGCGGTGAGCCGCGAACCGTCCACCCCGTCCTGAAGCAGCGCGCTGCGCACCGCCTCGGCGCGCTTTTGCGACAGCACCTGGTTGAGGTTGGCGCTGCCCTGGCTGTCGGTATGGCCTTCGATCAGCACGGCCTTGTCCGGGGAGCGGTTGACGAACTCGACCACGCGCTGGAGGTTTGCGCGCGCCTCCGGCTTGAGCTGCGACTGGCCGCTGGCGAAGGCATCGCCCGAGAGCGTCATCACCTGCCCGCGCGCTTCGCTGGTGGCCGTCATCGTTTGCAGTTGCAGGCGCAGGCTCTCGGCGGCGGCGAAGGCCAGGTCGGCCTCGCGCCGCGCCAGCGCAGCTTCCTGCGACTGGGCCTCGGCCAGGCGCCGGGCCTGTTCGGCTTCGGCCGTGGAAAGCTCGCTCAGCGCCAGCGCACTGGCCGCCGCTTCCTGCGCGCGCTCGGCTTCCTCCAGCCGCGCCAGGCTTTGCAGGCGCAGCTTCTCCGCCTCCAGCCGCGCAGCCTCGGCATCGCGCCGGCTGGCTTCGAGCAGGATGCGGTCGCGTTCGCGTTCCAATGCCTGAATCTGCTGCTGCCAGGACTCGGCCTCGGCCGCCGCGCGGGCGATGTCCAGGCGCCGTTCGGCGGCCAGCAGCGCATCGTCGCGCTCGCGCCGCTTGGCCAGCGCCAGCGATTCGATCGCCTGCTGCGCCCGCAGGCGCTCGGCCGGCGCCAGCGCGCCGAGCGCGGCGTCCCGATCCAGCGTGCGCAACTGCGCGCGCAGGCGTTCCACTTCCGGATCGACCTTCTGCGCCGCAGCGTTCGCGCACAGCCCCAAGCCCAATGCCGCCACCAGCCAGAATGCCCTCATCGCACGCCTCCTTCGCCGAGCAGTTCGCGCCGCAGACGGGCGTTTTCGTCGGTGCGTCGCCGCACCTCCTCGCGCCCCGTGGCCGCGCGGGAACGGTACTGGGCCAGCTGCGCCTCCAGTTCGGCCTGCGCGGCGTGGCGCTGCGCGGCGGCGTAATCGCGCTCGGCGAACGCGGCGCCGGCAGCGGAAAGACGCTGTGCGGCGCGCCCCAGTTCCACCGGGGCGTAATCCTGCGCGCCCAGCCTGCGGGCATCCTCGATGGCGAGTTCGGCCGCATCCAGCGCGGTGCGCGGCGGCGGCGTGCTGGCGCAGGCGGCCAGCAGGGCGACGAGGGGAAGAACGAAAGCGATTCGTGTCATATCATGCAAACCGAACGGGGGCATCGTGCATCGGCCCGGATGCGTGGCATTCTGGCGTCCCCCGGCACCCTCCGCAATCGCGGGCGGCGCCGGCGACGGTCGCCGCCGCCCCGAAACAGCCAAGGACCAACGCATGGACATCGGTTACTTCCTCAAGCTCATGACCGAGAAGAACGCCTCGGACATGTTCCTGACGACCGGGGCACCGGTGAACATCAAGGTGGAAGGCAAGCTCTACCCTCTGGGCAACACCGGGCTGCCGGCCGGCATGGTCAAGAAGATCGCCTACTCGCTGATGGACGAAGGCCAGGTACCGCAGTTCGAACGCGACCTGGAACTGAACATGGCCATCGCGGTGAAGGACGCCGGCCGCTTCCGCGTCAACGTGTTCAAGCAGCGCGGCGAAGTGGGCATGGTGATCCGCGCGATCAAGAGCGAAATCCCCACCATCGACCAGCTCAAGCTTCCGCCGGTGCTGAAGGACATCATCATGGAGCCGCGCGGGCTGGTCCTGGTGGTCGGCTCCACCGGCTCGGGCAAGTCCACCACGCTGGCGGCGATGATCGACCAGCGCAACACCAACACCACCGGCCACATCCTCACCGTCGAGGATCCGATCGAGTTCCTGCACCGGCACAAGAAATCCATCGTCAACCAGCGCGAGGTGGGCCTGGACACCCACGGCTTCCACAACGCGCTCAAGAACGCGATGCGCGAAGCGCCGGACGTGATCCTGATCGGCGAGATCCTCGACCAGATCACGATGGAAGCGGCGATCTCCTTCGCCGAAACCGGCCACCTGTGCCTGGCCACGCTGCACTCCAACAACGCCGACCAGACGCTCGAGCGCATCCTCAACTTCTTCCCCGAGGCCGCGCACAAGAACATCCTGATGAACCTGTCGCTGAACCTGAAGGCGGTCGTCAGCCAGCGCCTGGTCGTGGGCCTGGACGGCAAGCGCCTGCCGGCCACGGAAATCCTGATCAACACCCCGCTGATCCGCGACATCATCCGCCGCGGCCAGGTGCACGAGATCAAGGAAGCGATGGAGCGCTCGCTCCAGGAAGGCATGCAGTCCTTCGACCAGGACCTGTTCCGCATGTACAAGGACGGCAAGATCGAACTGGAGGAGGCCCTGCGCAAGGCCGACTCGCGCGATGGCCTGGCGCTGAAGATTCGCCTGTCCGAAGGCGGCACCGGCGAACACGATCCTTACGCGGATGCGTTCAGCGGCTGAGGCATTCCCACCTCCTGCTCCACGCCATCGCCGCTCGTCGCGCGGGATACGCCGGCGCGCGCGGGCGCGGAGCCGCTTTCCAGGCGGCCTCTAGGCCGCGTCCGCCTGCCGCTCCGGCTGCGCGGCATCGAAGGCTTCCAGCGCCTGGCAATTGGCCTCGATCCGCAGCAGCGTCGGATACGCGGAAAGATCCATGCCGAAGCGGCGCGCGTTGTAGAGCTGCGGCACCAGGCAGCAGTCGGCCAGGCTCGGCAGTTCGCCTTCGCAGAAATCGCCGGTGGACGGATGCCCGGCCACTTGGGCTTCCAGCGCGGCAAGCCCCTCGGCCATCCAGTGCCGCATCCACGCCAGCCGTTGCGGCTCGGCGGCATCCAGCTCCCTTTCCAGGTACTGCATCACGCGCAGGTTGTTGAGCGGGTGGATGTCGCAGGCCACCGCCAGCGCGAGCGCGCGCACGCGGGCGCGGTCGCGCGCGCTCGCCGGCAGCAGCGGCGGGGCGGGATGCAGCTCGTCCAGGTACTCGATGATCGCCAGCGACTGCCGCACGATGCGTTCGCCATCCATCAGCACCGGCACCAGCCCCTGCGGGTTGAGCGCCAGGAACCCGGCGCCGCGCTGCTCGCCGCCATCGCGGACGAGGTGAACGGGTACGGATTCGTACTCCAGCCCCTTGAGGTTCAGCGCGATGCGCACCCGGTAGGCGGCGCTGGAACGCCAGTAGCCGTACAGACGCAGTTTCCCGTTCATCCGACCGTCCTCCCATGATTTTCCGCGCAGCGTAGCGCGATGCGGGCAGGTGCGCGACTGGATGGGTTCAGACGGAAATGCGCTGTTCTATCGCGCCGAAAATCGACGCGCCCTCGCGGTCGAACATCTCGATCCGCACCGTGTCGCCGTCCTTCATGAACGGGGTGATCGGCGCGCCGGTTTCCAGCGTCTCGACGGTGCGCTTCTCGGCGAAGCATGAGGCGCCAAGCGAGGTGTCCTGGTTGGCGACCGTGCCCGAGCCGACCAGCGTGCCGGCCGTCAGCGGGCGCGTGCGCGCGGCGTGCGCCACCAGTTGCGAGAAGTCGAACTGCATGTCCACGTCCGCCTCCGGCGCGCCGAACCATTCGCCGTTGATGTGCGTGACCAGCGGGCGATGCAGCTTGCAGCCGCGCCAGTCCGGCCCCAGTTCGTCCGGCGTGACGAACACCGGCGACAGCGCCGAACGCGGCTTGGATTGCAGGAAGCCGAAGCCCTTGGCCAGTTCGGCCGGGATCAGGTTGCGCAGCGAGACGTCGTTGACCAGCCCGACCAGGACGATGTGCGAGGCGGCTTCCTCCGCGCTTGCGCCCATCGGCACGTCGTCGGTGACGACGACCACCTCGGCTTCCAGGTCGATGCCCATGTCCGCGCTCGGCACCTTCACCGGGTCGCGCGGGCCGAGGAAGCCCGCGCTGGTGGCCTGGTACATCAGCGGATCGACGTAGAAGCTCTCGGGCACTTCCGCGCCGCGCGCGCGGCGCACGCGCTCCACGTGCGGCAGGTAGGCCGAGCCATCGACGAACTCGTAGGCGCGCGGCAGCGGCGCGGCCAGTTGCGCCGGGTCGAGCGCGAACACGTCCATGCCGTTGATCGTGGACACCTTCGGCGCCTGGATGGCCTCGGCCACGTTGGCAAGGCGCGGCGCGAGCGCGGCCCAGTCGTCGAGCGCGGCCTGCAGCGTCGGCGCGATGTCGGGCACGGCCACGGCGCGGGAAAGATCGCGCGAGACGACGACGAGCGTGCCGTCGCGGCCACCTGTTCTGAGCGAAGCGAGTTTCATCGGGAGGTTTCCTGGGAAGTGGGAAGTCGGCGGCGGGATCAAGGCGCGCGGAACAGGCGTTCCAGCCCCTGCCAGCAGCGCGCGTAGTCGCGCTGGCGGAACGGCGCATCGAGCGCCTGCCGTGCCGGGCGGATCACCGCGCGCGTCTCGAACATGAAGGCCATCGTATCGGTGACGACGTCCGGTTTCGTCAGATCGGCGGCGCTGGCCTTCTCGAACGTCGCCGCGTCCGGGCCGTGGCCGGTGAAGCTGTTGTGGAGCGAGCAGCCGCCCGGCACGAAGCCCTCGGCCTTGGCATCGTAGGCGCCGTGCACCAGCCCCATGAACTCGCTGGCGACGTTGCGGTGGAACCACGGCGGGCGGAAGGTGTCCTGCGCCACCAGCCAGCGCGGCGGGAAGATCACGAAATCCAGGTTGCTGGTGCCCGGCGTGTCGCTGGGCGAATGCAGCACGAGGAAGATCGACGGATCCGGATGGTCGTAGCTGATCGAGCCGATGGTGTTGAAGCGGCGCAGGTCGTAGCGGTACGGCGCATAGTTGCCATGCCAGGCCACCACGTCCATCGGCGAATGCCCGAGCGTGGTGCGCCACAGGTGCCCCTGGAACTTGGCGATCAGTTCGACCTCGCCTTCGGCTTCCTCGTAGGCCGCCACCGGCGCCTCGAAGTCGCGCGGATTGGCCAGGCCGTTGGAACCGATCGGGCCCAGGTCGGGCAGGCGCAGCAGCGCGCCGAAGTTCTCGCAGACATAGCCGCGCGCCGGACCGTCCGGCAGTTCGACGCGGAAACGGATGCCGCGCGGGACCACCGCGATCTGCTGCGGCTCCACGTCGATCACCCCCAGCTCGGTGACGAGCCGCAGCGCGCCCTGCTGCGGCACGATCAGCAGTTCGCCATCGGCATCGTAGAACGCCCGTCCCCGCATCGAACGGTTCACCGCGTACAGGTGGATGCCTACGCCCGACTGCGCCGCCGCCGAGCCATTGCCGGCCATCGTGTACAGCCCGTCGACGAAATCGGCCTCGCCCCCGGGCAAGGGCAGCGGCGACCAGCGCATCGGGTCGGGCGACACCGGGCCGTCGTCGAACCGATTGTGGAAATGCGGATGCGCGTAGGGCGAGAAGCCGCCGGACAGCGCCGTGGGACGGATGCGGTACAGCCAGCTGCGCCGGTTCTGCCCGCGCGGCGCGGTGAACGCGGTGCCGGACACCTGCTCGGCATACAGGCCAAGCGGCGCGCGCTGCGGCGAGTTGCGCCCCACCGGCAACGCGCCGGGCACCGCCTCGGTGGCGAACTCGTTGCCGAAACCTGTCATGTACTGCGACATCTCAGCCTCTCTCTTGGCTTTGGCCCCTCTCCCCTCGGGAGAGGGGCCTTTCTTTTCCGCTTACAGCACGCCCCGGCGCATCTGGTCGCGCTCGATGCTCTCGAACAGCGCCTGGAAGTTGCCTTCGCCGAAGCCCTCGTTGCCCTTGCGCTGGATGATCTCGAAGAAGATCGGGCCGAGCGCGTTCTGGGTGAAGATCTGCAACAGCTTGCGCTGCTTGGTCTCGGGGTCGGCGTCGATCAGGATCTTGTTGCGGCGCAGCCGCTCCACGTCCTCGCCGTGGTCGGGGATGCGCTCGTCGATGTAGTCGAAGTAGGCGTTCGGCGTATCGAGGAACTCCACGCCCGCCGCACGCATCTTTTCCACCGTCGCATAGATGTCGTCGGTGAAGCAGGCGATGTGCTGGATGCCTTCGCCGTGGTAGGTGTCCAGGTATTCGTTGATCTGGCTCTTGGGATCGGACGATTCGTTGAGCGGGATGCGCACCATGCCGTCCGGCGCGGTCATCGCCTTGGAGAGCAGGCCGGTCTTGGCCCCCTTGATGTCGAAGTAGCGGATCTCGCGGAAATTGAACAGGCGCTCGTAGTAATCCGACCACTTGGCCATGTTGCCCTGGTAGAGGTTGTGGGTCAGGTGGTCGATGAAGGTCAAACCAAAGCCCTTGGGCATCAGTTCCGCGCCTGGCAGGTATTCGTAGTCCGGATCGTGGATCGTGCCCTTGTCGTCGTAGCGGTCCACCAGGTACAGCATGCAGCCGCCGATGCCCTTGATCACCGGCGCGGCCACGGCCTTGCTCAGCTCGTCGCCGGCATCGAAGGCCTCGGCACCGTTCTTGAGCGCCTGCACCCGCACCCATTCGGCCAGCTTCTTGAAGCGGATCGCGAAACCGCAGGCCGAAGGCCCGTGCTGCGCGGCGAAGCGCGCGGCGAAGGAATCCGGGTCCTCGTTGATCAGGAAGGTGCAGTCGCCCTGGCGATAGGTGCTGATCGGGCGCGTCTTGTGGCGGGCGACCTGCACGAAGCCGAGCTTCCTGAAGTAGTCGTGCAGATGACCGGCCTCGCCCTGCGGGGCGGCGTATTCGACGAACTCGAAACCGTCGATGCCCATCGGGTTGTCGAACGTGACCGGCGTCATGCCGGGAGAAAGCTGGGCGCTCATCGCGGGCCTCCGTGATTCGGGTTTTGAGACAGCAGGGTTGCGGCGGTTGTACCGCCCGGTGAGCGGCTTTATAGTTTCAATTGAAACCATTTGCAATGCGCGCCGCAGCAATGACCGATTCCCCCGCCCTGGACCTCGAGCGCTTCCTGCCCTACCGGCTCTCGGTGCTGTCCAACACCATCAGCCAGGCGATCGCGGCCGAGTACGAGGCGCGCTTCGGCCTCTCGGTGACGCAGTGGCGCGCGATGGCGATCCTGGGCCGGCACGACGACCTGGCCGCGCGCGACGTGGCGGCGCGCTCGGCGATGGACAAGGTGGCCGTCAGCCGCGCACTGGCGGGGCTGGTGGAGAAAGGCTACGTGCGCCGCACGATGGCACGCGAGGACAAGCGCGAATCGCGCCTGCGCCTGACCGCGGCCGGACGCCGCGTGCACGACGGGATCGTGCCGCTGGCGCTGGAACACGAGCGCCGCCTGCTGGAACGGCTCACGCCCGAGGAACGCCACTGGCTGGCGCGCATCCTCGATGCCCTGCGACCTGCGCCGGATGCGGCAGGCGACTAGCCCCGGCCGGGAATGGGCCGATGAATCATCCGCTCAGTAACGCCCATCCAGCGCAAAGATCGGCTCGCGCGCCTTCCACGCGCCTTCGGTGAAATCCGGAAACTCCAGGGTCTGGTAGCCGGACGCGATGGACTGCTCGGACAGCGGCGTGATCGCGCTCCACGCCACCGCATCGTAGATGTCGATCGGCATCGGATCGCCGGCCTTCAGCGCCTCGACGAAGGCATGCAGCACGAACCAGTCCATGCCGCCGTGGCCGGCGCCGGTGGCCTTGTCCGCGTGCGCCCTCCACAGCGGGTGATCGTACTGGTCGTAGTACCCCTGCGCGTCTTCCCACTTGTGCGCCGGGCTGCGGCCTTCGATGTGGATCGAGTCGTTCACGTCCATCCACAGCCCATCGGTGCCCTGCACGCGGAAGCCGAGCGAATACGGGCGCGGCAGCGAGGTGTCGTGCTGGAGCAGGATGGTTTCGCCGTTCTCGCAGCGCAGCGTGGTGGTGACGATGTCGCCGAGCCTGAACGTCGCCTTCGCGTTCGGGTGCCCCGCGCCGCCCTTCGGGTGCTTGAGGATGTAATCGTGCAGCCCGCGCGCCTTGCTGGCGAAGGCGTTGATGTGGGTGAAGCGGTTGCCGCGATGGATGTTGGCGTACATCGCGCACGGGCCGATGCCATGGCTCGGGTACAGATCGCCATTGCGCTCGATGGAATGCCGCGTGCGCCATTGCGCTTCGGAAAAGCCCTTGGCACCGAACTCCACGCCGCTGCCGTAAGGCTCGGACGGGTCGCCGGAATTGAACTTCACCGCGCGCAGGTCGTGCTGGTAGCCGGCCTGCATGTGCACTAGCTCGCCGAACAGGCCGGCGCGCACCATCCGCAGCACCGCCAGCACGTCGCGCCGGTAGCAGACGTTTTCCAGCAGCATGTACGGCGTGCCGGTGCGCTGCTGCGCGCGCAGCACGTCCCAGTGATCCTGCAGGGTGATGCCGGCCACGACTTCGCAGCCGACGGCGATCTTCGCCTCCATCGCCGCGATGGCCATCGGCGCGTGCCATTCCCACGGCGTGACGATCAGCACCGCGTCGATGCCGCCGGCATCGAGCATGGCCTTCCATGCGTTTTCGTCGCCCTCGCCGCCCCAGGTCCTTGGCACGGGCTTGCCGGCCTGCTCGAGAATCGCCAGCGCGCGTTCCAGCATCGCCGGCTGGGTGTCGCACAGCGCCACCACGTCCACGTCGTCGCGCCCGGCCAGCACCTTGAGCTGCGACTGGCCGCGCAGGCCGGTGCCGATCATGCCCAGACGCAAACGATCCTGGCTGGAAGCGAACACCGGCAGTGAAGGGGCCAGTGCCGCCAACGCGACAGCGGCCGAAGTATTGAGGAAGGTGCGGCGCTGCATGAGCTGAGTCCCGTCAAAAATGCGCACGGCGGCCGTAGCCGCCGTGCAGAAGTGGACCTCGTGTCAACGGCCACCCCCTGGCCTGCAGGGGATGAGGACAGTCACTTCTGGATCCCGTATCGACGGCCATCCATGGCCCGTACGGGATGAGGGCAATCACTTTTGGATCCCGTATCGACGGCCATCCATGGCCCGTACGGGATGAAGGCATCCTGCCCTCACTTTACGCCGTGCATCAGGCGGTTGATGAGCGGAGCGATCAGGAACAGCAGCACGCCCGAGCCGACCAGCACCCAGAAGCCGAAGGTGTAGCCGCTCAGCGCGGACTCCACGCTCATGCCGCCCTCGCCGCTGACGTGGCTGGCGAAGATGCCCGACAGGTTGTTGCCGATGGCGGTGGACAGGAACCAGCCGCCCATGCCGAAGCCGACCAGGCGCACCGGCGCCAGCTTGGTCACCATCGACAGGCCGATCGGCGACAGGCACAGCTCGCCGATCGACTGGATCACGTAGACCATGAACAGGGTCCAGAACGGGATCTTCAGCGTCTGCGGATCGACCAGGCTGGACAGCGCGAACATCAGCAGCAGGAAGGCCAGGCCGTTGAAGATGATCCCCAGGCCGAACTTGCGCGGGATCGACGGATTGGCGCGGCCCATCCTCACCCAGATCCACGCGATGACCGGCGCCAGGGTGATGATCGCCAGCGAGTTGACCGACTGGAACCAGCCCACCGGGAAGATCCAGCCGCCGAAATCGCGGTTCACGATGTTCTGCGCGAGGAAGTTGAACGAGCTGCCGGCCTGTTCGAAGAACATCCAGAACAGCACGTTGAACGCGAAGATGATCAGCATCGCGATGGCCATGTCGCGGCGCACCGCGCCGTCGCGGAAGCCTTCGCGCAGGATCAGCACGCACAGCCCCACGAACAGCGCGCTGAGCAGCCACTGCAACTGGCTGGCGTCGATGGCCAGCAGGAAGTAGATCGCCGGGATCGACACCAGCGAGCCCAGCAGCGTGTACAGCACCTTCTGCTTGCCGCCACCCCCTTCCGCCGGGCGGCCGATGCCCTGCAACTGCGTGCGGCCGAACCAGAACCACACCAGGCTTATCAGCATGCCGACGCCCGAGGCGATGAACACCACCTTGTAGGCCGGCATGTCGGGCGAGCCGCCGAACATGCGTTCGGCCAGCCAGCCGGTCAGGATCGGGGCGATGAGGGCGCCGGCGTTGATGCCCATGTAGAACAGGGTGAAACCGGAGTCGCGGCGGGCATCGCCCGTGGCGTACAGCTGGCCCACCATCGTCGAGATGTTCGGCTTGAACAGGCCGTTGCCGACGATGATCGTGGCCAGGCCCAGCTTGAACACCTGCTCGTTGGGCACGACGATCAGGAACAGGCCCGCGGCCATGATGACCGCGCCCAGCAGGATCGACCGCTGGTAGCCGATGATGCGGTCGGCGACATAGCCGCCGAACAACGCCGCTGCGTACACCAGCGCCAGGTAGGCGCCGTACAGCCTGCTGGCCGGGGCTTCGCCGGCGCTGTCGCCGGCGTAGAACTGCGCGACGATGTACAGGGCAAGCGCCCAGCGCATGCCGTAGAACGCGAAGCGTTCCCAGAACTCGGTCATGAACAGCATCCACAACGGACGCGGATGGCCCATGACCTGGGCGAATTCAGGGAGCGCGGCGCTGTAGGCCCGCGCGTCCTTGCCCGAGCCTGCTGGCTCGACGGTATTGGTGGAACTCATTCGATTGGGACTCCCCGGGGTGGATGCTGGAGGGTACGGCGTCCGCCCGATCCGCGACGGCAACGGCCGCACCCGACGGTCGTATCCCCCGTAACTTAGCCCGGGAGCGGCCCCGATGGAAAGCTGCGGAGCCGCAATGCGCCCGGATCAGCCCCCGGGGACGTATTCGTAGCTCGCGCCGAAGCCCAGCGGGATGCCGAAGGCCCAGAAGCCCAGCAGGAACAGCGTCCACAGGATCGACAGCGCGATGGAGTACGGCAGCATGATCGAGGCCAGCGTGCCGATGCCGGCCGACGTCACGTAGCGCTGGCAGAACACCACGATCAGCGGGAAGTACGGCATCAGCGGCGTGATGATCGTGGTCATCGAATCGCCGACGCGGTACGCGGCCTGGGTGAGATCGGGCGAGACGCCCAACTGCATCATCAGCGGCACCATGATGGGCGCCAGCAGCGCCCACTTGGCCGAGGCCGAGCCGATGAACAGGTTGACGACGCCGGTCATCGCGATCAGGCCGATGATCGTCAGCCACACCGGCAGCCCTTGCAGCAGGATCGCGCCTTCCACCGCCATCAGCGTGCCCAGGCCCGAGCCGTTGAACGCGGCCAGGAACTGCGCGATGAAGAAGGCGATGACGATGTAGTAGGCCATGCCGCTCATCGACTTGGTCATCGCCGCGATGATGTCGCGGTGGCTTTTCACCGTGCCGGCGACGTAGCCGTAGACCACGCCGGGCACCAGGAACAGGATGAAGATCAGCGCCACGATGGACTGCATCACCGGCGCCTGGGCCACCAGCAGCGGGTGCCCGCCGGAGAGCACGGCCGGAGTGTCCGCGGGTGCGCGCCACGGCGAGGTTTCCGGCATCAGGCTCAACGCGAACAGCGCCAGCGCGACCAGCATCGCCACCGTCGCCCACACCAGGCCGCGGCGCTCGGGCGCGGTCAGCGGCTCCATCTTCGGCAGCTCGCTGGTATCGCCGTCGATCGCGGTCCTCGACAACCTCGGTTCGACGATCCTGTCGGTGACGAACCAGCCGATGGCGATGATCAGGAAGGTCGAAGCGGTGGTGAACACCCAGTTGTTGAGCGGGTTCACCGTCAGCGCCGGATCGATGATGCGCCCGGCCGCCTCGGTGAAGCTGGCCAGCAGCGGATCGAGCGAGGAAGGCACGAACATCGTCGCCGAGAAGCCGCCGGAGACGCCGCAGAACGCCGCCGCGATGCCGGCCAGCGGGTGCCGGCCCGCCGCGTAGAAGATCACGCCGCCCAGCGGGATCACCAGCACGTAGCCGGCATCCACCGCCACGTGGCTGAGCACCGCCACGCCCACCAGCGCCGGCGTCAGCATCTGCCTGGGCGTCACCGCCAGGATGCGGCGCAGCGCGGCATTGATGTAGCCGGTGTGCTCGGCCACGCCCAGGCCGAGCATCGCGGTCAGCACCACGCCCAGCGGCGCGAAGGCCATGAACACCCGGTACATGTTGGCCATGAACGCCGTCAGCGATTCGCCCGCCAGCAGGTTCACGATCCGGATCGGCTCGCCGGTGGCCGGATTGACCGCCTCGAACCGCACGCCCGACAGCGCCCAGGACAACGCCCATACCGCCAGCATCAGCAACAGGAACAGGAAGGCCGGGTCCGGCAGCTTGTTGCCGATGCGTTCCACGCCATCGAGGAAGCGTGCGGCGATGCCGCCGCGGGCGGCGGTGGATTCGGGGCGGGGCTGGCTCATGCGGGTTCCCTGGAACAAGACGAAGCCCGCATCCTACCCGCATTCGCCACGACACCACGCCGGGCACCCCACGCGCCGACTCGAAGTAGTTCGGCGCTCAGCCGGCGGAAGTGTCCGCCGGAAGCGGCGCTTGCGCGCCCCGTGATGACTGTGCATACTGTATATAAATTACATATACAGTTGATGGCAGTGTGTACGGAACTGTTCCTGTCGGCCAGCGATCCCCGGCCGATGTACCAGCAGATCATCGACCAGATCACCACCCGCGTGATGGCCGGCGACTGGGCGCCCGGACAGGCGCTGCCCTCGATCCGCGAACTGGCCGCCGGCAGCGGCGTGAGCGTGATCACCGTCAAGCGCGCCTATGACGAACTGGAGCGCCTGGGCGTCATCGCCACCCGGCACGGCAAGGGCTCGGTGGTGGCCGAACGGGCCGATCACGCACGGCAACTGCTGGAAACCAACCTCGCCCGGCAACTGGCCGATGCCGTCGCGACCGCCGCGCAACTGGGCCTTGATCGCAACACCCTGCACGAACGCCTCGACGATGTGCTCGATGCGGATACATCGCCTTTCCCTGCCCCCAAGGAGTAACCCCATGACCGCCGCATTCGCCGTCTCCGGCCTGTGCAAGCGCTATCCCGATTTCGTCCTCGACGACATCACCCTCGCCCTGCCCGAAGGCGAGGTGATGGGCCTGGTCGGCGTCAACGGCGCCGGCAAGACCACGCTGCTGCGCCTGCTCACCGGCCTGGCCGCGCCCGATGCCGGCCAGGTCGAGGTGCTCGGCCAGTCGCTGCCCGCCGCGCAGGTCGCGGCCAAGCGGGACATCGGCTTCGCCTCCGAGGACATGCGCCTGTATCGCGGCAGGACGCTGGCCTGGCACATCGCGCTGGTGCGCCGCATCTACCCGGATTGGGACGACGACCATGCCGACCGGCTCATGCGCCGCTTCGACCTGCGCGCCCACCAGGCCATCGGCGGCTTCTCGCACGGACAGCGGGTGAAAGCGCTGCTGCTGCTGTGCCTTGCGCGCCGTCCGCGCCTGCTCCTGCTGGACGAACCCACCACCGGCCTGGACCCGGTGGCGCGCGCCGAAGTGCTGGAGGCGCTGGCCGAGGTGCTGCGCGACGAGCGCCGCAGCGTGCTGTTTTCCTCGCACAACACCCACGACATCGAGCAGTTGGCCGACAGCATCAGCTTCCTGCACCAAGGCCGGCTGGTGGCCAGCCGCAACAAGGAATCGTTCCTGGACAGCTGGCGGCGCGTGCTGTGCATCGGCACCACGACGACGGACATCGACCAGTGGCCGGAACTGGCGCAGGTGCGCCACGCCGGCAGCCAGGTCGAGATCAAGGTGCGCGACTGGCGCGCCGACCTGCCCGAACGCCTGGGCGCCCAGGGCCTGCGCGTGGAGCGCGTGGACCCGATGGCGCTGGAAGACATCTTCGTGACCGCCGTGCGCGCGGGAGGTGCCGCATGAACATCGAACTGAACCTGCCGGTGATCCGCCTGCTGGTGCTCAAGGACTGGCAACTGTTCCAGAAGCAGTTCGCCGCCTACGTGCTGGCCGGCATCGTCGCCCTGTGCCTGCTCGGCGCGGCGAAGACCTGGAGCTTCTACCTCGGCTCGCTGCTGCTGATCGTGGTGCTGGTCGCGGTGGCCTGCTTTGCGATCTCCAATTCGTTGCTGGTGGAACGCAAGGAACAGACGCTGGCCTTCGTGATGAGCCTGCCGGTCTCCCCGCTCGACTTCACCGTGGCGAAGCTGGCCGGCAACCTGCTCACCTTCGGCGTGCCTTTCGCCCTGCTCGCGCTCGGGGCGCTGGGCACGATCGCGTTCACGCCGCTGCCCGATGGCCTCATCGTGTATTCGCTGCTGCTGTTCGGCTACATCTTCGCCGCCTACTGCGTCTCGCTGGCGGTGGCGATGAACGTGCAGTCCGAGGGCTGGAACACCTTCGTGATGATCGCCAGCATGGTGCTGATCAACCCCTTCATGGTGCTGCTCGGGCAGATCGAAGCCATCGACGGCACGGTGCGCGGCGATGCCATCGTGTGGAGCGCGCCGGCGCTGGCGATCCTGGCCGCGCAAGTCCTGGTCGGCCTGCTCGCACTGGGTTTCACGGCGTGGTGGAACGGGCGCAAGCCGGCGTTTTACTAGTGGTGTTTCGCAAGTTCGCAGGGCTTCCAAAGCGAAAACCTTCCAGCCGTCATTCCGGCGAAAGCCGGAATCCATCGTGCGTGTGGATGCAAGATCAAGGTGGATCCCGGCTTTCGCCGGGATGACGGCCACCCCAACAGCCAGTGTTGGCTTTAACGGCCACGATCATGTCCCTCCCCACCCCACGCCTGCACGCCCTCGATCACCTGCGCGCGCTCGCCATGCTGGCCGGCGTGGCCTTCCACGCCGCGCTGGCCTACAGCCCGCTGGCGCAGCCGTTCTGGCCGGCGGCCGACCGCCAGAACTGGCAAGGCATCGATGCGCTGATCTGGCTGCCGCATCTGGTGCGGATGCCGCTGTTCTTCCTGGTGTCCGGCTACTTCACCGCATGGCTGCTGGCGCGCCGCGGCATGGCCGGGCTGATGCGCCAGCGCGTGCGGCGCATCCTGGTGCCGCTGCTGGTGGGGCTGCCCTTGCTGCATGCGACGATGCTGTCCGCGATTCGCTGGGCGGCCGGCCACGTCGAGCATCGCTCCCCTGTCCTGGAAATGGTGCGCGCATGGATGGCCATGCCCGATCCACCGCCCGTGCCGCCCGGCCTCGGCCACCTGTGGTTCCTGTACTACCTGCTGCTGTTCGGCGTGCTGGCATGGGCGGGCCGGACGCTCGAGCTCGGCCGCCTGCTAGACCGCGCGCTGGCTTGGGGGCCGCGCGCGCTGGCGCTCGGCCTGCCGCTGGCGCTGGTTCCCGGTTTCGCGCTCACCGGCGCGCCGCATCCGGCACCCGACAGCCTTCTGCCGCAGTTCTGGGCCATCGGCGTGTTCGGGCCGTTCTTCGCGCTGGGCCTCGCGCTGCACGGACGGCTGGACTGGCTGCGGCCGCTCGCGTCCTGGCTGGCACCGGGCGTGCTCGTCTGTCTGGCGCTGTATGCCGCCTTCCTCTGGCGGATTCACGCCGATCCGCAACCGACCGCGCCGTGGCCGGTCGCAATCCTCGAAGCCTGCATCGCCGCATGGGGCACCCTGGCCTGCCTGATCGCCGCGCTGCGCTGGCTGGAGCGGCCAAGCCGCCTCATGCGCTACTTCGCCGAGCGGGCGTACTGGATCTACCTGCTGCACCTGCCGCTGCTGCTCGCGATCCAGTATGCGCTGATGGATTCGGATCTCCACTGGACGGCGAAACTGCTGCTCGCCATCGCCGCGACCACCGCCGCGTGTCTCGTCGGCTACGAACTGCTGGTGCGGCACACGCCGTTGCGGCGGTTCGTGGGCTGACGACTGCAGGAGCCTGCCTGCAGGCGACCTGTATCCCTCAACGTTCGCAATCTTCAGCACCTATCGCGAGCAGGCTCGCTCCTGTAACGGCGCTCAGATGCCGATTTCGGTGCGTACTTCGAACAGCTCCGGGAAGAAGGTCAGGTCCAGCGCGCGCTTGAGGAAGCCCACGCCGCTGGAGCCGCCGGTGCCGCGACGGAAGCCGATGATGCGCATCACCGTGCGCATGTGGCGGAAGCGCCAGAGCTGGAAGTCCGATTCCAGGTCCACGAGCTGTTCGCTCAAGTGGTATTCCTCCCAGAAATCGTCGGTGTGCTCGTAGATGCGCTTGAACACCGGCACCAGCGCATCGCAGCGCTCGTGCGATTCGCGCACGTCGCGCTCCAGCACGGCGGCCGGCACGGCGTGGCCGCGACGCGCCAGCCAGGCCAGGAACTCGTCGTACAGGCTCGGCGCCTCCAGCACGTCGCGAAGTTGCGCGGCGGCGGTTTCGTCGTGCGAGAACACCTTGAGCATCGCGGCGTTCTTGTTGCCGAGCAGGAACTCGACCATGCGGTATTGCAGCGACTGGAAGCCCGAGGCCGGTCCGAGCACGTCGCGGAATCGCAGGTAGTCGCTGGGCGTGAGCGTTTCCAGCACCGACCACTGTTCGACCAACTGGCGCAGCACCTTCTTGACCCGCGCCAGCATCTTCAGCGCGCTGTCCACGTTGTCCTGCCGAAGCTGCGCCACCGCCGCGCGCAGCTCGTGGATCATCAGCTTCAGCCACAACTCGGAGGTCTGGTGCTGGATGATGAACAGCATCTCGTCGTGGTGCGGCGGCTCGGACAACGGTTGCTGCGCGGACAGCAGCGTGTCCAGGCGCAGATAGCCGCCGTAGCTGATGCGATCGCGCAGGTCGGTGGTGATCTCCTGTTCCAGATCGCGTCGGTTGCGTTCTTGGCTCATGTCCCGTGTCTTTCGCCGAGTGTGCGCCGATTGTACGGGGGCGGATCAGCGCGGCCGCGCTTTCGTGCCGATCGCGCTGCCTGCGCGCACGATGCGAGTCATTCCAGTTCCAGCCAGCCGGCCAGCACCGCGCGCGCTTCGTCCACGCCCAGGTGCGAGGCGGCCGAGAACAACTGCACGCTCGCCCCCTCGCCCAGCGCGCGGCGGGTTTCCAGCAACGCCTTGGACTGCTGCCCGCGCGGCAGCTTGTCGGCCTTGGTCAGGAGGCAATGGCAGGCCAATCCGCGCGCCGCGCCGTAACCCAGCATCTGACGGTCGAAATCGCGCAGCGGGTGGCGCACGTCCATCACCACCACCAGCCCGTGCAGCGCCTGGCGAGTGCGGAAGAAGCCGTCGATCACGCCCTGCCAGTGGTCGCGCAGGGCCGGCGGCACCTTGGCGTAGCCGTAGCCGGGCAGGTCCACGAGGTAACGCTGCGGGGCGACCTGGAAATAGACCAGTTGCTGGGTGCGGCCCGGCGTCTTGCTGGTGCGCGCCAGGCCGGTCTGGTCGACGATGGCGTTGATCGCGCTGGACTTGCCGGCGTTGGAACGCCCCGCGATGGCGACTTCCCGGCCGCCATCGAGCGGCAACTGGCGCAGTTCGTGCACGCTCTTGAGGTAGGTCGCGCCGCGCAGGGGGTTGGTTTCGGACATCTGGATCGCCTTCTGGTTTGACCGACTTGGGGCCGGCTGGAATAATTCGGGCGTTTCTGCATCGCCGGGTCATGGACCCGCTGCCGCCCAGCCAAGCCGTACCGTCGCCGTGTTGCATCGAGCGACTCCGCCAGTGGCCTGTGCACGATTGCGTGCCCCAAGTCCGCGCACCCGCGCTGGCCTGCGGCTCGGACGGCAGCGACGACAGCCCCGGCGCGCAGCCCGAACGAATCTCTCGCGGAGCACGTGTAATGAGTTTGCGTCGCTATTGTGGCATGGCCGTCGCGCTTTCCCTCGGCCTGGGCCTGGTCTTTACCGTTGGCGCGCAGGACACTCCCGCGCCGGCCGAAGTCACCGCGGCTCCCGATGCCGAACCGGCCCAGGCCACCACACTGACCGACGCCCACGGCCCCGCCGTGGCCGGCGATGCCGCCGCGGGCGCCGGCAAGGCGGCGGCCTGCGCCGCCTGCCACGGCGTGGACGGCAATTCGGTCGATCCGCAATATCCCAAGCTGGCCGGGCAGAACGAGCGCTACATCGCTCGCCAGCTCGCCATGTACAAGGACGGCAGCCGCCAGGACCCGGTGATGCTCGGCTTCGCCAGCATCCTCTCCCCGCAGGACATGCGCGATGTCGGTGCCTATTTCGCCACGCTCACCGTGCTGCCCGGCATCGCCGACGACAGCACGATGGAAGATGGCCGCAAGTTCTACGAGGCCGGCGAGAAGCTCTACCGTGGTGGCGACGCCGAACGCGGCATCCCGGCCTGCCTGGCCTGCCACGGCCCGAGCGGGCGCGGCAATCCGGGCAGCGCCTATCCGGCGCTGGCCGGCCAGCACGCGGCCTATACCGCGCGCCACCTGGAAGCCTTCCGCGACGGTCACGCCTGGGGCAAGGGCGACAACGAGAACACCTTGATGGTGGACGTCGCCGCAAAGCTGACCAATGAGGAAATCCAGTCGCTGGCCAGCTACATCGAGGGCCTGCACGACGCCACCGAGGTCGCCGCGCAATGAACCGTATCCCCGCCATCCTCCTCCGCGCGCTGACCTTGGCCGCACTGCTGGCGCTGGCCGCCTGCGGCTCCGAATCGCCGGCTCCGGCACCAGCGAGCGCGCCTGCTCCGGCGCCCGCCGCCGAACCCGCGCCGTCGCCGTCGAACGACACGCCGGCGCCCGCCGCATCCGAGGCGGCTTCGGACGAGCAAGCGCCCGCCGCCGATGCCGATTCCGCATCGGACGACGCCAACGACACCGCCACGGCCCAGACCCAGGCAACTGCACCCGCCGACGAAGCGCCCGCCGCGCCCGCGCCTGCGGTCGTGCCCGAAGGCCCCGAGCCGCGCCTTGGCACCGACTACTTCGTCATCGAACCGCCACAGTTGATGGCCGCCGTGCCGGGCAAGGTCGAAGTCGCCGAAGTGTTCTCCTACACCTGCATCCACTGCGCCCGGCTGGAAACGCTGACGCCGGCCTGGAAGAAGACCCTGCCCGCCGAGGTCAACTTCGTCTACGCGCCGATGTCGCACGGCGCGTTCGAGCCGATCGCGCGCGGCTTCTACGCCGCCCAGGCCATGGGCCTGCTCGACCAGACCCACAGCGGCATGTTCAAGGCACTGGCCGAACAGCAGAAGATCGGCCGCGGCCGGCTCGAGGACATCGCCGGCCTCTACGCCGACCTGGGCGTGGACGCCGACGCGCTGAAGGCCACCGCCACCTCGTTCGCGGTGAACACCCAGATCAGCCGCAGCCAGCGCACGCTGGCGCGCTGGGGCATCGAGACCACGCCGAGCCTCGTGGTGGCCGGCAAGTACCGTGCCGTCGTCGCCGACCGCGGCCACGAAGGCATGCTGCAGACCGCGCGCTGGCTGGCGCAGCGCGAAGTCGCCCAGCAGCAGGCCGATACCCGGCGCTGACCGGGCCCGGCGGTCCGCCGGAAAACCGGGGACGACCCGCGTACGCCCGCTCCATGCAGCGGGCGTACTTCGTTTGCGCGACGCGATCGGAAACCGGGCCGCCCGGGGCATGCCGGCCATTCCCCAATCCATGTCGCCGATGCCGCGCTGCGCGGCGGCGAAGCGGCGCTCCCGCGCCACGGAAACTGATGCCGCCGCGGAATAACAAGATGCGATGAAGTCACTCCAAATCCCCGGCGCCGGCAAGGGATGATCGGGCGTCGCCGCGCTGTTCCTCCCGGGTAACGGCGCGCGGACGGCCCCCCGATCGAACAAGGAAAAACACCCCATGCCCCGGACTCCCCTTGCCCTGGCCATCGCCGCCCTGCTCGCGCCTTTGACGGCACTCGCCCAGGACAGCGACGACGCGCGCGCGCTGGATACCGTCATCGTCACCGGCACGCGCGTCGCCGACCGCACGATCACCGAATCGGCCTCGCCGATCGACGTCATCGCGCCCGAGACCCTGCTTGCCACCGGCACCACGGAGCTTGCGACCGCGCTGTCGCGCGCGCTGCCGTCGCTGAACTTCCCGCGTCCCTCGCTGACCGACGGCACCGACTCGGTGCGCCCGGCGCAACTGCGCGGCCTCTCGCCCGACCAGACCCTGGTGCTGGTCAACGGCAAGCGCCGCCACAGCGCGGCCGTGCTCAACGTCAACGGCACCCAGGGGCGCGGCTCCTCGCCGGTGGACCTGAACGCGATACCAATCAGCGCCATCGCGCGGGTCGAGGTGCTGCGCGACGGCGCGGCGGCGCAATACGGCTCGGACGCCATCGCCGGCGTGGTCAACATCGTGCTCAAGTCCGGCCGCGACGGCGGCAGCGTGCAGGCCGGCATCGGCCAGTACAGCGCCGGCGATGGCCGCCAGGTCAACGGCAGCGCGGACGTCGGGCTGGATTTCGGCCCGGCGGCGTGGGCGCGCATCTCGGGCGAATACACCGATGCCGACCCGACCAACCGCGCCGGCGTGGATTTCCGCTTTCCCGGCGACGTCAGCTACGGCCGCAAGAACCACCGCTTCGGCGACCCGGAATCGGACAACCTGCGCCTGTTCTTCAATTCCGGCATCGAACTGGGCCAGAGCACCGAGTTCTACGCCTTCGGCAACGTCAGCGAACGCAACGCCGAGTCGGCGGGCAACTACCGCCAGGCCGGCAACGCCGCCAACATCCCCTCGATCTACCCGGAAGGCTTCCTGCCGCTGATCGGCACCACGTCCAAGGACCTGGCGCTGGTGGCCGGCCTGCGCGGCAGCACCGCCGGTTACCTGCGCTGGGACGTCAGCATCAACCGGGGCAGCAACGAGCTGGCGTTCAACGTGCTCAACAGCCTCAACCGCAGCCTCGGCCCGACCTCGCCGACGCAGTTCTACGCCGGCACGCTGAAGAACGAGCAGACCATCCTCAACCTCGATTTCTCCAAGGCCTTCGACACCGCGCGGCCCACCACGCTGGCCTTCGGCGCCGAATACCGCGACGAGACCTATTCGATCTTCGCCGGCGAGCTGGCGTCCTACCAGATCGGCGCCTTCGGCGGCGCGCCCGGCGCGCAGGTGTTCCCCGGATTCCAGCCCGGCGATGCCGGCGCCAACTCGCGCGACAACACCTCGCTCTACGTGGAAATCGACACCGAACTGAGCGACGCCTTCACCGTGGCGGCGGCCGCGCGCTACGAGGACTACAGCGATTTCGGCGATGCCCTGTCGGGCAAGCTCTCGCTGCGCTATGCCTTCAGCGACGCGCTGGCGCTGCGCGCGACGGCCAGCAACGGCTTCCGCGCGCCGTCGCTGGCGCAGCAGAACTACTCGACCACGTCCTCGGTGCTGATCGACGGGCAGATCTACGAGACCCGTACCTTCCCGGTGAACAGCGCGGTGGCGCAGGCGTTCGGCGCGCAACCGCTGGATGCGGAGGAATCGCTGAACTTCAGCGTCGGCCTGGTCGCCCAGCCCACCGACCGCCTGAGCCTGAGCCTGGACGTCTACCAGATCGAGATCGATGACCGCATCGTGCTGTCGGAAAACCTGATCGGCGACGCGGTGGAAGCCTACCTGGCGCAACTGGGCTTCCCCGGCGTGCGCGGCGGGCGCTACTTCACCAATGCCGTGGACACGCGCACCCAGGGCGTCGATCTGGTCGGCACCTGGAACCTGGAGGTCGGCGACGGCACGCTCGACCTGTCGGCGGGCTTCAACTACAACAAGACCGAGATCACCCGCATCCAGCCCAATGCGCCGGAACTGGAAGCGCTCGGCGGCCTGCAACGCATCGGGCGCGCCGAAACCGGGCGCATCGAAGTCGGCGCGCCGCGCGACAAGATCGCCCTCGGCGCCGACTACCGCATCGGCAACTGGGCGCTGCGCTCGGGCCTGACCCGCTACGGCGACGCCACCGTGCGCCACGCCAGCAACCCGGCGCAGGACCAGACGCTCTCGGCCAAATGGCTGCTCGATCTTGCGATCGACTACAGCCTCGACCGCTGGACGTTCACGCTCGGCGGCGACAACGTGCTCGACGAATACCCGGACGACACCATCGCCGCCAACTGGGGCAATCCGGCGAGCGCGCCGAGCGGGCTGTTCCGCTACAGCAGCTATTCCCCGTTCGGCTTCAACGGCAGCTACGTCTACGCCAAGGTGGCCTACGCCTGGTGACAGCAGGCCGTCGAGACGTCGCGCGTCCGCCGCATCCTCCGGCCGGACGCGCGACAATGGCGGACTCCCATCAGCGGACGCCCGCCATGAGCCTCGTGCTTTACCACAACCCCGACTGTGGCACCTCGCGCACCGTGCTGGCCACCCTGCGCGAGGCCGGCATCGAGCCGGACATCGTGCTGTACCTGAAGAACCCGCCCAGCCTGGCGACGCTTCGCGCGCTGCGCGATGCGCTCGGGCAGCCGGCGCGGGCGCTGCTGCGCACCAAGGAGCCGCTCTGCGCCGAACTGGGCCTGGATCAGCCGGCGCTCGACGACGAACGCATCCTCGCCGCCATTGCCGCGCACCCGGTGTTGCTGAACCGTCCGGTGGTGGTGTCGCCGCGCGGCGCGCGCGTGTGCCGGCCGGCGGATGTCGTCAGGGAACTGCTGGACTGAACACCGTTCAATCCGCCGGCCAAAGCCCGCGAATTGCAGCGACGCCCTGCGCGCCATGCGCGCGCGCGCGGTCGTGGTCGGCGACGGTAAGGCCACCGAGCGCGTAGATCGGCAACACCACCCGCTCGCGCAGGCGCGCGAAGCGCGAAAAGCCCAGCGCCTGTGCATGCGGATGCGATGCGGTGGGATTGACCGGCCCGAGCACCGCGAAATCCACGTCTGCCCGCTGCGCCTTCCGCAGCTCGTCCAGATCGTGGCAGGACGCCCCCAGCGGCGTGCCGCCGGGCAGTGGGCGGGCGTCGATGCGGGCCAGGTCGGCGGCGGTCAGGTGCAGGCCGATGCCCAGCGATCCGGCCAGGCGCAAGGTCGCCTCCAGGCCAAGCGATCCGCTGTTGAGCAACAGCTCCGCGCCATATCGCACCGCCAGCGCCGCCGCCGCGCGCGCGCGTTCGGCCAGGGCATCGGCATCGAGATGGCGTGCGCGCAGTTGCACGCGGCGCACGCCGCCTTCCAGCGCACGCGCGAGGCGGTGCAGGAAGGCATCGGCGTCCGCGCCCGGCTCGGGCGTGATCAGATAGCTCGCCGGCTGACGCAACGCAGCGACCACGGGGGCATCCGCGCCGGGCATCGAATAGTTGCCGAGGCGCTCGGGCGGCACCCATGTCACCGCCTGCGATTCCATGCCGCGCGCGCGGCCACGGAAGCGGGCGATGCGGTAGGCGTCGAGCAGGATGCGCTTGCCGTTCGCCATGCGGTGCGGCACCGCGATCAGCGGTGCCGGCGCGTCCTCGTCCAGTTCGATGCCGATTTCCTCGCGCAGTTCGCGCGCCAGCGCCTGGCGCGGCGTCTCGCCCGGCTCCACCTTGCCGCCGGGAAACTCCCACAGCCCGGCCAGTTCGCGCGCGCCCTCGCGGCGCGCCAGCAGGATGCGGCCGCGCGCGTCGCTCAGGACGCCGGCGACGACGTGGATGGGCGGCGGTGATTCAGCGACGGGATCGTTCAAAACCGGAAGGGGCCCGGGACGCGGAACGCGGGAGCCGGGAAACATACCCCCGCCTCCCGCGCCCCGCCGTCAGGCAAGTTGTCCGTGGCAGTGCTTGAACTTCTTGCCCGAGCCGCACGGGCACGGGTCGTTGCGGCCGATCTTGGGCATGTCGCGCACCACCGGCACGGCCTGCGGCTGGCCGGCGCCCATGACCTGCGCGGCTTCCTCGTCCGCGCCCAGGCCGCCCGCGCCCTCGTGCTGGAACTGCATGCGCTGGCTGCGCGCCTCGCTGCGCTGGCGCTCGGCCTCTTCCATCTGCGCGACTTCCTCTTCCGAGCGGATGCGCACGCGCGCCAGCAGCTTGACGACTTCCAGGCGGATCTTGTCGAGCATCTGGCCGAACAGCTCGAAGGCCTCGCGCTTGTATTCCTGCTTGGGCTGCTTCTGCGCGTAGCCGCGCAGGTGGATGCCCTGGCGCAGGAAGTCCATGCGCGCCAGGTGCTCCTTCCAGCTCTGGTCGAGCACGGTCAGCATCACGTGCTTCTCCAGCGTGCGCATCATTTCCGAACCGATCAGGGCTTCCTTTTCGCGGAACAGGCGCTCGAATGCTTCCTGCACCTGCGCGGCGATGTCCTCGGCCGCCAGCTCGTCGCGCTCGCGGGCGAGCTGCTGGAGATCCATCGCGATGCCGAACTCGTCCGCCAGCTCCCTTTCCAGGCCCGGCAGGTTCCACTGGGTGTCGATGGATTCGGGCGGCACGAAGCGCCCGACGACTTCGGCGACCACGTCCTCGCGGATGCCGGCGACCACGTCCTGCACCGAGTCGCTGGCCAGAAGCTCGTCGCGCTGGGAATAGATCACCTTGCGCTGGTCGTTGGCCACGTCGTCGTAGTCGAGCAGTTGCTTGCGGATGTCGAAGTTGTGCGCTTCGACCTTGCGCTGCGCCTTCTCGATCTGGCGGCTGACCATCTTGTCCTCGATGCGGTCGTCCTCCTTCATGCCGAGGAACTTCATCGCGCGCTGCACCCAGTCGGAGGCGAAGATGCGCATCAGGCTGTCTTCCAGCGACAGGTAGAAGCGCGAGGAACCCGGGTCGCCCTGGCGGCCGGAACGGCCGCGCAGCTGGTTGTCGATGCGGCGGCTCTCGTGCCGCTCGGTGCCGATGATGTGCAGGCCGCCGGCGGCCAGCACGGCGTCGTGGCGTTCCTGCCATTCGACCTTGGCCTTGGCGATGGCCTCCTCGGAGGCGTCCGGGCCGAGGGCTTCCAGATCGGCGTCGAGCGAGCCGCCCAGCACGATGTCGGTACCGCGGCCGGCCATGTTGGTGGCGATCGTCACGGCGCCGCTGCGGCCGGCCTGCGCCACGATGTGCGCTTCGCGCTCGTGCTGCTTGGCGTTGAGCACTTCGTGCGGAATCTTCGCGCGGCGCAGTTCGTTGGCCAGCAGCTCGGAGGTCTCGATCGAGGTGGTGCCCACCAGCACCGGCTGGCCGGCCTTGTGGCGCTCGGTGATGTCCTCGACGATGGCCTTGAACTTGGCCGGGCGCTTCATGAACACCAGGTCAGGCTCGTCGCGGCGCTGCATCGGGCGGTGGGTCGGGATCACGACCACTTCCAGGCCGTAGATCGACTGGAACTCGTAGGCCTCGGTGTCGGCGGTGCCGGTCATGCCCGAGAGCTTGGAATACATGCGGAAGTAGTTCTGGAAGGTGATCGAGGCCAGCGTCTGGTTCTCGCGCTGGATCTTCACGCCTTCCTTGGCCTCGATGGCCTGGTGCAGGCCGTCGGACCAGCGCCGCCCCGGCAGGGTGCGGCCGGTGAACTCGTCCACGATCAGCACTTCGCCGTCGCGCACCAGGTATTCCACGTCGCGGTTGTAGAGCGCATGCGCGCGCAGCGCGGCATTGAGGTGATGCACCACGGACAGGTTCTGGCCCGAATACAGGCCATCGTCCTCGGCGATGATGCCGGCCTGGCGCAGGAGCTGCTCGGCGTGCTCCATGCCCGCTTCGGACAGGTGCACTTGCTTGCTCTTTTCGTCGGCCCAGTAGTCGCCCTCGGCCTTCTCGTCGGCCTGCCGGGTCAGATTCGGCACGATCCGGTTCACCTTGAGGTAGAGGTCGGGCGAATCGTCGGAGGGGCCGGAGATGATCAGCGGCGTCCGCGCCTCGTCGATCAGGATCGAGTCCACCTCGTCGACGATGGCGTAGTTCTGGCCGCGCTGGAAGCGCTCCTCCTGCGACAGCGCCATGTTGTCGCGCAGGTAGTCGAAGCCGAACTCGTTGTTGGTGCCGTAGGTGATGTCGGCGGCATAGGCGCCCTTCTTGTCGGCGTGCGGCATGCCCGGGTACACCACGCCCACGGAGAGGCCGAGCCAGGTGTAGACCTTGCCCATCCAGGCCGCGTCGCGGCGCGCCAGGTAGTCGTTGACCGTGACCACGTGCACGCCCTTGCCGGGCAGCGCGTTGAGGTAGACCGCGAGCGTGGCGACCAGCGTCTTGCCCTCGCCGGTGCGCATCTCGGCGATCTTGCCCGAATGCAGCACCATGCCGCCGATCAGCTGCACGTCGTAATGGCGCATGCCCAGCACGCGGCGCGCGGCTTCGCGCATGGTGGCGAAGGCCTCGGGCAGGAGCTGTTCCAGCGTCTCGCCCTTTTCCAGCCGCTCGCGGAACTGCGCCGTCTTGCCGCGCAGGGCGTCGTCGTCGAGGGCCTGGAACTGCGCTTCCAGCGCATTGATCTTCTCGACTTTCTTGCGCAGCTGGGTCACGAGCCGGTCGTTGCGGCTGCCGAAGATGCCAGTCAGGAGCTTGTTGAGCATGGAAATGTCCGAAGGAAGGAAGGCCGCGTGACGCGACACACGCGAAAGGCCGCACGCGGCGGCCTTGCGCAAAACGGGGATTTTAACGTGGGGAGCGGGCCGGGGCGAATCAAGCCCTTGCCGGCGGCGATTTGCGCGCCGAATCAGCCACGCGCGTTGCGCAGGTACTGGTTCGGATTGACCACGCGGCCGTTGAGCCAGACTTCGAAGTGCACGTGGGTGCCGGTGGAGCGACCGGTGGACCCCATCTTGGCGATCACCTGCCCGGCCTTGACCCGATCGCCCACCGCCACGACGTTCTTGTCGTTGTGGGCGTAGCGGGTCACGTAGCCGTTGCCGTGGTCGATCTCCACGATGTTGCCGTAGCCGCTCATGCGGCCGGCGAACTGCACCACGCCATCGGCCACCGTCAGCACGTCCGAGCCGCGCGCGCCGGAGAAGTCCACGCCCTGGTGGAATGCGCTGAAGCCGGAGAACGGATCGGCGCGGCGGCCGTAGCTGGAGGAGGCGTAGCCCGAACGCACCGGCAGGCCGGTGGGCAGCAGGCTGGCGTCCAGTTCGCGGTCGGACAGCACGCTTTCCAGCAGCGCCAGTTGCTGGGCCTGGACCGATATCTGCCGGGAGAGCGCGTCGATCGAGCCGCCGAGCTGGCTGCCGGTGGGCGCGGCGCCCCCATGGCTGTCGGCGGTGGCGATTTTAGGGCCACCGACGGCGGGCGGCTGGTCGAAATTGAATTCGCCGTCGTCGAGGCGGGCGATCTTGGTCAGGCGCGCGCCGAGGGCGTTGATGCGGGTGGATTCGGCCTGGAGTTCGGCCAGCTTGATCGACATGGCGTTGAGCTCGCGCTGGGCTTCGCCCTGGGCGCTGTCGAAATCGGCGCGCTGCTGCTCGATCTGGAGCCGCAGGCCTTCGACCTGCGCCGTCGTCCGTTCGCCCATCACGGCGCGGACACCGTAGCCGGAGGCGGCGCCCAGGCCCGTCAGCAGCAGCACCGCCGAACCCACCATGGCAAGGAAGCGCGGATCGCGCAGGGAAAGTTTCCGTGGCGTTTTCAGAAACTTCGATACGATGATGACATCCATCGGTTCAACCTGTTCTCGTGTGCCCATGCAGCCCAAGCCCAAGTCCACCTTCCGCTCCGCCCTGTCGGCGGCGCTTTCCAGCGACCCAGGCCATCTGGTCGAACGCGCCATGCAGCTTCACGCGCTCGACCGGCAACTGCGCCAGTCCCTGCCGGAGCCGCTGGCCTCCCACGTGAAGCTGGGAAACCTGCGCGACGACAGGCTTGTCTTTCTGGCCGACGCCCCCGCCTGGAAAGCCCGACTGCGCCTGCATGCCGACGTCCTGCTGGACGCAGCGCGCGCAGCCGGCGTCTCCGCCAGCGGCATCACCGTGAAAGTGGCAACGATGCAGCCCGTCCCCCCGGACGCGGCACCGCTTCTACCCCTTTCCCCATCCGCCCGCGAAACCCTGCGGGCGGCGGCGGCAGCGACACGGGACGAGGAACTTAAGTCCCGGTTGCTGCAATTGGCCTCCATGGCCTGAAATTCGTTGTCCTTACTATGCCCTCGCTACGTTGGAACCTGCATCCGCCCGGGTCAACATCGCGGTTTCACAATTGCGAACCGTACCTCAGATGATCGCCTGCGCCGGGTGGGCGTAGGAGATCGGCGCGGCGTCGTTGTCCTCGTAGGTCACCTCTTCCCACGCGTCCTGGTTGGCCAGCAGCGTGCGCAGCAGGATGTTGTTGAGGTGGTGGCCCGACTTGTAGCCGTAGAACGCACCCACCAGGCTGTGGCCGAGCAGGTACAGGTCGCCGATGGCGTCGAGGATCTTGTGCTTGACGAATTCGTCCTCGTAGCGCAGGCCGTCCTGGTTCAGCACGCGGTAGTCGTCCAGCACGATGGCGTTGTCCATCGAGCCGCCGAGCGCGAGATTCTTCTCGCGCAGCATCTCGATGTCCTTCATGAAGCCGAAGGTGCGCGCGCGGCTGACCTCCTTGACGAAGGAGGTCGTGGAGAAGTCGATCTCGGCCTTGGACAGGCTCTGCGGGAAGGCCGGGTGCTTGAAGTCGATGGAAAAACCCACCTTGAAGCCGTCGAACGGCTCGAAGCGCGCCCACTTGTCGCCGTCCTTGACGGTGACGGTGCGCTTGATCCGGATGAAGCGCTTGGCCGCCGACTGCTCCTCGATGCCGGCGGACTGGAGCAGGAACACGAACGGACCGGCCGAACCGTCCATGATCGGCACTTCCGGCGCGGACAGGTCGATGTAGCAGTTGTCGATGCCCAGGCCCGCCAGCGCGGAAAGCAGATGCTCGACGGTCGCGACGCGGATGCCGTCCTCGATCAGCGTGGAGGAGAGCATGGTGTCGCCGACGTTCTCGGCGGTGGCGCGGACTTCGCGCGGCTCGGGAAGGTCGGTGCGACGGAACACGATGCCGGTATCCACCGCCGCCGGGCGCAGGGTCATGTAGACCTTGTTGCCCGAATGCAGGCCCACGCCGGTGGCGCGGATCGCGTTCTTGAGTGTGCGTTGTTTGATCATTGCGGGGCGTACTCCGGTACGGGAGCGCGTGAAAACGCGCCGGACAATAACACAGATGTGGGGGGTGGGAAACGCGACTTTGGCGATTCCCCCACAATTTTGTAGCTTTTTCGCAACAAAAGGCCGCCAGACTGACCCATCCACGGCAAAAAGCCCGGCAGGCGATGCCTGCCGGGCAAGGGTCCATCTTCGGGCATTGCGTCTGAACATGAGCCGGTCCGGCCGCCGCTTTCGCGACGACCGGACCCGCGCCGTCCCTGGCGCATGGCGTTCAATGTCCTGCGTCAGTCCGCCTGGCGGCGCAGGAAGCTCGGGATGTCCAGGTAATCCATCGCCGTGCCCGTGTTCTGGACATGCGACTGCGCCGGGGTCGCCGGCGCGCTCGGCTTCGCGGCGGCGGCCGGAACGGCATCGGGATAGATCGGCTGGCCGGTGGTGGCGTCGCGCACCAGGCGCACCGGGCGCGGTGCGGCGACCGGCTCCTTGTCCGTACCGCGTACCGGCTGGCGCGCGGCGGCGCGGTTGAGGCCGGTGGCGACCACGGTGACGCGGACTTCGTCCTGCATGTCCGGATCGAGCACGGTGCCGATCACCACGGTGGCGTCCTCGGAGGCCAGGCCCTCGATGCTGCGGCCCACCTCGTCGAACTCGCGCATGGTGAAGTCCGGGCCGGCGGTGATGTTGACCAGGATGCCGTTGGCGCCAGCCAGGTTCACGTCGTCCAGCAGCGGGTTGCTGATGGCCTTCTCGGCCGCTTCCATCGCGCGCTCCTCGCCGCGGCCCGAGCCGCTGCCCATCATCGCCATGCCCATCTCGCTCATCACGGTGCGCACGTCGGCGAAGTCCACGTTGATCAGGCCCGGCCGCACGATCAGGTCGGCAATGCCCTGCACTGCGCCCAGCAGCACGTCGTTGGCGGCGCGGAAGGCCTGCACCATCGTGGCCTCGCGCCCGAGCACGGAGATCAGCTTCTCGTTCGGGATCGTGATCAGCGAATCGCAGTGATGGGAAAGCTCCTCGATGCCCTTGAGCGCCACCTGCATGCGGCGGCGGCCCTCGAACGGGAAGGGCTTGGTGACCACGGCCACGGTCAGGATGCCCATTTCCTTGGCCAGTTGCGCCACCACCGGCGCGGCGCCGGTGCCGGTGCCGCCGCCCATGCCGGCGGTGATGAACACCATGTCGGCGCCATGCAGCGCCTCGACGATGCGCTCGCGATCCTCCAGCGCGGCCTGGCGGCCGACCTCGGGGTTGGCGCCCGCGCCCAGTCCCTTGGTGACGTTGCCGCCCAGTTGCAGCACGTGGCGCGCGCCGACGTTGTGGATCGCCTGCGAATCGGTGTTGGCGCAGATGAACTCCACGCCGTCCACCTGCGAGTTGACCATGTGCGCGACCGCGTTGCCGCCGCCGCCGCCCACGCCCACCACCTTGATGACGGCGTTGGGCGCCATGTTTTCTACCAGTTCAAACGCCATTTTTGCTTCCTCCATGACCCTGGATGTTTAGACCCGAACAACCCTGTTTTGCTTACCCACTTGCCCACGGGACCTCCCGGCCCCAAACCTCAGAACTCTCCGCGATACCAGTTGCGCACCCGTGACCAGAACCCGCCCACGCGCCCGCCGGCCAGCACGGGCCGGCGCTGCTGCTCGTGCCGGCTGCCCCACAGGAGCAGCCCCGCGCCGGTGGCGTATTCGGGATTGCCGATGACCTCGCCGACGCCCGATACGTACTGCGGGATGCCGATGCGCACAGGCATGTGCAGCATTTCCTCGGCCAGCTCGGTGACGCCCTCCATCTTGGCCGCGCCGCCCGTCAGCACCAGGCCGGCGCGGATCATCGGCGCATAGCCGGCGCGCTCCAGTTCGGCCTGCACCATCTCGAAGATTTCCTCGTAGCGGCTCTGCACCGCCTCGGCCAGCGACTGGCGCGCCAGCCGGCGCGGCGGGCGGTCGCCGACGCTGGGCACCTGGATGCTTTCCTCGGCCGTCGCCAGCTGCGCCAGCGCGCAGGCGTAGCGCACCTTGATTTCCTCGGCGTGCGGCGTGGGCGTGCGCAGCATGTGCGCGATGTCGCCGGTGACCTGGTCGCCGGCGATCGGCAGCGAGGCGGTATGGCGGATCGCGCCCTGGGCGAACACCGAGATGTCGGTGGTGCCCGCGCCGATGTCCACCAGCGCCACGCCCAGGTCCTTCTCGTCCTCGGTCAGCACCGACTGGCTCGATGCCAGCGAGCCGAGCACCAGTTCGTCGACCTGCAGGCCGCAGCGGTTCACGCACTTGGTGATGTTCTGCGCCGCCGACAGCGCGCACAGCACCAGATGCGCGCGCACTTCCAGCCGCACGCCGGACATGCCGACCGGATGGCGGATGCCCTCCTGCGAGTTGTCCACGCTGTATTCCTGCGGGATCGCGTGCAGGATGCGCTGGTCCGACGGCACCGCGACGGCCTTGGCCGCCTCCAGCACGCGCTCCATGTCGCCGTAGCTGACCTCGCCGTCCCGGATCGGCACGATGCCGGGCGAATTGCGGCAATGGGTGTGGCTGCCGGAGATGGAGGCATAGACGCTGCGGATCTCGCAGGCGGCGATGGATTCGGCCTCCTCGATGGCGCGCTGGATGGCGTTGACGGTGGATTCGATGTCCACCACCACGCCGCGCTTCAAGCCGTTGGAACTGTGGCTGCCGATGCCGATCACCTCGACCGGGCTGCCGGGCGAGTACTCGCCCACCAGCGCCTTGACCTTCGAGGTGCCGATGTCCAGTCCCACGATCAGGGATTTGTCGCCCTTGCGGTTCATGTCGAAAAGCCGGGAATACGGATAAGGGGGTTGGAACGGGTGAAAGCGACCTGCCGCGCGGCGGCCGGCACGGCGGCCTCGGGAACCGGCGCCTCGCCGGCTCCCGGCTCGCCCCACGCGATGGCGAAGCCGTTGGTGTAGCGGAGGTCGATCCGCTCGAACGGGCGACGCTCGCCTTCGAGCAGTTGCGGCAGCACCCGCACCAGGCGCGCGATGCGCGCTTCGGGCGCGACGCTGCGGCCGACCACGATGCTGGCGCCGCCTCTCAGTTGCAGGCTCCAGCTTCCGCGCGGCGTCAGGCGCGCGCCCTCCAGCGACAGGCCCGTGCCGGCCAGTTGCCGTTGCGCGCTCTCGAAGAAGGCGATCACGTCGGCCACGCGGTCGTCCGGACCGGACAGGCGCGGCAGCCCCTGCACCTGCGCCGCACCGGGCGTGGCGAACAGCACGCCCTGCTCGGAGAGCAGCCGGCCTTCGCCCCAGCGCGCACGGGCGCGGTGCTCGACCAGCACCACCTCGATGCGGTCCGGCCAGCGCTTGCGCACTTCCACGCGCTCCACCCACGGCAGGCCGGCGAGCGCGGTGCGGACGATGGCGGGATCGGTATCGAAGTAGCCGCGCCCCATCTGCGCGGCGACCGTGGTGCGGATCTGCTCGGCGCTGACGCGCTGGTATTCGGCGGTGACTTGCAGATGCCGGATCGGCCAGCGGTCCGGCGCCATCCAGCCGTTTAGCACCGCGACCAGCGGCAGCGTCACCACCGCCAGCGCGAGCAGCCAGGCGAAGACGCGGATCAGGCCGGACATGCGCCGCCCTCCCCGCCGAGGCTGGTTTCAGGCAGGCTCGTTTCCAGCACGCACCAGACCAGATCCTCGAACGACAGGCCCAGTTCGCGCGCCGCCTTGGGCACCAGCGAATGGCTGGTCATGCCAGGCGCGGTGTTCACTTCGAGCAGGTAGTCGTTGCCCTGCGCATCGCGCATCACGTCCACGCGGCCCCAGCCGCTGCATCCCACGGCGCGGAACGCGGCCAGCGCCAGTGCGCGGATCCGGGTCTCGGCCTCGCCATCCAGGCCGGGGCACACGTATTGCGTGTCCTCGGCCACGTACTTGGCGTGGTAGTCGTAGTATTCGCCGGCCGGCACGATGCGGATGCTCGGCAGCGCGAGGTCGCCGAGGATGCCGACGGTGTATTCGCCGCCCTGGATCAACTGCTCCATCAGCAGTTCGCCCGGATAGCGCGCGGCCAGCGCCGCAGCCTCGTCCAGGTCGGCCGCGTCGAACACGCGGCTGACGCCGACGCTGCTGCCTTCGCAGGAAGGCTTCACGATCACCGGCAGGCCCAGCTCGCGCGCGGCGGCCTGCATTGCCTGCCCCGGACTCGATCCGGGGTTCCCGCCCTTCCCGATGCGCGCATAACGCGGCGTCGGCAGGCCCAGGCTCAGCCAGACCTGCTTGCTGCGCACCTTGTCCATCGCCAGCGCCGAACCGAGCACGCCGGAACCTGTGTACGGCACCCCGTGTGCGTCCAGCAGCCCCTGCACCACGCCGTCCTCGCCGCCGCCGACGCTGCCGTGCAGGATGTTGAACACCCGATCCACGCGGCGCTGCGCCAGCGCCTGGATCAGCGCCGGGATGCCATCGACCGGGAAGGCATCCACGCCACGCGCCTGCAAGGCGCCCAGCACGTTGCGGCCCGAGTCCAGCGACACTTCGCGCTCGGACGAAGTGCCGCCGAGCAGCACGGCGACGCGGCCGAAGGCGGAAGGATCGGTGCAGCGGTTCGGGGAAAGGGTCATGCGCTCGCCTCCTGCGCGATGCGTGCGGCCACGTCCTGGGCCGCGTGTCCGATGTCGCCGGCGCCGGCGAGGATCACCAGGTCGCCGTCCTGCGCCACGCCGTCGAGCGCGTCCATCAATTCCTTCGGATGCGCGACCAGCACCGGATCGATGCGCCCGCGGGCGCGGATCGCCCGCGCCAGCGCGCGCGCGTCGGCGCCGGGAATCGGCGCCTCGCCGGCCGGGTACACCTCGGTCAGCAACAGTGCGTCCACGTCCGACAGCACCGCCGCGAAGTCGTCGAGCAGGTCGCGCGTGCGGCTGTAGCGGTGCGGCTGGAACGCGACCACGAGGCGGCGCTCCGGCCAGCCCGAGCGCGCCGCCTCGAACACCGCCGCCAGCTCGCGCGGGTGGTGGCCGTAGTCGTCCACCACCTGCACCGCCGCGCCGTTCCCGAGCCGCAGTTCGCCAAGCAGGTTGAAGCGCCGGCCAATGCCCTGGAAAGTCTCCAGCGCCTGCACGATGGCATCGGCTTCCACACCGAGCTGCCAGCCGACGGCGGCGGCGGCCAGCGCGTTCTGCACGTTGTGGCGGCCCGGCAGGTTCAGCGTCACCGCGCGCGGCGCGGCCTCGGGCAGGCAAAGTTCGAAGCGCGTGCGCGAACCGTGCTGGGCCACGTTCAACGCGCGCACCTGCGCATCGTCGGCATGGCCGTAGGTCAGGATGTGGCGCGGTACGCTGGCGGCCAGTTCGCGCACGTTGTCGTCGTCGGCGCACAGCACCGCCAGCCCGTAGAACGGCAGCCGGTGCAGGAACTCGTCGAAGGCCGCGCGCATGCGCGAGAAATCGCCGTCGTAGTTTTCCAGGTGATCGGCGTCGATGTTGGTGACGACCGCGATCAGCGGCGTCAGGCGCAGGAACGAGCCATCGCTTTCGTCGGCCTCGGCCACCAGCCAGTCGCCACTGCCCAGGCGCGCGTTGGCGCCGGCCGAAAGCAACTGGCCGCCGATCACGAACGTCGGGTCCAGCCCGCCTTCGCTGAGCACGCTGGCGGTGAGGCTGGTGGTCGTGGTCTTGCCGTGCGTGCCGGCCACCGCGATGCCACGGCGGAAGCGCATCAGCTCGGCCAGCATTTCCGCGCGCGGCACGATGGGGATGCGTTGCGCGTGGGCGGCGCGCACTTCCGGGTTGTCGGCGCGGATCGCGCTGGACACCACCACCACGTCCGCGCCTTCCACGTGCGCGGCGTCGTGGCCGAAATGCACGGTCGCGCCGGCGGCGATCAGGCGCGCGGTGGCGCGCGAGGGATTCTGGTCCGAGCCGCTGACCGTGTAGCCGAGCGTGCACAGCACCTCGGCGATGCCGCTCATACCCACGCCACCGATGCCGACGAAGTGCACGCGGCGGAAGGCCTGGGTGAAATCGGCATCGTGGTGCAGGCGCTTCATGCGTCCGCCTCCGCCAATGCGGCCTCGGCCACCACGCGCGCGGCATCGGGCCGCGCCAGTGCGCGTGCCGCCGTGGCGCGCGACAGGCGCAATGCCGGGTCGGTGGCGAGCGCTGCGATGGCCTCGGCCAGCCGGTTCTCGAAGCCTTCGCCCTCGGCCACGCGCACGGCGGCGCCGTGCGACACGAGATGTTCGGCATTGAAGGTCTGGTGATCGTCGGCCGCGCCCGGCAGGGGCACCAGCACGCTGGCGATGCCGGCGGCGCAGACCTCGGCCAGCGTCAGCGCGCCGGCACGGCACACCACGACATCGGCCCAACCGTAGACCTGGGCCATGTCCTCGATGAAGGGCACGATGCGCGCCGTCACGCCGGACTGCGCATAGGATTCGGTGGCGGCCTGCACCTGCGTCTCGCCGCACTGGTGCAGCACGTCCAGCGCCGCCGTCTGCGCGGCCAGCGCCGGCGGCACGCCGCGATTGAGCGCGCGCGCGCCCTGGCTGCCACCGAGCACCAGCACGCGCAGCGCGCCGTCGCGCCCGGCCAAGCGCACTTCGGGCGGCGACAGCGCGGCAATCTCCGGACGCACGGGATTGCCTACGGTCTGCACGTCGATCCTGGCCGGGAAGCTGCCGGGGAAACCTTCCAGCACGCGACGCGCCAGCCGCGACAACACGCGATTGGTCACGCCCGGCCGGCTGTTCTGTTCGTGCACCAGCAGCGGCCATCGCGACAGCCACGCGGCCAGGCCGCCGGGGCCGGCGGCGAAACCGCCGAAGCTGACGACCGCGCGCGGCTTCACCCGGCGCAGGATCGCGCGCGCCTGCCACACCGCGCGCAGCAGCCGCAGCGGTGCGCCGAGCAGCGCCAGCGGCCCCTTGCCGCGCAGGCCGGCGATGTCGATGGTTTCGATGGGAAAGCCCTGCGCCGGCACGAGCCGCGTTTCCATGCGATCGCGCGCACCGATCCACAGTACCGGCACGCCGCGCTCGCGCAACGCCTGCGCCACGGCCAGGCCGGGGAAGATGTGGCCGCCGGTGCCGCCGGCGAGGATGACGACCGGCGCGCTCATCCCACCGTCCCCAGGCTCGGCTCGATGCGGCCGCGCGCGGCCAGCGGCGCGGACGCGGGCACGGGCGGGCGCGGACGCGCACCCTGCGCGGGCTCAGGCATGGGCGCAGGCATCGGGATATCGCCTTCCTCCGGCGGCACGACGTCGGCCGCGTTCTGGCGGATGCGCGCCAACTGCCGCTGGGTGCGGTCCACTTCGTAGCCCACCCGCAACAGCAGGCCCACCGCGACACAGGTCATCAGCACGCTGGAGCCGCCCGAGGAAATCAGCGGCAGCGTCAGGCCCTTGGTCGGCAATAGGCCGAGATTGACGCCGATGGAGACGAAGGCCTGAAGCCCGATCCACAGCGCCACGCCGAACGCGCAGTAGCCGGCGAACGGGCGCTTGGCCTCCATCGCCGCCAGGCCGAGCCAGAACGCGCGCCCGACCAGCAGTGCGAACAGCGCGATGATCGCCATCACGCCGACGAAGCCGGTTTCCTCGGCGATCACCGCGAAGATGAAGTCGGTATGCGCCTCCGGCAGGAAGGAGAGCTTCTGGATGCTCGAGCCCAGGCCCACGCCGAACCATTCGCCGCGCCCGATGGCGATCAGCGCCTGGGTCAGCTGGAAGCCCTTGTCGAACGGATCGGCCCACGGATCGAGGAACGAGGTCAGGCGGCGCACGCGGTACGGCTCGCTCATCGCCAGCAGCGCCATCGCCGGCAGCAGGATCACCGCCGGGGCGACCAGGTTCATGATCCGCACGCCGCCCAGGAACACCATGCCGCCGACGATGGCGCAGATCAAAAGCGCCGAGCCGAAGTCCGGCTGCAACAGCAGCAGCATCACCGTCAGGCCCGCGATCGCCATCGGCTTGATCAGCCCCCACCAGGTGTTCTGCACCTGCTCGCGGTGGCGCACCAGGTAGCTGGCCAGCCAGACGATCAGGAACACCTTGACCGCCTCCACCACCTGGAACTTCGACAGCCCCAGGTTCAGCCAGCGCCGCGCGCCGTTGACCTCCCATCCGATGCCCGGCAGCAGCACCGCCACCAGCAGCACGAGGGATACCGGCAGCAGCCACTGGCCCTGGCGCTCCATCGTGCGCAGTTCCACCCGGCTCAGGACCAGCGCGAGGAACAGCCCGCCACCCAGGAACACGAGATGGCGCACGAGGAAATGGAACGAGCCGACGTGCAACCGCTCGGCCACGCCGATGGAACTGGAGGCCACCATCACCACGCCGATGGCGATCAACGCCATCACCGCGCCGATGACGTAGGGGTCGTAGCGCCCCTCGATCTCGCCGAGCCGGAATGCCTGCCTGAAACGATCCGGAATCATCAGCGCACCTTCAACGTGGCCAGGCCGATCAGCACGAGCACGACGCTGATGATCCAGAAGCGCACGATCACGCGCGGCTCCGGCCAGCCTTTCAGCTCGAAGTGGTGGTGGATGGGCGCCATGCGGAAGATGCGCTTGCCGGTGAGCTTGAAGCTGGCCACCTGCGCCATCACCGAGAGCGTCTCGATGACGAAGATGCCGCCCATGATCACCAGCACCAACTCCTGCCGCACGATCACGGCGATCGCGCCGAGCGCGGCCCCCAGCGCCAGCGCGCCGATGTCGCCCATGAAAACCTGCGCCGGATAGGTGTTGAACCAGAGGAAACCCAGCCCCGCGCCGCCGATGGCCGCGCAGATGATCGCCAGCTCGCCCGCGCCGGGCACCGCCGGGATTTGCAGGTAGGCGGAGAACTGCGCGTGGCCGGACACGTAGGCGAAGATGCCCAGGCCGCCGGCCACCAGCACGCAGGGCATGATCGCCAGGCCGTCCAGGCCATCGGTCAGGTTCACCGCGTTGGAGAATCCGACGATCCAGAAATAGGCGACCACGACCAGCCCCGCGCCGAGCGGGATCGCGACGTTCTTGAGCAGCGGCAGGTACAGCGTGGTGTTGGACGCCGCATCGGCGGTGGCGAACAGCACGATGCCCGCCGCCAGCCCGAACACCGACTGCAACAGGTACTTGGTGCGCGAGCGCAGGCCCTTGGGATCGCGCCTGGCGACCTTGATCCAGTCGTCGAGCCAGCCGATCAGCCCGAAGCCGAGCAGCACCGCCAGCACCAGCCAGACGTAGCGGTTGCGAAGATCGGCCCACAACAGCGTCGCGGCCGATACCGACAACAGGATCAGCGCGCCGCCCATCGTCGGCGTGCCGGCCTTGGACAGGTGGGACTGCGGACCATCGCTGCGGATCGGCTGGCCCTTCAGCGCGGCGAGGCGACGGATCACCGATGGCCCCAGCCACAGCGCCAGCGCCAGCGCGGTGAGCGTGGCGAGGATGGCGCGCACCGTGATGTAGTTGAACAGCGCGAAGAAGCCGTCCAGGCTCTGCAACCAGCGGGTCAGCTCAAGCAGCATGGCTGGCCTCCCGTGTCGCGAGCAGCGCCGCGACCACCTTGTCCATGCGGCTGCCGCGCGAGCCCTTCACCAGGAGCGCGACCGGCGCGTCCATCTGCGCCCGCAGCCGTGCGACGAGCGCGTCCTGATCGGGGAAATGCTCGCCGCCGGCACCGAACGCCACGGCCGCGTGGCGGCTCATCTCGCCCACCGCGAACAGGCGCGCGACTCCGGCCTCCCTGGCGCGCTGCCCGACCTCGGCGTGCAGCACCGCCGCGCCCGGCCCCAGTTCGCGCATGTCGCCCAGCACCAGCCACGCAGGCACGCCGCGACGGGCGGCCTGCGCGAGGAGCGTGGCGACCGCCGTGGCGACCGAGCCGGGGTTGGCGTTGTAGCTGTCGTCCAGCAGCACCGCGCCGTTGGAAAGCGCCAGCGCCTGCTGTCGCCCGGGCACGCCTTCGGCGCGCGCCAACCCTTGCGCCACGTCGTCCAGCGCCGCGCCGGCCACCAGCGCCAGGGTCGCAGCGGCCAAGGCGTTGCCGACCTGGTGCAGGCCCGGCAGCGGCAATGCGATGTCCGCCTCGCCCCAGGGACTGTGCAGACGGAAGCGGCTGCCGGCATCGTCCTCCACGATGGCATCGGCCCATACCTCGGCGGTGGCGTCCAGGCCATAGCGGACGATGCGGCAGCGCCCGCCGATGCGTTCGACGAAATACGGCGCGAAGGCATCGTCGGCATTGACCACGGCGGTGCCGTCCGCGGGCAGCGCGTCGTAGATCGCGCCCTTGGTGTCGGCCACGCCGGCCAGGCTGCCCATGCGCTCCAGGTGCGCCGGTGCGACGTTGGTCACCAGCGCGATCCTCGGGCGCACGATGTCGGCCAGGTACGCGATGTCGCCCGGCGCCCCCGCGCCCATTTCGTACAGCCCGAAACGCGCCGCCTCGGGCTGCTCGATCAGCGCCAGCGGCAGGCCGACCTCGTTGTTGCGGTTGCCCGGATTGGAATACGCCTGCGCCTCGATGCACCGCAGGATGCCGAGGGCCAGCGTGCGCGTGGTGGTCTTGCCGTTGGAGCCGGTGATGCCGAGGATGCAGGTGGCGCGGCCGGCGGCCAGTTCGGCGGCGATGCGGCCGAGCGCGATGCGGGCGTCGTCGCAGACGATCTGCGGCAACGCGCTGTCCACCGCGCGCTCGACCAGCAGCGCGCGCGCGCCGGAGGCTTCGGCCTGCGCGCAGAAGTCGTGCCCGTCGAAGGTTTCCCCGCGCAGCGCGACGTAGACGCTGCCCGGCGCGAGGGTGCGGGTGTCGATGCCGATGGCCTGCACCACCCCGTCGTCGCCGACCAGGCGCGCACCGCACCAGCGCGCGATCTGCGAGAGCGCCAGCGGCCTCATGCCCTGCCCTCCAGCACGCGTTCCGCCACGGCGCGGTCGTCGAAGCGATGCTTCACGCCGCGCACTTCCTGGTACGGCTCATGGCCCTTGCCGGCGATCAGCACGGTGTCCCCCGGCCCGGCCATGCCGATGGCGCGCGCGATGGCAGCGGCACGGTCGCGCTCGACCGTCGCGGCGGCGGCATCGGCGAAGCCTGCGAGGATGCCGGCGACGATGGCATCGCCGTCCTCGCCGCGCGGGTTGTCGTCGGTGACGATCACCGCATCCGCGCCCGCCTGCGCGATCGCCGCCATCTGCGGGCGCTTGCCGGCGTCGCGTTCGCCGCCGCAGCCGAACACGCAGACCAGCCGCCCGGCGGTATGGCCGCGCAGGCTGGCGAGCGCCTGTTCCAGCGCATCGGGCGTGTGCGCGTAATCCACCACCACCAGCGGCTGCGCGCCCTCGCCGCCAAGGCGATTCATGCGGCCGGGCACGGGCTCCAGCGCGGCGAGCGCGGCGGCGATGCGCGCCAGCGGCCAACCGAACGCGGCCAGCACGCCGGCCACCGCGAGAAGGTTGTCGACGTTGAAGCGTCCAAGCAGGCGGCTCCGCACGCGCTCGCGCGCCACGCCATCGACCAGATCGAAACCGATGCCGGCGGCGGACAGTTCGACGGCCTCGGCCCGCAGCCGCGCACCGGCGGTTTCGCGGCTGCTGACGCCGATGGCATCCACGCCTGCCGACAGCGCCGCGAACAGCCGCGCGCCGAAGGCATCGTCGAGGTTGACCACGGCGGCCTTCAGGCCCGGCCACGCGAACAGGCGCGCCTTGGCGGCGCCGTAGGCGGCCATGTCGCCGTGGTAGTCCAGGTGGTCGCGGGTGAGATTGGTGAACACCGCCACCTGGAAGCGCACCGCATCCACGCGGCCCTGGTCGAGCGCGTGCGAGGACACTTCCATCGCCACGTCGTCCGCGCCTTCGCCGCGCAATGCCGCGAGCGCGGCGTGCACCGCGATCACGTCCGGCGTGGTGCGCTCGCCTTCGCGCAACGCGCCATGCAGGCCGACCCCGAGCGTACCGATGCTGCCGGCGCGCCGGCCCTCGCCGGTCAACGCCTGCGCCAGCAGTTGCACGGTGGAGGTCTGGCCATTGGTGCCGGTGACGCCGACCACGCGCAACGATTGCGACGGCGATCCGAAATAGCGGTCGGCGATGTCGCCCAGGTGCGCGCGCAATGCCGGCACCGGCAGCGCGGTGGCCGGCAGCTCCATGCCATCCGGCGCGGGCGGCTCGAACAGGATGCCCGCGGCGCCACGGCGCTGCGCCTCGCCGGCGAACGCCAGGCCGTGCGCGCTGCGGCCGGACAGCGCCACGAACACGCCGCCGGGCGACACCCGGCGGCTGTCCAGCGTGAGGCCGGCCAGCGGCAGCGCCGGCGCCGGCGCGCTGCCTTCGCGCAGTTGGTCCAGGCGCGGCGTCATGGCGTGGCCTCGAACAGGCCGGGCACCGATTCGGCCTCGTCCGGCAGGACGCCGGAGGCGGCTGCCGCCGGGCGTGGCGCCGCGGCGTACCACTGCTGCACGTTGTCCGGCGGCACGTCCATGATCCGCAGCGCGCCATCCATGACGTTATGGAATACCGGCGCGGCCACCAGGCCGCCGAAGTAGACGAGGTTGCCGGCGGCGTCGGTGGAACGCGGGTCGTCGATCATCACCACCACGGCAAAGCGCGGGTCGGTGGCCGGCACCAGCCCGGCGAACAGGCTCACGTAACGGCGGTCGTAACCGCCGCCGACCGCCTTGCGCGACGTGCCGCTCTTGCCCGCGACGCGGTAGCCGGCGATGGCCGCGCGCTTGGCCGAGCCTTCCGGCCCGGTCACGGTTTCCAGCATGTTCACCAGGTCGCGCGCGATGCCTGGATCGATCACGGCGCGGCCCTGCGTCTGCGCATCCTTCAGGAAACTCGGCGGCACCAGGCGGCCGCCGTTGCCGATGGCCGCATAGGCCTGCGCCAGTTGCAGCGGCGTCACCGACACGCCGTAGCCGAAGGAGATGGTGGCCTTGGGCAAGGTGCCCCAGGTGCGCGGCTCGGGCAGCACGCCGGCCGATTCGCCGGGGAAGCCGATGCCGGTGGCCTGGCCGAAGCCGAAGCGGCGCAGCACGTCGTGGATGTGTTCGGACGACATCGCCTGCGCCAGCTTCACCGACGCCACGTTGCTGGACTTGGTCAGAAGGCCCGTGGTCGTGAGCGTGCCGAAGTTGCGCACGTCGCGCACGGTGTGGCCGGCCACCTGCATCGTGCCCGGCCAGGTTTCGATGGGCGTGGTCGGCGTGACCGTGCCCTGTTCCAGCGCGGCGGCGACGATGAACGACTTGAACGTGGAGCCGGGCTCGAACACGTCGGTCAGCGCGCGGTTGCGGCGCGAAGACGCACTGGAGCCATCGCGCGAATTGGGGTTGTAGCCGGGCTGGCTGACCATCGCCAGCACTTCGCCGGTGGCCACGTCCAGCACCACCACCGAGCCTGCCTCGGCGCGGTTTTCCTGCAGCGCATGGCGCAGCTCGCGATGCGCCAGGTGCTGCAGGCGGCGGTCGATGGACAGCGCCAGCGGGCGCCCCGGCTCGGCCGCGCGGATCAGGTCCACGCTGGCGATCTGGCGGCCCTCGCCGTCGCGGATCACGCGCTTGACGCCGGGCTTGCCGGTGAGCCATTCGTCGTAGGCCAGTTCCAGCCCTTCCTGGCCCTTGTCGTCGATGCTGGTGAAGCCGACGACGTGCGCGGCGGCTTCGCCGAGCGGATAGAAGCGGCGGAACTCGCGCTGCGAAGCCAGGCCGGGGATGTCCAGCGCCAGGATCGCCTCGGCCTGGTCCGGGTCCACGTGCCGGCGCAGCCAGAAGAACTCCTTGTCCGAACGCGCCTCGAGGCGCTCGCGCAACACCGCGGGCTCGATCTGCAACACGGCGGCCAGTTCGTCGATGCACTCGCGATGCTTCCATTCTTTCTTCTTCCGCTGCTGCGGAGCATCGCCGGCCGCGCGCTCGGCCTCGTGCGCGGCCACGTGCTCCCACAGCATGCGCGGGTTGACCCAGATCGAATCCACCGGCGTGGACACCGCCAGCGGCTCGCCGTTGCGGTCGGTGATCATGCCGCGCGAGGCGGCGATGGGAATGTCGCGCAGGAAGCGCGCATCGCCTTCGCGCTGGTAGAAGTCGTTGCGCAGCAGTTGCAGGTCCACCGCGCGCGCCACCAGCGAAGCGCAGCACAGGCCCAGCACGGCCGCTGCCACCTTCAGCCGCGCCCGGGTATCGACCGAGCGCGGACGCGGGCGCAGGGTGTTGCCCTTGCCCGCCGGCCGCCTGTCGCGTGGACGCATCATGGCTTCACCACCACGACGTCGGCGGCTTCGGGAAAGCGCATGCCGAGCCTGCTGGCGGCCTGCTGCTCGATGCGGCCGGTGTCGGCCAGCGTGGCGATCTCGATCTGGAGACGGTCGAACTCGATGTTCAGTTCGTCGCGCGCGCGCTCCAGCGCCGACAACTGCGCGAACGCGATGCGATGCTGGTGGCGGCTGTAGGCCACGCCGATGGCGCTGACCACCGCGGCCAGCGTCAGCAGCGACAGCGCGAGCCAGCGCCAGCTCATGCCAGCTTCTCCGCCACGCGCAGCACCGCGCTGCGGGCACGCGGGTTGGCGGCCAGCTCCTCGGCGCCGGCCGTGATCGCGCCGCCGATGGCGCGCAGCTTCGGCACGAAGGCGCCGGCCTGCGGCAAGCGGCGATTGCCGGCCGGCGCGCGCGCATGGCCGGCGATGAACTGCTTGACGATGCGGTCTTCCAGCGAGTGGAAGCTGATGACGGCAAGGCGGCCGTCCGGACGCAGCCGGTCGAGCGCGCCGTCCAGTCCTTCGCGCAGGTCGTCCAGTTCGCGGTTCACGTGGATGCGCAGCGCCTGGAAAGTGCGCGTGGCCGGATGCTTGCCCGGCTCGCGCCGGCCGATGGTGGCGACCACGAGGTCGGCCAGTTGCGCCGTGGTGGCGAGCGGGGCGTCGGCGCGACGCGCGACGATGGCGCGCGCGATGCGCCGGCTCATGCGTTCCTCGCCATACAGCCACAGCACATCGGCGATCGCCTTTTCGTCGGCGCGCGCGAGGAAGTCCGCCGCGCTTTCGCCGATGTCCGGATTCATCCGCATGTCCAGCGGACCGTCCTGCTGGAAGCTGAAACCGCGCCTGGCCTCATCGAGCTGTGGCGAGGACACGCCCAGGTCGAGCAACACGCCATCCAGCCCGGAGGCGGTTTCGTCCCAGTCGGCGAGCGTGGCGAAGCTGGCCTGGCGGATCGCCACGCGCGCATCGGCGTCGCGCAGCGCGCGCGCAACCACAATGGCTTCGGGATCCTTGTCCATCACCAGCAATCGCCCCTCCGGCCCCAACCTTTCCAGTACGCCCCGCGCATGCCCGCCCCGGCCGAAGGTGCCGTCCAGGTACCTCCCGTCCGGCCGCAGCGCGAGGGCTTGGATCGCCTCGGCGTACAACACCGGAACATGGACAGGGGTCGCGCTTTCCGATCCCTGTGCCATGCGCTACAGCACCATCTCCAGCATCGCCTGGCTGACGTCGGCCTCCGCGATGGTTTTCTGGATCTGCTCCAGGTGGGCCTGCTCGCTCCACAGCTCGAACTTGTTGCCCATGCCCATCAGCACGGCCTTGCGGTCGATGCCGGTGGCGTTGCGGTGGGTGGCGGGGAGCAGGATGCGGGCGCTGCCGTCCGGCTCCACGAAAGTGGCCGCACCGACCAGCTTCATCTGGAGCAGGCGATGGCCGGGCACGGCCACCGGCAGGCGGTTGACCTGATCGCGCACCTTTTCCCATTCGGCCTGCGGGTAGAGCCACAGGCTGCCGCGCTCGTAGGGGTGGTAGGTCACCACCAGGCGATTGCCGCACTCACGCGCGACAAGCTCGCGGTAGGCTGTCGGAATCGCCAGCCTGCCCTTGTCGTCGATGGTGATGGAGGTCTCGCCCTGGAACATGACTTTCCACTAAAACCCACAAAAACCCAGAATTTCCTACTGAGCGCCACATTAGCATCGCGATGGGCCGTGTCAACTGGAAATTGCGGGGTGTGAGCGCACGCAAGCGATTGGTGGGCTTGGAGTTTTTCCCAGGAGGCGGACAAGCAATCGCCAAAAATCATGCATTACATGAAGTTAGGGCATTTAATTGAGAGACAGTCTCAAGTCCTGCGCATCCCGCGCGCCGGACGAACGAGATGTCGGTCACACCCCGGGCCGGGGCGCAAATGCGCGAAAGGCCAGGAACCTGCCTGGCCTTCCGTGGGTGGAATGAGGTGCGGAGCCAGCCGATAAGCCGGGTTCTGTCGTGGGACAGTCATTCCTCTAGGCGCCGCGTCACCGCGACGCTCAAGCAACCTACCCGGACCCGGCGCGGGCCGCGCCATGAGGTCCCTATTTGGTCTTGCTCCGAGTGGGGTTTGCCGTGCCGGTCCGTTGCCGGACTCGCGGTGCGCTCTTACCGCACCGTTTCACCCTTGCCTGATCCCTTGCGGGCCATCGGCGGTCTGCTCTCTGCTGCACTTTCCGTCGGCTCGCGCCGCCCAGGCGTTACCTGGCACTCTGCCCTGTGGAGCCCGGACTTTCCTCGATGCACGCAAGGTGCAGCGCGACTGCCTTGGCCGACTCCGCAGCGGGCATTGTACCTGCCGCGCATCCGTCGCGCCCATCGGCTGCCGGCTCATGCAAAATAATCATCGCTCCATCCGCATGAAGCGATTGACAAGCTCGGAACGGCGGCGCAGAATCCGCCCCGACATCCCATCAAGACCGGCGGAGGGACAGGCCCTTCGATGCCGGGGCAACCTTCGGAACCGCAAGGTTCCGTTCGGTGCCAAATCCTGCGGCAGGCGCATGGCGCCGACCGGAAGATGGGTCGCACCGTGAGCCGCAAGGTCTCCAAGCTGCGACATCGTTCTCCGGGCCGCGGGCCTCGATGGGCCGATCACGACCCGGAGCACGACGATGAGTTTCAGCCACGCTTCCTGCCCTTCCTTCGATGCCGCCGCCCTCGGCGACGCGGACACCGGCACCCTCGAGCCCGCCTGTACGCCCGCCGCCGAACGCGGCGTGCTGGATGCCACGCTGGCGATGCGCCATGCCGGCATCCGCCGCGTGCGGATCGCGTGGGAAATCCAGGGCGCGGCCGATGCCCCCGTGCTGGTCGTGCAGGGCGGCATTTCCGCGCACCGGCACGTGGCCTCCTCCGAACGCTTCGCCGAGCCGGGCTGGTGGCAGGCGCAGTGCGGCTCGGGCCTTGCCATCGACACCCGCCGCCATCGCGTGCTGGCGATCGACTGGCTCGGCGGCGACGGCAGCCTGGATGCCTGCATCGACCCGTCCGACCAGGCCGACGCCATCGCCGCCGTGCTCGACCACCTGCGCGTCGCGCGCGCGGCGGCGTATGTCGGCGCGTCCTACGGCGCGATGGTCGGCCTGCACTTCGCCGCACGGCACGGCGCGCGCGTGGGCCGGCTGGTCGCGATCAGCGGCGCGCACCGCTCGCACCCGCAAGTCACCGCGCTGCGCGTGATCCAGCGCCGCATCGTGGCGCTCGGCCGCAGCGAAGGCGGCGTGCGCGAGGCGCTGGCGCTGGCGCGTTCGCTGGCGGTGATCGGCTACCGCAGCGATGCCGAGTTCGAGCAGCGTTTCGGCGATGCGCCGGCCATCGAACCGGACTGCGCGCGCTTCGCGGTGGAGGACTATTTCGACGCCATCGGCCCGAAGTTCGTCGCGCGCTTCTCGCCCACCGCCTACCTGCGCCTGTCCGAATCCATCGACCTGCAGAACGTCGCGCCCGGGAGCATCGGCGTGCCGGCCGACATCGTGGCGGTGGCCGAAGACCAGATCGTGCCCGAAGCCGACCTGCTCGCCCTCACCGAAGGCCTGCGCGGGCCGGCGCGGCTGCACCGCATCCGCTCGCTGTACGGCCACGACGCCTTTCTGAAGGAGGAAGCGCAGGTCGGCGCGATCCTCGCCGACGCCCTGAACCGGAGCACCGCCGCATGAGCAACCTCGCACCCCGCCTGCGTACCGCCACCACCGCCGCGGTGCGCGCCGGCATCGATGCCGACGCCGCCCACGGCGCGGTCGTGCCGCCCATCGTGCTGTCCACCAACTTCAGCTTCGACGGCTACGGCGGCAAGCGCAAGTACGACTACACCCGCAGCGGCAACCCGACGCGCGATCTGCTCGGCGACGCGCTGGCCGAACTGGAAGGCGGCGCCGGCGGCGTGGTGGTGTCCACCGGCATGGCCGCGATCACGCTGGTGCTGCAACTGCTCGAACCCGGCGACCGGCTGGTGGTGCCGCACGACTGCTACGGCGGCTCGTGGCGGCTGTTCAACGCGCTCGCGGCCAAGGGCCACTTCGTGCTGGAGACCATCGACTTCACCGACCCGCGCGCGCTCGCCGACGCACTGGCGCACAACCCGAAAATCGTCTGGATCGAAACCCCGAGCAACCCGCTGCTGCGCATCACCGACATCCGCTTCGTGGCCGAGGCCGCGCACCGCGCCGGCGCGCTGGTGGTGGCCGACAACACCTTCCTCTCGCCCGCGTTGCAGACGCCCATCGCGCTCGGCGCGGACGTGGTGGTGCACTCCACCACCAAGTACATCAACGGCCACAGCGACGTGGTCGGCGGGGCGGTGGTGGCCGCCGACGCGGCGCTGCACGAAAAGCTCGCCTGGTGGGCCAACGCGCTGGGCCTCACCGGCTCGCCGTTCGACAGCTTCCTGACCCTGCGCGGCTTGCGCACGCTGGACGCGCGACTGCGCGTGCACCAGGAAAACGCGACGGAACTGGCGAGCCTGCTGGCGGCGCACCCGGCCGTGGCGGCCGTGCACTTCCCCGGCCTGGCGACGCATCCGGGCCACGCGCTCGCGGCGCGCCAGCAGCAAGGCTTCGGCGCGATGATCAGCTTCGAGGTGCGCGGCGGCGATGCCGCGGTGCGGGCGTTCCTCGATGGGCTGGAACACTTCACCCTGGCCGAATCGCTCGGCGGCGTGGAAAGCCTGATCGCGCACCCGGCCTCGATGACCCACGCCGCGATGACGCCCGAAGCACGTGCCGTGGCAGGCATCGGCGATGGCTTGCTGCGGCTTTCCGTGGGCATCGAAGCAGCCCAGGACCTGGCCGCCGATCTCTCCGCCGCGCTGGAACGCGCGGCGCAGGTCCGGGCGCAGCCGCGCGTGGCATCGAGCGCGGGCTGATCCGGGCACGCATCCGTTCCAGGCATGCTGGCGAAGCGCGCAGACCGTCCCCCTGCCCTTCGCCGGCGTGCCTGCCTTTCGACTCGGGAACCTACGCCGGAATCCGGTAGTTCGCCGGTCCCAGCAGATCCACGCCGCATTGCAGGCCCGAGAGCCAGTCGAGGAAGTCGTAGCGCGCCTGCCCCACCATCGGCAGGCCGTGCTGGGGCACGATGATGTCGGGGTCCAGCGTGCGGACCATGTCGCACCACAGCTTCGCGGCCTTCTGCGAGGCCATGTAGCGGCGATGGAAGCCCTCCATGCGCGTCTTGTGCGGGCCGAAATCCTCCACCGAGTGGTACGCCTCGCCGCTGGGGATCATCGATGCGCCGACGTCGCCGGAGAACAGCACGCGGCTGACCGGGTCGTAGAAGCTGAAGTTGCCGACCGAGTGCAGGAAGTGCGCCGGCAGCGCCAGCAGGTGGCTGTCGCCCATCGGGATGCGTCCACCCTCGTCGGGCAGCAGCAGGTAGCGCTCGTGCCCCGAGTTGGTCTGGTAGTGCGGCACCGCGTGCGGCACGAAGCGGCCCCACAGCTTGGAACACACCACCACGGCCGGGGTATACATCAGCCAGCGGTCCGCCGCGCCGATGATGTCCGGGTCCTGGTGCGAGGCCAGCAGCCAGGTCAGGTCCTTGGGCTGCACGAAGCGGCTCATCGCCATCGACAGCGGCGTGTACAGCAGCGCGCCGCCCGGATCGATCAGGGCCGAGGCATGGCCGTGCGTGACCAGGAACTGGTTGGCCTGCACGCCGTCATCGCCGCGCACCAGGTCGTTGAACACCACGCAGCGATGGTCGCCGCGCTCGAAGAGGATGTGGGCCATGGGGAATCCGCCGCCTTGTCGTCGAAAAACGCGGCATTGTCGCGACGCAGCATCCGGGCGACTTGACCTTGCGCAAACCCGGCCGCGATGCGGCCGGATACACAAATGTTCACATTTCCACGACACCCGCGACGTGCGCAGCGAGCCAGTCGCGCGCGTCCTGCGCATCGCGCTCGAACCAGGCGCGGGCCGAACCGAGGCGGAAGGTGTAGCCCCAGGCATCCATGTCGGCCATCAGGCGCGCACTGCCGACGCCCGGCAGGCGCCCGGCGAGCAGAATCTGGAGATAGCAGGCGGCGTCCTCCTCGGCCACCGAGTCGGTGGCATCGGTATGCACCCGCGCGCGCCGCTCCGGCGGCAGCACGATCAGATGACACGCCTCGTGCAGCATCGAGTGCACCGGCGTATCGGGCCGCGCGTAGACGCGCTCGCCGATGATGCCCGCTTCCGGTTCGCCCCAGTAGCTGCCGGGGATCGGCGCGCCTTCGGGAACGCTGACCAGTTCCAGGCCGAAGCCGGCGAGCAGGGCGGCGGCATCGTCGAAGGCGATGTCGGCGAGCGTCAGCACCCGGGGCTGGAACTTAGAACCTGATCACTATCTCGACGCATGTCACACCGAGGCTGGCAAGCGTTCGGAACAAGAAAGAGCGAGGGAGCGTATGCCGATACGCGACCGAGCGATGACGCAGCACCGAGCCTTGCCAGCCCGGCCCAGCGGGTGGCCGCGCAGCGGGCATGTGACGTGTGTCGAGATCGTGAACCGGTTCTTAG
>JBBCJS010000013.1:0-42877 GCA_037190825.1 Chiayiivirga flava
CGAAAGCTGGGATCCGTTTTGCTTTTGACAGCAAGATCAAGATGGATCCCAGCTTTCGCTGGGATGACGATGAGGGCCCCCTCCTGGACACGGAGGCAACGGTTCCCATACCCAGGTGTGGGGCTATGGCGTATGTGCGCATGTGCCCTTCCCCGCGTCAGGCCGCGACGATGTTGACGATCTTGCCGGGCACGACGATCACCTTGCCGACCGTCTTGTCCTTGAGGAAGGCCGCCACGTTCGGCTCGGCCAGCGCGCGCTCCTGCGCTTCCTCGCGCGAGGCGTTAACGGCCAGCTCGATGGTGCCGCGCAGCTTGCCGTTCACCTGCACCGCCAGCGTCACCGCGTCGCGTTGCAACGCGGCCGGATCGGCCTGCGGGAACGGCACGTCGTCCAGCAGCGTGGCCGGCTCGCCGAGCGCCTGCCACAGCGCGAACGCGGCGTGCGGGGTGATCGGGTTGAGCAGCAGCACCATGGTGCGCAACGCCTCGTGCCGCAGCGCGCGGCCGTTGGGCGTGGCGTCGTCGAACCTGCCGAGCGCGTTGAGGAACTCCATCACCGCGGCGATGGCGGTGTTGAAGCTCAGGCGGCGGCCGTAGTCGTCCGAGACTTTCTGGATGGTTTCGTGCAACTGGCGGCGCAGGGTCTTCTGCGCGGGCGTCGATGCGGAAGCGTCCAGCGCGCCGACCGGGCCATCGGCCACATGCCGTGCCACCTGCGTCCACAGGCGGCGCAGGAAGCGGCTCATGCCTTCCACGCCGGCCTCGTTCCATTCCAGCGACAGTTCCGGCGGGGCGGCGAACATCGAGAACAGGCGCACCGTATCGGCGCCGTACTTGCCGATCATCGATTGCGGATCGACGCCGTTGTTCTTGGACTTGGCCATCTTCTCGATGCCGCCGACCCGCACCGGCCGGCCATCGGTTTTCGATGTCGCGCCGACGACGCGGCCCTTCTCGTCGCGCTCGATCTCCACGTCGGCCGGATTGAACCATTCCTTCGCGCCGTCATCGCCCTGGCGGTAGAACGTCTCGGCGATCACCATGCCCTGGCACAACAGGTTCGTCGCCGGTTCGTCGCTGGAAACGAAGCCGGTATCGCGCAGCAGCTTGTGGAAGAAGCGGAAGTACAGAAGGTGCAGGATGGCGTGCTCGATGCCGCCGATGTACTGGTCCACCGGCAGCCAGTAGTTGGCGCGTTCGTCCACCATGTCCGGCGCGCCGGGCGAGGTGTAGCGCGCGTAGTACCAGCTCGATTCCATGAAGGTGTCGAAGGTGTCCGTCTCGCGCTCGGCCGGCTTGCCGCAGCACGGGCAGGTGGTCTTGCGCCAGGAGGCATCGGCCTTGATCGGGGAGACGACGCCGGAGAACGCCACGTCCTCGGGCAGCCGCACCGGCAACTGGTCCTCGGGCACCGGCACCGCATCGCAATCGTCGCAATAGACGATCGGGATCGGGCAGCCCCAGTAACGCTGGCGCGACACGCCCCAGTCGCGCAGGCGGTAGTTCACGCGGCGCGCGCCGCGGCCTTCCCCCTCGAACCGCGCCGCCAGCGCCGCGAACGCGCCGTCGAAATCCAGCCCGTCGTACTCGCCCGAGTTCACCAGGATGCCGTGCTCGGTGTACGCGCCCTCCTCCTGGATGCGCCGCTCGAACTCCTCGAATTCGCGCACCGCTTCGTCGGTGGAATACACGTCCAGCGGCGCGCCTTCGCCCAAGGCGGCGGCCATCGGATCGGCATGGATTTCCACGTCGTGCCGCACCTCGCGCAGGGCCTCGGCGGCTTCGGCGTTGACGATCACCATCTTGATCGGCAGCTCGTACTTCTGCGCGAACTCCCAGTCGCGCTCGTCGTGCGCCGGCACCGCCATCACCGCGCCGGTGCCGTAGCCCATCAGCACGAAATTCGCCGCCCAGATCGGCACGCGCTCGCCCGTCACCGGGTGGATGGCATAGCGGCCGGTGAAGACGCCACGCTTGTCCTGCGTCTCCAGGTCCGCCGCGGAGGTGCCGCCCTGGCGGCATTCCTCGATGAAGTAGCGCAGCTCGTCGTAGCCTTCCGCCGCCGCCAGCGCGATGGGGTGCTCGGCCGCCACCGAGATGAAGGTGACGCCCATCAGCGTATCGGGCCGCGTGGTGTAGACGCGCAGCTCCTCGTCCGAATCCTCCAGCGTGAAGGCGATTTCCAGGCCCTCGGAGCGGCCGATCCAGTTCCGCTGCATGGTCTTGACCGCTTCCGGCCATCCGGGCAGGGCATCCAGCCCGTCGAGCAGTTCCTGCGCGTAGTCGGTGATCTTCAGGAACCACTGCGGAATCTCGCGTTTTTCCACCAGCGCGCCGGAGCGCCAGCCGCGCCCGTCGATGACCTGCTCGTTGGCGAGCACGGTCTGGTCCACCGGGTCCCAGTTCACCACCGAGTTCTTGCGGTACACCAGCCCCTTCTCGAACAGCCGCACGAACATGCGCTGCTCGTGCACGTAGTAGTCCGGCCGGCAGGTGGCGAACTCGCGCGACCAGTCGATGGCGTAACCGAGCGAGCGCAACTGCCCGCGCATGTGCTCGATGTTGGCGTAGGTCCACGGCGCCGGCGCCGTGCGGTGCTTGATCGCCGCGTTCTCCGCCGGCAACCCGAACGCGTCCCAGCCCATCGGCTGCAACACGTTGTGCCCGGTCATGCGCTTGTAGCGGCTGATCACGTCGCCGATCGGGTAGTTGCGCACATGGCCCATGTGCAGCGCGCCGGAGGGGTACGGCAGCATCGAGAGACAGAAGAACTTGGGGCGCCCCGGAACCTCCTTCACCTCGAAGGCGCGGGTGTCGTTCCAGAACTGCTGCGCGGCGGCTTCAACCGCTTTGGGATCGTAGGTTTCGTGCATGACTCAAGGGGCGGCAACGGCAATACGCCAGCCTACCGCAGCAGCACGATGGGGCTCAATCGGAGCGTCGCGGAACCGGCCATCGGCGACCACTGCCCGTGACAGGCGCGCTATCGCGCCCGCATCCTCTCGATCAGCGCGCGCGTCACCGGATCGCTGGCCGGCTTCGCCGGATCGGCAAGGCAATCCAGCAGGCTGGCGGCCAGCGTCTTGCCCAGTTCCACGCCCCACTGGTCGAAGGGATTGATGCCCCAGACAGCGGCCTGCGCGTAGACGCTGTGTTCGTACATCGCCAGCAGCGCGCCGAACGATTCGGGCGTGAGGTCGTCGAGCAGGAGCATGGTCGAGGGACGGTTGCCGGGGTAGGTCTTCTGTGGGTCGCCGCTGGAAGCGCCGTTGGCGAAGGCTTCGGCCTGCGCCAGCAGGTTGGCAAGCTGGGCGCGGTGATGGCCGGGATCGGCCCCCGCGCGGAGGGTGCCGATGAAGTCCATCGGCACGGTGTCCGTGCCCTGGTGCAGCGCCTGGAAGAAGGAATGCTGCACATCGGTGCCGGTACCGCCCCAGATCACCGGAACGGTGCCATGTTCGACGGGGTTGCCATCCTGCGTGACGGATTTGCCCAGGCTTTCCATGACCAGTTGCTGGAGGTAGGCCGGCAGGCGCGCGAGGCGTTCGTCGTAGGGCAGGATGGCGTGGGTGGCATACCCCATCGCATCGCGATTCCACACCGCGACGAGGGCGTGGCGGATGGCGAGATTGGCTTCCGGCGGCGCGCGCAGTGCGTGTTCGTCCATCGCCGCCGCACCGGCCAGCAGGCGCTCGAACACGTCCGGCCCCAAGGCCGCCGCGACGACGAAGCCGACCGCCGACCACAGCGAATAGCGACCGCCGACCCAGTCCCACATCGGCAATACGCGCTCGGGCGCGATGCCCAATGCCGCCGCGCGCGCGGTGTTGGCGGTGACGGCGTACAGGCGCTCGCCCGAGCCGAGCCAGTCGCGCACCACCTGTCCGTTCAACAGGGTTTCCTGCGTGCCGAAGCTCTTGGAAACGAGGATCGCGGCGGTTTTCGCCGGGTCGAGGCCGCGCAGCGCGTGCGCGGCGGCGCGGCCGTCGGCGGTGCTGAGGAAATGCACGCGGAAACGACCTGGATCGAGGTCGCGCAAAGCGTCGAGCGCCAGGCGCGGGCCGAGATCGGAGCCGCCGATGCCGATGTTGACGAGATCGGTGACGTCCGAGGCGCGCAGGGCGTCGATCAGGCCGGCCATGGTGCGGCGGGTTTCGCCCGCCTGCGCGTGCGCGGCCTGCGCGACGGGCGTCGCGCCGAGATTGGAGCGCAACGCGGTATGCAGGGCCGGACGCTGCTCGGAGCGGTTGACCGGCGCGCCGTCGAACAGCGCCGCAAAAGCCGATGCGACGCCGCGTTCGCGCGCCACATCCAACAAAGCCGCTTGCGCCGCGGCATCGATGCGCTGGCGTGCGAAGCAGGCGTGGATCGGGCCGACCTGTAGCGTGCTGGCGGCGATTCGCCCCGGATCGGCGGCGATCAGGTCGCGCAGCGGCAGGTCGACCATGCGCGCGGCATGCGGGGTGAGGCGTTCCAGCCACGCGGAGGTGTGCATCGCTTCGGATTCCCGTAATGTTGCTAAAAGACAACAGCCGCGTCGGCGGCAGGCCGGGCCATGCTAGCAAATGCCTGGAGGTGCTTGGCGGCTCCGCCTCCCCATGAATCTACCCTGTTGTTTCAAAAGGATATTTTACGAATCCCGCCCAATCCTGGCACAAAAAAAACCCCACCGGCAAATCCCGATGGGGTTGTAACGGAGTGACGATTACCCAAAAAATGCGCCCTGCATTACCTCCCGGCGGTGCGCGGTTCGCAGCACGGAGTCGGGAGGCGTGGTCAATCTACCACAGGGTTTGCGGAAAAGCTACACCCTGCCCGAGCGGCCCTCGGAGCTCGCTGCCGGCCCGTGCGGAATCGGGACGCCCTTCACATTTCGAGGTTGTCGATCAGCCGGGTGCTGCCCAGCCGCGCTGCGACCAGGGCGACCAGTCCGTCGCGTTCGCCTTCCTTCGCGCGGGCGAGGTCGTGGCTTCGGCGGAACTGGGCGTAGTCGGGTGCGAACCCCGCCCGCGTCAAGCGCGCCAGCGCCTCGCCTTCGATCCGCGCCAGCGGAGCGCCATCGTGCCATGCCGCCCGCATCGCGAGCAGGGTGCGATGCAGTTCCGGCGCGACGGCGCGCTCGGCGGGCGAGAGGTACTGGTTGCGCGAGCTGAGCGCCAGGCCATCGGCATCGCGCCGGATCGGCGCGGGCACGATGGCGATGGGCAGCGAGAGTTCGCGCACCAGATAGTCGATCACGCGCCACTGCTGGAAATCCTTGCGCCCGAACACAGCCATGTCCGGCTGCGCCATGTTGAACAGGCGCAGCACCACGGTCGCCACGCCATCGAAGTGGCCGGGGCGGGCGGCGCCGTCCAGCTCATCGGTGAGGCCGGGCACGCGCACCGTGACGCAGCGGTCGACGCCGAAGGGATACATCGCTTCCACCGTGGGGCGGAACACCAGGTCGCAACCGGCGGCGGCCAGCCCGGCCTCGTCGGCCTCGGGCGTGCGCGGGTAGCGCGCGAAGTCCTCGTTCGGGCCGAACTGGGTGGGATTGACGAAGACACTGGCGACCACGCGATCGGCCCGTTCGCGCGCCAGGGCGACGAGCGAATAATGGCCGGCGTGCAGGTTGCCCATCGTGGGCACGAGCGCGACGCGCTCGCCGGCGCGGCGCCATTGCGCGACCTGCGCGCGCAGCGCGGCGACTTCATCGAAGACGCGCATGGCTCAGTCGAACCCGTGTTCTTCGGCGGGGAAACGCCCCTCGCGCACCGCCGACACATAGGTCGCGAACGCCGCCTCGACGCCCTCGGCGCCGGGCAGGAAGTCCTTGACGAAGCGCGGCGTGCGATGGCGGCCGCGCAGGCCGAGCATGTCGTGCATCACCAGCACCTGCCCGTCGCAGGCCGCGCCCGCGCCGATGCCGATGGTGGGGATGCGCAACGAAGCGGTGATCTCGGCGGCCAGGGTGCGCGGCACGCATTCGAGCACGAGCAGGTCGGCACCGGCCTCCTGCACCGCCAGCGCATCGGCGCGCAGGCGCTGCGCGGCGGCGGCTTCGCGGCCCTGCACGCGGAAGCCACCGAGCTTCATCACCGATTGCGGCGTCAGGCCCAGGTGCGCGCAGACCGGCACGTCGCGCTGGGCCAGCGTGGAAATCGTTTCCAGCATCGGCCCCGCGCCTTCGAGCTTGACCATCGCCGCGCCGCCCTCGCCCATCAGCCGGCGCGAGGCATCGAGCGCGCGGTCGGGCGTGGCGTAGCTCAGGAACGGCAGGTCGGCCACCAGCAGCGCGCGCGACAGGCCGCGCGCCACGGCGGCGGCGTGGTAGACGATGTGGTCCACCGTCACCGGCAAGGTGCTGTCGTGGCCCTGCGCGACCATGCCGAGCGAATCGCCGACGAGGACCGTGTCCACGCCGGCGCGATCCATCGCGAACGCGAACGTGGCGTCGTAGCAGGTCAGCATCGAGATGCGCTGGCCGTCGGCCTTCATCTGGTGCAGGGCCGGCACGGTGACGGGCGGGATGCGGGTGGCCTGGGTGCTCATGGTGTGGTTCTCATTCGATGTCCGGCAGGCGCTGCACGCCCTCGCTGCCGATGCGCGCCAGCGCTTCGCCCACGCTGCCGTGCTCGCCCAGCGACAAGGCCGGAGCCAGTTCGGCCAGCGGCGCCAGCACGAAGGCGCGCTCGTGCATGCGCGGGTGCGGGAGTTGCAATTGTGCCGTGTCGCGGACGGCTTCGCCGTGGAGCAGGAGATCCAGGTCCAGCGTGCGCGGTCCCCAGCGGCGTTCGCGGCGACGCCCGGCGGCGGCTTCGATGCGGCGCAGTTCGTCCAGCAGCGCTTCGGGCGCCAGCGTGGTGTCCAGGGCCGCGACCGCATTGAGGAAATCCGGTTGCTCCGCCTCGCCCCAGGGCGCGGTGCGATAGTACGAGGACACTTCGCGCAGCATGATGCCGGGCGTGGCGGCGAGCGCGGCCAGGGCGCGATCCAGTTGCGCGCGCGGATCGTCCAGGTTGCTGCCCAGGCCCACCCAGGCCCGCGTCGCTGCGCTCATTGGGCCGGTTTCTTGCGCGATCGCCGGCGGCGGCGGCGCGGCGTGGCCGTTTCGTCGGCGGGCGCGGACGGGTCGGAAGCACGCTGGCCGGGCGGGGTCTTGCCTGGCAACTGGCTGGCGAGCTGGTCCGGCGGCAGGGTTTGCGCGCGCGCCCACCAATCGCATTCGGCGCGCAGTTCCGGCACCACGCTGGCGCGCAGTTCCAGGAAATCGAAGGCGGCGCGGAAGCGCGGATGGTCGAGCAGGCGGAACACGCGCTTGCGCTGGCGCTGGCCGAAGCGCGACTGCATCCACCAGATCTCGTGCATCGGCAGGCTGAAGCGGCGCGGGATGGCGATGCGGGTGGCCTGACGCAGGGTCACGCGGTCGGCGGCGCGCTGCTCGGCGACGGCCATGTCGTGGCCCTGCCGCAACAAGGTCTGCAAGTCCTGCGCATAGGCCGGCCACAACAGCGCGGCGAACAGGAAGGCCGGCGTCACCGACTTGCCTTCGGCCACGCGCGCGTCGCCGCCGCGCAGCGCCGCCAGGATGAGGTCGCGGCACAGGCCGCTGCCGTCCAGCGCCAGCGCGGCGGCGGTGTCGGGCAACAGTTCGGCGAGCAGGCCGTAGTGTTCCAGCAGCTCGAACGCGCGCGCGCCGTGCCCGGCCATGAACAGCTTGAGCGATTCGTCGAACAGCCGCGCGTTGGATGCCTCGGCCAGCAGCGGCGCCAGCGCCGGGATCGGCTCGGCGCTGGCGGCGTCGATGGAAAAGTCCAGCTTGGCCGCCAGCCGCACCGCGCGCAGCATGCGCACCGGGTCTTCGCGGTAGCGCGAGGTCGGATCGCCGATCAGGCGCAGGGTGCGCGCGGCCACGTCGTCGTAGCCGCCCACGTAGTCGCGCACGGCGAAGTCGCTGACCGCGTAGTACAGCGCGTTGGCGGTGAAGTCGCGCCGCACCGCGTCGTCCTCGATGCTGCCGTAGACGTTGTCGCGCACCAGCCGGCCGTTCTCGACGGCGCGGTCGCCCGAGCCGTCGTCGTCGTTGGCGCGGAACGTGGCGACCTCGATGATCTCGGCCCCGAACATCACGTGCGCCAGGCGGAAGCGCCGGCCGATCAGGCGGCAGTTGCGGAACAGGCGCTTGACCTGCTCGGGCGTGGCGTCGGTGGCCACGTCGTAGTCCTTCGGGCTTTGCCCCAGCAGCAGGTCGCGCACCGCGCCGCCGACCAGGTACGCCCCGAAGCCGGCCTCGTTGAGCCGATACAGCACCCTCAGCGCGTTCGGGCTGATGTTCCTGCGGGAAATGGGATGCTGGTCGCGCGGGATGATGCGCAGCGCTGGAGGGCTGGAGTGCACGTGCTCGTCGATGCCGGAGGAAGAACCGGATTGCCTGCGACAACCGGGCCGCCTATACTAACCGTTCGGCTCGACGCCGCTCAACGCGCTCCCTTCGTCTAGTGGTCCAGGACACCGCCCTCTCAAGGCGGGAACACGAGTTCGAACCTCGTAGGGAGCGCCACTTCACCCTCCCGGATCTCCACGCCCGATGCCTTTCGTCGTTACCGAGAACTGCATCCGTTGCAAGTACACGGATTGCGTCGAGGTCTGCCCCGTCGACTGCTTCCATGCCGGTCCCAACTTCCTGGTGATCGACCCGGACGAGTGCATCGACTGCACCCTGTGCGAACCCGAATGCCCCGCCAACGCGATCTTCCCCGAGGACGACGTGCCCGCCGGGCAGGAGGGCTTCATCGCGCTGAACGCGGAGCTTTCCAAGGCCTGGCCGGTGCTCAACGTGCGGCAGGACCCCTTGCCCGACGCGGCCGAATGGGATGGCGTGGCGGACAAGCTGCAATACCTGCAACGCTGAGGCCCGTGGACCCCACGAAAAACGCCGGCTCGCGCCGGCGTTTTTCGTTCGCATTCGGGATGGATCGCCAGGATGGCTCGATCAGCCCAGGCGCTGGCGCAACAGCCCCAGCAGCTTCGCCCCCGCGCCACTGGTGATTTCGCGGCCCTCGGCGGTGACGGCCGACACCCGCGCGCCATCGCCCTGCGGCGCGATGCGGATCAGGAAGGTTTCGCCCTCGAAGGCCACCGTGTAGACGGTCAGGAGCTGCGAACGTTCGCTGATCGAAACGCCATCGATCCGGCCCAGCGCGATGCCGACGCGCCCGAACGCGCCGGCCGGCGTGTCCTCGAGAGTGAAGGCCCGGGTCTCGATGCCGCGCTGGGAGGCGGCCACCGCGGGAATGCTCAGCGCACCATCGCGCGAGGGCGCGTCCAGGTCCGGCGGAATCTCCAGCGGACGCGACTCGGGGCTCAACTCATAGCCGGTCTTGCCGCGAAGCCAGCTGCAACCGGACGTCGCCAGCAGCGCCACCGCCACCGCGGCGAAAACCAGGCCGCGTCCATTGCTCGTAAGACTGCTCATCGAAAACTCTCGCTGAAGAAGAATGTCAGACCGCGCGATCCGGCCCATCCTGGGCGTCGACCGCGTGGATATGCCCGAGCACTGCCGCCAGCCCGGGCCGAAAGCGCGAGGATAGCGGCAGCAGCGGCAGGCGCAAGCTGTCCTCGCACAGGCCCAGCGCGGAAAGCACCGCTTTCACCGGGATCGGGTTCGGCTCCCAGCCCATCGCCGCATACAGCGGCGACAGGCGCGCATCGAGCGCCCGCGCCGCGTCCGCATCGCCGGCGCGCGCCAGGTCGCACAGGCGGCGGAATGCGCCGGGAACCACGTTGGATGCCACCGATATCACGCCATCGGCCCCGGCCAGCAAGGCCTCGCAGGCGCTGCCGTCGTCGCCGCTGAACACGGAAAAACCCGGCGCGCGCAGCGCCAGCAGCGCCGCCATCCGCGCAGGGTCGGCCACGGCTTCCTTGATGCCGACGATGCGCGGGTGCGGAGCCAGCGCCGCCACGGTTTCCGGCAGAAGATCGATGCCCGTGCGCGGCGGCACGTTGTACAGCACCACCGGCGCGTCCAACGCATCGGCCAGGGTTTCGTAGTGGCGGCGCAGGCCATCCTGCGTCGGGCGCACATAAGGCGGCGTCGCCACCAGCACGCCGTCGGCGCCGGCGCCGCGCGCCAGCCGGCACTGCGCGAGGGTCCTGTGCGTGCCCGACAGGCCCGCGCCGGCCAGCACCGGCACGCGCCGGCCGACCACATCGACGGCGGTTTCGACCAGGCGCGAGAACTCGGCCTCGTCCAGCATCGCCGCTTCGCCGGTGGAGCCGGCCACGACCAGGCCCTGGGTGCCCGCATCGACCTGGGCATTCAGCAATGCGCGCCATGCCGGGATGTCGAGCGCGCCGTTTGCCTCGAACGGCGTCGCCAGCGCGGTGATGCTGCCGGAAAGTTGCACGGGCACGCTCTGGAAAGGGGGCCGGGGATGTTACTTGCGGCCCCAAACCACGGGCAAGTATGCTGGCCGCGCGGTTGTCCGCGCTTCAGCGCCGCCGCGAACCCGTACCCCTCGGCGCACCGCGCCCCCAGTCGGAATGTCGCCTTGACCGACCCGCAGCAACGCCCCAACACCAACGAGAACTACCTCCTCATCAACGCCTTCGCGACGCATCCGGAATCGCCGCTCCTGGCGGTGTCCCGGCGCATCGCCGACAGCGGCTGCAACCTCGTGGACGCGCGCCTGTCCACCGTGGGCCGCGATGTCTCGGTGCTGGCGCTGGCGATGGGCTCCTGGGACGCGGTGGCCAAGCTCGAATCCGGCCTTTCCCGGCTGGAGCGCGAGGACGGCTTCCGGCTGGTGTGGTACCGCACCGGGCCCAAGCCGGTGCAGAGCAACCTGTTGCCGTACCTGGTGGAAGTGATCGCCGCGGACAAGCCCGGCATCCTGTTCCAGCTCGCCGATTTCTTCGACCGCCAGGGCATCACCATCGAGAACCTGCACTGCTCGCGCTACCGCGCCATGCAGACCGGCGCGGACATGTTCTCGGCGCAACTGACCGTCGGCATCCCCGCCTCGATGCACATCGCCGCGCTGCGCGACGATTTCCTGGAGTTCTGCGACCACCTGAACCTGGACGCGATCCTGGACCCGATGAAATTCTGACCCGCCCCACCCGTCCGAACCAGCCCGCATGATCGAAACCGGCGACAAGATTCCAGCCCTCTCCTTCACGCTGTCCGACGGCAGCACCGCGCGCTTTTCCGACTACGCCGGCCGCTGGCTGGTGCTGTACTTCTATCCCAAGGACAGCACCCCCGGCTGCACCACCGAGGCCGGGGATTTCCGCGATCTGGCCGATGCTTTCGGCAAGGCCGGCGCGGCCATCCTCGGGGTCTCGCGCGATTCGGTGAAATCGCACCAGAACTTCATCGCCAGGCAATCCCTGCCATTCGCGCTCGTCTCCGACGCCGACGAAGCCGTATGCCGGGCCTTCGACGTCATCAAGGAAAAGAACATGTACGGCCGCAAGGTGATGGGCATCGTGCGCAGCACCTTCCTGATCGACCCGCAAGGCCGCCTCGCGCAGGCGTGGCGCGGCGTCAAGGTCCCCGGCCACGCGCAGGCGGTGCTCGACGCACTCAAGGCGCGGCTCTAGTGCATTCAGGCAGCATGCGCCCTCATTCGACCCCGTCCCCGCGCGGAGCCTGCCTTCGAGGGCAGGCTTCGCGCCGGCATGACGGGCAAACCTTTCGCACGGCACCTCATCACCCACTGGAACTTCCATGACCTCGAACCGGCGCATCTATGCCCTGGACACCAACGTGCTGATGCACGATCCCACCGCGCTGTTCAAGTTCGAGGAACACGACGTGTTCCTGCCGATGACGGTGCTGGAGGAACTGGACGCCAACAAGAAAGGCATGTCCGAGGCCAGCCGCAACGCGCGCCAGGTCAGCCGCTTCATCAACGAACTGATCGAGGCCGACGGCACCGACGGCATCGCCACCGGCCTGCGCCTGCGCCGCCCCGAGGGCCTGCAACTGCGCGCCGCCGAGCATACCGGCGTGCTGCTGTTCCAGACCCGCGTCGTCGATGCCACGCGCAGCTTCGGCAAGGTCGCGCCGGACAACCAGATCCTCTCGGCCATCCTGGCGCTGCGCGAGGAGCGCGCGGACCGCGAAGTGGTGCTGGTGTCCAAGGACATCAACCTGCGCATCAAGGCCCACATCGCCGGCCTGCCGGCCGAGGACTACGAGAACGACCGCGCGCTGGACGACTTCAACCTGCTCTACACCGGCGCCAACGCGCTGCCGGAAGGCTTCTGGGACCGCCACGAAAAGGACCTGCGCTCCTGGACCGAGCGCGGCCACAGCTTCTACGAAGTCGAACGCCAGCCCGACGAAGCCTGGCACCCCAACCAGTTCCTGTACCTGCCGGGCGAGGAAGAGCTGGAGTTCCGCGTCGCCACGGTCGACGGCACGCGCGGCGTGCTCCAGGTCATCGACGATTTCCGCGGCCACGGCCACCAGGTGTGGGGCATCAGCGCGCGCAACCGCGAGCAGAACTTCGCGCTCAACGCGCTGATGGACCCGGACATCGACTTCGTGACCCTGCTCGGCACCGCCGGCACCGGCAAGACCCTGCTCGCGCTGGCGGCCGGCCTTGCGCAGACGATGGACCAGCAGCGCTACCGCGAGATCATCATGACCCGCGCCACCGTTTCGGTGGGCGAGGACATCGGCTTCCTGCCCGGCACCGAGGAAGAAAAGATGACGCCGTGGATGGGCGCGCTCACCGACAACCTCGAAGTGCTGACCCACACCCCGCAGGAAGGCGGCGCCTGGGGCCGCGCGGCGACCAACGACCTGCTCGCCAGCCGCATCAAGATCCGCGCGATGAACTTCATGCGCGGGCGCACCTTCCTGAACCGCTACGTCATCATCGACGAGGCCCAGAACCTCTCGCCCAAGCAGATGAAGACCCTGCTCACCCGCGCCGGCCCCGGCACCAAGATGGTGTGCCTGGGCAACGTCGAGCAGATCGACACGCCGTACCTCACCGAGACCACCTCCGGCCTGACCTACGCGGTGGACCGCTTCAAGCACTGGCCGCACAGCGCGCACGTCACGTTGCGCCGGGGCGAGCGCTCGCGGCTGGCGGATTTCGCGTCCGAGGCGTTGTGACGCCGGTCGTCGATCGTTTTCATCCGCCGTTCCCGCGCCAGGCGAATTGATGGCCTCAGGCGCACGCCCTAGCGCTGGGACACCCACGCATGGATCAAGCCGGCCTGGAAGAACGCATGCGGAGGCCCGAAGCCTCCCGCCGCGATGATCGAGGCGACTTCCTCTGGCGGGAGAACAGCCACATCGCTGGCATAGGCCTTGCGCATGCGGTCTATCGCTTCGGGCGGGACATCCGCGGCCGCCATCATGTCCACCCAGGCGCGAAGCAGCACTTCGTAGCCAGGCGATGCCACGTCCGCCGCCAGATCGGAACTGGCAAGCAGTCCTCCCGGTTCGAGCCGGCACGATATTTCACGGAAGAACGCGGAACGCGCCCGCCGATCGAGAATGAACTGTGACACCAGGAAGCATGTGGCCGCATCGTGCCGCGCTTCGGCAGGGAGCGAAGCCAGATAGCCCTGGTGGAAGCGGCAACGCGATGCAAAACCCTCGGTTTCCGCGCGCTTCCGGCACACATCCAGCATCGGCCCCGAAGGCTCCACCACAGTGAATCGCCACCCGGGATTGCGCGTGGCGAAATGCGACAACTCCGCTCCGCTTCCCACGCCGACACAAAGCATCCGCGCCTGTGCGGGCAACCGGGAAAACATCGACTCCAGCAGGAAATACAGGCAGTTCCTGATGGGTGCCGTCTTCGCCCACTGGGCATCGTAGCTGGCGGCCTGCCGGTCGAAGATCGCCGTGATTTCTTCCTGATCCATTCCGCGCTCCTTCCTCGCATTCGTCATTCGATCAGCTCGAAGCGTTCCGCGTCCATCGAGTACGCCGCCACCGCGATGCGGTTCTGTTCTCGACGCGTGCGCAAGGTGCCGTGGACCCAGTAGGCGTCCCAGATCTCGGTCATCGGCATCGGCTCCTTCGGCTTGATGTAGACGATCTGGTTCGGCGGCGGGGGCGGCATGTGGATGCAGGCGCCGAAGTACGGCACCAGGAACATGTCGATCATGCGGCCCTTGCCGTCCACGTTCAGCGGCACGATGTAGCCGCCGAGCTTGCCCTCGACGCCGTTCATGGCCTCCACGACGCGTTCGGACGTGAAGCTCATCGCCGGGCCGGAGCCGAAATGGCTCATCGGCGCGTTCGCCATCTCCTCCAGCACCTTCAGTTCGTCGGCCGGCATCAGCGCCAGCCAGTCGATCTCGCCACCGGGCGATACCGGAGGCGGCCGGTCTTCCGCCTCCGGCTCCACGGCTGGGGTATCGGCTTGCGCGGTGGGCTCAGCGTCGGCCGCAGCCATGAAATCGGCCAGCGACAAGGCGGCGATCAGGAACAGGCTGGTTATCGAATGCATCATGTGCTCCGGCGCAGGCTGCGCTACAAGGTGACGGTCATGCCGTCCTGCACGGAACGGCGGTAGGCGAGAAACGCCGGCAACACGCCGGCCAGCACGCCGGCGGCGGCGGCCATGCCGAGCAGCTTCCATTCGCCGGCATCGGGCCAGCGCGGCGGCAGGGCGATGCCGAAACGCGCCTGCAACCACGGCGCGGCCAGCCACATGGCCATGTGCAGCAACACCAGCGCCAGCGCCGCGCCGGCCAGGGTCAGCACGGTGGATTCCAGCAGCATCAGGCCCAGCACGTGGCGCGGCCCCGCACCGACCGAGCGCAGGATCGCCATCTCGCGGCGGCGTTCGTTGAGGGTGGCCAGGATCATCGTGGACAGCGCCAGCATCGCCGCCAGCAGCACCGCGCCGGCGATGGCGAACAACAGGCGCTCGACGCCACCGAGCAGGCTCCACAACTGTTGCAGCGCCACGCCCGGCAGGATGGCCGAAAGCGGCTCGCTGCGTTCCTCGTTGATCGCGCGCTGCACGGCGAAGGTCGCCATGCGCGATTGCAGCCCGATGAAGGCCGCGGTGATCGAGGTCGGTTCCAGTGCCGCATCGGGGATGACCTCGGCATTGGGAACCGTGCCGACGCGGGTGCCGCTGCGCCAGTTCAGGTGGATGGCCTGGATCGAGGCGAGCGAGACGTAGATGCCGCGATCGTGCACCGAGCCGGTGCGCGCCAGCACGCCGACGATGGCGAAGGGACGGTCGTCGTGCTCGTGCAGGTTCACCCGCGCGGTACCGTGCGCCAGCACGATGGCATCGCCAGGCGAATAACCGAGCCTGTCGGCCACGTCGGCGCCGATCACGGCCTCGAACAAGCCTTCGCGCACGCCTTCGGCGAAAGGCCGGCCAGCGGAGAACGCCAGCGTTTCCTGGCCGACGTGGCGGAAGTAGTCGGTCGTGGTGCCGACCACGCGATGGCCGCGATGCGAGTCGCCCAGCGACACCGGCACCGCCCACGCCACGTCCTCGTCCCGCGCGATGCGCTGGAAGGCATCCCAGGACAGGTTGTTGGTGGCATCGCCGAGGTGGAACACCGAATACAGCAACAACTGCACCGGATGCGCGCGCGCGCCGACGATGAGGTCGGTGCCGGCCACGGTGCGCAGGAAGGACTCGCGCGTCTGGTCGCGCAGCCGCTCCACGCCGAGCAGCAGCGTGATCGCCAGCGCGATGGTGAACACCGTCAGCGCCGTGGCGAAGGCGCGATTGCGCAGGCTGCGCCAGGCCAGTGGCAGCAGCGCCATCAGGCGGCCTCCTGCACGGCGGCGGTGAAGTCCCGCATGTCCACGCGGCGGTCGAACCGCGCGGCCAGCGAGAGGTCGTGGCTGACGAACAGCAGGGCCGCGCCGGCGGCCTCGCATTCGCAGAACAGCAGCGTGAGAAAATCGTCGCGCGCATCGGCATCCAGCGCCGAGGTCGGTTCGTCGGCGATGACCAGGCCCGGCCCGCCGATCACCGCGCGCGCCGCGGCCACGCGCTGTTGCTGGCCAACCGACAGCGACGATGCGCGCGTCGCACGAAGCCGCGCATCGCCCAGCCCGAGGCGTTCGAGCAGCGCATCGGCGGCGCCCTCCGGCGTGCCGAACCGCGCGATGGCGCGCTGCCGTCGCAACGCGGAAAAGCGGCACGGCAGCAGCACGTTTTCCGCCGGCGTCAGGAAAGGCAGCAGGTTGAACTGCTGGAACAGCACGCCGATGCGATCCGCGCGCAGGCGATCGCGCGCGCCGGCGCGCAAACCCGTCATCGCCACGCCGCCGACGTCGATGCGGCCGGCCTGCGGACACAGCGTGCCGGCGACGAGGTTGAGCAGGGTGCTCTTGCCCGACCCGCTGCGGCCATGCAGGAACACGCGCTCGCGCGGGGCGACGGCGAGTTCGGGCACACGCAGCGCGAAACCGCCGCGCGGCCAGCGGAAGGCCAGGTCGCGCACGGCGAGCGCAGGAAATGCGGCGTCGCTCACGGGAGCCTCGAAAACGCCCATCGTCCCCGCGACGAGCAGGAACATTTCTCCAACCGCCTCATGGCAGCACCAGCGTGGCGGCGTCCGGCTTCAGCACGCCACCGGCCTGACCGTGTGCGCCGACCGCCTGCACGCGCAGCTCCTGCAAGCGTGGGAAGGCGTCGAACAGCGGGCGCGCCTGCAACGTCATCCCCGCGGTATCGGCAGTGCAGGCGAAGGTCGCTTCGATCCACCAGTCGGAAGGGTGGCGCTTGGCCGTGCCGGCCTCCTGCTCGTGCTCGTGGTGATCGTTGTGGTCGTGATCGTGCGAACGGTCGTGGCCGCGAGCCTCGTCCGCCGCCCCTTCGCGCGCTGTGCGCAGGTTCTCCGGCAACGTCACGGCGACCGTTTCACGTGCGCAGCCGGTGCCGATCAGCAGCAGTTCGTCCAGCGCCTGCAAGCGCGCTTCGGCCGCCTGCACCGCCGCCGCCTGCTCGGGCGTTCGCGCCGCATGCTCGAAACCGACGAAGTTGTCCCCGGCCCCGTGCAAGGCCAGCACGATGCGCCCTCCCTCGACCGCCACGTCCAGCCGCGCCATGCCGTGCACGTGTGCGACAGCCGTCGTCGCGGTACCTGCCGCGCAGACGATTCCCATGACGAGCATCGACTTCACCCACCGTGCCATCGGCTTTCCTCCACCACAAATATTGATATAACATAACATAATGATCTTCTCCCGACAGTCTCCTCCCGCCCACTGGCTGGATCGCCTCGGTGCCGGTGTCTCCTTCGGTTGCGGCCTGCACTGCGCTGCCCTGTCGCTGCTGCTGGTGCTCAATCCCACGCTGTGGTTCCGGCTGGCGCGGCACGGCGACACGCTGCGCTGGCTGTTCTGGCTGGAAATCGGCCTGGCCGGCCTGGCGCTGTTGCTGGCCCTGGCCGCTTTCACCCTGGGCTGGCGCCGGCACCGCCGCATGGCGCCGGCGCTGCTGGCGATTCCCGGCCTCGCCGCGCTGCTGCTCGGCGTGGTCAGCGGACTGCACGATCTGCGTTTCGTCGGCAGCGGCCTGGCCCTGACGGGCGGCGTGCTGATGATCCTGGCGCACTGGCAGAACGCCCGTGCCTGCCGCCACGCCCTGGTTGATCCGATCCGGTAACGCCATCCCATGCATCACTTCCGGCATGGGCATGCATTGTCAGTGATAGGTTATCTTGTAACATAACATCGCCCCTGCCCCTTCCACGCCATCCCTCGTGAGGAACCCCATGCGACACACTCCCCGCCCGTTGAGCCTGGCCATCCACCTGGCCCTCGGCTCCGTCTTCATCGCCCTGCCCGCGCTCGCCCAGGACAACCCCGACGAGGAATCCCGCCTGCCGACCATCGTCGTCTCCGCCCTGGGCGTGAGCGAGGAAGAAAGCCAGGTCGCCGCGCCCTTCAGTCTCGTGGACGGCGAGGACATCCTGCGCCGTGGCGAGGGCACGCTGGGCGATGCGCTCAACGGCCTGCCGGGCGTGCATTCGGATACTTTCGGCGGCGGCGCGAGCCGGCCGGTGATCCGCGGCCAGACTTCTCCGCGCGTGAAGGTGCTCAGCGACGGCGCCTCGGTGCTGGATGCCTCGGACATCTCGCCCGACCACGCCGTCACCGCCGACCCGCTGCTGCTGCACCGGGTGGAAGTGCTGCGCGGGCCGGCCACGCTGCTGTACGGCAGCGGCGCGGTCGGCGGCGTGGTCAACCTCCTGGACAACAAGATTCCGGCGATGCTGCCGGAGGACGGCTTCGACGGCATGGTCGCCATCCGCGGCAACACCGTCGCCAACGAGCGCGCCGGCGCAGCCGCGCTGACCAGCGCGCTGGGTTCCAACCTCGCGCTGCACGCGGAGTTCTCCACGCGGCAAACCGACGACTACCGCGCGCCGCACTGGGAGGAACGCCGCGTGGACGGCACCTTCGCCGAGTCCACCAACGCCAGCGTGGGCCTGTCGTGGATCGGCGACAACGGCTTCATCGGCCTGGCCTATTCCTACCGCGACGACGACTACGGCCTGCCCGGCCACAGCCACGAGTACGAGAGCTGCCACCCGCACGGCAGCGAGCTGCACTGCGGCGACCACGACGATCACGACGACCATGACCACGATCACGAGCATGAACACGGCCACGAAGATCCGCCGACCATCGACCTCCTGAGCAAGCGTTTCGACCTGCGCGGCGAATTCCACGATCCGTTCTCCGGCATCCAGCGCATCCGCTTCCGCGCCAGCCACACCGACTACCGCCACCACGAACTGGACGAAGGCCAGATCGCCACCACCTTCACCAACAAGGGCCACGAGGAACGCATCGAGCTGGAACACGCGCCGCTCGGCCGCTGGACCGGCATCTTCGGCCTGCAACATTCGGACACCCGCTTCGGCGCCGATGGCGCGGAAGCCTTCCTGCCGACGGTGGACACGCGCAGCACCGGCCTGTTCCTGGTGGAACACCTGGAAGCCAGCGAGCGCTGGCACTTCGAGATCGGCGCGCGGCACGAATGGCTGACGCACCAGCCCAAGGACGATCCGCGCGCGCGGCCCAAGTACGACGAATCGGCCACCTCGTTCTCCGGCGCGGCGATCTGGACCTTCGCGCCCGATACCTCGCTGAGCTTCTCGCTGGCGCGCTCCGAACGCCTGCCGCACGCGCAGGAGCTGTACGCGCGCGGCGTGCACCTGGCCACCAACACCTACGAATGCGGCCTGCTGCCGCACGCCTTCACCTGCGGCGGCGCGGCCAACAACGCCGAACTGGCGATGGAAACCTCGAAGAACGCCGAGCTGACCCTGCGCAGGATCGCCGGCCCGTTCACCTTCAGCCTCGGCGCCTTCTTCAACGACGTGGACAACTACATCCACGCCCGCACGCTGGACCGGCACGAGGACTTCCGCCTGATCAAGTACACCCAGCGCGACGCCGAGTTCACCGGGCTGGAAGCCGAAGTCGGCTACCAGTTCTCCGACCACCTCAGCGGCACCCTGTTCGCCGACCGGGTGCGCGCCGAATTCGACGAAGGCGACTACCTGCCGCGCATCCCGGCCTCGCGCCTGGGTGGCCGGCTGAAGGGCCAGTGGGGCGCGTTCGGCGGCGAAGTGGAGTACTACAGCGTCGCCGCACAGGAACGCATCGCCGACTACGAGACCCGCACGCCGGCCTACAACATGCTCAACCTCAGCGTCAGCTACGCCTTCGGGTCGGAACGGCAGGCCAGCGTGTTCCTGCGCGGCAGCAACCTGCTGGACGAGGAAGTCTGGAACCACGCTTCCTTCCTGGCCGACGTGGTGCCGCTGCCCGGTCGCAACGTCTCGTTCGGTCTGCGCTACGCGTTCTGATCAACGCATGTCGCTGTACGACCGCATCACCGCGCTCCACGGCGACCGGCCATGGGGCGCGGTGCTCGATGCCGGTACCGGGCGCGGCTCGATGCGCTGGCTGCTCGGCCTGCCGACGGAACGCTGGACCGCCGTCACCGGCTCGCCGCAGATGGCGCAGGCCACGCGCCGGGAAATCGGCGACCGCCAGCGCGAACAGGACCGGCTCATCGTCGGCAACTGGATCGACCCGGACCTGCTGGCCGGAGAACGCCACGACGTGGTGCTGGCCGACTACCTGATCGGCGCGGTCGAAGCCTTCGCGCCGTACTGGCAGGACCGCCTGCTCGAACGCCTGCGCCCGCTGGTCGGCGGGCGGCTGTACCTGGTCGGCCTGGAGCCCTACGTGATGAACGCCGCCGGCGACGAGGACGGCCGCCTCGTCGCCGCCATCGGCAAGCTGCGCGACGCCTGCCTGCTGCTCGGCAACGGCCGCCCCTACCGCGAGTTCCCGATGGACTGGACACTGCGCCAGCTCGAACGCAGCGGCTACCGTGTGCTGGATGCGCAGCGCATCGCGATCCGCTACGGCGAACGCTTCGTCACCAGCCAGCTCGACATGGCCTCGCGCGCCCTCGATGCGCTGCGCGACCGCCACCTCGCCACCGCCATGCAGGCCCACATCGCCGACCTGCGCCTGCGCTGCCTGGCCCACGTCCAGCGCGAAGGCGGCCTGCGGCATGGGCACGACTACATCATCGTGGCCGAGCCGGCCTGAGGCACTGCCGCGACACCGACGCCGCCCTCGGCACCGGCCGAAGCCATTCTCAAGACAGGCCATGCCAAGCCAGGCATCCTGCCCGACGCCCAAAACGCCGCGTGGCCGCACAAGGCGGCCACGCGGGATTGCGCAACGCAGCAAGGAGGACTCAGGGCCGGCGCGCCAGTTCCGCGTCGTCGCGCACCTTGGGCATCAGGTCTTCCTTGGTGGTGCCCATCAGGTACAGCAGCGGGCAGGCCACGAAGATCGAGGACGCGGTGCCGATGACGATGCCGAACATCTGCGACTCGGCCATGCCCTTGAGCGAATCGCCGCCGTACAGGTACAGCGCCAGCACGGTGAGCAGGGCCACCACCGAGGTGATCACGGTACGCGAGAGCGTCTGGTTGACCGAGCGGTTGAGGATTTCCACGGTGTTGAGCTTGTGCAGGGTCTTGAAGTTCTCGCGCACGCGGTCGAACACGACGATGGTGTCGTTGATCGAATAGCCCATCACCGACATCACGCCGGCCATCACGGTGAGGTCGAACTCGCGCTGGGTCAGCGCGAACAGGCCGGTGGTGACGATCAGGTCGAAGGCCGTGGTGATGATCGCCGCGACCGCGAACTTCCACTCGAACCGCATCGAGATGTAGATGACGAAGCCGAGCATCACGAACACGGCGGCCAGGATGCCGTTCTGCGCCAGCTCCTTGCCGACCTGCGGGCCGACGAAGTCGCTGCGCACCAGCGTCGCCCGGTTCTCAGGTGAATCCAGCGCGGTCAGGATCGCGTCGCCGGTCTGGGTGATGTTGTCCTGGCCCTCGCGCGGTTGCAGGCGCACCATCACGTCCATTTCCGAACCGAACGCCTGCACCACCGCGCCCGAATAGCCTTCGGCATCGAGCTTGTCGCGCAACTGGTCCAGATCGGCGGGCTTCTCGAACACAAGTTCGGCCACGGTGCCGCCGGTGAAGTCGAGCGCGTAGTTGAGGCCGCGCGTGCCGAGCAGCACGAAGGTGCCGATCAGCATGAACACGCCGATCGCCATCGCCACGTTGCGCAGCTTGAGGAAGTCGATCCGGCTGTCGTAGGGGAAAATGTTCATGTCGTCTCCCTCAGGTCAGATCGAAACGTGCTTGATCTTGCGGCGACGGAAGCCGTAGATCAGGGTGGCGACGCCGCGCGACACGGAGACGGCGGTGTAGATCGAGGTCAGGATGCCCAGGCACAGCGTCACGGCGAAGCCCTTGACCGGGCCGGTGCCGAACGCGAAGAGGGCGATGCCGGCCAGCAGCGCGGTGACGTTGGCGTCCCAGATGGTGCCCGAGGCCTTGTCGTAGCCGTCGGCGATGGCCTTCAGCGGCGGACTGCCGTCGCGCAGTTCCTCGCGTATGCGCTCGTTGATGAGCACGTTGGCGTCCACCGACAGGCCCACGGTGAGCGCGATGCCGGCGAGGCCGGGCAGGGTGAGCGTGGCGCCGATCAGCGACATCGCCGCCACCACGAGCAACAGGTTCAACAGCAGCGCGACGTTGGTCACGATGCCGAAGGTCTTATAGTAGATGATGAAGAAGATCAGCACGAAGATGAAGGCGTAGCTCACCGCCGTCCAGCCGCGCTCGATGTTCTCCTTGCCCAGGCTCGGGCCGATGATGCGTTCCTCCACGATGTCCACGGGCGCGGCCAGCGAACCCGCGCGCAACAGCAGCGCCAGTTCGGAGGCTTCCTGCGAACCGCCCAGGCCGGTGGTCTGGAACTTGCGGCCGAACACGCCGTTGACGCGTGCGTAGTTGATGACTTCCTCGGTCACGCGCGTGGTGCGGATTTCCTCACCGTTGACGATCTTGGTCTCGGGCAGGCGCTCGACGTAGACCACGCCCATGAAACGGCCCACGTTGTCGCGGGTGAACTCGTTCATGCGCGCGCCGGCGGCGGCGTTGAGCGTCACGTCCACCTTGGGCGAACCGGACTGCGGGTCGAAGCCCGAGCGCGCATCCACGAGCTGGTCGCCCGAGGCGATGATGCGGCGCGAGAGCAGGATCGGACGGTGCGTGCCGCGTTCGTAGTACAGCCGCGCATCGGCCGGCACGCGGCCGGTCTGCGCCGCCTCGAAGGCGTTGCCGTCCACCGCGGCGCGGTATTCCAGCGTGGCGGTGGCGCCGAGGATCTTCTTGGCCTGCGCGGTGTCCTGCACGCCGGGCAACTGCACCACGATGCGGTGCGCGCCCTGGCGCTGGATCACCGGATCGGCCACGCCCAGTTCGTTGATGCGGTTGCGCAGCGTGCCGATGTTCTGCTCGACGGCGTTGTCCACGATGGCCTTCAGCTCGGTCTCGCGCAGGTGCGCGACCAGCACGGCCGGCTCGGCCCCGTCCTCGACCATGAGCTGCGGCACGTCGCGGCCGATGAGGCTGGCGGCGACGTTGCGGTCGGACGCATCGCGCAGGCGGATGATGATGCCGTTGGCGCCGCGATCCACGCCGGAGTAGGGAACCCTGTTCTCCCGCAGCAGGCCGCGCACGTCCTCGACGAAGCCGGTCTCGCGCTTTTCCAGCGCGGCCTTCTGGTCCACCTCCATCAGGAAGTGCACGCCGCCTTGCAGGTCCAGGCCGAGCAGCATCGACTTGGCGCCGATGGAGGTCAGCCAGTCCGGCACAGTGGAGGCCAGGTTGAGCGCCACCACGTAGCCCTGCCCCACTTCGCCGCGGATGGTGTCGGCGGCGCGGATCTGGAGGTTGGGGTCGGCCAGGCGCACCAGCAGGTTGTCGTTCTCGAAGTCGATCGACTTGAAACCGATCTGGCTGCGTTCGAGCACGCCCTGCACGCGCTCCTTGAGCGCTTCGTCCACCTGGCCGCCGCGCGTGGCGGAGATCTGCACGGCGGTGTCCTGCGGGTAGAGGTTGGGCAACGAGTAGATCGTGGCGACGATCAGGATGATCACCGCCACGACGTATTTCCAGCGAGCGTATTCGAGCATGCGGGCTACACCACGGAACGGAGCGCTCCCGGCGGCCTCCGCCCGGAACGCGGGAAACGGAAGGGAAAAGCGCCGGTCAGGAAGCTTTCAGCGTGCCCTTGGGCAGCACGGCGGCGATGGCGTGCTTCTGCACCCGGACGACCACCTTGTCGGCGATCTCGATGGACAGGAAGGCGTCGCCGACCTCGTCCACGCGGCCCAGGATGCCGCCGTTGGTGACGACTTCGTCGCCCTTGGCGATGGCCGAGACCATGGTGCGGTGGTCCTTGGCGCGCTTCATCTGCGGGCGGATCACGAAGAAGAAGAACACCGCCACGAACACCAGCATCATGAGCAGCGGCGACCACGGCGACGGCTGCGCCGCGCCGGCAGCCTGGGCGTAGGCGGAGGAAATCAGGAAATCCATGTGCAATCTCGCTTTTTTCGAGGATCGGGCCGGCACCGCGCCGGCAAAGGACGGGAATTATGCCACGCGGGCCGAAGCCGGGGTTATGGGGCCGCCATCGCCCAGTACAAGGCCATGCGATCGAACTTCGCCTTCACGGCCGCACAGGCACGAACCTGCTCGTTGACACTGCGCGAGCCGGTGCTGACACTGACCGATCTCCAGTCCGCCGAGGATGCCGCATGCGCTTGCACTATGGGATCGTGCCTGGAATCGTCGCGGTTGCGGCGTTGCTTCTTGGGTCCTTGCCGGCAGCGGCGGCGGAAGCGCATCCGCTGACCCTCGCCGCGCGCGCATGGGGCCTGGCCAAGTATTTCCATCCGCAGGTCACCGCCTGCGCCGTCGATTGGGACCAGGCGCTGCTGGACACCCTGCCGGCGCTGGAGGCCGCAGGCGACGACCCGGCGGCGCGCTCGCAAGCGCTGATCGCGCTGCTGGACGCCGCCGGCCAGGGCGGAGAAGCAGACGCCTCCGCCGCCACCCCGCAGTGGATCCGCGACGCAGCCGTGACCGAGCCGCTGCGCCGGCGGCTGGCCTGGATCGCGGCACAGCAACCGCAGCGGCAATGCTACGTCAGCACCCCACTGTTTGCGGACTTCAGCGCCGATGCCGGCCACGCCACCGCACAACCGGATCGTGCCCACCGGGCACTGGCCGCGTTCCGCTTCTGGAATGCCATCGAGTACTTCTTCCCGTACCGGGACGACATCGGACGCGACTGGGCCGGCGTGCTGGACGAAACCCTGCGGCCGGTTCTGGATGCCGGGGATTTCGGCGCCTATGTGCGCGCCATGCGCGTGCTGACCGCCGCCATCCAGGATGGCCACGCCAGCTTCGCGCATCCGCCAGTGGAGGGGCTGGCGTCGGCCGGACTGGCGCCGTTCCATGCGCGGCTGCTGCAAGGTCGCCGGCTGGTGGTGCAGGTGGGCGACCAGGCCGGGCCGGTGCGCCCCGGCGACGAGATACTGACGGTGGACGGTGAGCCGGTGTCGCTGCGCGAGCAGCGCTGGGATCCGATGGGAAGCGGGTCCAACCCGGCGGCGCGCCAGGCGCTCAACCTGCGTCGTGCCCTGTCCGGCCCCGAATCGAGCGGCGAATACACGCTGCGCCGACCCGATGGCACCCAGTACACGGTCACCTTGCCGCGTAGCTGGGGGTTCGCGTTTTCCTCCGCCGGCGGCATCGAAGGCACGTGGGAAACACGTGCGCTGCCGGGCGGCTGCCGCATGGGCATCGTGGACATGGGGCGCCTGCAAGTGGCAGACGTGCCGGCGATGCTGGACTCCCTGGCCGATACCGACGCCATCGTCTTCGACGTGCGCAACTATCCCAATGGCACGCTGTGGGACATCGTCGACCGCCTGTACCCGGAGCCGCGCGACGCGGCCCTGTTCCAACGCCCGGATGCGCTGACGCCAGGCCAATTCCACCCGCTCAGCACGCCTATCGGCGGCCAGACCCCCCAACCGTATCGCGGCCGTGCGCTGGTCCTGTTCGACGAGCGCAGCATCAGCCACTCCGAATACACCGTCATGGGCCTGCAGGCGCTGGACGGCACGCTGACCTTCGGCAGCCAGACCGCCGGGGCGGACGGCAACATCACCTCGGTGGACCTGCCCGGCGGATTGCGCGCCTGGTTCACGGGCCTTGGCGTGTACTACCCGGACGGCACACCGACGCAGCGCGTCGGCATCGTCCCCGACGTGCATGTGGTGCCGACCCTCGAAGGGCTGGCCGACGGCCGCGACGAAGTGCTGGAAGCCGCCCTGGATTGCCGCTGGACCTCCGAGGCACCACCGCCAAGGCTGCCGCCGAGCGGACACTATTACGACCGCACCCGCTCAGGTGAAGGTCTGGATATCCACCGCGACCAGCATCTGATCGCCACCCTCAGCTACGGCTACGACGAGACCGGAAAGCCGCGCTGGCTGTTGAGCGGCTCCCCCGCTTCCAATCCGGACTGGGGCCGGCAGTTCCTGGCCTACACCGATGGCGGCAGCCTTTGGACGCCGGCGGACGACTTCGAGCTGGACTTCCACCGCGGCCCCTACGAAGTCGCCTGTGCCAGTGCGGACCAGGGCAGCGTGCATCTGCGCGGCGCATGGCGCGCACCCGGCGCGGCGGCGCAAGGCCGCTGCGTGCAGCCACTGCAACTGAGCGCCGGGATCGTGTCCGAGGTCAATGGCCTGTGGTCGGGAGGACCCGGAGATTCCGGCTGGGGTGTGAGTGTGCGCCACGTCAACGGCCTGCTCAGCGTGTTCCTGTATGGCTACGACAACGCAGGCGCACCGCGCTGGCTGCTGGGACAAGTGCTCTGGGACGGCGATGGCCCGGTCACGCTGCCGCTGCAGCGCCCTCAGGGCTTTTGCCGCGCCTGCCCGCGGGTACCGATCACGTGGACGCCCGCGGGCGAGCTGCGACTGGATTTCGAGGAAGCGGCGCAAGGCCGCAGCCTTGTCGATATCGAAGCGCATTTCGACGAGGGGGCTGCCTGGACTCGGCAGCAGACCCCATTGCGGCGGCTCGTGGCATCCGACGGCGAGTGAGCCCGGCGGATCGTCGAGCCCCGCCATGAGTTGGCGGGGCCTGTCGTCCTGGGCCACGCTCGCCGCGCGCCGGTCCTTGCCGCTCCCTACCGATTCGCCCACCTTCCCGCCCCGGCCCCTCCGGGCGCGAGGAAGGGCGGGATCCCGGCAAGTCAGGAGTCGGGGCCGCACTCCAGCGCACGGCGGATTTCCTCCAGCGCGCCGGGATCGTCCAGCGTGGACAGGTCGCCCGGATCGCGCTGTTCGGCCAGCGCCTGCAACGAGCGCCGCAGCAGCTGGCCCGAGCGCGTCTTGGGCAGGGCGTTGACCACGTAGACGCGCGCCGGGCGGGCCACGCCGCCGAGCTGGTCCACCACGCGCTGGCTCATTTCGCTGGCCGATGCGCCGACCGTGCCGTCGCCCGGCTTGAGCGTGGCGAACACTACCGGCACCTGGCCCTTGATCTCGTCGTGCACGCCGACCACGGCGGCCTCGGCCACGCCCGGGTGCGAGGCCACCGATTCCTCGATCTCGCGCGTGCCCAGCCGGTGCCCGGCGACGTTGATGACGTCGTCGGTGCGGCCGAGGATGAAGGTGTAGCCATCGGCATCGCGCACGGCCCAGTCCAGCGAGCTGTAGAGCAGCTCATTGAAGTGGCCGAAGTAGCTGGCGAGGAAGCGTTCGTCGTTGCCCCACACCGTGCTCATGCAGCCGGGCGGCAGCGGCGGCTCGATCACCAGCACGCCCTTCTCGTCGGGCGCGGCGTCCAGCCCGGTGGTTTCGTCGATCACGCGCAGCCGGTAGCCCAGGTTCGGCAGGCCGGGCGAACCGAGCTTGACGGGCTTCAGGTCCAATCCCGGTTGCAGGGTCAGCACCGGCCAGCCGGTTTCGGTCTGCCAGTAGTTGTCGATCACCGGCTTGCCCAGTCCGGATTCGATCCACGCGGCGGTCGGCTCGTCCAGCGGCTCGCCGGCCAGGAACAGCCACTTCAGCGCGGAGAGATCGTGCTTTTTCAGCCACGCCGGATCCTGCTTCTTGAGCACGCGGATCGCGGTGGGCGAGGAGAACATCGTGCGCACGCCGTAGTCGGCGCAGATCTTCCACCAGATGCCGGGGTCGGGCGCGGTCGGCAGGCCTTCGTAGAGGATCGAAGTGGCCCCGGCGATCAGCGGACCGTAGACGTTGTAGCTGTGCCCCACCACCCAGCCGATGTCGGAGGTGGAGAACATCACCTGTCCCGGCCCCACGTCGAACACGGTGTCCATCGACAGCGCCAGCGCCACCGCGTAGCCGCCCACGTCGCGCTGCACGCCCTTGGGTTTGCCGGTGGTGCCGGAGGTGTAGAGGATGTAGCTGGGCTCGTTGGACTCCAGCCACGTCACCGGCACGTCCACACCTTCGCAGTCCGGGCGCAGCGTGGCGAAATCCACGTCGCGGCCCGGCGTCAGCGGCATCGTCGGGTCGAGCCCGCGGTCGACCACGAGCACGCGCGGCGGCGGGAACCGGGCTTGCGCCAGCGCGGCGTCCACCAGCGGCTTGTACGGGATCACCTTGCCGCCACGCATGCCGGCATCGGCGCAGACCAGCACGCGCGGCCTGGCGTCGTCGATGCGCAGCGCCAGGTTGTGCGAGGCGAAGCCGCCGAACACCACGGAGTGGATCGCGCCCAGGCGCGCGCAGGCCAGCATCGCCACGGCGGCCTCGACGGTGTGCGGCATGTAGATCACCACGCGGTCGCCCTTGCCCACGCCGAGGCTGCGCAGGGCCTGCGCGAACACGTTGACCTCGCGGTGCAGGGCGCGATAGCTCAATTCGCGCGTGGCGCCGGTTTCGGTGGAGATGCCGACCAGCGCGCGCTGGTCGGCACGTTCGGCCAGATGCCTGTCCACCGCGTTGTGGCACAGGTTGGTCTGCCCGCCGGCGAACCAGCGCCGGAATGGCGGGCGCTCGTACTCGAGCGTGCGTTGCGGCGGCACATGCCAGTCGATGCGTCTGGCCTGCTCGGCCCAGAAGCCTTCTGGGTCGTCGACGGACCGGCGATACATTTCTTCGTAGGTCATGGCTGCCTCCCTCCTCGTCCGTCGAAAAGCCTAGCGGCTGGCATCCGCGCGCCAATTCAACCTTGGTATATCCGCGCACTCGACATGGCGGCGGCCGGCTTGGATCATCGCGGCCATGCCTCCGCCCACGCTTGCGCACGATCAAATGACACCCACCACCGCATTCGACCTTTGTCTCATCAATGTCCGCCTCGCCACGCTCGCGGGCGATGCCGGCTACGGACTGGTGGAGGACGGCGCGATCGCATGCCGCGACGGGCGCATCGCGTTCGCCGGCCCACTCGCGGCGCTGCCCGCCGGCGCGCTCGATGCGGACCGGGTGCTGGACGGCGGCGGCGCACTCGTCACGCCCGCGCTGATCGACTGCCACACCCACCTGGTGTTCGCCGGCGACCGCGCCGGGGAATTCGAGCAACGCCTCAACGGCGCAAGCTACGAGGACATCGCGCGCGCCGGCGGCGGCATCGCGTCCACCGTCCACGCCACGCGCGCGGCGAGCGAGGACGAACTGCTCGCCATCGCCCTGCCCCGCGCCCGTGCGCTGCTGCGCGACGGCGTGGCGACGCTGGAGATCAAGTCCGGCTATGGCCTGAACCTGGATTCGGAGCTGGCCATGCTGCGCGTCGCGCGCCGGCTCGGGCAGACGCTCGGCATCACGGTGAAAACCACCTTCCTGGCCGCCCACGCGCTGCCGCCCGAATACGCCGGCCGCGCCGACGACTACATCGCCCTGGTCTGCGACGAACTGTTGCCGGCCGCCGCCGCGCAGGGGCTGGTGGATGCGGTGGATGCGTTCTGCGAGCGCATCGGCTTCACGCCCGGGCAGACCGCGCGCGTGTTCGAAGCCGCGCGCGCGCTCGACCTGCCGGTGAAACTGCACGCCGACCAGTTGAGCGACTCGAGCGGCGGCGCGCTGGCGGCGCGTTTCGACGGCCTCTCGGCCGACCACGTCGAATACACCAGCGAGGCCGGCGCGCGCGCGATGGCCGAACGCGGCACCGTCGCGGTGCTGCTGCCCGGCGCCTTCCTGTGCCTGCGCGAAACCCGGCTCCCGCCCATCGACGCCTTCCGCGCCCACGGCGTGCCGATGGCCGTGGCCACCGACGCCAATCCAGGCACTTCACCGCTGCTCAGCCTGCGCCTGGCGATGGCGCTTTCGTGCATCCAGTTCCGGCTCACTCCCGAGGAAGCGCTGCGCGGGGCCACCTGCAACGCGGCCCGTGCGCTCGGACTTGCGGACCGGGGGCGGATCGCACCCGGCCTGCGCGCCGATCTGGCGATATGGAACGCCAGGCAGCCGGCGGAACTGTGCTACTGGCTCGGCGGCGACCTGCTGCGCGCGCTGCTCGTCGGCGGGCAGCGCATCGCATCGTCATGACACAGACAGGCACTTCGAAAACTGCCGTCATTCCGGCGAAAGCCGGAATGACGGAGTAGAGCAAGGACGAGTAGAGCCAGGTTTTCGGGGTCCCCTGACGAAAACGCCCCGCAATGCGGGGCGTCCTGTCGCCGGAGGCGGAACCGCCGCTCAGGCTTTCTTCTTCGCGGCGGCCTTCTTGGCTACCGGCGCCTTCGGCGTGGCGGCGGCCGGGGCCACGACGCTGCTCTTGCCGTGCGGGCGCGAATTGCCGTAGCTGGCCGAATAGCGCTTGCCCTTGGCGGTCCTGCGGTCACCCTTTCCCATCTGTGCTTCTCCTGATTCGTTGGATCGTATCGATCGCGCAAGGCGCGCGGCCGGGGAGCCTATCACCGCTCGCCGTCGCGCGGAATGGGCGGGGGCCGGAAGTGTGCGATGTCAGGCGGCGCGCGGCGAGGACGCGCGCAGCGCGAGCCGGTGGCTCAGGCGCAGGTTGACCAGGTGCGCGGCCGCGATCAGCAGGCCGCCGATGGTCATCATCACCGCATGCCACAGCGAATGGTCGTGCAGCGGAGTGAAGGTATTGGCCCAGACCAGCGCCAGCCCCGCCAGCAACAGCGCCCAGGCCGCGAAGCCACGGTGGCGGCGATAGCCCAGCGTCAGGGTCATGACGCCGAGCACGGTGGCGAACACCACGAAGGCCTGGTCGATGTCCACCAGCGCGAACGCGCCCAGCCCGAGCGTGGGCACCAGCGCCAGTGCCACCGGCAGCAAGGCGCAGTGCACCGCACACGCCACCGAGGCCCACATGCCGACACGATCGCCCGTACGCTGGAGCCGGTCGCTTTCGGTCTGCATGCCTTGGGGCGAGGGAGCCCGGAGGTTGGGAATGTTTGCTGCCATGCGAAACACTATAACATGCCCACGGAGCAGGGATCGCAGACCTACCCCTCCGGACGCACGCTATGCCCGGGCAGCCCTTCCGAGAAACGCATGCTCTACTTCTTCCTGATCCTCGCCATTGCGCTGGCGGCTCTTTTCCTCGGCAGGCGGGCGATCTTCCGGTTTCTTTTCGAGCGGCTCCAACGCCATCCCGAATATGTGGCGCGCATGGCACTGGTCGAGCGCAGCTATGCGGCCGAAGAAACCCTCACCGAGGAAGCCGACTGGTTCGGCACGACCGGGCTGGACGACGATCTCGAACGCGAACTGCCCAAATACCTGCGCCGCGAGTCCGGCGAACTGCTGCTGGAGGAAGGCTCGCTGAAGGCGAGCGACCTGAAATACCTCGGCGCTTTCGAGGAACCCGATGCCACCGTCCACTACTGGCTGGTGCCTTCGCACCACGGCGAGCCGACGTATGCGTACATCGAAATCCATGGCTCCGGCCAGTCGTGCACCGGCTGGGGCGGACGCGAACCGCCGGCGCACGCATCCGGCGGCGGCAATGCCGCCTGACGTTCACGGCTGCGCCTGAAACGCCCGTCGCCCCTCACGCCAGTTCCAGCCACTCCAGTTCCAGTTCGTCCTGCTCGCGCGCCAGTTGCGCCTGCCGGAAGCCCAGTTCGGCCACGCGCTGTGCGCCGGCGCTCTCGTACAGGGCCGGGTCGGCCAGTTCCCGTTCCACGGCTTCGCGGGCGAGACGGATTTCTTCCAGGCGGGCTTCGATGCGCTTGAGGCGGCGGCCGATGGCCGGGTCGACGGCCTTGCGTGGCGCCGGCTTGGGCGATTCGGGTTTGGCGGCGGACTTGGCGGCGGGCTTCTTCGCCGCATCGTCGGCCTCGCCGGCGCGGCTGCGCAGCCAGGCCGCATAGGCGTCCAGATCGCCGTCGAACTCTTCGACCTTGCCGCCGGCCACGCGCCAGAACGTGTCGCAGACCAGCCCGATCAGGTGACGGTCATGGCTGACCAGGACGATGGCGCCGGGGAAATCCGACAGCGCCTCGGCCAGCGCCTCGCGCATGTCCAGGTCGAGGTGGTTGGTGGGTTCGTCGAGCAGCAGCACGTTCGGCCGTCGCCACGCGATCAGGGCCAGCGCCAGGCGCGCGCGTTCGCCGCCGGAAAAACCATCGACCGGCTCGAAGGCGCGGTCCCCGGCGAAGTTCCAGCGGCCCAGGAAATCGCGGAATGCCTGCTGGCCGGCCTCCGGCGCGATGTCGCGCAGGTGGTCGATCGGGCTCTGGCCCTCGTGCAGCGATTCGACCGTGTGCTGGGCGAAGTAGCCGATGCGCAGGTCCGGGTGCGCGTTGCGCTCGCCGGCCAGCAGCGGCAGTTCGCCGACGAGCGACTTGACCAGGGTGGACTTGCCCGCGCCGTTGGGGCCGAGCAGGCCGATGCGGTCGCCGGTTTCAAGGCCGAAGCCCACCTCGGCCAGGATGCGATGGGTGGCGCCGTCGATGACATGCCCATCGCTTTCCTCGGGAGCCGCCGAGGCGGCGGTGTAGCCGCAGTCGGCATGATTGAGCCGGATCAGCGAGGTCGGCAGCTTCAGCGGCTCGCCGAAGGCGATGTGCAGCGCACGCTCGGCGCGCACCGCCTCGGTCCCGGCGAGCTTTTCCAGCCGCTTCATGCGCGACTGCGCCTGTTTGGCCTTGCTGGCCTTGGCCTTGAAGCGGTCGATGAACTTCTGCAAATGGGCGCGCTCGGCCTGTTCCTTCTCGAAGGCGATCTGCTGCTGGCGCAACTGTTCGGCGCGCTGGCGCTCGAAGCTGGTGTAGTCGCCGGTGTAGAGCCTGGCGCGGCCGTCGTTGAGGTGCAGGGTGTGGGTGGAGATGCCGTCGAGGAACTCGCGGTCGTGGCTGATCACCAGCAGCGTGCCCGGATACTTGAGCAGCCACTGTTCCAGCCAGAGCACGGCATCCAGGTCCAGGTGGTTGGTCGGCTCGTCCAGCAGCAGCAGGTCGCTCGGCGTCATCAGCGCGCGCGCCAGGTTCAGGCGCACGCGCCAGCCGCCGGAGAAGGTCGAGACGGCGCGGCCGTGGGTGTCGGCGGAAAAGCCCAGTCCATGCAGCAGGCGGCCGGCGCGGGCCGGGGCGTCGTAACCGTTGAGTTCGGCCAGGCGCTGGTGCGCCTGCGCCACGGCTTCGTAGTCCTCGCGCGCCATCGCGTCGGCTTCGGCGCGCAGCACGCCGGCCACCTCGCCATCGCCGGACATCACGAAATCCAGCGCCGAATCGGGCAGCGCCGGGGTTTCCTGCGCCACCGAGGCGATGCGCACCTTGGCCGGCAGGTCCAGTTCGCCCACGTCCGGCTCCAGATCGCCCATCAAGGCGGCGAACAGGCTGGACTTGCCGCAGCCGTTGCGGCCGACCACGCCCACGCGCCAGCCGGCGTGCAGGGCGATGTCCACCTGCGAGAGCAGCAGGCGCTGGCCGCGCCGCAAGGCGAAATTGCGGAAGGAAATCATCGTGGGGAAGCGCCGGAAGCACGCCGACGGATGCGGCGCAAAGCTCGGTATTGTAATGAAAAAGCTTGCGGCTACCGGGGCCGACCCTCTAAGGTTCCCGTCATTCCCGCCAGCAGCCGACGCAATGACCGACACCGACGCCACCGCCGATGCCGATCTCGAAAGCGACGGCCTGCCCGACGCCCAGCGCCTGACGGCGACCGAGGCCCGCGTCCTGGGCTGCCTGATCGAGAAAGAGGCCGCCACGCCGGACCAGTACCCGCTCACCGAAAACGCGCTGGCCCTGGCCTGCAACCAGAAGACCAGCCGCGATCCGGTGATGGAGCTTTCCCCGGGCGAGGTCGGCCACGCGCTGCGCCAGCTCGAGCCGCGCCAACTGGTGCGCAGCCAGCACGCCTCGCGCGCGCAGCGCTGGGAACATCGTTTCGCGCAGGCCTACGGCCTCACCACGCAGCAGCAGGCCGTGCTGTGCGTGCTGATGCTGCGCGGCGCGCAGACGCTCAACGAGCTGTTTACCCGTGCCGAGCGCATCGGCCGCTTCGCCGATGCCGAGCAGGTGAGCCACGCGCTCGAGCGGCTGGCGCAGCGCAACCCGGCCCTGGTCGTGCAACTGCCGCGTGCGCCGGGCCAGCGCGAGGAACGCTGGATGCATCTTCTGTGCGGGCCGGTGGACGCGGAGGCGCTGCAAGCCGCCGCATCGCGCCCGGCCGCCGCGGTGTCCGCGGGCGCATCGCTTGCCGCGCTCCAAGCGCGCATCGAAGCGCTGGAATCGCGACTGGCGGCGCTTGAAGCGGCGCAGGCGCACGGCAGGCCGCCGCCCGGAATCTGAGAACTCCGCCCGGCTCCCGCAGGGTGACGGGCAAAGGAACGGGAACCTCGGATCCCCGTCATTTCCGCGAAAGCGGGAATGACGAAACCACAGGCGCCCCCGGGTCCCGAAAGTCTGAAACACGTCTCCATCCCGTCGATACCGGCGGCTCTTTCATCAGTTGGCTGAGCAAGACACGATGCTGTACCTGTTGCTGGCAATGCCGTTCATCGCGGCCCTGCTCGTGGCGCTCGCGCACCGCGCGCCGCGCCGCCTGATCGCATGGCTGGCCGCCGCCGCGCCGCTCGCCGGCCTGGCGCTGCTGATGCCGTTCACGCCCGAAGTGATGCGCGGCCAGGTGCCCAGGGCCGTGCTGCCATGGGCTCCGCAGGCCGGCCTCGACCTCTACATCCGCCTCGACGGGCTGGCCTGGATGTACGCGGTCATGGTGCTGGCGATCGGCGTGCTGGTGGTGATGTACGCGCGCTACTACCTGAGCAGCAAGGACAGCGCGGCGCGTTTCTTCGCGTTCCTGCTGCTGTTCATGGGCGCGATGCTGGGCATGGTGCTGTCGGGCAACCTGCTGATGCTGGTGGTGTTCTGGGAACTGACCAGCATCAGTTCGTTCCTCCTGATCGGTTTCTGGTCGCAGCGCGAGGACGCGCGCGAAGGCGCGCGCATGGCGCTGGCGATCACCGGCGGCGGCGGACTGGCGCTGCTGGCCGGCGTGCTGATGATCGGCCGGGTGGTGGGCAGCTTCGACCTGGACGTGGTGCTGGCCTCGGGCGATCTGATCCGCAACAGCGACCTGTACCCGTGGATCCTCGGCCTGGTGCTGCTGGGCATCTTCACCAAGAGCGCGCAGTTCCCGTTCCATTTCTGGCTGCCGCACGCGATGGCCGCGCCGACGCCGGTCTCGGCCTACCTGCACTCGGCCACGATGGTGAAGGCCGGCGTGTTCCTGCTGGCGCGGCTGCATCCGGCGCTGGCCGGCACCGACCTCTTCTTCTACGTGGTCAGCGGCATCGGCGCGGCCACACTGCTGCTGGGCGCGTGGTACGCGATCTTCCAGCACGATCTGAAAGGCCTGCTGGCCTATTCGACGATCTCCCACCTTGGCCTCATCACCCTGCTGTTCGGCCTGTCCACGCCGCTGGCGGTGGTCGCCGGCCTGTTCCACACCCTCAACCACGCCACCTTCAAGGCCTCGCTGTTCATGGCGGCGGGCATCATCGACCACGAAACCGGCACGCGCGACATGCGCCGGCTCGGCAACCTGCGGCGCTTCATGCCGTTCACCAGCACGCTGGCGATCATCGCGGCGCTGGCGATGGCCGGCGTGCCGCTGCTCAACGGCTTTCTGAGCAAGGAAATGTTCTTCGCCCAGGCGCTGGAAATCGAAGGCCACGCCGGCATGCGCGACCTGATGACCGCCGCGGCGGTGCTGGCGGCGATGCTGGGCGTGGCCTACAGCCTGCGCTTCGTGCTCGACACCTTCTTCGGCAAAGGGCCTCGCGCGCTGGAAGAGATGCCCTACGAGCCGCCGCGCTGGATGAAGATTCCCATCGAGGTGCTGGTGGTCGGCTGCCTGGCGGTGGGCATCGCGCCGGCCTGGACCATCGCCCCGGTGCTGAACGCGGCCGCGCTCGGCGTGCTCGGCGACAAGGTGCCCGAATACAGCCTGTCGATCTGGCACGGCTTCAACCTGCCGTTCCTGATGAGCCTGGTCGGCCTGGTCGGCGGCATCGCGCTGTACTTCGGCCTGCGCCGGCTGCTCAACCTGCACGCCATCGTGCGCGATTCGCTGGGCCGGCGCATCTTCCGCATCAACGTCGAACGCCTCTACGCGCTGGCCGACCGCTTCACCCGCGCCATCGCCAACGGCAGCGTCCAGCGCAGCCTGTTCCTGCTGGTGCTGGCGGCCATCGTGCTGGCGCTTTCGCCGATGCTCGAACACGGCGTGACGCCGACGCTGCCCACGCTCACCCCGGCGCCGCCGCTGGTCTGGCTGGGCTGGCTGGTGATGGTGGTCGGCACCTTCGCCACGCTGGCGGCCTATCGCGAACGCCTGCGCGCGGTGATCGTGGTGGGCGCGGTGGGCCTGATGGTGAGCCTGACCTTCGTCTATCTCTCCGCGCCCGACCTGGCGCTCACGCAGTTGCTGGTGGAAATGGTGACGATCTGCCTGCTGCTGCTGGCGCTCAACTACCTGCCCAAGGAATCCCCGCCGGAGCGCTCGCGCCCGCGGCGCTGGCGCGACATGGGCATCGCCTCGATCGCCGGCCTGGGCGTGGCCGGGCTGGCCTACGCGATGATGACCCGGCCCAGCCTCACCATCGCCGAGGAACTGCTGGCGCGTTCGCTGCCGGAAGCCTACGGCAGCAACGTGGTCAACGTGATCCTGGTGGACTTCCGCGGCTTCGACACCCTGGGCGAGATCACCGTGTTCGGCATCGCCGGGCTGATCGTGCACGCGCTGCTCAAGCGCGCCCGCATGGCGCCGGAGGAAAAGGTCGAAGGCCCGCCCATCCTGCTGCCGATGGCGGCCGATCTTTCCCAGGTGCTGTTCCCGCTGGCGCTGACGGTGTCGATCTACCTGTTCCTGCGCGGCCACAATGCGCCCGGCGGCGGCTTCATCGCCGGCCTCGTGCTGGTCATCCCGGTGCTGCTGCAATACATCATCCAGGGGCTGGACGCCTTCGAGCGCCAGTTGGGCATGGATTACGTCAAGTGCATCGGCGCGGGCCTGCTGGCCGCGCTCGCGACGGGACTTGCGCCGCTGCTGTGGGGTTATCCGTTCCTGACCAGCGGCCATGCCGAGCCGGCGTTGCCGGGGATCGGCGCCATCCCGCTGGCGAGCGCCATCGGGTTCGACATCGGCGTGTACCTGGCCGTGTTCGGCGGCGCGATGCTGATCCTTTCCACGATGGGCGGCATCCGGCCCTCGCTGACGCGCGACACCTGGCGCGCCCCGATCCAGCGGCCCGACCCGGCCCGCTTCCGCGGGAGGCGCGCCTGATGGAAGTCCTGCTGGCCAGTGCCATCGGCATCCTCGCCGCCGCCGGGGTGTACCTGTTGCTGCGCGCGCGCAGCTTCGACGTGATCCTCGGGCTGACGCTGCTGTCCTACGCCACCAATCTCCTGATCTTCTCCGCCGGCCGGCTGGTGCCGGGCAAGCCGCCGGTGCTGCGCGAAGGCGTGGCGCCGGTGCTCGAGAACTACGTCGATCCGGTGCCGCAGGCGCTGGTGCTGACCGCCATCGTGATCGCCTTCGCGATGACCGCCGTGACGCTGGTGCTGGCGATGCGCGGCCGCCACGACAACCGCGTGGACCACGTCGATGGCAGTGAGCCGAAGGACCGCGACCGATGAGCGCGCACCTTCCCATCCTGCCCATCGCGCTGCCGCTTCTCACCGGCGCGCTGCTGCTCTTGCTGGAGCGGCGCGGCATCGTCGTGCAGCGCACGGTCGCCTGGCTGGGCCTGGCCGGATTGCTGTGCCTGTCGGTCGCGCTGCTGCGACAGGCCGACGGCGGCCAGGTCCTGGCGTACCTGATCGGCGACTGGCCGGCGCGCCTGGGCATCGCGCTCGTCGTGGACCGGCTCTCTGCCTGGATGGTGCTGACCACCACCCTGCTCGCCATCGCCTGCCTGCTGCATGCCAGCGCCAGCTGGGACCGGCGCGCACCGCATTTCCACGCGCTGTTCCAGTTCCAGTTGATGGGCCTCAACGGCGCCTTCCTGACCGGCGACCTGTTCAACCTGTTCGTGTTCTTCGAGGTGTTGCTGGCCGCGTCCTATGGCCTGCTGCTCAGTGGCGGGCGCGGCGGACGCATGCGCGTGGGCTTCCACTACGTGGCCTTCAACATCGCCGCGTCCACGCTGTTCCTGATCGCGCTGGGCCTGATCTACGGCCTGCTCGGCTCGCTCAACATGGCCGAACTGGCGGTGCGCGTGTCGCAGGTGTCCTACCAGGACCGCGTGCTGGTGCAGGCGGTGGGCGGCCTGCTGCTGGTGGTGTTCTGCGCCAAGGGCGCGATCCTGCCGCTGTACCTGTGGCTGCCGGCCACCTACGGCCGCGCCCAGCCGGCGGTGGCGGCGCTGTTCGTCATCATGACCAAGGTCGGCCTGTACTCGGTGCTGCGCGTGTACACGCTGATGTTCGGCGAAGCCGCCGGCGAGCTGGCGGGCTTCGCGTGGAAGTGGCTGCTGCCGGCCGGCATCGCGACCCTGCTGATGGCCGCGTTCGGCACGCTGGCCTCGGTGCGGCTGCGCATCCTGGCCGGTTACCTGGTGCTGGTGTCCGCCGGCACCCTGTTCATCGCCTTCGCGCTGGCGCGCGCGGACAGCATCGGCGCCGGCCTGTACTACCTGGCGCACAGCACCTTCGTGGGCGCGGCGATGTTCCTGATCGTGGAACTGGTGCGCCAGCGCCGCGTCACCGACCGCATGAACGTGGTGCTGCCGACGCTGGACCGCGCCGTTCCGGGCACGCTGTTCATCGTCGCCGCCATCGCCGCCATCGGCCTGCCGCCGCTGTCGGGCTTCATCGGCAAGTTCAGCCTGCTGGCGGCGGTGCCGGAAGAACACGTGGGCTGGGTCTGGAGCGCGATCCTTGCCTCCAGCTTCTTGGTGATGGTGGCGCTGGCCCGCGCCGGCAGCAAACTGTTCTGGCTGCAACCTGCGCCCGGCGATCCGGCGCCGGCCACCGTCGTCAAGCCGCGCCACGGCCCGCGCAGGGAAATCGCCGCGATCGTGCTGCTGCTGGCGTACGGCGTGGCGATGACCGTGGCCGCCGGGCCGGTGCTGCGCTACACGCAGGCGGCCGGCGAGCAGCTGGTGGACCCGTCCAACTACATCCAGGCCGTGCGCGAGAAGGCCCCGGCCATGCGGGAGCCGTGACGATGAGAAAACGCTTTCGCACCCTCATCCCCTCCATTCCGCTGAGCGTGGCGGTGTTCGTGTTCGGCCTGCTGCTGCCCGACCACATCAACGCCGCCTACATCGCCCTCGCCCTGCTGCTGGCGCTGCTGATCCCGCAGGTGGCCAAGCGCCTGGAGCGCGAGTTCGCCTACGTCGCCACGCTGCGCCCGGTGCCCAAGCTGATCCTGGTGGTGCTGTACGACATCGTGCGCTCCAACATCCACGTCGCCCGCCTCGTGCTCGGCCCCGAATCCGCGCTCAAGCCCGGCTGGGTGTGGGTGCCGCTGGACCTGACCAACATCCACGGCATCACCGCGCTGGCCAGCCTCATCACGCTCACGCCGGGCACCGTCTCGGCGGAACTGTCCGACGACCGCCGCTACCTGCTGATCCATGCGCTCGACCTGCAAGACCCGCAAGCCGTGATCGACGAGATCAAGAACCGCTACGAGGCGCCACTCAAGGAAATCTTTCCATGATTGACATCGCCATCCTCATTTCCCTGCACGTGGTCGGCATCGCGATGCTGTTCTCGCTGTGGCGGCTGGTGCGCGGCCCGAGCGTGCCCGACCGCATCCTGGCGCTGGACACCCTCAACATCAACGCCATCGCGCTCCTGATCCTGGACGGCATGTACCTGAAGTCGGAGATCTACTTCGAGGCCGCGCTGGTGATCGCGATGCTGGGCTTCGTCGGCACCGTGGTGCTGAGCAAGTACGTGCTGCGCCGGGACATCGTCGAATGAACCCCGTCGTCGAAGCCCTGCTGGCGCTGCTGCTGCTGGCCGCGAGTTTCTTCACCCTGGTCGGCTCGCTGGGGCTGGTGAAGCTGTCGGAGTTCTTCCGCCGCCTGCACGGCCCCACCAAGTCCACCACGCTGGGCGTGGGCTGCGTGCTGATCGTCTCGATCTTCTACCACGCCCTGATCGGCAACAGCTTCCACCCGCGCGAGTTGCTCATCAGCGTATTCCTGTTCATCACCGCGCCCATCAGCGCCCACATGATGGCCAAGTCCGCGCTCTCGCTGCGCCTGAAGAAGCGCCCGCAGTGCCCCACCGACGAAACCCCGGACCCGAGCGAGGACGACAAGAGGCAGAAGTCCGAGCCGATCTGAATCAGGGCAACACCGCGCGCCGTTTCAGGCAAAAAACGCTTGGCATCCCGCCATCCCGCCCCAATACTGGATCGGCTGACTTGGCCCGAGGCACGCGGATGGAGCACCACACCGACCTGATCGACATCGTCGCCATCGGCCTTGGCCTGGCGTTCGTGCTCGGTTTCCTGGCGAACAAGGTCAAGCTGTCGCCACTGGTCGGTTACCTGCTCGCCGGCATCATCGTCGGCCCCTACACCCCCGGTTTCGTCGGCGATGCCGACATCGCCACGCAGTTGTCGGAAATCGGCGTGATGCTGCTGATGTTCGGCGTGGGCCTGCACTTCTCGCTGGACGACCTCATGGAGGTCAAGTGGATCGCCATTCCCGGCGCCATCGTGCAGATCGGCGCGGCGACGGTGCTGGGCTGGGGGCTGGCCTGGTTCCTGGGCTGGTCCACGATCGAGGGCCTGGTGTTCGGCCTGGCGCTGTCGGTCGCCAGCACCGTGGTGCTGCTGCGCGCGCTGGAGGAACGCCGCCTGCTCGACACCCGGCGCGGCAAGATCGCGGTGGGCTGGCTCATCGTCGAGGACCTGGTGATGGTGCTCGCGCTGGTGCTGCTGCCCGCGCTCGGCTCGGCGCTCGGCAACTCGGGCGGCGACGGCATCGACATCGGCGCCATCCTGACCAAGCTCGGCATGACCCTGCTCCAGGTCGGCGCGTTCGTCGCGGTGATGCTGGTGGTGGGCAAGCGCGTGATCCCGTGGGTGCTGGAGCGCACCGCCGGCACCGGCTCGCGCGAACTGTTCACGCTGTCGGTGCTGGCGATCGCGCTGGGCGTGGCGTTCGGCTCGGCCACGCTGTTCGGCGTCTCGTTCGCGCTCGGCGCGTTCTTCGCCGGCATGCTGCTCAACGAATCCGAACTCAGCCACAAGGCCGCCAACGAGTCGCTGCCGCTGCGCGATGCGTTCGCCGTGCTGTTCTTCGTCTCGGTGGGCATGCTGTTCGACCCGCACATCCTGGTCGAACACCCGTTCCAGGTGCTGGCAGTGGCCTTCATCATCATCCTGGGCAAATCGGTGGCGGCCTACCTGATCGTGCGCGCCTTCGGCCATCCCAACGCCACCGCGCTGACGATTTCCGCGAGCCTGGCGCAGATCGGCGAATTCTCCTTCATCCTCGCGGGACTCGGCGTCTCGCTCGCGATCCTGCCCGAAACCGGGCGCGACCTGATCCTGGCCGGCGCGCTGATTTCCATCATCGCCAACCCGCTGATCTTCGCCGGCCTGGACCGCTGGGAGGCAAAACAGAAGGCCGACGCCGAACTCAAGGCCGAGCCCGCGTCCACGCCGGAACTGCCGCCCGGCCCCACGCTGGAACCGGGCAACCACGCCATCGTCGTGGGCTTCGGCCGGGTCGGGTCGCAACTGACGCACCTGCTGCGCGAACGCGGCGTGCCGGTGGTGGTGCTGGATACCCGCATCGAACTGGTGCAGCGCGCCCACCAGGCCGGCATCCCGGCCATCCGCGGCAACGCCGCCGCCGAGCGCGTGCTGGCCGAAGCCCACCCGGAAAGCGCGCAGATCGCCATCATCGCCATCCCGCAGGCGCTGGAAGCCGGCGAAGTGGCGGCGCGGCTGCGCGCGGCCAACCCCACCCTTACCATCTTCGCCCGCGCCCACAGCGATGCGGAGGTCAAGCACCTGATCGAGCACGGCGCCGACGGCGCGGTGATGGCCGAACGCGAACTGGCCTTCAGCATGGCCGAAATGGTCATGGCCACGCCGGCCTATCGCAACCGGCCCGCCCACGCTCCAGCCGACCTGGCGTCGCCGCCCGCGCCCAGCGTGGCCTGAACGCGCCTTGCGACGCGGCGAGCAGAACCCGCCGCTCCGGCTATGCTCTACTCCCCGCTTCGGGTCATTCCCACCGCACTTCAACGGAGATTTCCGATGTTGCACCGTCTTGCATCCCTCCTTCTCCTCGCCGCCGCGACGTTCGCCGGCGCGGCGCAGGCACAGCCGGCCGCACCGGTCGAAGGCCAGGACTACACCGTGCTCGATCCGCCCGCCGCCACCCTGAGCGGCGACAGGATCGAAGTGGTGGAAGTGTTCGGCTATTCCTGCGTGCATTGCGCGCACCTGGCGCCGCTGATCTCGGCCTGGAAGAAGAAGCAGCCCGCCGACGTGAAGGTGGAATACGTGCCGGCGGTGTTCGGCGGCATCTGGGAAATCTACGGGCGGGTCTACTACACCGCCGAGACGATGGGCGTGCTCGACATCACCCACGACGAACTGTTCCATGCGCTGCACACCGAGCGCCGCCCGGTGAGCAAGATCGAGGACATCGCCGATTTCTACGCCGAGCACGGCGTGGACAAGGAGCAGTTCCTCGCCACGCTCGACAGCTTCCCCGTGAATGCCAAGGTCGCCAATGCGCGCCAGCGCGCGGTGGCCTGGAACGTGGAAGCCACGCCGACGATGATCGTGGCCGGCAAGTACAAGGTCATGGCCCCGCGCCAAGGCGGCTTCGAGCGCATGCTGGAGATCGTCGATGCGCTGGTCGCCCGCGAACGTGCCGCGAGCGACGCCGCCGCGAAGTGACGCGCGGGTTGACCCCGCGCCGGAGCGGCCCCACCTGCCTCTCATGCGAAAGCGCGATCCGCACACCGTCAACGATGCCGCCGTGTCCGACCCGACACGGCGGCTCACCCTTCTCAG
>JBBCJS010000014.1:0-83678 GCA_037190825.1 Chiayiivirga flava
CAGGCCCAGGCACAGCGTGGCCAGCGCCCCGGCGGCAACAAGCCCGCGGGCGGAGCTCCGCGCCCCGGCAATCCCGGCTCGCGCCCCGGCCCGAAGCCTTCGCGCGGCGGCCATGGCGGCGAGCATCGCGGCCACGGTGCGCAGCAGCAGCGCAGGCGGCAGGCAGGCTGAGCCGAAGCCCTGCTTGTTGCAGGAGCGAGCTTGCTCGCGATCGAAGGCCACGCATCGTCGAAACACCGACGTTGCGGGGCTATCGGTCGCCTGCAAGCAGGCTCCTACAGACCGGCGATCACGCGTGCAGGTGCCTTGCTACACGAACAGCGGGCTACCGGGTTCGAGCGTTTCCAACAGAACGCCACCCCGGCAACGCCAATCGCTCCAATGCCCGACCAACCCGGCGCGTACCGGGTTTTCGAGAATGTAGCGCGCGGCAGCAGTAACCGATTCCTCCCGGCGCAGCGCGTGATCGTGGAATCCTCGTTGCCAGAGCGATGGCCTGGCACCGCCCGCCTCGCGCACACGCTGGGTGACCAGGCTCTTGGTCCGCTGCATCACGCGGCTCAGTGATTCACCGCCGGCAAGCACGATCAATCCATGCCAATGATCGGGCATCAATACCCATGCCTGCACCGTCGCATGTGGCCACGTCAGGGGTGACGACAGCACCTCCGTCGCCACATCGGCCAAAGCCGGATCGGCGAAAGGTGATTCACGGTCATGGCAAACCGTGGTGACCAGATACGCCTGATGCGGCAGCGAAACGCGCCCCTTGCGCAGCTCCCGGTATCCGCGGATCGGCGTTGTTGCGGACATGCCGGCCCCATGCGCAAAGCTGCATCGTAGCGCCTCGCATAGACACAGCGCATTGACCCCGTGTAGGAGCGAGCTTGCTCGCGACCGGGCACTTGGGCAGTGCCGAAATGCCTGGCGTTGCGGAGATGCTGGTCGCCTGCAGGCAGGCTCCTACAAAAAAACGCGACTCCCGCGGCTCGGTCAGAACCGCGCCAGATCGAACGCCGCCAGCTCCACCGGCGGCGTTTTTTCGTCGATCAGCGCCTCCACCGCGAGCGCGGTGACGGGGGCCAGGGTCAGGCCCAGGTGCTGGTGACCGAAGGCGTAGCACAGCGCCGGCATGGCGCGGCTGCGGCCGATGGCGGGCAGGTAGTCCGGCAAGGTCGGGCGTGCGCCGGTCCAGCGCACGGGTTCACCGCGCACCGGCAGGCCGAGTTCGCGCGCGTGGCGGGCGAGCACGTCCCATTTGCGCGGATCGGGCGGTGCATCCAGCGGCGCGTATTCGACGAAGCCGGCCAGGCGCAGGCCGCCGGCAAAGCGCGTGGCGATGACGGAGCGATCCTCGAACACCACCGGCGGCAGCTCCCGCGGCCAGCCGTGCTCGGCCCATTGCAGGTGGTAGCCGCGCTCGGCCACCAGCGGTGCGCGCAGGCCGCTGTCGCCCAGCAAGGCGGCGGAACGTGCGCCGGCGCAGACCAGTGCGCGATCGGCCAGCAGCTCCTCGCCCTGCCCCAGCGTGATGCGTACCTGTTCGCCGGCCCGCGCCACAGCGGCCACAGTGCCGGGCCGCGCGATACCGCCGCGTTGCAGGAAGCGCAGCCGCACGCGTTCGCGCAGGCGTTGCGGGTCGTCGATCTGCGCGGTGCGCGAGAACGCGATGTCGCCGGCGGGCGGCCTGGCGAGCAGGCGGACGAGGCGTTCGCGTGTCCGCGCATCCACCTCGCCCAGCGCCGCGCTGCCGATGTCGCTGCCGCGCCATGCCGCCGCCCCCTGCCTGGCGGCAGCCGGCGTGCCCCAGCACACGATGTGGCCGGATTCGCGCAGCAGTTCCGGCTCGCCCAGTTCGGCGGCGAAGTCGCGCCACGTCGGCAATGCGCCCGCCAGCAGCGCGCGCATCGCGTCGCACCCGCGGCGATGGCGCGCGGGCATGCAAGCGGCGAGGTAACGCGCGATCCAGCCGCCAAGCCGCCATGGCTGGCGCACGTCGAGCGGGCCGCCGAACGCGAACAACCGGCGTGGCGCGCCGCGCAGCATCGCCAGCGAAGCGAGCGGCGCGACCTGCTCGGTCGCGATGTGGCCGGCGTTGCCCCAGGAAGCCGCCATGCCGTCGGCATCGTCGTCCAGCAACGTGACGGCATGCCCGGCGCGCAGCAGGCGCAGGGCGCAGGCGTGGCCGACGATGCCACCGCCGACGATGGCGACGTGCAGCGCGCGTACCGCGCCGCCCGGCCCCGCCTCGCGCCGATCCGCAGGCCTTATGTCCGCATCGGGCGCGACGCTGCCGTCCACCTCAGAGCGGCCCCTGCGTGGGCACGCCGTCGACGACGCGCCAGACCTTCTGCGGATTGGCGTCGGCCAGTTCCGCCGGCAACCAGGCGTCGGGCGCGTGGTCGTAGCAATGCAGTGCGGCGAAACGGCGGATCGCGCCCGGCATGCCGACCGAGGTGAAGCCCGGCGCGGTGGTGGCCGGATACGGACCGCCGTGGTTCATCGCCGCGCTCACCGCCACGCCCGTCGGCATGCGGTTGAGGCTCAGGCGGCCCACGCGCGGACGCAGGGCGGCGGCCAGGCGAATGGCGGGTTCGTCGTCGCCCGCGCCGGCGTACAGCGTGCCGGTGAGGCTGCCTTCGAGCACGGCGAGGATCGCGCGCGTGGCGGCTTCGTCCGGCGAACGCACGATCAGGCCGACCGGGCCGAAGGCTTCGGTCTGCAAGGCCCCGGGCTTGCGCAGGAACGTGGCCGCATCCACGCCGAGCAGGGTCGGCGCGAAGCGGAATCCGGGCGCGCCGCGCTGTGCCGTACCGGCCAGCACTTGCGCGCCGGCGGCGCGCAGGGTCGCCACGCCCTGTTCCAGCCCGGCAAGCACGCCTTCGGAGAACACCACGGCGGGCGCGGCGTTGGAGAACAGCTCGGCGGCGGCGCTGGCGAACGCATCGCCGGCCTCGCCCTCGGGCACGATGACCAGGCCCGGGTTGGTGCAGAACTGGCCGCTGCCGAGCAGGCACGAACCGGCGTATTCCTGCGCCAGCGCCGTGCCGCGTTCGGCCAGCGCACCCGGCAGGATCACGACCGGATTCACCGCGGACAGCTCACCGAAGAACGGCACGCCGACGCGATCGGCCGCGGCCTTCAGCGCCAGGCCCGCGGCACGGCTGCCGGTGAAGCCGATCGCGCCAAGGCGCGCATCGCCGCACAGCGCCAGGCCGTCCCGCGCATCGAAGTGATAGAGCATCTGCACGCTGCCTTCCGGCAGCCCGGCATCCTGCGCGGCGCGATGGGCGATGCGCGCCAGCGCGCGGCTGGTGCCCGGATGGCCGGGATGGCCCTTGGCGATGACCGGATTGCGCGCGGCGATCGCCGAGGCGAAATCGCTGCCGGCGATGGCGTTGAACGCGAGCGGGAAATTGTTCGGTCCGAACACGAGCACGGGCTTGCCGAGCGGGCCGAGCGCCGAACGCAATCCCGCCGCCGTGTCGATCACCGGCTGCGTCCAGCCGCGCGCGCGCGCCGCGGCGGCGGCCTGGCGCAGTTGCGAGACGGTGCGCGGCAGTTCGTTGCCGGCAAGGCGCGGCGTCACCGGCAGCGCGGTTTCACGGTTGGCCAGCGCCACCAGTGCCTCGGCCTGCGCCTCGATGCCGGCGGCGTAGCTCTCCAGGAACGCGGCGATGGTTTCGGGCGCGGTGGCCGCCAGCGCGGGCGCGGCGGCAACGGCGACGCCCAGTGCCGCTTCCAGTTCGGCCGCGGGCGATACCGGGAAGGCATCGCCCGTGGCATCGCCCGTGGCGGGATCGAAGGCGCGGAACGTCGCCGCGCCGCTCGAATCCCGCCAGCCGGCCCCGATCAGAACCTGCGCAGTCCGGCCGGCCATCACAGCACCGGGCGCGTGGCCTTGGCCTTGTCGATCACCGCCAGCGCGGCCTCGCGCTCGGCGCCTTCCAGCGCCAGGCGCGGCGCGCGCACGGTTTCAGTGCCCAGGCCCACGCTGGCCTGGGTCAGCTTGATGAGCTGCACGAACTTGGGCACCACGTCCAGGCGCAGCAGCGGCAGGAACCAGCGGTACAGGTCCGACGCCGCGCGCCAGCCGCCGTCGCGCGCCAGTTCGAACAGCTTCACCGATTCCTTCGGATAGGCGTTCACCTGGCCGGCGATCCAGCCGGTCGCGCCCGCGCCGATGCCTTCGACGATGGCGTTGTCCATGCCCACCAGCAGTTCCAGGCGGTCGCCGATCAGTTCGCGGATCTCGCTGAAGCGGCGGATGTCGCCGGAAGTTTCCTTCACCGCTTCCACCTGCGGGTACTGCGCCGCCAGCGAGGCGATCTGCGCCGGGGTGAAGTCGGTCTTGTAGGCGCCGGGGTTGTTGTAGAGCATGCACGGCAGATCGCTGGCCTCGATCACTGCGCGCAGGTGCGCGCTCATCTCGTGCCAGTCGGAGGTGTAGACGTACACCGGCAGCACCATCAGGCCACGCGCGCCGGCCTTGGCCACGGCCTTGACCAGCTTCACGGCCTCGTCGGTGGAAAGGGCCGCGATGCCCGGGATCACCGGCGCGCGATCGCCGAGCGCCTTCACCAGCGTTTCCACGATGGCGACCTTCTCATCGAAGGTGAGCGTGGCCGATTCGCCCAGCGACCCCAGCGGCACGATCCCGGTGCAGCCTGCGTCGACCAGGGTGCTGGCGTGCTTGGCGAGGAAGTCGTGATCGACCTGGCCATCGGCGGTGAACGGGGTGGTGATCGCGGGGATGACGCCGCGCCAGAATGCGGAATTGGCCATGAGAACGCTCCGATGGGGGCCGGCGATGGCCGGCGGGATGACGTGGGGGTTCAGACCTCGAACCCGTGAACGAAAGGATCGGCCGGGTCGAGCACCAGCCGCGAGTGCGAAGTGACGAACGCCGTGCCGGTGATCGTCGGCAGGATGTGGCCGTCCGGGCCGGGCCGCCAGACGCCCTCGAACACGCTGCCGATGAGGCTCTCCTGCCGCCAGACCGTGCCGGCGGCGAGCTTTCCGTCGGCCGCAAGGCAGGCGAGCTTGGCGCTGGTGCCGGTGCCGCAGGGCGAACGATCGTAGGCCAGGCCCGGGCACAGTACGAAGTTGCGCGCGTCCACGCCCGCCACGGGCGAGACGGCGTTGATCTCGATGTGGTCGATCGACTGCCCGCCCGCGCCGGCGATGCCGGCCTCCTCCAGCGCGCGGCGCACCTGCGCGGTGTAGTCGGTCAACCCGCGCCAGTGCGCAGGCTCCAGCGGCAGCGGCGAATCCTCGGTGATGAAGAACCAGTTGCCGCCCCAGGCCACGTCGCCGCGCACCTCGCCCAGGCGCGGCAGCGTCACCACCACGTCCTTGGCGTGACGGTACGAAGGCACGTTGTCGATGGACACCCGCCCATCCTCGTGCAGGCGCGCGCCCACCAGCCCGACCGGCGTTTCCAGCCAGTGCATCCCCGGCCCGATGCGGCCGAGGAATTGCAGGCTGCGGATCACGCCGATGGCGCCATGCCCGCACATCCACAGCGGGCCGACGTTGTTGAAGAAGACCACGCCCGTGGCCGCGCGCGGATCGGTCGGCGGGGTCAGCAGCGCGCCGACGATCACGTCCGAGCCGCGCGGCTCGCAGGCGATCGCGCGGCGCAGGGCGTCATGCTCGCTGGCGAACAGTTCGCGCCGCTGCGACAGGGGGCCATCGCCCAGGTCGGGAAAGCCCGAAATCACGGTACGCGTCGGCTCGCCGCCAGTATGGGAATCGATGACTTCGATGGATGGCATGGCGGGCATTGTCGATGCGGCGCAGTGGCCGGTTATAGAAATTAATCGCTGTCCGGGCGGGAAAATACGCTTGCCTCCCACGTAAATCAGGGGCTTCCGGCCAATCCCAGTTCGCGCGCGAAGAACGTCATCGCCAGCGCCGTATTGCCCACGCGCTGGCTGAAAGGCGCACCCATGCCGTGACCGGCATCCATCCGCGTCACCACCAGAACCGGGCGCCCGGAGGACGTGGCCGATTGCAGCGCCGCTGCGAATTTGTGCGATTGCCACGCCGCCACGCGCGGATCGTTGACGCCGGTGGTCATCAACAGCGCCGGATACGCCGTGCCGGGCGTGACGTTGTGCAGCGGCGAATAGGCCAGCGTGGCGCGGAACTGGCCGGGATCGGCGATGCTGCCGTATTCGGGCACGTTGTATTTGCCGTTGGCGAACTCGCTTTCATGCCGCAGCGAATCGTAAATACCGACGAGCGCCACGCCGGCGCGGAAATCGGCCGGCTGCTGCACCAGCGTCGCGCCGACCAGCAGGCCGCCATTGCTGCCGCCCATGAGTCCCAAGTGTTCGCGGTCGGTCCAGCCGCCGTCCAGCAGCGCGCGCATAGCGGCATGGAAGTCGTCGAACACGTTCTGCCTGGACAGTTTCTGCCCCTGTGCGTGCCAATCTTCACCGAACTCGTTGCCGCCGCGCAGCGTGGCGTAGGCGTACACGCCGCCGCGTTCCAGCCAGGCCAGGTTGGCGCCGATGAAACCGGGCTTGAGCGGAACCTCGAAACCGCCGTAGCCATAGAGAATCGTCGGGCGCCGGCCGTTCGGTTCGATGCCATCGAGCGCCAGGATCGTCACCGGCACGCGCGTGCCATCGCGCGAGACGCCGTCGATGCGGTGCACGCGCACTTTCGAATAATCGGCCACCGGGGCGGCTTCGAACAGGGTTTCGAGCGCGCCTGTGCCGGCATCGAAACGCACCCAGCGCGTCGGCGTGGCCCAGGTGCTGTAGGTCATCAGTGCGCTGGCCTGTCCCGGCTCGGATGCGATCGCGCCAATGCCGGCATCCCGCGGCAACGGCACGCGGCGCACGAAGCGCGCCTGCGCGTCGAACTGCTCGACCCAGCCCTCCATGCCCCAGCTTCGCTCCACGAGGAAGCCATCGCCGATGGGCGCGACGTGCTGGATCGCGCCGGTGCGCTGCGGCAGCACCTCGGAGACTTCGCCGGCGACATCGATGCCAAGCAACCGCCCGCGCGGCGCATCGGCGAACGAGGTCACGAACAGGCGCCCGCCCACCCAGCTCGCTCCGCGCACGTTGGCCTCGGCGCCCAGCACGCGCGTGAAACGCGACGCCGCGCCCTGCCCGCGCCGCAGCCAGACGTCCGCCGGGCCGCCATCGCCCACGTTGGCCAGCACCGCGAGCCTGCCCGGTCCGCCGGGATACAGGCGCCAGGCGGCGATCGGGGAGAAATCCTCGCCGAACACGACGCGATCGCGCGTCGCCGCATCGCCGAGCCGGTGATGCCAGAGCGCGGCGTGGAACTCCTCGAACGCCTCGCCCTTGCGCGGGTTCGGGAAGCGCACGTAGAGAAAGCCCTTCTCGTCGTCGTCCCAGGCCAGGCCCGGCGCGGTGGTGCCGCCGCCGGCCAGCGGCAGGCGCTCGCGCAGCGGCTTGCCCGAGCGCGCGTCGAGGATGTGGACGGTGGTCAGTTCCGCACCGCCTTCGGCCACGCCATAGGCCAGGTAGCGGCCGCTCGGCGAGGGCCAGACCTCGGTGATGGCGATGTCGCCATCCATCGTGTTCGGGTCCACCAGCGCCCGCGCCTGGCCATCCGGCCATGCCTGGGCCATCAGCACCGGCTGCGCCTGCGGCGGAGTGAACTCGAAGTAGAACAGGGTGCCGCCAGCCAGTCGCGGGCCATAGCGCACCGTGCCGGTATGCGACAGCTCGCCGATGCGCTCGGCCAGCGCATCGCCCAGCGCGGTGCCGGAAAGGTGCGCCTCGGCGTAGGCGTTCTGCGCACCGATCCAGTCCCTCACGCGCGCCGTATCCGTCTGCTCCAGCCAGCGCCATGGATCGGGCACGGTCGTGCCGTGGATCGCGCTCGCGCTCCCGTCCTTGGGCGATCCGGGCGGCGTGAGCGCGAACGCGGCTCCGGCCAGTACCAGCCCTGCCAGCAGCACGCCATTCGATACGGCTCGCATCCGCCCTCTCCCATCGGAATGTATCGATGGAGGCTAACGCAAACTCACCATCCCGCTCCATGCCATTGCCCATGCGGCGAGGTGGTTTTTTGCATGAATGGATCGGCAGGGATGCCTCAGCCGAACCGCCCCAGCCGATACGGCTCCACCGGAATCATCGTCCCGCCGCCGGCCATCATCTGCGCGATGAGCTTGCCCGTGGTCGGGGCCTGGGTCAGGCCGAAGTGGCCGTGGCCGGTGGCGACGTAGACGGCGTGGTCGCCGAGGCGGTCGATGATCGGCAGGGAATCGGGCGTGCAGGGGCGATAGCCGGACCATTCGGCCACGGGCTCGCCGGCGAGGCCGGGGAACAGGCGGCGGGCGTCGGCGTCGCGGCGCTGGATGTAGCGATAATCCGGGTCGCGGCCGATGGCGGTGAGTTCCTTGATGCTGGTCATGCGGATGCCCGGCACCATCGGCGAGAGCACCATGTAGCGCTCGGCCCACAGCGTGGGGCGATGCACGAGGTTGGGCTGGCCCGGATACATCAGGTGGTAGCCGCGTGCCGGCACCACGGGGATCTTCACCTTGAAATCGCGCAGCAGGCGGTTGGTCCAGACGCCGGCGGCCAGCACCACGCTGTTGGCGCGCACGGTGCCGCGGTCGGTAACGATGCGGTACTGGCCCTTCTCGGGGAAAATCTGCGCCACGCTGGCGCGCAGGGCCTGCGCGCCGCGCGCCACGAGCGCGTCGCCCAGGCGCTGGCAGAACTGGCCGGGATCGCGCATCGCCAGCGACTTGTCCTGGAACACGGCGTGCTCGAACCCCTCGCCGATGCCCGGTTCCAGGTCGCGCAACTGCTTGGCATCGAGCACCTGGTGGCTGACGCCGCGCTCGCGCATCATCCGCCGTTCCCACTCGCCCTTCTCGAAGCTGGCGGCTTCGCTGTACACGTGCAGCCAGCCGGTTTCGGCGATCAGCTCGCGCGCGTCGATGGCGGTGGCCAGCTCGAACCACGCCTCGCGCGAGGCGTCGTTGATCGCGTGCATGGCGTCGATGTAGGGAACCACGCGCGACGCGCCGCCGTTGTAGACGAAGCGCATCACCCAGCCGAGCCAGCGCGGCCATGCGCCGTAGTCGAGCTTGAGCGGCGCGTCGGCGTCCAGCAGCATCTTGATGCCCGTCATCAGCACGCCCGGCGTGGACTGCGGCAGCACGTCGCCGATGGAGATGGAGCCGGCGTTGCCGTGCGAGGTCTGGTTGCCGAAGCCGTGCGGGTCGATCATCAGCACCTCGCGCCCCTGCTGGCGCAGGTGGAAGGCGCAGGAAAGTCCGATGATGCCGCTGCCGATGACGGCGACATCGGCGGTGCGGGTTAGAGCGTCAGTCACAGGCGCGTGTCCGTTGCAATGACAGATCGTGGAAGTCGTAGCTGAAGTCGGTGGCCGGATCGATGGCGACCATCGTCATTGTCGGCGATCGGGCGCTGCTTGGGGAGATGTCCAGCCACGCATCGGCGCCCGCCACGCCCGGGTCGTCCCAGGCCACCAGCAGGCGGCCATCGGCGCGCATCAGGGTGCCGTGCATGCGCGGGGACTTGCGCGACACCCAGCGCACCGCATCGCCGGCGGCGCACAGCGACACTTCGCCGAACCATGGATCGCGGTAGATGCCGAGCGTGCGGCCCAGTTCGGCCGGCGCAACGCGCTCGCGCGATGCGGTGTCCAGCCCCATGGTTTCCTGCGTCGATGCCGCGCGCGCCTCGTCCAGTTCCAGCGCGAAATCGGACACCGACGGCGCGCTGCCCGGCCGGGTGAGGTGGCGCGACAGCACCGCCTCGAGCACGGTGCGCGCCTGCGAGGCTTCGCCGTTGATCAGGAACACGTAACCGCTGCGGCTGTCGGGAAACAGCGCCATCGCCGAGTACATGCCATCGAGCGTGCCGGTGTGGCCGGCGCGGAAATGTCCGTTCACATCCGTCAAGCGGAAGCCGTAGCCGTAGGCGGAAAAATGCGTGTTCTCCCAGCGCTTCTGCCGCGCGCCGACCGACATCGGCATGTGCGCCTGCCACATCGCGCGGCGCTGCGGCTCGGAAAGCCAGCCGGGCGTGCGCGCGGGATCCAGCCAGTTGCCCATCCACGCCAGCATGTCGTCGAGGCTGCACCGCACGCCGCCGGCCGCCGCCGAGGTGATCGCCGGAATGTCCGCGCCATCCACGTTGCCCGGCACCTTGCCGCTGCGATGCGGCTGGGCGATGTCGCCCACGGCATCGCGCGCGAACGCGCCGACGCGGCAGCGGGCAAGCCCCAGCGGCGCGAAAACCTCGCGCGCCAGCAGGGTTTCGTAATCCGCGCCGCCCGCCGCGGCCGCGACCTCTCCGGCGACGATGTAGAGCAGGTTGTCGTAGGCGTAGACCGAGCGGAAACTCGTCGCGGGCTTCAGGTGCGCCAGCCCGGCCAGCACGTCGGCGCGGGAAAACCCGTTCGGCTCCGGCCACAGCATCAGGTCGCCGGCGCCCAGGCCCAGGCCGCTGTTGTGGATCAGAAGATCGCGCACCTGCATCTGCCGGGTGATCCACGCATCGTGCATGCGGAAATCCGGCAGGTGCCGGACCACCGGGTCGTCCCAGTTCAATCGCTGCGCATCCACCAGGCGTGCCAGCAATGCCGCCGTCATCGCCTTGGTGTTGGAGGCGATCTTGAACAGGGATTTCGTCGTCACCGGCGCGCCGGAGCCGGCCAGGGTTTCGCCGTAGCCGCGCGCGAACGCGATCTCGCCGTTCTCGATCACGCCCACCGCGATGCCCGGCAGGTCGTAGCGTTCCATCGCCTCGCGCACGGCGGCATCGACGATCCGTTCGGTGCCGGCGCGCGCGCCGGAAGCGTCGATCACGTCCTGCCAGACGCGCAGCAGGTTGCCGCCCCACAGCTTTTCGATCTCGCTCGCGCCGAACCCGGCGCGGCGCAGCGCGGCGGTGACGTTGCCGGTCTGCGAGGCGTCCATCCAGCCGGTGATGCCGCCGCCGCCATCGAAGTCCGAGGTGATGCCGACATGGTCGATGCCGGCCACGGAAACCATGTGGCGGATGTGCGCGACGAAATCGTCGAGGTCGGCGAGCGGGTGCTCGCGTTCGATGCGGGCCAGGCCCTCGGCCATTGCCGGCAGGTGGTCGTGTTTCTCGCTGTCGTACCCGGCATCGCCGGCCAGCCGCGCGACCTCCTTCTGCAAGGCTTCCTCGGCCGCCTCGCGCGCCGGGTCGTGCTTGAGGAAAGCCTTGTAGGCCACGGCCTGGATCACGCCGCCCTTGGCCGCGATGGCGCGCAGCAGGTCGTCCGGCAGGTTGCGCGGATGGTCCACCAGCGCGCGCGCCGAGGAGTGCGAGGCGATGACCGGCGCGCTCGAAACGGCCAGCGCATCGCGCACGCAATTGTCCGAGGCGTGCGAGACGTCCACCATCATGCCCAGCGCGTTCGCACGCCGCACCGCGGCGCGGCCGAAGGCGCTCATGCCAGGGTCCTCCGGGCTGTTGTGCGCCGGCTCGCCCCGCTCCTCGCTGGGCATCGAACTGCTGCACAGGTCGTTGTTGCCGACGTGGGTGAGGCCGAGGTAGCGCGCGCCGCGTGCGAAGGCGGCGTCGAGCCGCATCAGGTCGTGCCCGAGCGAATAACCGTTCTCGATGCCGATGGCCACGCTCAGCAGGCCTTGCGCGTGGTTGTCGCGCACGTCGCGCGGCGTCAATGCGGCGCGCACGCGGTCGGGGTGCTCCGCCAGCAGCGTGTCGATGGCCGAATACTTGCGTTCGGCCTGCGCCACCGCGCCGGCGTAGCCTTCCGGCGTCAATGCGCCCTGCCCCACGTAGATCACCAGGAAGGCGGCATCCAGCCCGCCGCGCCGCATCTTGTCCAGGTCCACCTGCAACGCGCTCCTGCCGCCGGCATCGAAGTGCGGCTGGCGCATGTAGTCCAGCGGAATGTCCACGTGGGTATCGAGCGTCAACGGGCGTGGCGAGGTGGCGTTCGGAACGCCGGCGCATCCGGCGGCAAGTGCCAGCACGAGTGCGGCAGACAGACCGCAGGGAACCTCGAAAAACCTGCTTTTGCTCGTCATTCCCGCGAAGGCGGGCATGACGGTGGTCTTTCGAGGTTCCCAACAGGTGGAATGGTTCATGCGCTTCTCCAGTCTCGGGCCGGCCGCTCGCCGGCGATGATGTCCTCGAATCTCTGGCGGCGGCGCACCAGCGCGTAGCGCCCCTCGTCCACCAGCGCTTCGGCGGGCAGCGGACGGGAATTGTAGGTGGAGGCCATCGAGGCGCCGTATGCGCCCGCGCCGAGGATGGCGACCAGGTCGCCGGCCTCGCAGCGCGGCAGCTCGCGCCCGCTGGCGAAGGTGTCGCCGGTTTCGCAGACCGGGCCGACCACGTCGTAGACGACCGGCTCGCGCGCGTCGTCGCCGATGCGCACGATGTCGTGCCAGGCTTCGTACAGGCTCGGGCGCAGCAGGTCGTTCATCGCCGCGTCCAGCACGAGGAAGCGGCGCGCCTCGCCTTGTTTTTCCAGCAGCACGCGAGCGAGCAGAACACCGGCCTCGGCCACCAGCCAGCGGCCGGGTTCGAGCAGGATGCGGCCACGGAACCCGGCCAGCGCCTCGCGGATCGCGGCCACGTACCGGCCGGCATCGGGGGCGCGTTCTGCCTCGCGGTAACGCACGCCCAAGCCGCCGCCGACGTCGATGCTGGCGACGGCGTGGCCGGCGGCTTCCAGTTCGCGCCAGAACGCGGCCATGCGTTGCAGCGCCTGCCGGATGGGTTCCAGGCTCAGCAGTTGCGAGCCGATGTGCATGTGCAGGCCGTCCAGCCGCACGTTGGGCCACTGCGCCCTGGCATCGAACCAGCCGCGCGCTTCGCGGATGGAGACGCCGAACTTGTTTTCCGCCTTGCCAGTGGAAATCTTGGCGTGGGTGAGCGCGTCCACGTCGGGGTTGATCCGCACCGCGGCCACGGCGACGGTGTCGCGCGCGGCGGCGATGCGCTGGATGGCTTCCATCTCCGCGTGCGACTCCACGTTGAAGCGGCCGATGCCGGCGCGCAACGCCGCGTCGATCTCCGCATCGGACTTTCCGACGCCGGAAAACACGATGTCGCGCGCCGGCATCCCGGCGCGCAGCGCGCGCTCCATCTCCCCGCCGGAAACGATGTCCGCGCCCGCGCCTTCGGCCGCCAGGAGGTGCAGGATCGCGACGTTGCCGTTGGCCTTGACGGCATAGCGGATGCCGGCGTCCATGCCAGCGAGCGCCTCGCGCAGCGCGCGGATGCGTTGGCGGATGGCCGATGCGGAATAGACGTACAGCGGCGTGCCTTCGCGCGCGGCCAGCGCGGCGAGGGATACGCCATCCAGCCGGCCGGACGCGCCGGGGCGCTCGTGTTCGTGCTCTGGCATGGATGCTCCTTCGAATAAAAAAAACGGCGGCCCCGAACGCGGGCCGCCGAGGGGAAAGAGAACGGAAACCCGCTCCGTTCTTCCGGTCAGAAGTTCCAGGTCAGCACGAGCTGCATGTAGCGCGGCGACTGCCAGCGCGTGCCGGTGCCGAAGGTCGAACGCACGACGCCGGGGTTGGCCTCGTAGCGGGCGCGGACATTGACCGTCTTCTGGTGGTCGAGCAGGTTGAAGACCGAGAAGCGCAGCTTCACGTCCTGGTTGGGAACCGGCACGCTCCAGGTGACGTTGGCGCTCAGGTCATAGGTCCACGGCATGCGCCCGAACGCGCCGCGCGGCGACCATTCGTACACGCGGTCCTGCCACGCGCCCGAGCAGTTCTGCACGCACAGCCAGCCGGTGCCGCCGCCGCTGCCCTCGCTGGTGAAGCTGGCCACGGCGAAGTTCTCGTCCGGCCAGGTCACGCCGAAGGCGGTGATCGGGCCGCCGGACATCGCCGTCAGCGTGGCGCCGAACAGCCAGGCCTCGTTGAGTCTGTAGCTGCCGCGCAGCTTGATCTGGTGGCGGTGGTCGTTGAACAGCGGCCCGTAGCGCTCGTTGTTGGCCGGGTGGTCCCAGTGCTGCACCATGCCCGTGTCGCCGTAGTTGGTGTCCGAGTTCACCGGGCCTTCGTGGTTGCCTTCGGACTTGGACCACAGGTACGAGGCGTTGAACGCCCAGGTGTCGTCCCAGGCGCGGTCGATCTGGAACTCGACGGCCTTGTAGGTGCGCTTGGGATCGGCATAGCCGACGATGCGGTCGCTGCCGACGGTGATGTAGCCCTCGCGCGAGGTGTCGATGGTGACCCAGCCGTCCTGCGCGCAGCCCATGTCGGTGGTGCCCCACAGGGTCAGCGTATCGCCGGGGTTCCCGATCGGCCACAGGGTGCCGTGGCGCACCCCGCACAGCGCGTTGATGCGGATGTCGTCCATCGCGTTGGGCATGCGGCGATAGGTGGCGTTGACGCCCCACGACCAGTTCTGGTCGATCATGCGCTGGAAGCCGAGGATGGCTTCGTCCTGGTACACCGCATCCAGATCGCGGTCCACCGGCTCGTTGGAGAGATTCCAGCTATCGTCCACCGGGCCGATCTGCGCGCCGATGATCGGTGCCATGTAGGGCGCGCCGGTGACCGGGTTGATCTCCTGCCGCCAGCCGTCGAGCGCGTAGAACGAACGCTCGTCGGTCAGGCCGCCGGCGAAGTTGTAGCTGATGATGCTGGGCACGGGCATGTAATAGCGACCCAGGTTGCCGAACAGCTTGGTGCTGCCGTCGCCCTTCATGTCCCAGGAGAAGCCCAGGCGCGGGGAGACCAGGTCGTCCAGCTTGATGTAGCTGTTGCCGCCGGCGTCCAGATTCTCGAAGTTGTCCACGCGCAGGCCGATGTTGAGCATCAGGTTCGGCGTGACGCTCCACACGTCCTCCAGGTAGAGGGCGCTGGCCTCGATGTCGAACACGCCGCCGTCGGAACGACGCCGTGCCCACAGGTACGCATCCACGCCTTCGGGCAGCAGCACGCCGTTGTCGAGCATCTGGGTGGGGCTGGTGCGGCCGTAGGCGGTGTACTGCACGCCGCTGCCCGGATAGGCCGTGACGCGGTCGGTGGTCATCTTCTCGTGGTCCCAGCCGAAGCGCAGCAGGTGGCTGCCCAGGCTCCATTCGAAATCCAGGCGCATGACCTCGCGCTCGTCCTCGTGCGAGACGATGTTGGAGCCGGGATGGCAGCCCAGCAGCGGGCTGCCCATCGCGCGGTAGGCATCGCCGTAGGAGGCGTTGTTGTACGTCACCCAGTCGCACAGGCTGTCGGCCGGCGAGCGCACGAAGCTGCTGCTCTCGTTGATGCCGTACATGGCCTTGGCGGTGAAGCTCTCGCCAAAGTGGCCCGTGTAGGTGAGCGAGCCGTTCTTGCCGCCGCTGGAAGCCATCGACTGGCTCGGCGTGCCCTCGGCGATGGTGCGGGTATCGAAGTTGTAGCCGTAGGTCAGGGTGTCCGAATCGCCCTCGTCGGAGAAGGCCAGCAATTCGAGCAGGTGGTTGTCGTTGAGCTGCCAGTCGAGCTTGGCGCCCCAGAAGCCGTTGTCGGCCTCGCGCTCGCTCCAGGTGGAGCCGGAGGCATTGGTGAAGCGCGTGGCGTTGTCGCGCTGCTCGTACATCGCGAACAGGAACAGGCGATCCTTGACCAGCGGGCCTGAGGCCCAGCCGTTGATCTTGGTGAAGCTCTGGCGGTCGTGGCTGGCGCGCACGTTGACCGAGCCATCCGGGTAGAACCGGTCCTCGGCATCGGCACGCCAGGAGGACGGCTCGAAGGTCACTTGCAGCCCACCCTTGAACTCGTTGCCACCCGAGCGCGTGACCGCGTTGATCACGCCGCCGGTGCTGCGCCCGAACTCCACCGAATAGCCACCGGTCTTGACCTGGAACTCCTCGAAGAAGGCGAACGGCGCAGTCGAGAAGCTGTGGCGGCGATAGAAATCGGTGACGTTGAGGCCGTTGATGAAGATCGAGTTCTCGGCGATCGAGGAACCGCCGAAGGAAATGCCGCCGAACGAAGCGTTGCCGCTGACCACGCCCGGCGCGAGCAGCGCCACCGAAGCCAGGCTCTGGTCCACCGGCAGCCGCGCCCATTCCTCGCGCGTGATGTTGGTGGCCGATTCGGTGGAATACACATCCACGCGGTTGACCACGCGGTTGCCGACCACCTCGATGGTGTCCAGGTTAATGAGGCCGCCATCGCCGCCCAGGTTCACGTTGGTGGTGCCACCCAGCGCGACGTTCACCGAGATCGGCTCGCCGACTTCCTGCCCGGCGCGCACCACCCGCAGGGTGTAGTCGCCGATGGGCAGTTGCGACAGGCGGTAGCTGCCGTCGCTGGACACCGTGACGGTGCGGCTGGCGCCGGTGGCGGCGTTGACCACGGTGATCTGGTCGCCCGCGCTGGCGCGTCCGGCGACCGCGCCCATCGCGCTCTGGGCATGGGCGGGCGCGATGGCGAGCGTGGACAGGCAGGCGCCCAGCGCAAGGCTCAGGACGGACTTTCGCAAACAAGGTGTGCGGCGGCTCATGGATGCTCTCCGGTGGATGGGGCTGCTGCGGGGGAAAGGACTTCGGCGTCGAAGCCGTACGTCCACTGGTCGAAATACAGGTTGCCGCCGCGCCACTCGGCTTCGCCGCGCTGCGAATCGACGGTTTCCGAGCGGAAGTGCCGCTTGGGCGGATCGAAGGGCGTGGAGATGGCGTCGTTGAACGCGATGCGGTAGGCGTCCAGGCTGCCGACGTAGAAGCCGCGCAGGGCGGGGTCGTCGCTGTCCAGGCGGCCGGTGGTCACGTCCATCGGCACCCAGCCGTAGGGAGCCAGGTACACCAGCCCCCAGTCGTGCATGTTGTCGTAGCCGACCTCGTTGTCCGAATACGTCCAGCCGGACTGCCAGCGCGCCGGGATGCCGTTCAGGCGCAGCAGCGCGATCAGGAGCAGGGTCTGCTGGCCGCAGTCGGCGTGGCCGGCGTTGAGCGCGTAATCGCTGATGTTGCTGAGGGTCGAATACTCGCGCGCGCCCGCCCAGGGGATGTCGTCCACGGCGGCGAAGAGTTTCTCCACGATGCGGTACGGCCGCGCCTCCCCGCCCAGCACGCGCGCCGAATGCAGCCGCAGCGCGTCGGTGAACACGATGTGCGGCGGCTCCTGCGCCAGATACGGCGCGAGCGCCGGATCGTCCGGCGTGGGCTGCACGGCATCGGGATCGATGGCCAGGTGCTGGGCGTGGACGGTGACCTCGTAGCGGATCGAAAAGCGCGTCGGCTCGCCGGCCTGCGCGGGCCTTTCCAGGTACACGGTGCGTTGCAGCGCGCTTTCCGGCGCGACGTAGTGCGCGGCCGGCTCGCTGTCCAGGAACACGATGTCCCGCTGCTGGCCGGGAATGGCGCGTGGATAGGGAATCCACGCGCGGATCGTCTCGCCCGCCGGCACCGCATCGGGCTTCACCGTGAGCGACTGGGTGACGCGCACCCGGCGCGGCGCGACGAAGCGCTCGCCGCTGCCCCGTGCCGCCGCGACCACTTCGGCATGGTGCGGATGCAGCCGCTCGAACGGGCCATCGACGAAGCGCGCGTCCGGATCGGCGCGCATCGCGCGGGCCTCTGCGCTCAGGCGGAAAAGATTGGACGGGGCGCGATTGAAGTAGCGAAGCTGCCCGTCGATGCGCAGCGATTCGATCAGGCCCTGCGCATCGAAGGCATCGAACTGCGCTTGGGTGAGATCGGGAATCTGGCGGCGCACGCGCGCGATGGCGTCGTCGCGGGTGAGGCCGAAGTCCATGCGGATGCGGCGCATGCGCTCGCGCTCGAACGCCAGCGCGTCGCGCGTTGGCTCCGGCACGCCGGCCTCATCGTAGAGCGCGATGTCGATGGCCCGCCCGGCGTCCGCGAAGCGGCCTTGATCGACCAGCGCGACGATCTCGTGCAGGGGCAGCGCGACCGGAAGGATGGCCGGCGCATCGGCGTCGGCATCGGCCGGAAGCGCGGGTCGATCGTGGCAGCCCGTGACGAGCAGGCCGGCTGCCAGCGCCACGGCAAGCATCGGCGCGGCACCACGCCGCAGCGTGCGGCGCATGCCGTTGCGCACTGGATTGGGTCGGTGCCGCCATGCCGTGTTCACGCCATCCACCCTGCCTGATCCCTTCCCCTCCGCACCCGATGCCCCCTGCATCGATCGGTGCCGTAACAGGTATGTAACACTTGCTCCAGAATCAGTCAATAATTTATTCCTATTTGATATTTTTAATGAAGCATCTATTCTTCAACGACCTGCGGGCATCCGCGCAGGCCATGCCACAGCGCACCGGGAGGCGATGACGAGAATGGCAAGAACCGATGCCGCCCCAGCTCCGTCCCATGGCGGAACCCTCCGTTTGCGACGCGGGTCGATCTGGCTGGCGAGCCTGCTGCTCGCCGCCTGCGCCAGCACGCCCCCGCCCGCGCCCGTCCTCGCAAGCGATGCGCCCGCCGTCGCCGATACCGGCGTCCCTGGCGTCACGCCGCAGCGGCTGACGCCCGAATACTGGATCGCGCGCTCGCGCTCGCCTTCGGCCATCGTGCTCGACGACGCGGCCATCGCGGCGCAGAACGCGCGGCTCGTCGCGCAGGACAAGACCGTGCTCGACCTGTCCACCCTGCCCGATGCACTGGACGGCCAGGACGTGCGCGCGCGGATCCAGGCCCTGTCCGCGCCGCCTCAGCGCGAGCTGTTCGACATCCACGGCGCGCCCGTGCCGGCCGCGCGCATCGACGAGCTGCGCGATGCGCTCGCGCTCGACGCCATCGCCGAACGCGTGCCGCTGCGCTTCGGCCTGGTGGTGCGGCGCGCCGACCTGCGCACCTTCCCCACCGCGCAGCGCGTGTTCTCCCGCCCCGGCGATACCGACATCGACCGCTTCCAGGAATCGGCGCTGTTCCCCGGCACGCCGGTCGCGGTGCTGCACGAAAGCCGCGATGGCGCGTGGCGGTTCGTCGCCAGCCGTCTGTATTCGGCCTGGATCGAGGCCACCCACGTGGCGACGGGCACGCGCGGCGAGGTGCTGGACTACGCCACGCGCACGCCGCACCTGGTCGTCACCGGGGCGCAGGCGCGCACCGTGTTCACGCCCGAGGCGCCGCAGGTTTCCGATCTGGTGCTGGACATGGGCGTGCGCCTGCCGCTGATTCCCGACTGGCCGTCGGCGCGGCCGGTGAACGGCCAGTTCGCCTACGCCAGCCACGTCGTCGCGCTGCCGGTGCGCGGCGGCGATGGCCGCCTGGATTTCGCGCCGGCCCTGGTGCCGCGCAGCGCCGACGTGCGCGGCGACTACCTGCCGCTGACACGCGCCAACCTGCTGACGCAGGCGTTCAAGTTCCTCGGCGAACGCTACGGCTGGGGCCATTCCTACGGCACGCGCGACTGCAGCGGCTTCGTTTCCGAGGTGTACCGCAGCTTCGGCGTGGAATTGCCGCGCAACTCGCGCGACCAGGGCCTGAGCCCGGCCTTCGACCGCATCGCCTTCACCGACGCCGACGACCACGCCGCGCGCGTGGCGACGCTGCGCACGCTCGACGTGGGCGATCTCATCTACATCCCCGGCCATGTGATGATGGTTATCGGACAGGAGGACGACGAGGTCTGGCTGATCCACGACACCACCGGCATGCGCTACCGCGATGCCGACGGCGACCTCGTCCCGGTGCGGCTGAACCAGGTCGCGGTCACGCCGCTGCTGGCGCTGGTCGCCGATTCGGGCACGCCCTACGTGGACCTCATCTACAGCATCCAGCGCATCCGCCTGACCGACTCCCCATGAAAATCACCGACATCACCCTTGGGCGCATCCGCGTTCCGCTGAAAACACCGTTCAAGACCGCGCTGCGCACCGTCGAGGCGGTGGAGGACATCGTGGTGGCGATCCACACCGACAGCGGCCATGTCGGCTACGGCGAGGCGGCGGCCACGGCGGTCATCACCGGCGATACGCACGGCTCCATCGTCGATGCGGTCCGCCACGTCATCGGCCCGCGCCTGATCGGGCAGGACATCGCCGACCTCAACCACGTCGTGCGCCTGATCCAGACCGCGCTGGAACGCAACACCAGCGCCAAGGCGGCGGTGGAAATCGCGGTCTACGACCTCTGGGCGCAACTCCACGGCGCGCCGCTGTACAAGATGCTCGGCGGCGGCGAGCCGGTGGTGGCGACCGACATCACCATCAGCGTGGACCACATCGACAAGATGGTGGCCGACTCGCTCGCGGCCATCGAGCGCGGCTTCACCTCGCTCAAGATCAAGGTCGGCAAGGACATCGGCCTGGACGTGGAGCGGGTGCGCGCGATCTACGCCGCCGTCGAAGGCCGCGCGCTGCTGCGCCTGGACGCCAACCAGGGCTGGAGCGCGAAGCAGGCGGTGCACGCGATGCACGCGCTGGAGGATGCCGGGGTACGGCTGGAACTGCTGGAACAGCCGGTCAAGGCGCGCGACCTGGAGGGCCTGAAATACGTCACCGAGCGCATCCACACGCCGGTGATGGCCGACGAGAGCGTGTTCGGCCCGCTGGAAGTGCTCGATCTGATCCGCATGCGCGCGGCCGACATCATCAACATCAAGCTGATGAAGACCGGCGGCATCTCCAACGCGATCCGCATCGCCGACATCGCCGAACTGCACGGCGTGGAATGCATGATCGGCTGCATGATCGAAACCAGCATCAGCGTCGCCGCCGCCGTGCACGTGGCCGTCGCCAAGGCCGCCATCATCACGCGGGTGGACCTGGACGGGCCGTCGCTGTGCCAGTTCGATCCGGTCGAGGGCGGGGTCACGTTCAACGAATCGGAGATTTCCATCGGCGACGCGCCGGGCCTGGGCATCCGCGCGATCCGCGGGCTGGAGCCCTTGTGAGAGCGCGTGTCATGCACTCTTGCGCGCCTTCCCGCCCGCCCGCGCCGCCGCGGTGCGGCGTTGCGCGCCCTGCCTCGCACCGGCGCAGCCACGCGGACAAGGCGTTCAAAGGTGCATAGCGCGCTCAAGGAGACAGCATGTCCTGGCTGGTGAAGATCCGCGCCGAGCGCGACCAGATGTCCGCGATCGAGCGGCGCATCGCCGACTTCATCCTCGACAACGCGCAGTTGCTGCGCGACTACTCCTCCCAGCAACTGGCCAACGCGCTCGGCATCAGCCAGTCCAGCGTGGTCAAGTTCAGCCAGAAGCTCGGCTTCAAGGGCTACCCGGACCTGAAGTTCTCCATCGGCGAGGCGCTGGCGCGCAACGGCGGCGATGCCGACAGCGCCGATGGCGAAGGCGGCAGCGAGGAGTCGCCCTCGGACACGCTGTGGCGCGCCAAGAGCGAGGCGCGCGAGGAAACCGACCTGGTGAACCCGCCCGAGCGACTGGCCGCCGCCGCCACGGCGCTGGAAAACGCGCGTCGCATCCTGATTCTCGGGCAAGGCGAGGACGGCCTTCACGCCATCGCGTTCGCCACCCGCCTGGCGCAACTGGGCCTGCCGGCCGGCGCGCATACCGACAGGGTGCTGGCCCTGCCCGCGCTGCTGGCGCTGGAAGCCGGCGATGCCCTGCTGGTGCTCTCCGAATACGGCACCCAGCCGGGCATCGACCCGATGCTGCGCACCGTGCACGGCGCCGGAACGCGCGTGATCTCGGTGACGCGCCACACCGCCAACGCGCTGCGCAGCCATGCCGACATCGCGCTGCTGGTATCGGCCCACGCGGCCGAACCGCACGTCGAGGCGATGGCCTTCCGCACCGCGATGCAACACCTTCTCGATGGCCTGCTGCTGCGCCTCTGGCAGACTCAGCGCAGCCGCCGCGAACACTTCGCCCACATCCGCGAGCGCCTCCAGCAACCGGACACCTTCTGACATGACGACATCCCCGCCGATCCGATCCCGCCTGCCTGGCTTCTGCCTGTTCCTGGCCTTCGCCCTGCTGGCCGCCTGCACCACCGCGCCGCCACGCGAAGCCGCCATCGAAACGCCGGCTCCCACGCATGCCGCCACCTCGCCGTGGCCGACGGCACGGGCCGGACAACTGGTCGTCGTGGTCGCCCCCCACTGGGACGCGCCGCAAGGCGAACTGCACCGCTACGAGCGCAGCGGGACAGGCTGGCGCGAAGTCGGCCAAGGCCACGCCGTCACGCTCGGGCGCAACGGCATGGCGTGGGGGCTGGGCCTGCATTCGATGCCCCAGCCCGGTCCGCAAAAGCAGGAAGGCGACGGCCGCAGCCCGGCCGGCGTGTTCGCGCTGCCCCACGCATTCGGCTATGCGGACCAACGCTCCGCCCTGCTGCCGTACCAGGCCATGAGCGAGAGTCATTACTGCATCGACGTGCCCGATTCGCCGCTCTACAACCGTATCGTCGATGCCGCCGAGGTGGGCAAGCCGGCGGTCGCAGGCTCCACCGAGCCGATGCGGCTGGACCTCCACAATGGGGGCGATCCGCGCTATGCACTGGGCATCGTCGTCGATCACAACCCACACGCCGTGCCGGGCAAGGGAAGCTGCATCTTCGTGCACCTGTGGCGCGATCCCGGGGAAGCCACGTCCGGCTGCACCGCGATGGCCGAGCCCGACATGCGCGCCCTGCTCGACTGGCTCGACCCGCAACGCCGGCCCGCCTTCGTGCTGCTGCCCGAGGCCGAATACACCCGGCTGGCACCGCAATGGAACTTGCCGACGCTGGCGCTGCTGCGATGAAGCGCCCCGGCGCCACCGCGCGCGTGATGATCGGCCTGGCCGCCGGCGCGGTGCTGGGCCTGCTGCTGGCGCGGCTCGCTCCCGATGCCGCCGGCCACGCTGCCACCGTCGCGCGCCCCATCGGCAAGCTCTGGCTGGCGGCGCTGCAAATGACCGTTGTGCCGCTGGTGCTGGCGCTGGTGATCCTGGGCATCGCCACCGCCAGCGATGCCGCCGCCTCCGGGCGCGTGGCACGCCGCGCGCTGGTGGTGTTCATCGTGCTGCTGGCCGGCTTCGCCGCCTACGCCGCCATTTCCGCGCCCGCGCTGCTGTCGCTGTTCCCGCGGAACGACGCGCTGGCCGCCACGCTGCGCGCCTCGATGGACGCGCCGCCCTCCACCACCGTGCCCGGCCTGGCCGACTGGGTGGCCAACGTCGTCCCGAGCAATGCGATCATGGCCGCCGCGCAAGGCGCGATGCTGCCGCTGGTGGTGTTCGCGCTGTGCTTCGGCTTCGCGCTCACGCGCATCGCCGCCGAGCGCCGCGGCCAGCTCATCGGTCTGTTCCAGGGCCTGGCCGACACCATGATCGTGATCGTGCACGGCGTGCTGCTGATCGCCCCGCTCGGCGTGTTCGCGCTGGTGCTGGTGGTGTGCATCGAGGCCGGCATCGGCGTCATCGGCGCGCTCGTGGGCTACATCGGCCTGCTGGTGGCGCTGTACCTGGGCGCCACCGCGCTGTGCTACCTCGTGGTCTGGTTCGGCGCGCGCGAATCGCCGCTGCGCTTCGCCAAGGCCATCCTGCCGGCGCAGGTGGTGGCGGCCAGCACGCAATCCTCGCTCGCCTCGCTGCCGGCGATGATCGACTGCGCCGACGCGCGCCTGGGCTATCGCCGCCACGTCGTCGCGCTGGTGCTGCCGATGGCGGTGACGCTGTTCCGCATCACCAGCCCCATCCAGTACCTCGCCGCCGCCTGCTTCATCGCCTGGGCCTACGGCATCGAACTGTCCGCCATGCAGCTCGGCACCGCCGCCGCGCTGTCGGTGGCCATCAGCCTCGGCTCGGTCGGCCTGCCGGGCCAGGTCAGCTTCATGGCCACCGTGATGCCCGTGACCCAGTCCCTCGGCCTGCCGCTCGAACCCCTCGGCCTGCTGCTGGCGGTGGACACCATCCCCGACGTGTTCGCCACCACCGGCAACGTCACCGGCGACCTCACCGCCGCAAGTCTCGTCGCGAAGCGCGAGGGCGATGCACCTGATGCCTGATGCACGGATCTCCCCCAAGGACGATCCTGCCCATGGGAAGGGGCCATCCGCATCCGGATGGGCAAGGATCTCCCGCGCGCCAGCGCCTGCGGGAATGTTGCGGCGCACGGGCGATGCGCCTGCGGTGCGAGTGCCGCATTCACACTCCTCCGGCGCCACGCGGTCTATCATCCGCGCTCCACCGTCATTCCCAAGGAGCACGCCATGAGCACGTCCCGTTTCGCCACTCCGCTGATGCTGTCCCTCGCCGCTTCCGGCACCCTCGGCCTGGCCACCGCGCAGCAGGTGGAGGCCTTCGGCATCTCCGACCTGTCGCAGGGCTACGGCCTGGTGGAGGACACCAAGAAGACCGAGAAGAAGCAGGAAACCGCGCCGGAAAAGAAGGCCGAGCACGAGGGCAAGTGCGGTGAAGGCAAATGCGGCGAGGGCAAGTGCGGTGCCGACCACGACAAGAAGACCGACGAGGACAAGACCGAGCAGGAAGGCAAGTGCGGCGAAGGGAAATGCGGCGAGGGCAAGTGCGGCGGCGCGGCCTGACGCCCCGCCCGCACCGATGAGCGCGAACGCGCCGGCCCTGCCCCTGCCCGTTGCCTCGGCGGGCCTGGGTCTGCGCCGTTCGCTCGCGCCGGCGCTGCTCGATGCGCCCGCCGGCGCGGTGGATTTTCTCGAAGTCGCGCCGGAAAACTGGATCGGCGTCGGCGGCCGGCACGGCAAGACCTTCGCCGCGCTGGCCGAGCGCCATCCCATCCTTTGCCACGGCCTGTCGCTCTCGCTCGGCGGCCCGGCGCCGCTGGACATGGCCTTCGTCGCCAGGGTGCGCGATTTCCTCGCGCGCTGGCAGGTGCCGTTGTACAGCGAGCACCTGAGCTGGTGCGCTGACGAGGGGCACCTGTACGACCTGATCCCGATCCCGTTCACCGACGAAGCCGTGCGCCACGTCGCCGCGCGCATCGCGCAGGTACAGGACGCGCTCGGCCGCCGCATCGCGGTGGAGAACGTCTCCTACTACGCCGCGCCTTGGCAACGGATGCCGGAGATCGACTTCATCAACGCGGTGCTGGCCGAGGCCGACTGCGACCTGTTGCTGGACGTGAACAACATCCACGTCAACAGCGTGAACCACCGCTACGACGCCCTCGCCTTCCTGCACGCCTTGCCGGCGGGGCGGGTGCGCTACATCCACGTCGCCGGGCATTACGCGCAATCGCCCGATCTCCTGGTCGATACGCACGGCGCCAAGGTGATCGACCCGGTGTGGAGCCTGCTTGCCGCCGCGTATCGCCACGTGGGCGTGATGCCGACGCTCCTGGAGCGCGATTTCAACTTCCCGCCGCTGCCCGAACTGCTGGCCGAGGTGAACACCATCCGCACGTTGCAGGGTGACGCGCTGGCCCAAGGCGCGTTGCGCGATGTCGCCTGACGCCTCGCTCGCCCGCCAGCAGGCGATCTTCGCCGCGCACCTGCGCGACCCGGACCACGCCGCCGCGCCGCCGACCGCACCCGAACGCATCGCGGTGTACCGCGAACTGTTCTTCAACAACGTGCGCGACCTGCTGGCGGGCAATTTCCCGATCCTGCGCGGCATCTTCGGCGATGCCGGCTGGCACGCCCTGGTCCGCGATTTCTATCGCGAGCACCGCTGCGCCACGCCGCTGTTCCCGGAACTCGGCCGCGAGTTCCTGGCCTGGCTGGATACGCGCCCCGCACAGCCGCCGTTCCTGCGCGAACTGGCGCATTACGAGTGGATCGAACTGGCGCTGGCGCTGGACGACACCGACCTGTCGCGCATCGACGCCGACGCTGCCGGCGACCTGCTCGATGGCGTGCCCATCGTCTCGCCATTGGCCTGGCCGCTGGCCTATCGCTTCCAAGTGCAACGCCTGTGCGCCGAATACCAGCCGGACGAGCCGCCCGCATCGCCGACGTACCTGCTGGTCCGCCGCGATGCGGCCGACGCGATCCACTTCCACCGGATCGACGCCCTCGCCCACGCATTGACGCTCGCACTGCACGACAACGCCGAAGGCGCGACAGGCCATGCGCTGATCGGACGCCTCGTCGCCGGCCAGCCCGATGCCGACGCGCTGCGCGAACAGGCCATCGCACACCTGCACGCATTGCGCGAGCGCGGGGCGATCCTCGGTACGCGGCGCGGATGACGCCGCGTCGTTCCATCCCTTTCCACGGCACCCCATGCGCAGCTTCCTTCCCGGTTTCGCCATCGCCCTGCTCGTCGGCTGCGCTTCCCCCGGCAAGCTCCCGATCCGCGAATCGGCCATCACGTTGCATGACGGCACTCGCCAGCGGGACATCCCGGTCCAGCTTTACTTTCCCGCCCGATCGGCACCGTGCTCGGCGGCACGACCATGCCCCGTCGCCTTCCTCAGCCCCGGCTATGGCCTGCCGCACACGGCGTATTCATTCATCGCCGACGCGCTGAACGACCTGGGTTATCTCGTCGTCGCCATCCAGAACCAGTTGCCCTCCGATCCGCCGCTGGCTACCAGCGGCAACCTCCAGGAGCTGCGCGCCCCATCCTGGGCGCAGGGCGCGGAGAACATCCGCTTCGCACGAAGCGAACTCAGCCGTTCGCACCCGCAGTTCGACTGGCGGCGCCTCGTGCTGATCGGCCATTCCAACGGCGGAGACATCTCCGCGTGGCTGGCGCGCGAGTCTCCCGAACGTGCAGCCACGCTCATCACGCTGGACCACCGCCGCATGCCGCTGCCGCGCGACGGCGCGACGAATGTCCTCTCGATCCGCGCCGGCGATTTCCCGGCGGACGCGGGCGTGCTGCCGGCCTCCGGCGCCTGCATCGTCACGCTGGGCTACGCGCGCCACAACGACATGCACGATGGCGGTAGCGCCGAACTCAGGCACGATGTTTCCGCTCTCATCAAAGCGTTTCTGCGGGATGGCTCCTGTCCGCGCAACAGAACCTGATCGAGGTATCGCGCCGTGCGCGTCCAAGCACACGACACGCTCTAAACTGCCGCAATGACTTCCCTCCCCGATTACGGCGCAGCCCGCGCCACGACCATGGCCGCGCGCTTTCGCGGCTTCCTGCCCGTGGTGGTGGACGTGGAGACCGGCGGCTTCGACAGCGCGCGGCACGCGCTGCTGGAAATCGCGGCGGTGCCGGTCTGCATGGATGGCGCCGGCCTGCTGCATCCCGGTCCCACCGTGCATGCCCACGTCACCCCGTTTCCCGGCGCGGAGCTGGACCCCAAATCGCTGGAAATCACCGGCATCGACCCGGACAACCCGCTGCGCGGCGCGATATCCGAACGCGCCGCGATCAAGCTCGTGTTCAAGGCGGTGCGCGCCGCCGTGAGCGAGGCCGGTTGCCAGCGCGCGGTGCTGGTGGGGCACAACGCCGCGTTCGACCTGGGCTTCGTGAACGCCGCCGCCGCGCGCATCGCGCACAAGCGCAATCCCTTCCATCCCTTCAGTTGCTTCGATACCGTCCCCCTCGCCGGCCTGGCCTATGGCCAGACCGTGCTGGGCCGCGCCGCCGAGGCCGCCGGCCTGCCGTGGGACGGGCGCGAGGCGCATTCGGCGATCTACGACGCGGAAACCACCGCCGCGCTGTTCTGCGGCATCGTCAATCGCTGGCGCGAATTGTCGCTGGGCGATCCGGCATCGTCCGGAACCCCGCCGCCGCGCGAAGACGACGTGGCGTTGCCGGACGACGACGCGCCGTTGATTTGACCAAGCATCAGAAACCACCGTCATTCCCGCGAAGGCGGGAATGACGAGCGAGATGAAGTCCCTCGGTTCAATTCGTGCGGAACAGCGCGCGGTAATCGAACGGCCGGATCACCTGCGCCCGGATCGTGCGGCTGGCCGGGTGCAGCGGATTCACCAGCGCTACCCGTTCCTCCGGCACGATGGCCGATGGCGCCAGCAGGATCGGCGAGCGCTGCGACGCCAGCCATGCCGAGCCGATGCGCACGCTGGCCTGCCCTGCGGGCATCGCGCACCATGCCGGCGGCAGCTCCCCAGGCTCGATACGCTCGTGCTGCGCCCACACCGCATCGGGCACGTCGATGGCGACGACGAAGCGATTGAGCGGCAGGCCGCCATCGCCGATGTGCGCGGCGGTTTCCAGTACCGCCACGGCGAGCGTCGGCGCGCAGTAGAGCGCCGGCTCGCCGGCTTCGTTCCAGCGGCCGGGAAAGCGCGCCGCGCCGTTGCCGGAAAGATCGTCCGCAGGATAGGCGCGGGTTTCGGCGGCGATCCGCCACAACTTCATTGATAGGCGCCGCTGGCCAGCGAGCCGAGCAGGCGCGCGACGATGTCCGTGCCGGTGGGCGTATCGAGCAGGTCGGCCGGGCGACGGCCGCCGAGCGCGGGCTGCGGCTGTTCGATCCACGTGCCGAGCCAGCGCGCCGCGTCGACGGCTTCCGCTTCCGGGTGCGTGCTTTCGGCGAGCACTTCCTGCGCCAATCCCAGCAGGCGGACCATGCCCACCGCCGCCACGCCGCCACTGCCGCCGATGCGCTGCCTGGCGGCAGCCTTCTTTTCCGCCGTGGCGCGCGGCACGCCGAGGATGGAGAACAGGCGCGACGTCGGGATGTCCATGCGCCGCGCCAGGTCCTTGACGAACCCGGCCTCCACGCCTTCGCGCTCGATCGCCACGCGTTGCAGGGGCGCGGCGGCGGCGATGTCCTGCACGTAGGCGTCCACGCCCAGCGCGCGGCGGTAGCCCGGCGGAGACAGTTCGTGGATCTCGCCCCATGTCGTGCCGGCTTCGGCGACGCGGTAAGTCGTTCGCGGCGGAGCGGGGGAATAGACGGTTTTCATGGCGTGCCCGAATCCATCCTGTTTGAGACAGGATGAAGTCTACTTTTACACAAAATCGGAAGCAAGCTCACACCGTGCCTGCGGTTCAGGCCCTCATTGCTCGCGCCACAAGCGTGGTCGCAGGGCGCGTTCATGGCGAGGTTCGCCGATCCCCTGCGCATCGATGCGCACGTGGATCGCCCCGGTTTGCGCGGTATTGGCGAACGGGATGCCGCGCTGGCTGTAACGCGCCAGCACCTCCTCGCGCGGCAGGCCGAAGCGGTTGCGGTGGCCCGCGCCGATCAGCGCAAGCTGCGGCGATACGGCATCGATGAAACTTTCGGAAGATGAACTGCGGCTGCCGTGATGCGGCATCACCAGCAATGCTGCCGGCAACGCATCCGGCTGCTCGCGCACCAGTCGCTGTTCGATGAGGCTTCCGATGTCGCCGGGCAACAACGCCAGCCCCGCGCCACCGGCCTCCACGCGCAACACGCAGGAACTGTCGTTGCGCAGATACGGGAAATGTTCGGGCGGATGCAGCAGGCGCAGGCGAACGCCATCGAACCGCCATTCCCTCTCCGCTTCGCATACCGACTCGCTGACCTGCGCCGACGCACGCGACGCCACGGCCTGCGCCGGCGCATACGCCCGCTTCACCGCCGCCACGCCACCGGCATGATCGTTGTCGCCGTGGCTGACCACGAGAAGATCCAGCCGCGCCACGCCCATCCCGCGCAGCGCCGGCACGACGGCGGCCTCGCCCATGTCCAATCCGCCCGGAAACGCCGGCCCGGCATCCACCAGCACGGCGTGGCCGGCCGTGCGCAGCAGCACCGACAGCCCCTGCCCCACGTCGAACACGGTGAGATCGACGCTTCCCGCAGGCGGCTTGGGCAATGCCGGAAACAACAGTGGTGCGAACAGCACCAGCGCCAGCGGCTTGCCCGGCATGCCGCGTGGCATCAACAGCCAGACCGCGCCAAGCAACGCCAGTCCAAACGCCACGAACGAAGGTTCCGGCAGATAGACGAGCGAGCCATGCAGCGCGGCGACAGGTTCCAAGCCAGACCACAGCCCCTGCATCAGCCACGCCGAAAGCCGGAACGCCCAGCCTCCGGCGCCCGCCCAGACTAGTTCGAGCAAGGTGCCGACCAGTGCCACCGGCACCACGATGAAGCTCACCCACGGCACCGCCACCAGATTGCACAGCGGCCCCGCCACCGAGGCCTGCCCGAAGAACCACACCGTCAGCGGCAGCAGCCCCAGCGTCATCACGCCCTGCGCCGACACCAGCGTGCGCCACCACGCCACGTCCATCGCACGCGGCAGGCACCACAGCAGCCACGCCACGCCCAGGAACGACAGCCAGAATCCGGCATTGAGCACGGCCAGCGGATCGGCGACCAGCACCACGATCAACGCCAGCGCGAACGCCTGCACCGGATCGAACGCGCGCCGCAGCATCACCGCCAGCAAGGCCGCCGCGATCATCAGCAGCGTGCGCACCGTGGGCAGCGCGAAGCCGGCCAGCGCGGTGTAGCCCGTGGCCGAGAGCAAGGCCGCGAACGCGGCGGCCTGCGGCAACGGCAGGCGCAGCCCAAGACGCGGCACCACCCGATACACGCCGCGCATCAGCAATGCGCCAAAGCCCGCGACAAGACCCACGTGCAGGCCGGAAATCGCGATCAGGTGCGCAATGCCGGTGGCGCGCAGCACATGCCAGTCATCGCCATCGAGCATGCGCACGTCGCCCACCGCCAGCGCCTGCACGAAACGCGCGCGCGGCGCATCGACCGCCGTGGCGATCGCATCGGACAACCGCAGGCGCAAGGCATCGATGCCGCCGCCCGGCGCGAGTTCGATGTTCTCGCCGCCATCGCGCACATAGCCGGTCGCGGCGATGCGCTTTTCCAGCGCGTGGCGCTCGTAGTCGAAGCCGCCCGGGTTGAGCGTGCCGCGCGGCCGCTTCAAGCGCACCGCCAGGCGCCAGACGCTGCCGGGCGCGGGCACCACGCCGCTGCGATACCACGCCAGCCGCACTCGACGGCCTTCGAGCACCTCCGCCGCGCCCTCGCCGCGCTTCACCTCGAACTCGAAACGCACGCGCGCATCGCCCGCCTCCGGCAAGCCATGCACGCGGCCTTCGACAATCAGGTCCTCGCCTTCCAGCGCCGGCGGAAGCCGCGCGTCCATCGCCCAAACGGCCACCAGCACGGCCCAGCCAAAGCCGATGGCCGCGCCGGCCAACACGCGCCATCGTGGCCATTTCAGCAACGATGCAATGCCGGCAGCGATGGCGCTCCAGCACAGCCACGAAGGCCCCGCCTGCGGCAAGGCCATCGCAGCGACCGCGCCCGCGGTCAAACCGATCGCAAGAAAGAGATCGAGACGCGGCGTCGCGCGCCAGGTTCGGCCATCGCCTGCGGGCCGGCGCGACGCAGGCATCGGTGGCTCAGACCTCGTCCGCCGCCAGTTCGCGCAGCCTGCCGCCCGCCAGTTCCAGGGCGCGATCCATCGTGCGCGCGAGCTTGCGGTCGTGCGTGACGAGCACGAAGCTCGTGCCCGCCTCGCGATTGAGCTCGAGCATCAGCGCGTAGACCTGCGCGGCGGTCTTTTCGTCGAGGTTGCCGGTGGGCTCGTCGCCGAGCACGCAGGCCGGGCGCGTCACCAGCGCGCGCGCCACGGCGCAGCGCTGGCGTTCGCCGCCGGACAGTTCGCCCGGCTTGTGCGCCAGGCGCGCGGAAAGGCCGACGCGATCCAGCAACGCCGCCGCCGCCGCCTTCGCCTCGTGCTCGGGCGTGCGGCGGATCAGCAGCGGCATCATCACGTTTTCCAGCGCGGTGAACTCGGGCAGCAGGTGATGGAACTGGTAGACGAAGCCGAGCGCGCGGTTGCGCAGCCGGCCGCGCGCGGCGTTGGAGAGCCTGCTCATCGCCTCGCCCTGCACGAACACGTCGCCGCGGGTGGGCGTATCGAGCCCGCCGAGGATGTGCAGCAGCGTGCTCTTTCCCGCGCCCGAAGCGCCGACGATGGCGACGGTTTCGCCGCGCGCCACCGACAGTTCCAGCCCGTCGAACACCGGCGTGCGCAGGTCGCCTTCGGCGTAGGTCTTGGACAGGCCCGCGCAGCGGATCACCGCATCGTTCATCGCAACCTCACTCATAACGCAGCGCCGCCGCCGGATCGGTGCGCGAGGCGCGCCAGGCCGGATAGAGCGTGGCGATCATGCACATGGCGAACGCGATGCCGGCGATGGCCAGGATGTTGTCCGCGCGCAGGTCGGTCGGCACGCCGCCGCTGATGTAGTAGACGTCCGCCGGCATCAGCTCGAAGCCGAGGATGCGTTCGACGAAGTGCATGACGTGGTTGAGGTTCTTCGTCAGCACGATGCCGCCGGCGATGCCCGTCGCGATGCCGATGACGCCGATCAGCGTGCCCTGCACCACGAACACCGCCATCACCGACCCGGGCGACAATCCGAGCGTACGCAGGATCGCGATGTCGGCCTGCTTGTCCGTCACCAGCATGATGAGCGAGGACACGAGGTTGAACGCGGCCACCGCGACGATCAGCGAGAGGATCACGAACATCACGCTCTTTTCCATCTGGATGGCGCGGAAGAAGTTGGCGTGGTCGCGCGCCCAGTCGCGCACGCGATAGAACTCGCCGATGCCATCGGCCAGATCGCGCGCCACGTACCAGGCCTGGAACATGTCGGTGAGTTTCAGGCGCACGCCGGTCACGCCCTCGCCCATGCGCAGCAGGCGCTGCGCATCGGCCATGTGGACGATGGCCAGTTGCATGTCGTATTCCTGCATGCCGGCCTCGAAGATGCCGGCCACGGTGAAGCGCTTCATCTGCGGCACCACGCCCACCGGCGTGCTGCGCGCCTCGGGCACCAGCACGGTGATGCTGTCGCCCACGTCCGCGCCCAGCAGCATCGCCAGCTCGGTGCCGATGACGATGCCGAACGTGCCGGGTCGCAGGTCGTCGATGGAGCCCGCCTTCATCTTCTCGCCCAGCGTGGACACGGACGGCTCCAGCGCCGGCTCGATGCCGCGCAGCAGCGCGCCCTGGCTGCGCAGGCCGGTGATCAGGGATTCGCGCTCGATGTAGGGCGCGGCGCCGAGCACGCGCGCATCGGCCCGCGCGACCTCGACCGCGTGCTGCCAGTTCTCCATGTCCTCGCCGACGCCGCTGATCGTGGCGTGCGCGACCATGCCCAGGATGCGCGTGCGCAGTTCGGACTCGAAGCCGTTCATCACCGAGATCGTCGCGATCAGCGCGACCACGCCCAGCGCGATGCCGAGCATGGACACCAGCGAGATGAAGGAAATGAAGCGGTTGCGCCGCTTGGCGCGGGTATAGCGCAGGCCGATCGCCAGTTCCAGCGGTCTGATCATCCGGTGGTGCTCGTCGTTTTGCCGGGAGGAGAAGCGTCCGGCGCACGGCCGTCCGGGAGGTGTGCATGATCGCGCATCCAGAGCCGAAGTTCCCGCCGCATCGCGCGCGGCAGGCTGTCGGCGGCCCAGGCCACATCGCGGCGGCGGCCATCGACGAGGAGCGCCAGCGTGCCGAGCGGGCCGCGCTCGTGCAGCGCCAGCGGCCGCGCCGGCCGTTCCTCGCCATCGTCGCCCAGCCGCACCGCGCTGCCGTCGCCGCGCAATACCAGCGTGAGCGGCAGGCCCGCCGCCAGCGCGCGCCAGGCCCACCATGCCAGCGCAGGCAGCAGGACGAGCGCGGCATCGGGAAGCGCGGACACGCGGATCGCGAAGGCCGCCGGCACCGTCAGCGCCAACACCGCCGCACGCAGCCCGCGCGACGGGCGCAGCGACAGGCGCAACGGCGGCGCGACGGCACGCATCATCGCCAAGGCACGCGGGGAAAAGGCAACGGCGGGCGCAGCGCGCGCCGCATGCTCACATCGTGAACGTGGGCTTGTCGCCGCTGAGCATGCCGGCCAGGTGCGTCTCGATCTTGCCGCGCACCATCTCGCCCTCGGGCGAGTCGTTGAACTGCACGCCGATGCCGGCGGTGCGGTTGCCCTGCGCGCCGGCCGGCGTGATCCACACCACGCGCCCGGCCACGGGCAGGCGTTCCTTGTCGTCCAGCAGGGTCAGCATCACGAACACTTCGTCGCCCAGGCCATTGCGCTTGGGCGTGGGCACGAAGATGCCGCCGCCTTTCAGGAACGGCATGTAGGCTCCGTAGAGCTGGCTTTTTTCCTTGATCGCCAACGACAGGACACCCTGTCGGGCGGAGCCGGCGCCTGGCAGCATGGCGAGGTCCCCTGTGCACGTAGGGGGTCATCTTAAGTCGGCGATGCGAGGCTGGTCCAGCCCGACGAACGGCAACGGGAACCTATCGAACACTCACGCCCAGCCCCTGCCATCGCATCAGCAATTCGGCGATCTGGAGATCGTCGCGCATCGGCCCATCGAGACCGTTGAGGGCGCGGACACTGGCATCGAACCAGCCGGCCAGGGCCAGTGGATCGGCATCGCCGCGAAAACCGGCCTGCGCCAGCGTGTCGGCCCGCGGCGCGCCGCAGCGATGGGCAAGGTGATCGCGCAGCAGTTCGCCGGAAAAGCGCAGACGCTGGGCCGGGCGGTCCTCGCTCCAGGCCGAGGCGACGGCGGCGGCGCTTTCGCGGTTTTCCGCGAGCGCGGCCAGGTCCTTGGCCACGGCGCGGCGCAATGTCAGCCCGTTGCCGGTGAGGTAATCGTGCGCAAGGCCCGGATTGCCTTGCGCCGCATCCAGCGCTTCGGCCGCGCTGCGCTCGTCCCATCCCTGGGCCGTCAGCCATGCCAGCGCTTCCGCGCGCGGCGGCAGGTCCACACGCAGCCACTGGCAGCGGCTGCGGATCGTCGCGGGCAGGCGTTGCGGCTGGTCGGCGATCAGGATCAGGTGCCGGCCCGGCGGCGGTTCCTCGAGCGTCTTCAGCAACGCGTTGAAGGCGCTGCGGTTCATCGCCTCGGCCGGATGGACCAGGGCCACCTGCCCGGCCGCGATCTGCGGAGTCAGCACCAGCTTCTCGGTCAGGCGGCGCACCTGCGCGATCAGGATTTCCTTGCGCGGCTCACCCTTGTCGTTGAGTTCGAGGGTTTCCTCGAAAAGATCGGGATGCGTGCCGGCCGCGATCAAGGTGCAGTTGCGGCACTGCCCGCAGGCCTGGCCGGCCTCCGGCGCAGTGCACATGAGCCGGTGCGCGAGGCGGCGCGCCAGTTCGCGCTTGCCCAGGCCCGCCGGGCCGCCGACCAGCAACGCGTGCGGCAGGCGCCCGGCATCCAGCGCGACGATGGCCTGCGCATGGGCGCGCCGCTGCCAGGGCGACAGTGGCGCGGTCATCGCGCACCTCCGAAATAGCCATCCAGTGCGGCATCGAGCGCGGCCAGCACGCCCTCCATCGATTGGGAGGCATCGATCACCCGCCAGCGTCCCGGCTCCTCGGCGGCGCGGCGGCGATACGCACCGCGCACGCGCTCGAAGAAGCCATCGGTTTCGCCCTCGATGCGATCCGCCGGGCCGCGCGCGCGCGCGCGCGCAAGGCCCTGGTCGATGGGCAGGTCGAGCAGGAAGCTCAGGTCCGGCTTGATGCCGCAGACCCAGCGCTCCAGTTCGGCGATGCGCCCGGCATCGATGCCGCGACCGCCGCCCTGGTAGGCGAAGCTGGCATCGGTGAAACGGTCGGAAAGCACCACCGCGCCGCGCGCCAGCGCGGGCCTGATGGTTTCTCGCACCAGCTGCGCGCGCGAGGCGAACATCAGCAGCAGTTCGGTTTCCGCGCACAGGCCGGTATTCGCCGGGTCCAGCAGCACGCCGCGGATCGCCTCGCCGATGGCGGTACCGCCCGGCTCGCGCACCTGCACCAGTTCCACGCCGCGCGCGGCGATGCGCCCGGCCAGGTGAGCCATCGCGGTGGACTTGCCCGCGCCCTCGCCGCCCTCCAGCGTGATCAGGCAACCGCTCATTGCCCGCGCATCCTGCGGCGGTAGTCGGCCACGGCGCGGTTGTGTTCTTCCAGCGTGCGCGAGAACACGTGGCCGCCGCTGCCGCGCGCGACGAAATACAGCGTATCGCCGGGTTCCGGGTGCAGCGCCGCGTGGATCGCGGCGCGGCCGGGCAAGGCGATGGGTGTGGGCGGCAGGCCGGCGCGGGTGTAGGTGTTGTGCGGGGTGTCGGCATCCAGATGGCGGCGCAGCAGCGGGCCGGAAAACTCCGGACCGAGCCCGTAGATCACGGTGGGATCGGTCTGCAATCGCATCCCCAGTTTCAGCCGCCGCACGAACACGCCGGCCACCTCGCCACGCTCTTCCGGCAAACCGGTTTCCTTCTCGACGATGGAGGCCAGCACCAGCGCCTCGTAGGGCGAAGCCAGCGGCAGGTCGGCCGCGCGCGAGGCCCAGGCGGCATCGAGCGCTTTCACCAGCGCATCGTGCGCGCGCCGCAGCAACTGCGCGTCGGTGGTGCCACGGGTGAAGTGGTAGGTTTCCGGCAGGAACAGCCCTTCCGGCGCACGCGCGTCGCCAGCGCCCTCCGGCGCCTTCGACACGCCGATGTGCGCGAGCAGTTCTTCTTCCGGCACGCCGGGAAGGGTCTGCACCAGCACCGGATCGGCCGCCAGCGCCAGGCGCAGTTCGTGCACGGTCCAGCCTTCCACGAGGGTGAAGCGGTACTGGATCACCTGCCCGCGCGCGAACTTCTCCAGCAGATCGACCGGCGTCAGCCCCGGCTCGATCGCATACTCGCCGGCCTGGATGCGCGCCTTGCGCTCCCAGCCCAGCGCACGCCAGTAGGCCTCGTGCACGCCGCCATCGGCGCCCAGTTCGTGCAGCTTCGCCACCACGCCGCGGAACGAGGTGCCGCGCGCGATCTCCACGACGCGCGGCTGCCCATCGTGAAACAACGGCGCCTGCGCGAAGCGCTGGTAGTCCTGGTAGAGCCAGGCGCCCGCCGCCGCCGCCGCGAGCGCGCAGAGCAGCGCGAACAGGAACAGCCCGCGCCAGAAACCGCGCTGGGCGCGGGGGGATGGGGCGGCCGGGAACGAAGGATGGAAAGTCATCGCCACAGGATAACCGCCAACGGCCCGCACGGCCTCCCCGCTGACGATGAACCTGTGTGGCGCGATGCGGTTTCCCTCGGCGCAAAGAAAAAGCCTGGCCGGGAAACCCCGGCCGGGCTGGAAGGTCCGGGCTGCCGGAGGGCAGCCCGGTTGTGCCTGTCTACGGCGTTTCCGGCTCGTCTTCGAAGCCGTCGCTGAAGATGTCCGGATCGCCGGAAACCACCTGCATCGTGACCGGAATCGTCAACCGGACGACGTCGCCGACGCCCTCATCGACGTCGACCAGGAGGTCGGCCGTGTAGAGGCCCGGAGCCAGGCCGGTGGCGTCGTAGTTCACCGTCAACTGGCTCGTGCCGCCCGCGCCCACCGTGCCGGTGTCGGGAGTGACGCTCAGCCAGGCCGCCGGCTGGTTGCCGCCGCCTGCCAGGTACTGGATGGCGTTGGAGTACAGGACATCCAGGTCGCCGGTCCAGCCCAGGCCGCTGCCGTCGCCCGGATCGGCCAGCACGTTGACGGCCACGACGCGATCGTTGGCGGCGACGAACACGCTGCCATCGTGCCAGTCGGCGATCCGATCCGCGCCGCTGTCCACGCCGATGACCTGCCACAGGAACTGGTTGGTCACCGCGCTCACGCCATCCATGACCGGATGATCGGGCAGGTGCACCGTGCCCAGCGTGCTGGTGCCCGAACGGTCGGCCGTCGCGGCGAGGAACGGCGAATAGCCGCCGGTGATGAAGCGTCCACCCAGCTCCCATCCCGTATTGTCGTGGGCGAAGTTGTTGACGATCACCGCGCCGCCGGCATCCACGTAGTCCGCCAGCGCATTGCCCACGCTGATGTTGGCGCCGGCCGCGGACCAACGGGTGTTGTTGTTGATCAGCACCACGTCGTAAGGCTCCAGGTTGGCCGCCGTGATCGATGCGAGGCTGCCGGCGTACACCGTGGTATTGATGCCAGGCAGGGTATCGAGCGCCGCCTTCAGGTCGCCGATCCCCTCGTCGGGCGTCAGCAGCAGTACCTCGACATCCGTCGAACCCATGATCAGGTCGACGCTGCGGACGGTGGGCGGCAGGTCGATCGCATCGGTCGCGCGCGCGTCGGCACGCTCGTCGTCGCCCTCGCTGAAGCGGGCGGGACGGACCAAGTGCACGCCACGCGCCTGGATGTACTCGATCGAGCTGGTGGTGAAGCTGGAGGGACCCGCCCCGGCGTTGGTCAGGGTGAGCAGTTCCGAGGTGCTTCCATCGACCGCCACCTGGACGTCGAACTGGGCCGGATCGTGCGTGGTGCAACCGGCGGCCAGGGTGAGGTCGAAATCGACCGTGACCGTGCCCGCCGCAACCACCGCGACGCCCGACTCCGAATCGGCCAGATGGTCGGCCGCCGTCACCGATACCGTCCACGGGTTGCCCGTGTCGCTGAGCGCCAACTGGTAATGGCCGCTGGCATCGGTGGTGGTGGTGTAGGTACCGCCGGTTCCGGAAACCTCGATGGTCGCGCCCGCCAGGGCGGACGGATCGGCCGAGCAGTAACCCAGGCTCTGCACCGTGCCCTCGAGCGTGCCGTCGTTCGGACCCATCTGCACTTCCAGCGTCACCGGTACGCCGATGATCGAACGCTGCGGATCGTTGCCGGAAATGCAGACCGTGGCCTCGTAGGTGCCCGGCAGGAGGCCGGACGCATCGATGGTCGCATCGATCTGGCTGCTGCCCCCGGCGACGGCCGTGCCCGAAGCCGGCGACACGCTCAGCCACGGCACGCTCGTCGGAGACGAGCAACCATCCGAGGAAACGAACTGCGGACGGACGAACAGCGCCTTGTAGTCGGCCCAGGCGTCGGTTATCGGAGCCCATGCGGCGGCGCTGTTGTTCCACCAGTAACCGGTGGCGCCCGGCGAAGCGGCCGACTGATCCGAAGCGATGTAGACGTTCGGAGTGGACGGAGCGAAGCGCACGCCGATATAGACGGTTCCAGGCTGCACCAGGAGATTGAGGCTGCTCAGGTCCACCGTGTTCCACAGTGGCGTGGACGGCACGCTGGTGCCCATGCTGGTGGCCACCGCGGCGAGCGAACCCAGCTCGGTACCGGGTGCACCGCCCGCGCCATCGGCCGCAAAGACCACCACCTCATGGTTCAGGCTCGATGGCCCCTGGCTGACGAAGGCAAGGCAGACCCTGCTCAGGATGGAAGGCACGGCCACCTCGTAGGCCTGGACGAACATCATCTGGCTGACCACGGCCGGATTGCCCGAGTAGCCGTTCTCGATGGTGCCGTCATCCAGGACGACCAAGCCCTCGGCCGTGTCGCAGTCGAAGCCACCCAGCGGGAGGGGGCCTCCGGCCGCGGGCAGCAGCGCCGCAGCGGTCGAGAGCAGGTCGACACCGTGGCCGGACGGGATCGCAGCGACAGGCCAGCGGATATCCGAACCGCCCGCACTGGCCGGAATGCCGGTGGCCGTCGTCCAGTCGAGATCCCCCGCGCCGGCATTGCTCAGCGTGATGGACTGCGTATCGGAGTCGCCCGACATCAGGCTCGCCGTCAACGCTTCCGGAGTCACGCTGGCGCACGGCGCATCCAGTCGCAGGTCGAAGTCCTGCTCGACCGATCCGCCGCCGACCAGCGCGACGCCACTGGCCGAACCGGACACGTGACCCGTGGCGGAGACATCCACCGACACGGGGCTCTCGGCGATATCCAGCCAGACCTGGTACTGGCCGCCGGCATCCGTGGTCAGCGTGTAGCTGCCCGTTTGCCCGGTGACGGTCACGGTCGCCCCCGCCAGCGGGCCGGGTGCGTCGTCGCAATAACCCAGGCCGGTGACCTGCCCGAACAATTGCGACTGGTTGGCCGATGGCTCGACATGCATCTCCACCGGCACTTCGATGTCGCCATAGGGCGTATCGCTCTGGATGAAGATGGTCGCGCGATAGGTGCCCGGCTCGGTGATCGACGCCGCGCCGGCATCGAACGTGGCAGTGACGTTCAGGCTGCCGCTCGCCGCCACGGTGCCGTTGTCCGGCGACAGGCTCAGCCAGTCCGGAGTGCCGGACACGACGATCTGGTCGACCTGTGCCCACCAGTTCCAGCCCGGCGACACATACCTGAAGCCCAACTGGGCGTTCTGCCCGTCATAGGTCGCCAGGGAGATGTTGACCGGCGTTCCCGGCCCCTGGTCGCTGGTGTTGGCGGAGAACGTCTGCAACACGGTCCAGGTGCTGCCGCCATCGACGCTGATCTCCACATCCAGCCGGCTGCTGCCCAGGTGACGATAGGACAGCACGAAGTCCAGTTCCGACGTGGGCGTGACGCTGAACCCGGGCGAGACCAGGCGCGTGTCCATGGTGCTTCCGGTGCCGCAGGCATCGCTGTCCGCGGCGGCGGAGAAACCATCGCCGCCGGCATGGTTGGGCCGGGAGACCGCATCGTTGCGCTGCCAGGCGCAGGCGCCGCCGAGGTTGACGACATTCCATCCCGCCGGCGGGAAGTCGGTCTCGAAGTGTTGCTGGATGCCCGAGCGCGGATGCAGCGAGACGACGGCATCCGCCGCGCCGTCGTTGCTCAGCGTGAGCGTCTGGTTTTCCGTGCTTCCGAATTCCTGCGTCGAGGTCAGCGGCGACGGCGCGGCGGTGACACGGCCCGCATCCAGGGCGAAATCGACGCGACGCGCCTGCCCGTCGACGAACGTGTCGCTCAGGCTGCCCGGCTGGTAGCCGGCGAACGAAGCCTCGATGTCCTGCGCTCCTTCGGGGACGAACAGCAGATACGCGCCCTCGCCCAGCGCCGGATCGGCGGACGTGGAAGTGATCGCCGAACCGGCGCCATCGATCGCCACCAGGGCGCCATTGAGGCCTTGCCCGGTATTGGCATCGCGCACCTGGCCGGACACCAGCTCACCCGCCATGGCCGTGCAACTGGTGCCGCTGCGGATGAGGATGTCGTCGAAATAAACACCCGGGAAATTGACCGAGCCGTCGGACACCAGCCGCCAGCGCAGCTCCAGCGTGCCGCCGGCCGCGGCGCTCACGTCGAAGGTCAGCTCGCGCCAGTCCACGACCGTGGTCGAGGCCGGGTTCTGCCACATGACCTGCCAGGCACCGCCATTGACCCGGTACTCGGCATAGGCTTGATCCCACTGCGAGGTCTCGACGTGGTTCGCCTGCTTCCAGAACAGCGTCAGCGGCGCGGACGCTCCCGTCAGGTCGATCACAGGCGAAGTCACGCTGGCATTGGCGTTGTTGGGATAATTCCCGGTCAGACCGGTGGCCCAGCAACTGCTGCCCTCGCCACAGCCATTGGGCCAGCCGGAAGGCGCGCCCCAGGTCCAGGTGACGGTCCCCGAGGAGCTGAAGCCGCCATTGTCCGCCTCGAAGGTCTGGCGATACAGCGCGCCCGCGTCATATCCGGGCGCCGAGCAGGCGGCCGTATCCACGTCCAGCGCGAAATTCTCGGTGGCATCGGCGGTCAAAGGCCCGACCGCCCGGGTCGCGCCGTCGTAGCCGCCCGACAGCACCGTGACCGAGAAATCGAATTGCAGGCCGCCGGCAAGGGTGATGCTGTAACTGCCATCGGCCGGATCGGTGAAGATGGCATCGCCCGGATACCCGTTGATGTCGATCCGAGCGTGCAGCGGCCAGTTGGTACCGCTGTCGATGACCGTGCCGCTGACCACGTATTCGCCGGCGGAGACGAGCTGGAAGTTCTGCGTGGTGGTCTGGTCTTCCTCGATCTCCACGCCCGTTGCCGTCGCAGTCTCATAGCCGTAGCGCGTCACCACGACATCGTAAGTGCCGATGCCGAGGCCGATGCTGTACGCACCGTTCTCGTCCGTCAGCGCGGACCAGCCGGCCGGCGGAGGAGCGGGATTCTCGATCTGGACCCGGGCACCCTCCACGGGGTTGCCCAAGTCGTCGGTCACCACGCCCGCGATCGTGCCCTGCGGCCCGGCGGCGGCAATGGCCGCGGTCACCGCGGCCAGCGCGTCGACCTCGCCCCAGCCGGTCGCATAGTTGGGAACATTGCCCGGGCCCGGATTGGGACCGCCGCTGGCATAGGGAATCGGGTTGGCCGTTTCCATCAGCAGCGTGCCGATGGTGGCGTAGTCGCCGATCAGCGATGGTGCGGCCGACAGCATCAGCGCGATCACGCCGGTGGCGCCCGGCGCCGACATCGAGGTTCCGTTCCAGCCGGAACTCTCGTAGGCGGTGTCGCTGCTGGAAACGGAGGAGCGGATGGCCACGCCCGGCACCACCACGTTCGGCTTCAGGTCGAAGTAGCCCCTCGGGTCGGGCAGGTTGGGATCGGTGCCATTGTTGGGATTGTCGGTCGGCCCCCAGTTGGAATGAGGTGCGTACTGCCCGGTGTTGTTGCTGCTCGAGCCGATGCCCAGCACGCTGCCGTAGCGCGCCGGATTGCCCACGGTGTTCAGGCCGGGCGGCGAGCTGTAGCCGCAGTTGCTGGCGTTGCCGTTGGCGAAGACCGGCACGATGCCGGCGGCGATCCAGGCATCCACCACGCCCTGGTACCAGTTGTCGTAGGACTGGTCGCAATCGCCCCAGGAGTTGTTCACCACATGCGGGCGCAGGTCGGGATCGGGGCTGCTGCCGGTCAGGTCCGTCGGCGCAGTCATGAACTGGGCGCACATCAGCAGGTTGGTACCGGGGCAGCCAGTGCTGGTGCAGCCAAGGCACGAAATCCACTGGGCGCCCGGCGCAACGCCGATCTGGTTGCCATTGCCGTCGTCGCCGATGGCGGTCCCGGTCACGTGGGTGCCGTGCGGATTCGGCCAGGTCGGCGCGGTGGAGCCGCCGATGTCGAACCAGTTGTAGTTGTGGTTGAAGGAACCGCCACCGACATTCCCGCGGTACTGGTTGACCAGCGCCTGGTGGGTGTAGCGCGTTCCGGAATCGATGATGCCGACGGTGATGCCCTGCCCGGTGATGCCCTGGTCCCATACGGCCGGGGCCTTGATCTGGACGAGGCTGGAGACCGGGGCATTGGGCGCATTGCCACCTTGCGGCTGCTGCGGTTCCGGCTCGGGAATGTAGCCGACGGGCTCGGCGACGATGGCCAGCACGTCATCGCGGCCGGCAAGCATCTGGACCATCGGCAGGGTGCCCTGCTTGATGGAGATGACGTTCTCGATCCAGAACGAACGGCCCTGGATGCCCATGCCGTCCAGTTCGCGCAGGATCGGCGCCTGGCTATGGGCCGCGAATTCGCTCAACTGCTTGTAGACGAAGCGGCCGCGATCCTCCCACTTCATGCCGAACGCCGGCGACAGGTCGGGCCGGCCCCGCACGTAGACGAACATGCTCGCCTCGCCACCGCGCTCCTTGAGCGCAGTGACCAAAGCCGGATCGATATAGGCACTCGTGCCTTCCGCCGACTTGGCGGCGGTACCGGCGATTGCCTGCGACATCAGCAGAATGCTGAGGCACAACGGGACAAGCGCCGCTCTCAATCTTTGACGGATCATGCAACCTCCCAGATGGACCAGTGATCGACTTCCCCGGCGGCGTGCGGACACGACGACGCCGGTTTGGACTACTCACGCCAGAACCCTCTGGGACAGCCGTCAATTCAGACAAGGCCAGCTCTCCCAGAAAGACGCCCGCCTCGGCACGAGGCACAAGGACGTTCCCAGCGAACCGCTTCCCCTGATTTGAAGCCGCGCTGAATGACACGGCAAATCCGATCATGCCACAACTGACGCAATGTGTGAGAAATGTGCCGAAAATTGTCAGTCCAGGCGAGACGGATCCGAGCCTTTGCGCACGACGCCGGCAGCGTCGCGCCAACCGCAGAGGCTCCCCACGCAATGATCCTGAGCCTGCCTCGTCGATGCCTGCCCGCATGCCGCGCGCCCCTGCCCGCGACGGGAAAACGGCAAAGAAAAAGCCCCGGGAAGCCAAGCTTCCCGGGGCTTTTGCGATGGTGCCGGAAATAGGAATCGAACCTACGACCTACGCATTACGAATGCGCCGCTCTACCAACTGAGCTATTCCGGCGGAGCCGCGTATTCTAGAACTGGCCCTGTGCCCGGTCAATCGACGAGGGTGACGCGCAGTTCCTTGGGCAGGGCGAAGACCATGCTTTCCGGCTCGCCGGAAAGTTCCTGCACGCTGGACGAACCGAGCGTGCGCAGGCGGGTCAAGACGCCCTGCACCAGCACGTCGGGCGCGGAAGCGCCGGCGGTGACGCCGATGCGGTGCTTGCCATCGAGCCAGGCCGGCTCGATGTCGCCGGCACCGTCGATCAGGTGCGCCTCCACGCCATCGCGCTGCGCCAGTTCGCGCAGGCGGTTGGAATTGGAGCTGTTGGCCGAGCCGACCACGAGCACCAGGTCGCAGCGTTGCGCCAGTTCGCGCACGGCGTCCTGGCGGTTCTGGGTGGCGTAGCAGATGTCGTCGTGGCGCGGCCCCTGGATCGCGGGGAAGCGTTCGCGCAGTGCGGCGATCACGGCGCGGGTGTCGTCCACCGAGAGCGTGGTCTGGGTGGTGTAGGCGACGTTTTCGGGTTGTTCCAGCACCAGCGCGGCCACGTCCTCGACGTTTTCGACCAGGTGGATCGCGCCACCGCCGGCCTCGCGCCGCCACTGGCCCATCGTGCCTTCCACTTCCGGGTGGCCGGCATGGCCGATCAGGATCACGTCGCGGCCGGCGCGGCAGTGGCGCGCGACTTCCATGTGCACTTTCGTCACCAGCGGGCAGGTGGCGTCGAACACCTTGAGGCCGCGTCGCGCAGCTTCCGCGCGCACCGCCTGCGAGACGCCGTGGGCGCTGAAGATCACCGTGGCGGCATCGGGCACTTCGTCCAGTTCCTCGACGAACACCGCGCCGCGCTGGCGCAGGTCGTCCACGACGAAGCGGTTGTGCACGACTTCGTGCCGCACGTAGATCGGCGCGCCGAAGTTCTCGATGGCGCGCTTGACGATCTCGATGGCGCGATCGACGCCGGCGCAGAAGCCGCGGGGATTGGCGAGCAGGACATCCATGCCCCGATTATCCCCTGTCCGCGCCGGAACGCGACCCGAACAGGCCTGCCAGCGCGATGCCGATGGCCCCGGCCACGATGGCCGAATCGGCGATGTTGAACGCCGGCCAGTGGCGCGCGCCGAGGTAGACGTCGATGAAGTCGATGACGTGGCCGTGGATGAGGCGGTCTACCAGGTTGCCGATGGCGCCGCCGATCACCAGCGCGTAAGGCGCGGCCTGGCGCCAGTCGCCGCGCGGGGTGCGGCAGAGCCACCACGTCAGCAATGCGCTGATGCCCACCGCCAGCGCGGCGAAGAACCAGCGCTGCCAGCCGGAGGCATCGGAGAGGAAACTGAAGGCCGCGCCGGGGTTGTAGACCAGCGTCCAGTTCAGCAGGCCGTCGATCACCGGCACCGGCTGGTGCAGTTCCAGGTGGCGCAGGGCCTGCGCCTTGGTCCAGGCATCGAGCCAGAGCACGACGCCGGACAGCGCCAGCCAGGGCAAGGCGTTGGGGCCGCGATGGGCGGCGGGAGGCATGGTGGACTCAGAAATGGCGGCGATCCTCGCCGGCGCCATCGACGTTCTCGATGCAGCGCCCGCACAGTTCCGGGTGTTCGGCATGCGTGCCTACATCCGGGCGGTAATGCCAGCAGCGCACGCACTTGGCCGCGTCGGTGACGCCGGCCGCGATCCATGCGTCGATGCCTTCCACCGCCACCGCATCGGCGGGGCGGTTCGCGCCAGGGGCCAGCGTGAACTGCGAGGTGATGAAGAAGAAGCGCAGTTCCCCGGCCACGGGCGCGAGTTTCTCGAGCAGGCCGTCACCGAGGTACAGCACCACTTCCGCTTCCAGCGATGCGCCGATCGCGCCATCGGCGCGCATCGGCTCCAGCACGCCGGTGACGGCTTCGCGCAGCGCGAGCAGGGTGTCGAAATCGGCCGGCGACAGCGCCGCGCCGGCAGCGAGGCCACCGAGGCTTTCGCGATAGGTCGCCAGCAGCACGCTTTCCTCGCGCGCGCCGGGCAGGTAGCTCCAGACTTCCTCGGCGGTGAAGCTCAGGATCGGCGCGATCAGGCGCGTGAGCGCATCGGCGATCACGAACATCGCGCTCTGCGCGCTGCGCCGGCCGCGCGAGTTTTCCTGCATCGTGTAGAGCCGGTCCTTGGTCACGTCCAGATAGATCGAGCCCAGATCGACGGTGCAGAAATTGTTGAGCGCCTGCACGATGGCCGGGAAGTCGTAGCGCGTGTAGGCGGTCTGCACCTCGGCCTGGAGATCGGCCATGCGCTGCACTGCCCACTGGTCGAGCAGCAGCAGGTCGTCGTTCGCCAGCAGGTGCCGCGCCGGATCGAAGCCGTGCAGGTTGCCGAGCAGGAAGCGCAGGGTATTGCGGATGCGGCGGTAGGCATCGGCATTGCGCTTGAGGATGGTCTGCGACAGCGACATCTCGTTGCGATAGTCGGTGCTGGCGATCCACAGGCGCAGGATGTCGGCGCCGAGCGTCTTGAGGATTTCCTGCGGCTCGATGCCGTTGCCCAGCGACTTGGACATCTTGCGGCCGTGCTCGTCCACGGTGAAGCCGTGCGTGAGCACCTGCCGGAACGGCGCGGCGCGGTCCATCGCGATGCCGGTGAGCAGCGAACTCTGGAACCAGCCGCGATGCTGGTCCGAGCCTTCCAGGTACAGGTCCGCCGGCTTGCCCATGCCGCGCGCGGCCAGCACGCCCTCGTGCGTGACGCCCGAGTCGAACCACACGTCGAGGATGTCGGTGACCTTCTCGTACTGTTCGGCCTCGTCGCCCAGCCAGTCGCGCGGATCGAGCGCGTACCAGGCATCGATGCCTTCGGCTTCCACGAGGTCCGCGGCGCGCTGCATCAGCGCCACGGAATCGGGGTGCGGCTCGCCGGTGAGCGTGTGCGCGAACAGCGCGATCGGCACGCCCCAGGTGCGCTGGCGGCTGATGCACCAGTCCGGCCGGCCCTCGACCATCGAACGGATGCGCGCCTCGCCCCAGTCCGGGAACCAGCCGTGCTCGCGGCCGATGCTGGCGATGGCGTCGAGCGCATCGGCGCGCAGCCCGGCCTTGTCCATCGAGATGAACCACTGCGGCGTGGCGCGGAACGCCACCGGCGACTTGTGCCGCCAGCAGTGCGGATAGCTGTGCACGATCTTCTCGAACGCCAGCAGGCGGCCGTTCCCGCGCAGCAGGTCGACCACCGCATCGTTCGCCTTCCAGATGAACTGGCCTTCGAAGATCGGCGTGCCCGGCAGGTAGACGCCGTTGCCGCCGACCGGGTTGATCTGCGCGGCGTTGTAGCCGTCGAGCAGGTTGTATTTCTGCCCGACGACGAAGTCCTCCTGACCGTGGCCGGGCGCGGTGTGGACCGCGCCGGTGCCGTCCTCGGCCGAGACGTGGTCGCCGACGAGGATCGGCACCTGGCGCCCGGGATAGAACGGGTGTTGCAGCAGCAGGTTTTCCAGCGCCGCGCCCCTGGCGTGGCCGAGAACCTGCGGCGCTTCGATGCCATAGCGCTTCGCCGCCGCTTCCACCAGCGCCTCGGCCAGCACCAGCCATACCGCGCGGCCTTCGCGCGTGGCGCCGGCGACGAGGGCGTAATCCAGCTCCGGCCCGAGCGAGACGGCGAGCGCGGCCGGCAGCGTCCACGGCGTCGTGGTCCAGATCGGCACCGCGACGATGGCCGCATCCGCGCGCGCCACGCCGAACTTGCCGGCCAGCGCATCGGGATCGACCGCGTCGTAGGCCACGTCCACCGCCGGCGACACCTTGTCGGCGTATTCGATCTCCGCCTCGGCCAGCGCCGAGCCGCAATCGAAGCACCAGTGCACCGGCTTGACGCCGCGCGTCAGGTGGCCGTTTTCGACGATCTTCGCCAGCGCGCGCAGTTCGGCGGCCTCGAAGCTGCGGTCCAGCGTGCGGTACGGGTCGTCCCAGTCGCCGATCACGCCCAGGCGCTTGAAGTCGGCGCGCTGCAGGTCGATCTGCGCGTTGGCGTACTCGCGGCACTTCTCGCGGAAAGCCGCGGCATCCAGCTTCACGCCGACCTTGCCGTGCTTCTTCTCCACCGCCAGTTCGATCGGCAGCCCGTGGCAATCCCAGCCGGGCACGTAGGGCGCATCGAAGCCGGCGAGCGAGCGCGACTTGACGATGATGTCCTTGAGGATCTTGTTGACCGCATGGCCCAGGTGGATCGCGCCGTTGGCATACGGCGGGCCGTCGTGCAGCACGAAGCGCGGCTGGCCGGCGCGGTCGCGGCGCAGGCGGGCGTGGATGTCCATCTTCCGCCAGGTTTCCAGCGTCGCGGGTTCGCGCTTGGGCAGGTCGCCGCGCATCGGGAAATCCGTGGCGGGCAGGAGGATGGTGGCTTTGTAGTCGCGGCTCACGGGTATGCCTGATCAGGGTGCCGGAAAGGGAGGTGCCAGGAAGGCGGTGGGGGAAACGTGGGTCGCCGCCAGATCGCGCCGGGAAAGAGCATGGCGCGCATCGGCGGCGTCGCGGTGTATCTGCTCGACCATCGCATCGAGGTCGTCGAACTTCAGTTCCTCGCGCAGCTTGGCGACGAACTCCACCACGATGCGGCGGCCATACAGGTCGCCATCGAAATCGAACAGATGCGCTTCCAGCAGCGGCTCGCGCCCGTTCACCGTGGGGCGCGTGCCGAGGCTCGACACGCTCGGCCTCGGTGCGTCGCCGACGCCATGCACGCGCGTGGCGTAGATGCCCGAGAGCGCGGGCGTCTTGCCGCCGAAGCGCAGGTTCGCGGTGGGATAACCGAGCTGTCGGCCCAACTGCGCGCCACGCACCACCTTGCCGCCAATGGCATACGGACGCCCAAGCAGGCGAGCGGCCAGGTCGAGTTCGCCGGCCACCAGCGCGGTGCGGATGCGCGAGCTGGAAACGCGCTCGCCGTCGAGCGTCACATCGTCGATGCTGTGCGTGGCGAAACCGGCCTGCGCGCCGACCTCGGCCAGCAGCGCCAGATCGCCCGCGCGCTTGTGCCCGAAGCGGAAATCGCGCCCCACCCAGACCTCGCGCGCGGCGAGCCGGTCCAGCAGCACGCGCTCGATGAAGGCCTGCGGCGGCATCGCCGTCATGGCGCCGTCGAAACGCAACAGGCCCACGACATCGCAACCCAGCGCGGCCAATCCCTGCGCCTTGTCGCGCGGCAGCACCAGACGCGGCGGCTTGGCGTCGCGCGCGAAGAACTCGCGCGGCAGCGGCTCGAAACTCAATCCCACCAGCGGCAGCCCGCGCATCCGCGCCGACGCGCCCGCCGCCTTGATCAGCGCGCGATGCCCCAGATGCAGGCCGTCGAACGCACCGATGCACACCACGCTGCCCGCCGGGCACAGCGGTGCGCCGTCGATGTCGCGGAACAGGCGGGGGAAAACGCCGGGAGAGGTCACGGATTCATTCGCAGTCGAGGCCGGCCGCACGCGGGAACGGAGGCAAGGCGGGAAACCGTGAAGTATACCTTCGCGCGCGGCATCGCTCGGCCATGCTCAGCGCTCGCCCGGAGCATCCGCGCCGATCGCTTCGGGCTGCTCCGCCACCGCCCTGGCACGCGCCGATGCCCCGCGTTTCCAACGCAGTGCCGGCTGTTCGACCAGATGCCAGGACGCCAACGCGAAAGGCAGCACCAGCAGCGTCGACGCCGCGCACAACGCCAGCGGCGACAGCGTCGGCCAGCTCGCCATCAGCGCCTGTTGCACCGGAAAGCCGTACAGGAAGATGCCGTAGGAATAATCCCGCTCTCCCGGCCACGGCAGCGCCGGCATGCGATAGGCCGCCCACAGCGTCAGCAACGCCACGACCGGCGGCATCGCCAGATCGACCCATCCGATGGCACCGGCCAGCCACAGCAGCGCCAGCGCAATCAGCGGCCACAGGTGCGAAGGCCGCAGATGCCGCCCCCACTGCGCCGCCACCGCGCCCAGCAGGAAGGTCTGCGCCAGTGCCCGGTAGCCGAGCGGGTCCGGGCGTCCCTCCAACGCCTGCCAGGCGGTGTAAAGCAGCCACGCGCCCACCACGGCGGTGAACGCGAGCCGGCGCCGCACCAGCCCCAGCGTCGCCAGCACGCCGAGCCAGAAGTACCAGCGCACTTCCAGCCCCAGCGACCACAGCGAACCGTTCACCACGCCCGGATAGGGATGGCTCTCGAACCCGCCCGGCAGACGCCAGATGAAACTGGTCGGGACCAGGTTGTGGCGCAGGTGCTCCCAGGTATCGGGCGAGCGGAAATACTCGATCAGCGTCCACTGGGTGAACCATGCGCCCAGCGCCAGCACGCACAGCAGCAGGCAGGCCAGATAGGCCGGATAGATGCGCAGGATGCGGTGCCAGGCGTAACGCAACACGCCGGGATGGCGCAGCAGGCTGCACGTCAGGAGATAACCGCTGATCGCAAAGAACACGAACACCGCGCAGCGGCTGGCCGGATAGCCCGGCAACCAGCGCTCGACCACGTCCACCGCGCCCGCGGCATTGCTTCCGAGCGGATAGCTGTGGCCGTAGATCACCAGCCACGCGGCCAGGTGGCGCAGCGGCAGCAGGTTGTCGGCACGACGCGCCGTGGCGTCGGCAAGCGAGGGGGAGACGCTCATCGCAGAACCTGTCCATGGTCTTGGCGCATGTCGCGCCTGAGCCGGCAATGTGCGGGGCAAGAATGTGCGGGCCAAGCAAGAGCGAGGTCGCGCATGTCTCCATGCGACCGAGCATTGCCGGCCCGGCCCGCGGCACGTGTCGAGGTCATGAACAGGTTTCCAGCCGCCACACCGTATGCCGCCATCCAGGCGACCGCCCGCACGACGCGATAGGCCGCCGCATCCTGGAAGCCACAACCCGGCGCCATGACCCGTGCAGCACGCACCAACCCCAGGATCAGGGCCGTGCCGTAACCGCCACCGCGCCGGCACGAACGACCTGCCGGGCGCCACCGTGGCGCAGACATCGCCACAACAGCACCAGATCGCCGATGCCAAAATGGCCGCGCGACGACGGGGATCCGGTGTCGGACCCCGCGTCGCTCGGAACGAGCGCCTGCCCTACCCCGCCGTGCCCCCGCTAGGGCGTGTCCGCAGGCTCGAAACCATCGGAGAACACGTGGACGGGAGTCACCGTGATCGTGCTTTCGGCCGTTTCGCCACACCCGTTGCGCACAACCACGACGGTCACCACGTCGCCATCGGCAGGCACATAGGCATAGGCGTTGGAAGCGCCCTGCTGAACCGCCTGCCCATTCACCAGAAACTGGTAGTCGTCGTACCCAGCGGTAGCCGTGAGCGTCACCGGGCTTCCCTCCACGGGGCTGACCGGTACGCTGTCCAAGGCAAGTCCGGGCGTTGCGTGGAGACCGATCCTGAGCATGCCCAGACTCGTGTACATCGTGCCTGTTCCGCCCGTCGTGCCGAACGAGTAGACCAGGTTGGGGGCGATGTCGGCGGGTGGGTTGGTGGCCACGGGGAAGTAGCCCGGGCTTCCAGCGTTCTGGAGCAGTCCGGCATAGACATCGGCATCCGCCGCGATCGTGACGGGCGCATCGAGGGTAAATTCCAGCCATTCTCCCAGATGGCTCGACTCCAGCACCACGCTGGGGGACGTGCCGATTACCTGGCCGTCTCCATCCAGCAGGCGCGCGGCGACGGTCTTGCCCACGCTGTTGGTGCCACTGTGAATGCCGACGGAGATGGCGCTGACGACGATCGGAACCGGCGGCGCCTCGTAGCGCACGGCCAGGATGCCGGAACCGGTGTTGAAGCCGATGCCGTCGAACGCTGGCGTCTCGTCGACGTAGGCCAGCACGTCGCACGACACCTGCTGGGCAATCTCGCGCTCGTTGTTGGCGGGGTTGTCGTCCGCCGCCACCGTCGCCGTCACCGTGTTGGTGCCGGTGCTCAGGTAGGCCAGGGGCGCCATGACGAAGGTCTGGCTGGCACCTGCGGCGAGGAAGGGTTCGACGAAGTCCTGATGGGCTGTGTTGGCGCCCGTCACCTGCACCTGTGCCTGTACGTCCGTCCTATCGTGATGACCGCGATTGGAGATCGTCAACGTGACCTCGTCCTCCCACAGCGCGTGCAGGGTGCCGTACTTGGCCGCCAGCGCGTCGACCGAAAGATCGACGACAAACGGATTGGCCACGCCAAAGCGCACCTGCGGGCGGAAGGCGGTCGATGTGGCCACCGTCGCAGGCATCGTCGTCGTGCCGCTGCTCCCCATGAAAAGAGAAGCGGCCAGCTCGGAGTTGGACCGATAGCCCGCCTGGCCCCCGCTCTGGGCGAAGGTGGTGCCGGCGTACTCGTACGCCACATACAGGCCGCCTCCGGTATAGGTGAAAGGACTACCGTTGAGCGGCAGGTCGATGCTCGTGGCATCGTCGCTCACGGGCAGGTTCAACGGGCCGTCGTAGACCAATGTCATGGTGGAGATCGCCGTGGCCCAGGTCTGCGACTTCTGATTGGTCTGATCCGGCGTGTTTTCCAGATAGACCTTGAAGTTGCCGCCCGCCGGAGTGGCCACGCCGTAAATGTAGTTGAAGCCGAAGGAGAGTGGATTAAAGCCCGCAGGAAGGTGGGCCAGTTCCGAAGTACGCAGGATCATGTGCGCACGAAGCGACGTATGGCTGGTCAGGCCGTTTGGTGCCCGAAGCTCCGAACTCGCCGGAGCGCTGGGCGGAACCGGCTCGACGATGACCGGCTGCCCGCGCACGGCAAAGCAGGCGATGAGAAGCACAAGTCCCAGTGTCAGACGCATGAGAACCCCTCCCTGAAGTGGAAAAACGAACCAAGGCGCGTCACTGGACGATGCGCGACAGCGAGAATCGGCACGACTTCGCCGCTCCCGCACGTCGGCTCCAGGCAGTTGCCCCTTGGAGCGATGATGGCATAGAAGGCGCACCGATGCGCCGCCTGCCTGCGCGCCCTGCGCGGCAATGCGGCCGCCTTCAGGCCGCATGCCGCAACTCCCGCGGGCGCCAGCCCAATGCCACCAGCACGACGCCATAGGTCGCCGCACCGGCGAGGATCGTCCCGAACAGCCACAGCCAGCGCGACAGCCCATGCAGCGCACGCCAATCCCACGGGCCGTGGCGCAGTGCGATCAGTACCGCGACCATCGCCGCCCCGGCCAGCACGATGCGCGCAAGCGCCCCGGCCCAGCCCGGCCGCGCCTGCCAGACGCCGGCGCGGCGCAAGTAGCGCCACAACAGGATGGCGTTGCCGATGCCGGCCAGTGCGGTGGCGAGCGCGATCCCTGCGTGCGCGCCGGCAATGTCGTAGCGCCACAGCGGTGTGACGATGGCCACGATCAGTCCCACGTTGAGGAACACCGTGATGATCGCCGCGCGCATCGGCGTCTTCGTGTCCTGGCGCGCGTAGAAGGCCGGGGCCAGCACCTTGGTCAGCATGAAGGCCGGAATCGCCAGGCTCAGCGCCGAGAGGCTCAGCGCCGTCATCGTCGCGGCGTGCGCGTCGAACTCGCCGCGCTGGTAGATCGTGGCGACCAGCGGCTCGGCCAGCGCCAGCAGGCCCAATGCCGCCGGCACCGCGCCCAGCAGCACCGTGCGCAGCCCCCAGTCCAGCGATTCGCTGAAACCGGCGGCATCGGTATCGGCATGGCGGCGCGAGAGGTGCGGCAGGATCACCGTGCCCAGCGCCACGCCGAACAGGCCCAGCGGCAATTCCACCAGCCGGTCGGAGTAATACAGGTACGCGCGGCTGCCCTCGACCAGCAGCGAGGCGAAGATGGTGCCGACGATGAGGTTGAGCTGCGCCACCGAGGAGGAAAACAGCGTGGGCAGCATCAGCGTGAACACGCGGCGCACGCCGGGATGGCGGAAATCGAAACGCAGGCGCGGGAGCAGCCCGACCCGCTTCAGGGCCGGCCACAGCACCGCCATCTGGATCGCGCCCGCCGCCAGCACACCCCAGGCCAGCGCCATCACCGGCCGCTCGAGATGCGAGGCCAGCCACAGCATCGCCGCGATCACCGCCAGGTTGTGCAGCACCGGCGTCAGCGCCGGCAAGGCGAAGCGCTGGAAGCTGTTGAGCACGCCGCCGGCGAACGCCGTCATCGAGACGAAGAACAGGTACGGGAACACGATGCGCAGCATCTCGCCGGTCAGCGCCAGCTTGCCCGGCTCGGACGCGAATCCCGGCGCCATCAGCGCCGCGATCCACGGTGCGGCAAGCATCCCGATGCCCGTCACCAGCAGCAGCACCGCGCACAAGGCGCCGGCCACGTGGTCCACGAACGAGCGTAGCGCGGCCTCGTCGCCCTTCTGGCGCAGTTCGGAGAGCACGGGCACGAAGGCCGAGGCGAACGAGCCCTCGGCGAAGATGCGGCGCAGGTAGTTGGGCACCTGGTACGCCACCGTGAACGCGTCCACCAGCCCCCCCGCGCCGAACAGTCGCGCCTGCAACACATCGCGCGCGAACCCGGCCAGGCGCGAGAGCAGCGTCATCGCGCCGAACACGGCGGTGGATCGGAACAACCCGGTCAGCTTGCCCATGCCCGGCCCTGGGTTTGACTTGACATCAGAAAATATCCATAATTCGCAGTCTTTCCCCCCGATTCTGCCACCCGAATTTTCCAGGAGCACTCCCTTGGCCAACATCAAGTCCGCGAAGAAGCGCGCCCGCCAGACTGTCGTGCGCAATGCGCGCAACGCCAGCCAGCGTTCGATGCTGCGCACCTCCGTGAAGAAGGTTCTCAAGGCCGTCCAGGCCAACGATGCCACCGCCGCGCAGGAAGCCTACAAGATCGCCGAGCCGATCCTCGACCGCTACGCCGCCCGTGGCCTGATCCACAAGAACAAGGCCGCCCGTCACAAGAGCCGCCTGACCGCGCGTATCCGCGCGATCGCCGCCTAAGCGCGCGGCGCAGATTCGGGAACCCCAGCAAGGCCGGCACTCGCCGGCCTTGTTTTTTACTCGAACCAGAAGGCAATTCGACGCAACGGATGAGGCCGAACGCAGGCACGTCGTTGCGATGCCTCGAACCCAGGCCCTTCCCGCTTTCGCGTCGAGTGCGGGGCAGGCTTTGATCCGGGGACGGACGAAGGTACGACCGAAGCGAAGCAGCCAAGCCTTGTAACGAGATTCGGACGCGCGCGCTCCGCACGCATCCCAACCCGCACCCCGGCCAGCCTGCTCACGTGCCGTCTGGCGCTCGCAGGCTCGCAGCCGGGCTGCTCGAAAGCCCTGCCCGCCCCGGCAGGAGAAGGGCTCGGCTTCCGGGCACCGCATGTCGGTTGCGGATCGACCAGGCCGGATCAGTCCGCATCCGGCTGCGACGGCGGCGCAATGGCCTCCCCGCCCGGCTCGCCTTCCTGACCTTCCTCGCGCAGGGTTTCCAGCGCCTCCATCAAGCGCTGACATACCGGCCAGGTGCCTTCCCTGCCGATCGCCGAGATCGCGAACGCCGGCCCTTCCCAGCCCAGCGCCGCCAGTACCGCGGCAACGCGGGCCTCGCGCTCGTCCTCGGGCAGCAGGTCCAGCTTGTTGAGCAGCAGCCAGCGCGGCTTGTCCAGCAGCTCCGGATCGAAGCGGCGCAGTTCGGCCTCGATGGTGCGCACCTCGCCCACGATGACTTCGACCGGATCGCGCTCGTCGTCGAACGGCGCGGCATCGACGATGTGCAGCAGGATGCGGGTGCGCTGCACGTGCTTGAGGAAGGTCACGCCCAGGCCCGCGCCTTCGGCCGCGCCTTCGATCAAACCGGGGATGTCGGCCACCACGAAGCTGCGGTCGCGCTCGACGCTGACCACGCCCAGGTTCGGATACAGCGTGGTGAACGGGTAATCGGCCACGCGCGGCGTGGCGGCGGAGACGGCGCGGATGAAGGTGCTCTTGCCCGCGTTCGGGAAACCGAGCAGGCCCACGTCGGCCAGCAGCTTCAGTTCCAGCCGCAATTCGCGCTCGTCGCCCTCGGTGCCTGGCGTGGCGCGGCGCGGCGCGCGGTTGGTGGAACTCTTGAAGTGCATGTTGCCCAGGCCGCCACGCCCGCCCTGGGCCACCAGCAGGCGCTGGCCGTGGCGCACCAGATCGCCGATGACTTCGCCGGTGGCCAGGTTCGTGATGACAGTGCCGACCGGCACGCGGATCTCCGTATCCTCGCCGCCCTTGCCGTACATCTGCCGGCCCATGCCGTTCTGCCCGCGCTGGGCGCGGAAGATGCGCTGGTGGCGGAAATCCACCAGCGTATTGAGGTTCTCGTCGGCCACCAGCCAGACGCTGCCGCCATTGCCGCCGTCGCCGCCGTCCGGACCGCCGAACGGGATGAACTTCTCGCGCCGGAAGCTGACGCAACCGTTGCCGCCGTCACCGGCCTTGACCAAGATGTCTGCTTCGTCGACGAGTTTCATGGGAGTAAGGCCGGCAATCGGAAAAGGGGGTGTCGGGAATGGGGCAAAGCGTAGCGCGGCGGCCTGCGGGAAAAGCGCGGAGACGACGGAACGGGCGCCATCCGGCGCTATCCGCTCCGCATTCAAGAGTCCCCCGCTGGCTCCGGAACGGGCGCCGCCGCCCCGCCCCATCGAAGCGCAAGCCGTCGGCACGATCGCGCCGACGGATCGGAAGGCGCTTCGCCCGGTTCCCGGCGCCACGGGCCGGGAACCGCACGGGAGCGTCGCTGCACGACGCCGCGCCATCGCGCATCGGGAAAGATGGCCGAAGGCCGTCGGACCAGCCCGGCATCATAGCCGAGGCACCCCACCTGCTGCACCTGCAACGACGAACGCACTGCGCCCGATGCATCGAATCGTCGCCGTGGCACCGGCCCCGTCGCCCGGCCCGGGCAGCATCGACGACGTGCCCGCCGGTCGCCGCGAACGCGGCGGCCTTGATGCCGCGGCAGCCACGGCGCGGCGCGAGGAAGCCGCGTACCGCCCAATATCCGGGAATTGCCCGGATTCGCACGGCCGGCGCCTGCCGCCATTATCACCCGCGGCGGATCGAGCCAAATCCGGATACCGTGAGCCCGTCGACATCCGCGCACGGCCCGCATGCGTGAATATGGCGCGCGGTATTCAACAATAACCGCGTATCAAAGTCTCCGGCCGAAGCGGCAAACGGTTGATCAGGGGCGGCACGGCTGACATCCCTTCGACAACACAAGGAGATTCCGATGAAACAGGCGAGCATCCTGATTCTGATCGCCGCGCTGGGCTTCACTGCGAGCCCTGCCGCGGATTCAGCCGATGTGGAAGGCGCTGCGCCGGAACGGCGGATTGTGCCGTACGAAGTCATCGTCAGATTCAAACCCGGCACCCATGTTCCAACGCTCGACAGCCGGCTCGGCAATATCGCCCTGACGCCTTCCGAGGCGGATCCTGACCTAGTGCTCGTCAGGATCGACGTCGATCCTGCAAAGCGCGGCGACCATGGTTTAGCGCAAGCGGAAACCGAGGCGTTCGCCGAGGAACTGGGCAACCGCGAGGATGTGATGTATGCGCAGGCGAACTCGCTGCTGCGCTTCGCATACACGCCCAATGATGCGCTGTATCCGGCACAGTGGAACTTTCCGATGATCTCGTTGCCGTCGGCGTGGAACCTGACAATGGGCTCCCCGTCCATAAAGATCGCCATCCTGGATACGGGCCGGACTCCGCATCCGGACCTGGTGGGGCGATGGACGTTTCCCGAATTCAATCCCCTCGCCCTCGACCCATTGCAACAGACGGTGGCGCTGGACAACGGCGACTGGCGCCACGGCACCCACGTCGCGGCGATCGCAGGCGCTGCGACGAACAACGGCATCGGAACCGCCGGGGTTTGCAGCAACTGCGGATTGATGAACGCCAAAGTCAGCCTGGATGATCCCATGTGGGGCGGCGCATCGCTGTGGGCCGTCTTCCAGAGCATTCGATGGGCGACCGACCATGGCGCCCGCGTGATCAACATGAGCTTCGAGGAGGGCGTGCCGTGCAGTGCATCGGTACACGCCGGTCTGCGCGACCAGATCGCGCGAGCTATCGCGCATGGTGTTGTAGTGGTCGCCGCAGCGGGCAACTGGACGCAGGACGTCGTCAATGTCACGCCCGCGTCGTGCCCCGGAGTGATTTCCGTAGCCGCAGTAGATGAGCAGGGGCAGTTGTCGCTCTACAGCAACCGAGGGCCCACCGTCTCGATCTCGGCGCCCGGAGGAGGCGGCGAGATATTCCTTGTCGACGAAAACGGTCAGCCCAGCAAGGAAGGCGAGATCGCGCCGTGGTCCACCATTTATGGCAGCGCGATCGTCAGCCCGCCCTGTCCGAGAGACCCGGACAGCTTCTTCAATTTCCACGAGTTTGGCATCACATCGGCCTGGACGACGACGGAGCCCACCGGCAACGCCCATTGCTATCGCAGAATGTCCGGCACATCGATGGCCGCACCGCACGTCAGCGGCGTGGCCGGACTGATGCTCTCGGTCAACAGCTACCTGCGCCCGCACCAGATCCAGACCATCATGGCCAATACGGCAACGCCGGTCTTCGGTTGCGGCAACAATTGCGGCCCCGGGCTGCTCAATGCCTACGCGGCGGTGCAGGCGGCCCAGAACACCAAGACGGGCCCGTGCAGCGCCAGGCCATCCGGCGCGTCCCAGTGCACGATCGACAACATCGGCCAGACGGTCGACGCGTTCGGCCAGACACGCGAGTGGATCACCGCGTATGGCTACCTGTGGGAACTGTTCCAGGGCACCCAGACCGGTATCGCGAAGAAGCTGCACACCATCGAACGCTACACCGGAGTTTCCGGTCCCTGCGTCTACACCCCTGCCGGGCAGGAATGCCGGTTCGATTCGCTGACGACTGTCGACTACCCGGACTTCGGTTTCCTGGAGACGATCACGGCGTACGGCCGCTACTGGAACTTCGACGTCAATGGCAACGGGCTCGGCGGCAACGGCTCGCTGCTCACGACCGTACCGCGCTATGCAAGCGGCCCGTGCATGCATGCCACTGGCACGTGCCAGTTCGATACCCGCGACCTCGTCAATGCCCCCGAATGGGGCGGGGGCGGGTTGTACGAAACGGTGACCGCTTACGGTCGCTACTGGCTCTTCGACGTGAACGGCAATCTGCTCGAAAGCAACCTGCTTACCGACGTGCCGCGCTACGCCAGCGGCCCCTGCGCGTATCGCCCCACGGGAACCCTGTGCAAGTTCGACAGCCGCGAGCAGCGGCGCACTCCCTACAACGGCGTCCATGAGGTCATCACCGCCTATGGCCGCTACTTCGAATGGGACGGCAGCGGCAACCCGGCGCCACAGCATGGACTGCTGCTGACGCAGGTCGCGCGGTTGCAGTGAACGATGCGGACGCCCGGATGCGGATCGACATCCGGGCGTCCGTGTGACGCAGAACGAAAAAACCCCGCCGGAGCGGGGTTCTTTCGTTGCGACCGGCCCGAAGATCAGGCCGAGACGACGCTGACCGTGCGGCGGCTCTTCGGCCCCTTGATCGAGAACTGCACGGTGCCATCGACCAGCGCGAACAGCGTGTGGTCGCGGCCCAGGCCCACGCCCGGGCCCGGATGGAACTGGGTGCCGCGCTGGCGCACGATGATGTTGCCGGCCTCGATGGCCTGGCCGCCGTAGATCTTCACGCCCAGGTACTTGGGATTGGAATCGCGGCCGTTGCGGGTACTGCCGCCTGCCTTTTTATGTGCCATGACTTGCGTCTCCTGTGCGTGGGATCAGCCGGCGATGCCGGTGATCTGGATTTCGGTGTAGTGCTGGCGGTGGCCCTGCTGCTTGCGGTGATGCTTGCGGCGGCGGAACTTCACGATGCGGATCTTGTCCGCACGGCCGTGGCCCTTGATGGTGGCGCTGACCTTCACGCCGGACAGGTCGCCCACGCGGACGTCCTCGCCGGTGCCCACGAGCAGGACCTGGTCGAAATCCACGGTGGAGCCGACTTCGGCCTCCAGCTTCTCGACGCGCAGCGTTTCGCCTTCCATCACGCGATACTGCTTGCCGCCGGTCACGATGACTGCATACGACATACCGATACCTCTGTAGTTATTCTCGAACCGGGCGGACGCCCGGATGGTATTCCCCGCGCGGGCAACGCCCGGAAGGCGCAGGGAGCCGCGAATTATCGCCGCCTCCGGCCGCCACGTCAAACCAGTGCAAGTGCCTTGTTGCCCGTCATCCCCGCGAAGGCGGGGATCCCGCGTCTTTGGCTTTTGACGTGGTTAAGGCACTGTATCCCCGCCTTCGCGGGGATGACGGATCGTGTTGGCCTTCTAAAGGGGCGCATTGATCCGGGGCGCTTTCACCCCCAGATCGAGCCGCATCCGACTGCTAGACTGGGCAGTCGCTTCAGGCACCCTCCCCGCATGGACACCATCCGCCTCCGTGGCGCGCGTACGCACAACCTCAAGAACGTCGATCTCGACCTGCCCCGCGACAAGCTGATCGTCATCACCGGCCTGTCCGGCTCGGGCAAGTCCTCGCTCGCGTTCGACACCATCTACGCCGAGGGCCAGCGCCGCTACGTCGAATCGCTGTCCTCCTACGCGCGGCAGTTCCTGTCGATGATGGACAAACCGGACCTGGACCACATCGAGGGCCTGTCGCCGGCCATTTCCATCGAGCAGAAATCCACCTCGCACAACCCGCGCTCCACCGTCGGCACGATCACCGAGATCTACGACTACCTGCGCCTGCTGTACGCGCGCGTCGGCACGCCGCGCTGCCCGGAGCACCATTTCCCGCTGGAAGCGCAGACCGTCAGCCAGATGGTCGATGCCACGCTGGCGCTCGACCCCGAGCGCCGATACATGCTGCTCGCGCCGGTGATCCGCGAACGCAAGGGCGAGCACGTGCAGGTGTTCGAGCAGTTGCGCGCGCAAGGCCTGGTGCGCGCGCGCGTGGATGGCGAGGTGATCGAGCTGGACGATCCGCCGAAGCTGGCGCTGCGCGTCAAGCACACCATCGAAGCGGTGATCGACCGCTTCCGACCGCGCGAGGACATCAAGCAGCGCCTGGCCGAATCCTTCGAGACCGCGCTGCGCCTGGGCGACGGGCTGGCGCGCGTGGTGGACATGGACGACCCGGCGGCGGCGGAGCATCTGTTCTCCTCGCGCTATTCGTGCCCGGTCTGCGACTACTCGCTGCCGGAACTGGAGCCGCGCCTGTTCTCGTTCAATGCGCCGATGGGCGCCTGCCCGGGCTGCGACGGCCTGGGCGTGACGCAGTATTTCGATCCGGCGCGCGTGGTGACGCATCCGGAACTGAGCCTTGCCGCCGGCGCGATCCGCGGCTGGGACCGGCGCAACCACTACTACTTCCAGCTCATCGCCTCGCTCGCGCGGCATTACGGCTTCGATGTGGATACACCGTGGAAGTCGCTGCCCAAATCGGTGCAGCAAGCGGTGCTGCACGGCAGCGGCGATGAGGTCATCGGCTTCACCTACGTCACCGAGGCCGGCGGGCGCAGCCAGCGCAAGCATCGCTTCGAGGGCATCCTGCCGAACATCGAGCGGCGCTACCGCGAAACCGAATCGTCGATGGTGCGCGAGGAACTGTCCAAGTTCATCAGCAACCGCCCTTGCCCGGATTGCGGCGGCCAGCGCCTGAACCACGCCGCGCGCAACGTGTTCGTGGCCGAACGCACCCTGCCCTCGATCACCGCGCTGCCGATCGACGAGACCAACGCGTTCTTCGCCGGGCTGACACTGGACGGCTGGCGCGGCGAGATCGCCCAGCGCATCGTCAAGGAGATCCGCGAACGCCTGCGCTTCCTGGTGGACGTGGGACTGGATTACCTCACGCTGGACCGGCAGGCCGATTCGCTCTCCGGCGGCGAGGCCCAGCGCATTCGTCTGGCCAGCCAGATCGGCGCGGGACTGGTCGGCGTGATGTACGTGCTCGACGAACCCTCCATCGGCCTGCACCAGCGCGACAACGAACGCCTGCTCGGCACGCTCACGCGCCTGCGAGATCTCGGCAACACGGTGATCGTGGTCGAGCACGACGAGGATGCCATCCGCCTGGCCGACCACATCGTCGACATCGGCCCCGGCGCGGGCGTGCACGGCGGCGAAGTGGTCGCGCAGGGCCAACTGGCCGACATCGTCGCCAGCCCGCGCTCGATCACCGGCCAGTATTTCTCGGGCCAACGCGCCATCGCCGTACCGATGCCGCGCAAGGCTCCGGAAAAGGGCCGCTGGCTGAAGCTGCTCGGCGCGCACGGCAACAACCTGCGGAATGTCGACCTGGACATCCCGGCCGGACTGTTCACCTGCGTCACCGGCGTGTCCGGCTCGGGCAAGTCCACGCTCATCAACGACACGCTCTATCCACTCGCCGCCGCGCACCTCAACGGGGCGTCGGCGCAAGCCGCACCGCACCGCAAGGTCGAAGGGCTGGACCTGTTCGACAAGGTGGTGGACATCGACCAGTCCCCCATCGGCCGCACGCCGCGCAGCAATCCAGCCACCTACACCGGCGTGTTCACGCCGCTGCGCGAGCTGTTCGCGCAGGTGCCCGAGGCGCGCGCGCGCGGCTACACGCCGGGGCGCTTCAGCTTCAACGTCAAGGGCGGCCGCTGCGAGGCCTGCCAGGGCGATGGCCTGATCAAGGTGGAGATGCACTTCCTGCCGGACGTGTACGTGCCGTGCGACGTGTGCGGCGGCAAGCGCTACAACCGCGAGACGCTGGACATCACCTACAAGGGCCACACCATCCACGACGTGCTGGACATGACGGTGGAGGATGCGCTGGCCCTGTTCAAGCCGGTGCCGCCCATCGCGCGCAAGCTCGAAACCCTGGTGCAGGTGGGCCTGTCCTACATCAAGCTCGGCCAGCCGGCGACCACGCTCTCCGGCGGCGAGGCGCAGCGCGTGAAGCTCTCCAAGGAACTTTCGCGCCGCGACACAGGGCAGACGCTCTACATCCTCGACGAGCCCACCACCGGCCTGCACTTCCACGACATCGAGCAACTGCTCGCGGTGCTGCATCGCCTGCGCGACGACGGCAACACCGTCATCGTCATCGAGCACAACCTCGACGTGATCAAGACCGCCGACTGGATCGTCGACCTGGGCCCCGAAGGCGGCCATCGCGGCGGCACCATCCTCGTCACCGGCACGCCGGAAACCGTGGCCGCCACGCCCCACTCCCATACCGGCCGCTTCCTCGCCCCGCTGCTGCGCCGCGACGCCAAGGATCACACCGCATGAACGACGCCACCGCCGCTCCATCGCTGTTCGAGTACCGCATCGCGGTGCGCTGGCGCGACCTGGACACCTTCGATCACGTCAACAATTCCAACTACCTGACCTACCTCGAAGAAACCCGCGTGCAGTGGCTGCGGACCCTCGTCGCCGACTGGGGCGGCCAGCCCACCGCGCCGGTGCTGGCGGCCTCGCAACTGAACTACCGCGCACCGATCAACTGGCCGGCCGAGGTGCGGGTGAAGCTCTACGCCGAGCGCCTGGGCACCAGCAGCCTGACGCTGGCGCATCGCATCGAATCGCTCGATGGCAGCGTCCTGCATTGCGACGGCTCGGTGGTGCTGGTCTGGATCGACCGCGCCAGCGGCAAGCCCGCGCCGCTGCCGGACGCGCTGCGCACCGCGTGCGCGTGAGTCAGAACGCCGGCACCGCTCCGCGCTTGCGCACGATCAGCATCGCCAGTTCCAGCGACTGCTCGTAGTTCAGGCGCGGATCGACGGTGGAGCGATAGGCGCGGGCCAGGTCGGTTTCGGTGAGGTCGCGCGCGCCGCCGAGGCATTCGGTGACGTCCTCTCCGGTCAGTTCCAGATGCACGCCGCCCAGGCGCGTGCCGGCGGCGGCGTGCAGGTCGAAGGCCAGTTCCAGTTCGCCGAGGATGTTCTCGAAGCGGCGCGTCTTGACGCCCACCGCCGTGTTCTCGGTGTTGCCGTGCATGGGATCGGCCACCCACAGGACGCGCCGGCCTTCGCGCTTCACCACGTCCAGGAGCGGCGGCAGGCCCTTCTCGATGTTGGCGCGGCCCATGCGGTGGATCAGGGTGAGGCGGCCGGGTTCGTCGTGCGGGTTGAGGGTGTCGATCAGGCGGACGAGATCGTCCGGCGCCACCGAAGGGCCAACCTTCACCGCCACCGGATTGCGGATACCGCGCATGTATTCCACGTGCGCGCCGTCGAGCGCGGCGGTGCGCAGGCCGATCCACGGGAAATGCGTGGAGAGGTTGAACCAGCCCCACTGGCGCGGCACCTGGCGCGTCAGGCATTCCTCGTAGGGCAGCAGCAGCGCTTCGTGCGAGGTGAAGAAATCCACCCGGTTGAGGTTGTGGATGGCGTTGCCCGAGAGCGTTTCCATGAAGCGCACGCCATCGCCGATGGCCTCGATCATCTTCTGGTAGTCGGCGGCGCGCGAGGAGTGGCGCATCCAGTCCAGGTCCCAGTACTCGGGGTGGTGCAGGTCGGCGAAGCCGCCGTCGATCAGCGCGCGCACGAAGTTCATCGTCAGCGCCGAGCGGGCGTGGCCCTTGAGCAGCCGGCGCGGGTCGGGTTCGCGCGCTTCGGGGGTGAACTCCGGCGCGTTGACCAGATCGCCGCGATAGCACGGCAACGTGACGCCATCGCGGGTTTCGGTATCGGCCGAGCGCGGCTTGGCGTACTGCCCGGCGAAACGGCCGACGCGCACCACCGGCAGGCGCAGGCCATAGACCAGCACCACGCTCATCTGGAGCAGCACCTTGAGCCGGTTGGAGATCAGGCCCGATTCGCAATCGGAAAAGCTCTCCGCGCAATCGCCGCCCTGCAACAGGAAACGCCGGCCCTCCTGCGCCTCGGCGATCTGCCGCTTCAATTCGAAGATTTCCCACGACGTGACCAACGGCGGCAACCGCGACAGTTCGCCCTTGGCCGCCGTCAGCGCACCGGCATCGCGATAGGTCGGCTGTTGCAGCGCGGTGCGCGTCTGCCAGGACGCGGGCGACCAGCCCTGCGCTTCACGGACGGGTTCGGGACGAAGTTCGGTGGCGCTCATGTTGCTGCCGGAAATTGATGCGGTGCGACATGATGCCACAGCGCCTGCCGCCGCGCGGAATCAGCGCTTGTGAAACCCCGAAAAACACGCTCCTGCTCGTCATCCCCGCGAAGGCGGGGATCCAGTGCCTCTTGCCTGTTGAGAATCGAAGACGCTGGATCCCCGCCTTCGCGGGGATGACGGAGTTTTTCAAGGTTCCCTATGTGGGCTCAGCGCCGGCGGAATCCGGCCCACAGCGCCCCCACGCCCAGCAGCACGTACCAGACCAGCACCCAGGCCGGCATCGAGAGGCCGAGGAAGCTCCAGTCCACGTTCGCGCATTCGCCCGAGCCGGTGAACACCATCGACAGCGCCTTGCTCAGCGGGAAGGCATCGAGCATGTATTCCAGCCCCGGACCGCAGGCCGGCACCTGGTCCGGCGGCAGGCTTTGCAGCCAGACATGCCGTCCGGCGATGCCCACGCCGATCGCCGCCACGAAGAACGCCAGCACGCCGTACACCTTGCGCCCCCAGCCCCTCGGCCCGTGCAGCGCGCCGAGCAGGAACACGATGCCCATGACCATGAACACCACGCGCTGGAAGATGCACAGCGGGCACGGGTCCAGGAACATCTGGTACTGCGCATAGAGCGCATAGCCCAGGAGCGCGGCGCAGGCGACGGCACCGAACAGGAACTGGGCGCGGAATGGCCAGGAAAACGGATTCATCGGGATACTCTGATCGTGAAGGGAATGGTCGGCGCTTGGACCCGACGGGCCGGCAAAAGTGCCGCAGCGTGTTCACAGCATGAAACGATGATCGAACACGTTCCACGCCAGCCAGCCCGACAGCGCGATCCACCCGGCCAGTGTAACCCGCTCCGCCCACACGCCTGCCGGCCGCCGCAGCGCCAGGAACAGCACGAACGGCACGATGGTGTAGCGCGTCTCGATCATCCATGAGGCGCCGACGAACACCAGCGAGAAAGGCAGCCACAACCAGCCCTGCGGCAGCACGTAGCGCTGGAACAGCAGGCCGCAGCATCCCCACGTCGCCAACGCGCCGAACACCCACCATGCCGCGCCGCCCTGCACCACCAGTTGCAGCCATTGGTTGCGCAGGATGTTGTCCGGGTTGAGGTTGTACGGATGGTGCACCTTGAACAGCAACGCGTACGTCACGAATGCCGCCAGCGGCAGCGCCCAGACCCACCAGCCTCCCGGCCGCCGGCCGAAGCCGGCCAGGCGCTTCCAGCCTTCGAGCATCTGCAACGGGAACAGCACCGCCGCCAGCGCCAGAAGGTAGACCGGGTTGCCGATGTCCAGCCGCATGTCGGGATGGATGACCCGGCTTTGCGCGGTCGAATAGGAAATCGAGCCGTTCCACGCCCAGTACGCGCAAAAACACAGGACGGCCAGCACGTAGGGCCAGACGATCCGGGCGATCGATCCCGCCCACGCGCGCCAGAAGCGCGCCGAACGACGCTCGGCCGGCGACGCCTTCGCCACATCCACGAGGATCGGCCATGCTGCGTAGACACCCAGGAACACCACCCACAGCACCTGGTTCTGCCGCATCGCCATCGAGGCCAGCAGCAGGAGCGCAGAGGTGCGGTGCCGTCCGTGGAGCGTCGCCAGCCACGCCGCCAGCAGGAACATCAGCGCCGGCACGTCGGTATAGGCCATGAAGCCGTAGACGAACATCACCGGCAGGAACAGGAACTGGGCGGCCGCGCGCTGCGCATCCGCCGGATGCAGTGCGTGCCGGATGCGGTGGAACAGCAGCACGCAGCACGCCAGCATCAGCGCCGTCGCCACGCGCATCGGCCACAGCGCATCGGTGCCGAACGGCCACAGCAGCCCGGTAAGAAACCAGTGATAGCCGGGGACGTTCGTCAGCGCCTCGGTGTAGACGCGGTAATCGCCATTGATGAAGCGCTTGACCTGGGACCAGTGCACCACTTCGTCGAGGATGGCCGCACCGGACAAGGCGTGGACGAGCATCGCCAGCCAGGCCACGCCCAATGCGATCCATCCCAATGCGATCCGGTTGCGCTCGCTCATGCCCGGAACATCTTCGTCATTCCCGCGCAGGCGGGAATCCAGTGTCTTTCCTGTGAGTCGCTGGATTCCCGCCCGCGCGGGAATGACGAGATCATGAATACACGCATTATTTGGTGCGCCACGCTAGAGCATGAAGTTCAGATTGAACACGTTCCACGCCAGCCAGCCCGACAGTACGACCCAGCCGGCGAGTGTAACCCGCTCGGCCCATGCGCTTTCCGGTAGGCGCAGCGCGAGGAACAGCACGAACGGAACGACGACGTAGCGCGTCTCGATCATCCACGAGGCGCCGACGAACGCCAGCGAGAACGGCAGCCACAGCCAGCCCTGCGGCGTCGCATACCGCGCCAAGGCCAGGCCCACGCTCGCCCACGCCGCCGCCAGACCGAACGCCCACCACGCCCACGATTCCCGCGACACGACATGCAGCCATTGGTTGCGCAACGAGTTTCCCATCGGCCGGTTGTAGGGGTGATCCACCTGGAACTGCCAGGCGTACAGCGCGAACACCGCCAGCGGCAGCAACAGCCATGCCCATCCCCGCCCATCGCGCAGCCGTGCGATGCCGCGTCGCCAGCCGGCGACGATCTGCAACGGGAACAGCGCCGCCGCCAGCGCCAGCAGGAGCATCGGATTGCCGACCCGCCAGACCAGATCGGGATGCGCCTTCGCCTGCGCGGTGGAATAGGAGATCGAGCCGTTCCATAGCCAGTACCCCAGGAACACGAGCACACAGGCCGCGTAAGGCCAGCCGACCGCCCACAGTGCCCGCCACTGCCGCCATACGCGCCAGCCATCGCGCGCCAGCAGCGGCCAGGCCGCATACGACGCCAGGAACGCCGCCCACAGCACCTGGTTCTGCCGCATCGCCATCGAACCCAGCAGCAGCACGGCGGAAAGCCTGTGCCGGCCATGGAGGGTCGCCAGCAACGCACCGAGCAGGAAGGCCAGCGCCGGCACGTCGGTATAGGCCAGCCAGCCGTAGACCAGCAGCACGGGAAGAAAGAACAGTTGCGCGGCCGTCCGCTGGGCATCCGCAGGATGCAGCGCAAGGCGGATGCGATGCATCGCCAGCAGGCAGGCCAGCACGAACACGCCGCCCAGCGCCCTGCCCCATCCCAGCCCATCCACGCCCAGAGGCCACAGCAGCGCCGTCGCCAGCCAGTGATAGCCCGGTACGTTGGTCAGCCATTGCTCGAAGACACGGTAGTCGCCATGCAGGAAACGCTGGACCTGCGGCCAGTGCACGGCTTCGTCGCCGATCACCCGGCCATGCACGGCGAACGCCAGCATCGCAAGCCAGGCGCAGGCCAGCGCGATCCAGCCCAGCGTCCTGCGGCTGCGGGCGGCGGAGAACGGCGTCATGGCCCGGTTTCCATGCCGGCGCGGCAACTCTCGCCATCCACGCTCATTCGGAAATACTGGTGGGACAGCACCTGTCGCGGTTGGTCCCATTCGCGCGTATCCAGCCAGCGGGCGATGGTATCGGCGTCGTACCAGTCCTTGGACGCACCGGGATAGCGGGTGAAGTAATCGTTCGCATAGAACGCGAAGAAGCCCAGCGCCAGCGCGATGACCAGCGCCGGCGCCGCGCGCGGGAAACGCTGGCGCAGCCATTCGGCCCCGAGCAATGCGGCGAGCAGGAAGGCAGGCGCGGCCATCAGCCCGCGCAGCGCATGCGGCGAGGATTGCCAGGTCAACGCGGCCGGCAGCAGGCCGATGGGAATCAGCAACAGGACCCGGATTTCCGCGCGCAGCCTGCCCCGGATGGCGAGCACGGCCAAGGTCGCCAGCGCCAGCGCTTCCGCCGGACCGACCAGCCCGCCGAAGCCGGTGCTGTGGCGCAGGTTGGTGTCCCCGTCCAGCAACCAGAAGCGCGGGTCCAGATGCAGCGCGAAATTGCGCAACGCCATGCCGGGCACGTCGAGCAGCGAGCCGCCCGTCTGCTGGAGATGGTAGGAACTCCAGATGGCCAGGTAATTGCTGCGGAACCAGAAATCCACGTCGCCGACGGTATCCAGCAGCGGCAGCAGCCCCACGATGCCACCACCGACAAGCGCGGCCCATTGCCGCCATCGCCATGCCTGGAACGGCAGCAGCATCGCCAGCAGCGAGAGCGGCACGCCGACGCGGAAAGGCGGATAGCTGAGCATCGCCAGCCCGGCGAACACGCCCAGCCCAAACAGCATCGCCGGCGTGCGCACCCGATGCCAGCGGCACCAGAACGCCAGCGCCACGCTCCACATCGCCACCGCGAAGATCGGATCCCAGTAGACGCGCGAGAGATGGAACAGCCAGGGCGAAGTGAGCAGCACCAGTGCGGCCATGCCCCAGGGCAGCGCACCCCACGACACCGTTTTCCCCTGCCAGGCGCGCGCGCCGAAAGCCACGGCGAAAAGGCTCAGCAGTCCCATCGCCGCCGCAAGCGCGCGGAAGGCGGCGGGTGAATTGCCGAACAGATGGACCCAGCCGGCGGAAAGCCACAGCGTGACGGGCGTGACATAGCCTGCCGCCAGCACCGGCGCGAACAGGCCGAAACTCCCGTCGGCACTGCGTCCGGTCTCCGCCACGCACATGGCCTGCGCCGCGATCGCGGCTTCGTCCAGATAGAAGCCGCGCGGCGCGCGATCCAGCGCGTGGAAGCGCAGCCCCACGAGCGCCAGCACACAAAGCCCCAGCGACACGGCGAGCAGGAGGCGGAGTAGTCGGGAACGTCGCTCGGAAAGCACGGTGGAAAAATCGCCTGCGAGTGCCTTGTGGGGATCACATCCTAGCCACTTCGACCCCGAAACGACGCAGGCCCCGGCATATGCTGCGCGGGGCCTGCGGAATGAAGCCTTCCGGACTACGGGGCGATCGGATCAATCGTCCCCGCCAGCCGCGCCTTCGACGGCGCGCGGGCGATCGATCAGTTCGACGTAGGCCATCGGCGCGTTGTCGCCGTCGCGGAAGCCGCACTTGAGGATGCGCAGGTATCCGCCCGGGCGGCTCTGGTAGCGCGGGCCGAGCTCGACGAACAGCTTGCCGACGGCTTCCTTGTCGCGCAGACGCGAGAACGCGAGACGGCGGTTGGCCACGCCATCGACCTTGGACAGGGTGATGAGCGGCTCGGCGACGCGGCGCAGTTCCTTGGCCTTGGGCAGCGTGGTCTTGATGATTTCGTGCTTGACCAGCGAGGCGGCCATGTTGCGGAACATGGCTTCGCGGTGCGAGCTGGTGCGGTTGAACTTGCGACCGGATTTCTGGTGGCGCATGGGGAAGATTCCTCGTGACTGAATGCCTTATTGAAGCAGGCTCTATTGAAGCAGGCTTTGTTGATGCCGATCCGTGGCCAACATTGTTGGTGTTGTATCCATCCCGGAACTCCTTTCCGCGGATGGTCGCGGGCGGAACGAATCCGCCCGCCTTGCTGCATCAGCCCAGCATGCCCGCCTGGAGGCCGGCCGGCGGCCAGTTCTCCAGCTTCATGCCGAGCGACAGGCCGCGCTGCGCGAGCACTTCCTTGATCTCGGTGAGCGACTTCTTGCCGAGATTCGGCGTCTTGAGCAGCTCCACTTCGGTGCGCTGGATCAGGTCGCCGATGTAGTAGATGTTCTCGGCCTTCAGGCAGTTGGCCGAACGCACGGTCAGTTCCAGGTCGTCGATCGGGCGCAGCAGCACCGGATCCACGCCGGCGGCGCCAATCTGCTTGCCGGTATTGCGCTCGCGCTGGGTGAAGTCGCCGAACACGGAAAGCTGGTCGGTCAGGATGTCGGCCGCGGTGCGGACGGCTTCCTCGGCGTCGATGGTGCCGTTGGTCTCGATGTGCAGGACCAGCTTGTCCAGGTCGGTGCGCTGCTCGACGCGGGCGCTTTCCACGTCGTAGGCGACCTGGCGCACCGGCGAGAACGAAGCGTCCAGCACGAGCCGGCCGATGGCGCGGGTTTCCTCGTCCGGGCGACGACGCACAGCCGCCGGCTGGTAGCCGAAGCCGCGCTCGATCTTGAGCCGCATGTTCAGCGCCGTATCCTTGGTCAGGTGGCAGATCACGTGCTCGGGATTGACGATCTCGACGTTGTGGTCGACGCGGATGTCGCCGGCCTTGACCACGCCCGGGCCCTTGACGTCCAGCGTCAGCACGGTCTGGTCGACGTTGTGCATGCGGATGGCGACATCCTTGAGGTTCAGCAGTACCTCGAGCACGTCCTCCTGGAGGCCCTCGACCGTGGTGTACTCATGCAGCACGCCATCGATCTCGACCTCGGTCACGGCGAAGCCGGGAATCGAGGACAACAGGACGCGACGCAGGGCGTTGCCGAGGGTGTGGCCGTAGCCGCGTTCCAGCGGCTCGATGACCACCTTGGCCCGGTTCGGGCCAAGACGTTCGATATTGGGGCCGCGCGGACGCAGCACCTGGGTGGCGGTAACAGACATGGTCGCTTGCTCCGATTACTTCGAGTACAACTCGACGATGAGCGCCTCGTTGATGTCCGACGGCAGGTCGCCGCGATCGGGCACCGCCTTGAACAGGCCACTGAACTTCTTCGCATCGACCTCGACCCAGTGCGGGGCGAGATCCATTTCCTGCGACAGCGTGAGCGCTTCCTGCACGCGGAGCTGGCGCTGGCCGCGCTCGGTCAGCGCGATCGCATCGCCCGGACGCACCTGGTAGGAAGGCAGGTTCACCGCCTTGCCGTTCACCGTCACCGCGTTGTGCGAGACGAGCTGGCGCGCGGACGGACGGGTCACGGCGAAGCCCATGCGGTACACGACGTTGTCCAGACGGCTCTCCAGGAGCTGCAACAGCGATTCGCCGGTGTTGCCCTTCTTCTGCGAGGCCTTCTTGTAGTAGTTGCGGAACTGGCGCTCCAGCAGGCCGTAGATGCGCTTGACCTTCTGCTTCTCGCGCAGCTGCACAGCGTAGTCGGACAGCTTGCCGCGCTTGGCGGCGGCGCCGTGCTGGCCGGGCTTCTGCTCCAGCTTGCACTTGGAATCCAGCGCGCGCGCCGGGCTCTTGAGCGAAAGGTCCGCGCCCTCGCGGCGGGCGAGCTTGCACTTGGGACCAATGTAACGTGCCATGGTCGGGACTCCTTAGACGCGGCGCTTCTTCGGCGGACGGCACCCGTTGTGCGGGATCGGCGTCACGTCGATGATGTTGGTGATCTTGTAACCGACGTTGTTCAGCGAACGAACGGCGGACTCACGGCCCGGACCGGGCCCCTTGATCTGCACTTCCAGCGTCTTCAAGCCATAGTCGAGCGCGGCCTTGCCGGCCTTCTCGGCCGCGACCTGCGCAGCGAACGGCGTGGACTTGCGCGAGCCACGGAAACCGGCGCCGCCGGACGTGGCCCACGACAGGGCGTTGCCCTGGCGATCGGTGATGGTGACGATCGTGTTGTTGAACGAGGCATGCACGTGGGCAATGCCGTCGGTCACGACGCGGCGGATCTTCTTCTTGGGCTGCTTGGCCTGCTTGTTCATCTTGGATCCTTACTTCCTGATCGCCTTGCGCGGACCCTTGCGGGTACGGGCGTTGGTCTTGGTGCGCTGGCCGCGCATCGGCAGGCCGCGACGGTGACGCAGGCCGCGGTAGCAGCCCAGGTCCATCAGGCGCGTGATGTTGATGCCGATTTCGCGACGCAGGTCGCCCTCGACCACATACTTGCCCACTTCCGCACGCAGGCGCTCGACATCGCCTTCGGTGAGGTCCCGGATTTTGGTGCTGGTGGCAACACCAGCGTCTTGGCAGACCTTCTTGGACCGGGTACGACCGATACCGAAAATGCTCTGCAGTCCGACCCAGACATGTTTCTGGACGGGAAGGTTTACACCCGCAATGCGCGCCATTACGCGATCTCCGACAATGAGTTCTATGCTGTTTCCAGCCCAGTGAGCCGGAAATGATAACAGGCTTCGGGTTGTTGAAGAAGCCCCACCGTACAGCGACGGTGGAACTTCCGGCCCGGGGAGTGTGCCCGGGCTCCGGCGACGGTCCGAACCCCTGTCCGCCGAAGCGGACGCCCGCGCTACTCCAGCGCGGGCATGGAGGCCGGACTCATCCGCGCGCGAAGCCGCCGCGCGAACCGCCCTTCAGATTGGATTTCTTCATCAGGCTCTCGTACTGATGCGACATCAGGTGAGCCTGAACCTGCGCGGTGAAGTCCATCACCACGACGACCACGATCAGCAGCGAGGTGCCGCCGAAATAGAACGGCACCGCCCACGCCATCCGGAAGAACTCCGGCAACAGGCAGACCGCCACCAGGTACAGCGCACCCCAGCCGGTCAGGCGGGTCAGCACGCCGTCGATGTACTCGGCGGTGGCCTTGCCCGGACGGATGCCCGGAATCAGCGCACCGGACTTCTTAAGGTTGTCCGCCGTTTCCTGCGAGTTGAACACCAGCGCCGTGTAGAAGAACGCGAAACCGGCGATCAGGATGGCGAACAACACCATGTGCAGCGGCTCGCCCGGCGCCAGCGCGGCGGAGAGGTTCTGCAACCAGCGCGCCTCGCTGCCCTGCGCGAACCAGCTCGACGCGGTGGCCGGGAACATGATGATCGACGAGGCGAAGATCGCCGGGATCACGCCGGACATGTTGAGCTTGAGCGGCAGGTGCGAGCTCTGGTTCATGTAGGCCTGACGCCCGCCCTGGCGACGCGCGTAGTTCACCGTGATGCGGCGCTGCCCCATCTCCACGAACACCACGAAGGCGATGATCAGAAGCACCAGCGCCAGCACCGCGATGACCGAGAACGGACCCAGCTCGCCCGTGCGGGTGAGTTCCAGCGTACCGATCACGGCGCCCGGCAGTCCTGCGACGATGCCGGCGAAGATGATCAGCGAGATGCCGTTGCCGACGCCGCGCTCGGTCACCTGCTCGCCCAGCCACATCAGGAACATGGTGCCGGCAGTGAGCGACACCACGGCGGTGAACAGGAAGCCCGGGCCCGGCGACAACACGATCGGAATGCCCGAACCGCCGCCCTGGGACTGCAGTGCGTAAGCCACGCCGTAAGCCTGGAACACGGCAAGGAGGATCGTGCCGATGCGGGTGTACTGGGTCAGCTTGCGCCGCCCGGACTCGCCTTCCTTGCGCAGCGCCTGCAGGCTCGGGAAGATCTGCGAGCTCATCTGCACGATGATCGACGCGGAGATGTAAGGCATCACGTTCAGCGCGAACAGGCTGAATCGCTCCAGCGCGCCGCCGGAGAACATGTTGAACATGTCCACGATGGTGCCCTGCTGCTGCTCCATGAAGCGCAGCATCGCCTCCGAATCCACGCCCGGCACCGGAAGATAGGTGCCGAGACGGTAAACGATCAGCGCGCCGAGCACGAACAACAGGCGCGAACGCAGTTCGGTGAACTTGCCCGAGCCCACCAGGGCTGCTGCGGCTTTGGATGCCTGCGACAAGGTGTCTTACTCCTCGATGCTGCCGCCGGCGGCTTCGATCGCCGCGCGGGCTCCGGCCGTCGTGGCGACGCCCTTGAGCACGATCTTCTTGTCGATCTCGCCCTTCTTGACGACCTTGGCGTACTTGGCCGTCGACGGCACCAGCTTGGCGGCGCGCAGCGCGGCGAAGTCGATCACGTCGCTGTCCACCAGCGCGAGCTTGTACAGCAACACCTCGACGGTGTCCTGCTTGAGCTTGGAGCGGAAGCCGACCTTCGGCAGGCGGCGCTGCAACGGCATCTGGCCGCCTTCGAAGCCGGGCTTGATCTTGCCCTTGCCGGTGCGGGCGTAGGAACCCTTGTGGCCGCGGCCACAGGTCTTGCCGAGGCCGGAGCCGACGCCACGACCCACGCGCACGCGCTCCTTGCGAGCGCCTTCGGCGGGCTTGAGAGTATTGAGTTGCATCGTCTGAACTCCTTGGATTACTGCTCGACGCGGACCAGGTAATACACCTGGTTGATCAGGCCGCGCACCGACGGGTTGTCCGGCAGCTCGCGCACGTCGTTGAGCTTGTTGAGGCCGAGCGCCTTCACCGACAGGCGGTGGCGCTGCTGGGTTCCGCGCAGGCCCTTGACCAGGCGGACCTTGACGGTCTTGGCGTTGTTATCAGACATGGCTCAGCTCCTCCACGCTCTTGCCGCGCTTGGCTGCGACCTGGCGCGGCGACTGCACGACCTGCAAACCCTTGATGGTGGCACGCACCAGGTTGATCGGATTGCGCGAACCCACCGCCTTGGCGAGGATGTTCTTCACGCCCGCTGCTTCCAGCACGGCGCGCATCGCACCGCCGGCGATCACGCCGGTACCTTCGGAAGCCGGCTGCATGAACACGCGCGCCGCCCCGTGGTTGGCCTTGACCGGGTACCACAGCGTGCCGTTGTTCAGTTCGACGTCGACCATCGCGCGACGCGCGTATTCCATCGACTTCTGGATGGCCACCGGCACTTCGCGCGCCTTGCCATAGCCGAAACCCACCTTGCCGGCGCCATCGCCCACCACCGTCAGCGCGGTGAAGGTGAACTGGCGGCCGCCCTTGACGGTCTTGGAGACGCGGTTGACGGCAACCAGCTTCTCAAGCAAGCCGTCGCCGTTGTCGCGATCGTTCGTGCTCATTTGTTCGATTCCAGAGTAGTTACGGCACCTGGCCGCTTGTAGTTGTGGACAACATCATCGGTGCCAGGCACCGCAGGAAGGCCGGCGCGAACGCCGGCCGAAAACGACATCAGAACTGCAGGCCCGCCTCGCGCGCGGCATCGGCCAGCGCCTTGATGCGGCCGTGGAAACGGTAGCCGGAGCGATCGAACGCCACGGTATCCACGCCGGCGGCCTTGGCCTTCTCGGCGATGGTGCGGCCGACCTTGGCGGCGGCATCCTTGTTCTTGGTGCTGGACAGGCCGTCCTTGACGGAGGCCTCGACCGTGGACGCGGAAGCGAGCACCTTGGAACCATCGGCGGTGAAGACCTGGGCATACAGGTGCTGGCCGGTGCGCAGCACCGACAGGCGCGCGACGCCGAGCTTGCGGATATGCGAGCGCGTGGACTTGGCGCGACGCAGACGAGCGGAATTCTTGTTCATGGTTTGACCTTGCGAAGCTGAAGGAAACGGATTCCACCCAGCAGCGCCGCGAAATGCGGCGCCGTTGGCGGGGAAGCGCTTAGGCCTTCTTGGCTTCCTTGATGATGATCTTCTCGCCGGAGTAACGCACACCCTTGCCCTTGTAGGGTTCGGGCGGACGGAACGCACGGATCTTGGCGGCAACCTCGCCGACCTGCTGCTTGTCGGTGCCCTTGACCAGGATTTCGGTCTGTGCCGGCGTCTCCAGGGTGATGCCCTCGGGCGCGACGTACACGACCGGATGGGAAAAACCCAGCGACAGGTTCAGATCCTTGCCCTGCATCGAGGCACGGTAGCCGACGCCGACCAGTTCGAGCTTGCGCTGGAACCCTTCGCTGACGCCGGTGACCATGTTGGACAGGATCGCGCGCAGCGTCCCGGCCAGCGCGACATTTTCAGGCCCAGCGGGTACCAGCGTCAACTCGCCGTTCTCGACCTTGGCATCCACGCCCTCGGGCTTGGCGATGCTGAGCGAGCCCTTGGCACCCTTGACGGTGAACTGGCCGTTGTCGACCTTGAATTCGACACCCTTCGGCAACGCGACGGGCTTCTTGGCAACACGAGACATCGTCGAATACTCCTAATCAGGCGACCAGGCAGATGACTTCGCCACCGACGCCCGCTTCGCGCGCCTTGTGATCGGTCATGATGCCCTTGGACGTGGAGATGATGGCGATGCCCAGACCGCCCAGCACCTTCGGCAGATCGCTCTTGCCGCGATAGGTGCGCAGGCTGGAGCGCGAGGCGCGCTGCAGGCGCTCGATCACCGGCTTGCCCTGGTAATACTTGAGCGCGATCTCGAGCTCGGGCTTGGCGCCCGGGTTGATGACGCGCGCGTCGGTGATGTAGCCCTCGTCCTTCAGGACGTTGGCGATGGCCAGCTTCACCTTGGACGACGGCATCTTCACCGTCTGCTTGCCGACGGCCAGCGCGTTCTTGATGCGCACCAGCATGTCGGCGATGGGATCAGTCATGCTCATTGACGTTTACCTTATGAGTAGCACCGATATCCGGAGATATGGGGGGGATGACCAGCCATTCGGCTGTTGAAAACCGGGACCGGGGGTACATGGGATCGGGATCGCGCGGGCTCAAGCCCTTGCAATCCCGCAGCCGATCCCCGATTCCGGGTTTTTTTTACCAGGACGCCTTGCGCAGGCCCGGCACGTCGCCGCGCATGGTGGCTTCGCGCAGCTTGTTGCGGCCGAGGCCGAACTTGCGATACACGCCACGCGGACGGCCGGTCAGTTCGCAGCGGTTGCGCTGGCGCACCGGGGAAGCGTCGCGCGGCAGCTTCTGGAGCTTGGCCTGTGCGTCCATCTTCTCGTCGTACGACGCGGTCTGGCTGGAGATGATCTTCTTGAGCTCAGCGCGCTTGGCCGCGTACTTCTTGGCCAGCTTCTCGCGCTTGATCTCGCGATTCACCATGCAGGTCTTGGACATTGCAGATCCTTGGAATCATTTGCGGAACGGGAAGCCGTAGGCCTCAAGCAGGGCCTTGGCCTCCTCGTCGGTACGGGCGGTGGTGCTGATCGCGATATCCATGCCGCGGATCGCGTCGATCTGGTCGAAGTCGATCTCGGGGAAGATGATCTGCTCCTTGACGCCCATATTGTAATTGCCGCGGCCGTCGAACGCACGCCCGGAGACACCGCGGAAGTCGCGCACGCGCGGCAGCGAGATGTTGACCAGGCGATCGAAGAACTCGTACATGCGGTCGCGGCGCAGCGTGACCTTGCAGCCGATCGGCCAGCCGTCGCGGATCTTGAACGAGGCCACGGAGACGCGCGCCTTGGTCACGATCGGCTTCTGGCCCGCGATCTTGGCCATGTCGGCCACCGCGTTCTCGAGCACCTTCTTGTTGCCCACCGCCTCGCCCACGCCCATGTTCAGCGTGATCTTGGACAGGCGCGGCACCTGCATGATGTTCTTGTAGCCGAAGCGCTCGACGAGCTTCGGTACGATTTGGTCCTTGTAGATCTTCTCAAGCCGGTTCATTGCAGCATTCCTCAGGCGTCGACCGCCTCATTGCTCGAGCGGAACACCCGGATACGGCGCCCATCCTCAAGCGTCTTGACGCCAACGCGCTCGCCCTTCCCCGTTTTGGGGTTGAACACCTGCACGTTGGAAATATGGATCGCCGCCTCACGCTCGACGATGCCGCCCGGCTGGTTGGCCTGCGGATTCGGCTTGGTGTGGCGCTTGACCAGGTTGACGTTGGACACGAAAACACGGTCGCCGGCGACGCGGATCACATCGCCGCGCTGGCCCTTGTTCTTGCCCGTGATGACGACCACCTGGTCGCCCTTGCGAATACGGTTCATGGCAGTTCCTCGTCCTACGCCTTACAGCACTTCCGGCGCGAGCGAGACGATCTTCATGAACTTCTCGCCGCGCAGTTCGCGCGTGACCGGTCCGAAGATGCGCGTGCCGATCGGCTCGTGCTTGTTGTTGAGCAGCACCGCAGCGTTGCCGTCGAAGCGGATCAGCGAACCGTCCGGGCGACGCACGCCCTTGCGGGTGCGCACGACGACCGCGTCATAGACCTCGCCCTTCTTGACCTTGCCGCGCGGGATCGCGTCCTTGACGCTGACCTTGATGATGTCGCCGATGCCGGCATAGCGGCGCTTGGAGCCGCCGAGCACCTTGATGCACATCAGCTCCTTGGCACCGGAGTTGTCTGCCGCATCGAGGAAGGATTGCATCTGGATCATGGCTCATTCCTCCCTGGATCAAACCGCGGCGCGCGAGACGATCTCGACCACGCGCCAGTTCTTGGTCTTGGACACCGGACGGGTTTCCACCAGGCGGACGACGTCGCCTTCCTGGCAGGAGCCATCCTCGTCGTGGGCGTGCAGCTTGGTGCTGCGCTTGATGTACTTGCCGTACAGCGCGTGCTTGACCTGACGCTCGACGAGCACGGTGACGGTCTTGTTCATCTTGTTGCTGACCACGCGGCCTTCGACCGTGCGTTGAATCTGATTGTTGTCGCTCATGTCGGCCGCCTTACTTGTTGTCGCCCAGGAGGCCCTTGATCCGCGCGATCTCGCGACGGACCTTGCGGACCTGATGGGTCTGGGTCAGTTGACCTGCGCCCTTCTGCATGCGCAGGTTGAACTGCTCGCGGCGCAGCTCCAGCAACTGGGCAGAAAGGTCCGCGGGGGACTTGCCACGCAATTGTTTGATACTCATTAGCGCACCGTCCGGGTAACAAAGGTGGTCTGCACCGAGAGCTTGGCCGCCGCCAGACGGAACGCTTCGCGCGCCGCTTCCTCGGAGACGCCCTCGATTTCGTAAAGCATGCGGCCCGGCTGGATCGGGGCGACCCAGTATTCGACGTTGCCCTTGCCGTTACCCATGCGCACTTCGATGGGCTTCTTGGAAATGGGCTTGTCCGGGAACACGCGGATCCACAGCTTTCCGCCGCGCTTGACGTAGCGGCTGATCGTGCGGCGGGCCGCCTCGATCTGGCGCGCGGTCAACTGGCCGCGGGTGGTGGCCTTGAGGCCGAACTCGCCGAAGCTGACGGCGGCGCCGCTCCAGCTCAGGCCTTCGTTGCGGCCCTTCTGGACCTTGCGGTATTTGGTTCGCTTGGGTTGCAGCATGGCTCAATCCCTCACCTTCGGCGACCGCGGAGCGCGCTCGGAGCGCTCCGGACGATCGTCCGTCTTTTCCTGGGCGGTCTGGGTGTAATCGAACACCTCGCCCTTGTAGATCCACACCTTGATGCCGATGATGCCGTAGGTGGTCTTGGCTTCGGCGAAGCCGTAATCGATGTCGGCGCGCAGCGTGTGCAACGGCACGCGGCCTTCGCGATACCACTCCGAACGGGCGATCTCGGCACCGTTGAGGCGACCGGCGACGTTGACCTTGATGCCAAGCGCGCCCAGGCGGATCGCGTTGCCGACGGCGCGCTTCATCGCGCGGCGGAACATGATGCGGCGCTCGAGCTGCTGGGCGATCGACTCGGCCACGAGCTGGGCGTCGAGTTCGGGCTTGCGCACCTCGGTCACGTTGATGTGGGCCGGAACGCCCATCATCTTGGAGACTTCCTTGCGCAGCTTCTCGATGTCCTCACCCTTCTTGCCGATCACCACGCCCGGGCGGGCGGTGTGGATCGTGACGCGGGCGGTCTTGGCCGGACGCTCGATCTGGATGTTGCTGATGCCCGCCTGCGCCAGCTTCTTGCGAAGCAGCTCGCGGACCCTCAGGTCGGCCGCCAGGTAACCGGCGTACTCGCGCTTGTTGGCGTACCACTTGGAATTCCAGTCCTTGGCGATGCCAAGGCGGATTCCGGTCGGATGAACTTTATGACCCATGGGAATACCTGCGTCCGGTTACTTGGCCGTACCAACGACCACGGTGATGTGGCTGGTGCGCTTGAGGATGCGCGCGCCACGGCCCTTGGCACGGGCGTGGAAGCGCTTCAGGGTGGCACCCTCATCGACGAAGATGCGGGTGACCTTCAGCTCGTCCACGTCGGCGCCGTCGTTGTTCTCGGCGTTGGACACGGCCGACAGCAGGACCTTGCGCACCACGTGCGCGGCCTTCTTGTCGCTGAACTGCAGAAGATCGCTGGCGCGGCCGACCGGCAGTCCGCGCACCTGGTCGGCGACCAGGCGCACCTTCTGTGCGGAGATGCGCGCACCGCGCAGGATGGCTTTGGTTTCCATCGTCGTGCTCCTCACTTGGACTTCTTGTCGCCGCCGTGCCCCTTGAACGTGCGGGTCACGGCGAACTCGCCGAGCTTGTGCCCGACCATGTTCTCGTTGACCAGCACGGGGACGTGCAGCTTGCCGTTGTGCACGGCGATGGTGAAACCCACCATCTCCGGCAACACCATCGAACGACGCGACCAGGTCTTGATCGGCCTCTTGCTGTTGGTGGCCGACGCCGCCTCGACCTTCTTGAGAAGGTGAAGATCGACGAACGGGCCTTTCTTGAGTGAACGTGCCATGGCCTGATCCTGTTACTTGCGACGACGCACGATGAGGTGCTCGGTGCGCTTGTTGTTACGAGTCTTGTAACCCTTGGTCGGCGTGCCCCACGGCGAGACCGGGTGACGGCCGCCGGAAGTACGGCCTTCACCACCGCCGTGCGGATGGTCGACCGGGTTCATCACCACACCGCGAACGGTCGGGCGGATGCCCAGCCAGCGCTTGGCGCCGGCCTTGCCGATCTTGCGCAGGCTGTGCTCGGAATTGCCGACCTCGCCGATGGTGGCGCGGCAGTCGGCCGGCACCTTGCGCATTTCGCCGGAGCGAAGGCGCAGCGTGGCGTAACCCTGTTCGCGCGCGACCAGCTGCGCGGAGGCACCGGCCGAACGGGCCAGCTGGGCCTTCTTGCCGGGGCGCATCTCGATGCAGTGCACCGTGGCACCGACCGGGATGTTGCGCAGCGGCAGCGTGTTGCCCACCTTGATCGGCGCGTCGCGGCCAGCCATCAGCTGGTCGCCCACGGCGATGCCCTTGGGCGCGATGATGTAGCGACGCTCGCCATCGGCATAGCACAGCAACGCGATGTGCGCGGTGCGGTTCGGATCGTATTCGATGCGCTCGACGCGGGCGGGGATGCCTTCCTTGTCGCGCTTGAAATCGACGATGCGATAGTGCTGCTTGTGGCCACCGCCGCGATGGCGGGTGGTGATGCGGCCGGCGTTGTTGCGCCCACCGGTCTTGGACTGCTTCTCGACCAGCGCGGCGTGCGGCGCACCCTTGTGCAGGTCCGGATTGACGACGCTGACCTTGGCGCGGCGGCCAGGCGAGGTCGGCTTGTGATTGATCAATGCCATGGCGTGCTACCTCAGGGCTTTGCCATCACGTCGATGCTCTGCCCTTCGGCGAGCTTGACGTAGGCCTTGCGCCAGTCGCCTCGGCGACCTGCGCGGAAACGGAAGGTCTTGCGCTTGCCCTTCACGGTCAGGAGATTGACGTCCTCGACCTTGACTTCGAACAGCGATTCCACCGCTGCTTTGACGTCGGCCTTGGTCGCCTCCTGGGAAACCTCGAACACGTACTGGTTCGAGAGTTCCTGCAGGCGCGCGGTCTTTTCGGAAATGTGCGGCGCACGCAGCACGGTCAGGATCTTTTCGCTGCTCATGCCAGCCACTCCTCGATCTTCTTGACCGCCTCGACGGTCACCACGACGCTCTCGGCGCCAACCAGCGCGACCGGGTCCAGGCCCTGCACGTCGCGCACTTCCACGTAGGGAATGTTGCGCGCGGCCAGGTACAGCGCCTCGTTGGCGTCCTCGGTGACGATCAGCGGACGCTTCACGCCGAGGTTGTCCAGGTGCGCGATCAGCGACTTGGTCTTGGGCTCGTCGATCGCGATGTTCTCGACGACCGTGATGCGATCCTGGCGCAGCAGCTCGGACAGGATCGAACTGATGGCGCCGCGGTACATCTTGCGGTTGACCTTCTGCGCGAAGCTGCGCGGCTCGGCCGCGAAGGCGCGACCGCCGCCGACGAAGATCGGCGCACGGTAGTCGCCGTGACGGGCGCCGCCGCCCTTCTGCTTCTTGAATTTCTTGGTCGTGCCGGACATTTCGGCGCGCGACAGCTGCGCCTTGGTTCCGGAGCGACCGGCGTTGCGATAGGCCACCACGACCTGGTGCACGAGATCCTGGCGGAATTCGCGACCAAAGACCGCTTCGGACACCGCCAACTTTTCGCCGCTACCGACGACTGCGAGTTCCATGTTCTGTCTCCTTAACCTTTCGCCGCCGGGCGGACGATCACGTCGCCGCCGGGCGCGCCGGGAACCGCACCGCGAATCGCGATCAGGCCGCGCTCGGCGTCGACCTTCATCACTTCGAGGTTCTGCGTGGTCTGCACGTCCGAACCCATGTGGCCGGACATCTTCTTGCCCGGAAACACACGGCCCGGCGTCTGGCGCTGACCGAGCGAACCCGGGGCGCGGTGCGACAGCGAGTTACCGTGCGTGGCATCGCCCATGCGGAAGTTGTGCCGCTTGATCGTGCCTTGGAAGCCCTTGCCCTTGGTCACGCCCTGGACATCGACGATCTGCCCGGTGGCGAAGATGTCGGCGCGGATTTCCCCGCCCACTTCGTAACCGTCCAGCGCCTCGACGCGGAACTCCCACAGGCCGCGACCCGCCTCGACCTTGGCCTTGGCGTAGTGGCCGGCGAGCGGCTTGTTGACCAGCGCGGCGCGCTTTTCGCCGGCGGTGACCTGGATGGCCTGATAGCCATCGGCTTCCTGGGTCTTGATCTGGACGATGCGGTTAGGCGTCGCCTCGATCAGGGTCACCGGCACGGACTGACCGTTCTCGGTGAAGATTCGACTCATGCCGCACTTGCGGCCTACGATCCCGATACTCATGGTGCTAGCCTCAGTACAGCTTGATCTGGACGTCGACGCCGGCCGCGAGCTCGAGTTTCATCAAGGCATCCACGGTCTTGTCGTTCGGATCGACGATATCGAGCACGCGCTTGTGCGTGCGGGTCTCATACTGGTCGCGCGCGTCCTTGTCCACGTGCGGCGACACCAGGATGGTGTAACGCTCAATCTTGGTCGGCAGCGGGATGGGGCCGCGCACCTGCGCGCCAGTCCGCTTGGCCGTCTCGACGATCTCGCTCGCGGAACGGTCGATCAAACGATGATCGAACGCCTTGAGTCGAATCCGAATCTTCTGGTCCGCCATGGCCTTTCCTTGAATGCCTTAAAAGAACGTCGGGGGCGGAAGCGAAAGTTCCGCCCCCCGTTGGTTGCTTGTTTTACTTAGACGACTTACTTGATGACCTTGGCCACGACGCCGGCGCCGACGGTGCGGCCGCCTTCGCGGATCGCGAAACGCAGGCCCTCGTCCATCGCGATCGGCGCGATCAGCGTCACCACCATCTTCACGTTGTCGCCAGGCATCACCATCTCGA
>JBBCJS010000015.1:0-18297 GCA_037190825.1 Chiayiivirga flava
CGCGCCGGCGGCCTCCAGCCCGGCGATGGCGGCATCGACGTTGGCCAGCGCCGCATCGCGCTGGCCGGCCTGCATCTGGGCCTGCGCGAGCTGGACCTGGAAGCGGCGGCTGAAGGCGTGGTTCTCGCCGAGGCGCGCGACGACCTGCGCGCGGGCGCCTTCGGTTTCCCGCAGTGCCTCGGCGGTGTTGCCGGTCGCGCCGAGCCAGGTCGCCAGTGTCATGCGCGCGCTGGCCGTGTCCAGGCTGTCCTCGCCGGTGAAGCGCCGCATCATCGCCAGCGCCTCGCGTGCCAGCGCTTCGGCTTCATCGGCATGGCCCAGCAACACCAGCACGCGCGCATGGTTGGAAAGCTGCGCGCCGAGCGGGGCCGATTCGCCGGTGGCGGCGCGCTGCACGTCGAGCGCGCGTTGCAGCCAGACGCTGGCGCCACGCGGGTCGCCGCGGTTGAGCACCGAGACGGCCAGATTGTTGAGCGTGGTGGCCGCGTCCACGCTGCGTTCGCGCCCGGAACGGGCGTAGATGCGCAGCGCGGCCTGGAGCTCGGTCTCGGCATCGGCATTGCGCCCCAGGTGGAGCAGGAGCGCGGCGAGGTTGGTGTGCGCCACGGCCAGGCTCACGTCATCGCCCACGTCCTCGCGCGAGAACATCGCCAGCGCCGTCGTGTAATCGCTTTCGGCCCCCGCCGTGTCGCCGAGCACGCGGCGACAGGCGCCGCGCGCGGACAGCGCATCGGCATGGGTGCGCAGGTGGTCGCTGCGATCGGCGTCCAGCAGCGGAAACGCGAGTGCCACTTCGTCGCAGGCCTGCTGCGGCTGGCCGCGCCGGCTGGCGATGGTGGACAGGTAGATGTGCGAGCGCGCCCGCAGCACCGCCGGCGTGTCGCCCTGCTCGAGCGCCTGGAAGCGCGAGAGCAGGCTCTCGGCGGCCGGGTAATCGCCGATGTAGAGATAGATTTCCGCCAGCGTCAGCAGCACCTGCTGGCGGGTCTGCGGGTCGCCGACGAAGCGCCGTTCGATATTGTCCACCGCCGTCGCCAGCACGCTGTGCGCGCTGGCGTTCTCACTTTCCGGCGCGCCGGTGTCGCGGAACATCAGCGCCAGGTAGTCGCGCACCGCCTGCGAACGCCGCGCCTCCAGCCGCGCCGCGTCGCGCTCGGCCGCCGCGTGCCGCGCCTGCCAGGCGGTGCCGGCGATGCCGCTGCCGAGCGCCAGGAGGATGCCGCCCAGCAGTACCGCGATGCCCCAGTGCCGCCGCAGCCATTTGCCGCTGCGGTATTGCCAGGTCTGCGCGTGCGCCAGCACCGGGCGGCCGTCGAGATGGCGCAGCACGTCCTGCGCCATCGCGTCCACGCTGACGTAGCGCTCCACCGGATCGCGCCGCAGGGCCTTGGCCGCGATGGCGTCCAGATCGCCGCGCAACTGCGCCGGCGGCAGCGCCAGCCCGCCGGCATGCGCGGCGGCGCGGCTGGCGGGCTCGGCATCCACGCGGTTGATGTGCTCGATGTAGTCCACCCAGTTGCCGTCGAAGCGCGGGTGCGGCGAGCGGCCGGTGAGCAGCAGGTACAACAGCGCGCCGAGCGCATACACGTCGGTGCGCGCGGTGATGGCCTCGCCGGCCAGTTGCTCGGGCGCGGCGAACTCCGGCGTCAGCGCGACGTGGCGCGTCTTGCCGCCCGAAGCGTCGGGCGAGAGCAGCTTGGCGATGCCGAAGTCCAGCAGCTTCACCGTGCCATCGGCCGCCACGCGGATGTTCCCCGGCTTCAGGTCGCGATGCACCACCAGCGCGCTGTGCGCGTAGGACACCGCATCGCAGATCGCCAGGAACACCTCCAGCCGCCGCTGCCGCGAGGGCCGCATGCGGCGGAGCCAGGCGTCCAGTTCCTCGCCCTCGGCCAGTTCCATCACCAGCCACGGCTGGCCCTCGGCGAGCACGCCGCCGTCGATCAGGCGCGCGATGCCCGGATGATCCAGCCGCGCCAGCACCCGGCGCTCGCGTTCGAGCTGTTCCCGGAAGCGCGTGTCCTCGCCGCGCAGCAGCTTGATCGCGGCGCGCTTGTCGAACGCGCCGTCGGCGCGCTCGGCCAGGTACACCGTGCCCATGCCGCCCTGGCCGAGCTTTTCCAGCAGCCGCCACGGCCCGGCGCGCAGGCCGCGCCGGTCGGTGATGCGCTCGCGCGTGATCTCCTCGGCCAGCGCGCCCAGCGCCGGCAGGCCGTCGTCCTGGGTCAGCGTGCGGCGCAGGTCGGCGATCAGGTCCGGATGGATTTCCCCGCACAGTGCGAGAAACTTCTCGCGCGCCTGCCCTTCCAGCTCCAGCGCACGGTCGATCAGCGGTTCCAGCCGGGCGAAGCGGGCGTTGAAATCGTTCACGCGGATTCACCTGTCAGGGCGGTGCGCCGATTGTGCGGCGTGGGCGGGGGGATTCCCACCATGCCGCCGGCGCGCGGCGAGGATCGTGGCAAGGCCGCACCCACGAATCACCAGGTGGACAACCCCGCCGCCTCCCCGATGCGATACCACGCGCGCCGCGGCAGGGAGTCGTCCGCATAGCGCGGGTAGTCGGCGCTGAAGCGGCGTCCGGGTTCGTTGGCCCAGTTCGTCTCGAACCAGCGCGCGGCATCGGCGACGGCGGGGTGATCGGCGGATGCGGCGAACTGCACGCTGGTTTCCAGGTTGAGATTGTCGAGGTTGCGGCGGGTGAAGTTGGCCGAACCGGCGATCAGCGTGGCGCCGCGTGTACCGCGATGCAGCACCAGCTTGGCGTGGCACTGCTCGCCGTGGGTGTCGCACCAGCGCACGGACAGGCCGGCGGCGACGAGTTCGCGCGCCACCTGCCGGTTCGGCACGCCGTTCTTCTTGCGGCCGAAGGCATCCTCGTTGGGATCCAGCAGCACGCGCACGGCGACGCCGCGCGCGTGCGCGGCTTTCAGTGCGCCGATCAGGCCGCGATGGGAGAGATAGAACACCGCGACATCGAGCGAGTCGCCGGATGTCGCGGCATGGGTGGTGTCGATCAGCGCGTCGGCGATGGCGCGCTCGGTGAGCACGCGCAGGCGCGGGCCGGTTTCCGCAATGGGCGCATCGGGCGCGGGCAGGGCATCGAGCGGCGCGCCGGAGAACGCGGCGACGGCGGCTTCGGTCGCCAACAGATCGAGCGCGGCCGCGCCGGAAAAACGCAGCGCGACGTTGCCGTGCGCGGCGCTGGCATCGTGCGGGTTGGCCGAAGTCACCAGCGCCTGCCAGTCGTCGCCCGCGTCCACGACCAGCGTCTTGCGGTGGTTGGCGCGGAAATTGGGCAGCGCCAGCCAGCTTCGCAGCGTGATCCTTTCCGTGCCGAACGGATTGGGCAGCCAGCCGCCGGCCGCGTTGTTGCCCAGCCACGCGCAGCAGAGCGCCCAGGGCCCGGACCAGAGCGGATTGGAAGCGCGCAACGCGGCAAGGTCGGTCTGCACCACCTGCGCGCCGGCGCGTTCCAACGCGTGCAGGTGCGCCGACGCCACGCCGCCATACACCGTGTTGATCGGGTCGGTGACCACCACCATGCGCAGTTCCGGCACGGCGGCCATGCGATCGAGCAGGGCCTGCGCGAGTTCGCCGCTCAATGGCCGCAACACGGCGCTTTCCGCGCCGGCGAAATCGTTGAACAGGAACATGTCCAGCACGATGAGTCTTCGCGCCTGCCCGATCATCGAGAACGCCGCAGCGAAGATCTCTTGCTCGCTGTGCCGCGCGCCGGCCGCATCGACATAGGTGAGGTCGGACAGGAAGGCCGCGTCGTCCACCGCCCGCCACGGCATCGCCACGCCCACGCCCGGCGGCAGCGGCTTGTACGCCTGCCACAGCGCGCTGGCGAGCCAGATCAGGCACAGCGCGAGCAGGAAGCGCGGCCAGCGGCGGCGGGATCGGGGCATCGGCGACTCGTGAGCGGAGGGATACCGGAGCATGCCATGTCGTTCTCCCGGGTGGTGCAGGGACGGCCGAAGCACGACAGCCAAGCCTTGGGGAGCATCTGGAACTCCTCTCTCCGTCATCCCGGCTTGACCAGCTCCGCTGTTGAGAGCCGCTGGCATGACGGAGGATTGCTGGTGAGGAAGTTCCCACGCCCGCGTTGCTACACTTCGCGGCCCTGTTTCCGCCTCCCGTGCATCCCATGAGCAAGACCCGCGTCCTCACCGGCATCACCACCACCGGCACGCCGCACCTTGGCAACTACGTCGGCGCGATCCGCCCGGCGGTGTCGGCGAGCCTGGATGCGAACGTGGATGCGTTCTTCTTCCTGGCCGATTACCACGCGCTGGTGAAGTGCGACGACCCGGCGCGGGTGGAGCGTTCGCGGCTGGAAATCGCCGCGACCTGGCTGGCGGCGGGCCTGGACCCGGAGAGGGTGACGTTCTACCGGCAATCGGACATCCCGCAGATTCCCGAGCTGACCTGGCTTCTGACCTGCGTCACTGCCAAGGGCCTGATGAACCGCGCCCACGCCTACAAGGCCAGCGTCGATGCCAACACCGCCGAGGGCCAAGACCCGGATGCCGGCATCACCATGGGCCTGTTCTGCTATCCGGTGCTGATGGCCGCCGACATCCTCGCCTTCAACGCCAACAAGGTGCCGGTGGGGCGCGACCAGATCCAGCACATCGAGATGGCGCGCGACGTGGCGGCGCGCTTCAACCACCTGTACGGCGATGGAGGCGGGTTCTTCGTGCTGCCCGAGGCGCACATCGAGGAACAGGTCGCCACCTTGCCGGGGCTGGACGGGCGCAAGATGTCCAAGAGCTACGACAACACCGTCCCGCTGTTCGAAGGCGGCGCGCGCCTGCTGAAGGACGCCATCGCGCGCATCGTCACCGACTCGCGCGCGCCCGGCGAACCGAAGGACCCCGAATCCAACGCGCTGTCCACGCTGTACCAGGCCTTCGCCGATGCCGAGGACACCGTCACCTACCGCGCCGCGTTGAGTGCCGGGCTGTCGTGGGGCGAGGCCAAGCAGCGCCTGTTCCAGAAGATCGACGAACAGATCGCGCCGATGCGCGAGCGTTACGAGGCGCTGATCGCCAGGCCCGCCGAGATCGAGGACGTGTTGCAGGCCGGCGCGGCGAAGGCGCGCGCGGTGGCCGCGCCCTTGCTCGAACGACTGCGCGAGGCCGTGGGCCTGCGCAGCTTCCGCGCGCAGGTGGGCGCGACGCAGGTGAGCGGCGCGGCGGCGGTCGAGACGATGCCGCTGTTCAAGCAGTACCGCGAAGCCGATGGCCGCTTCTCGTTCAAGCTCGTCGATGGCGACGGCCGGCTGCTGTTGCAGGGCGGCTGGTACGCCTCCCCGCGCGATGCCGGCCAGCGCATCGCGGCGTTGAAGCAGGGCGATGCGGCGTTCCCGGTCGACGGCGAGACGCTCGGCGAAGGTATCGATGCCGCCGTCGCCGCCGCCGCGCTGCGGCGCTTCGCCGACGACTGACGCGGCGCTTCGGATAAGGCGATGGCATATCTGAGCGTCATCCTGTTCTTCCCCTGGTTCGTCGTCGTGGGCGCGTGCTTCATGCTGTTTCCGCGCCAGCCCGGCGGCATCGTGCGCCGCCTGTTCGAGCTGACGGCGCTGGTGGCCGCGCTGATGGCGAGCATCTGGGCGATGCTCTGGGGCATCGCGGCAGCCGATCCGAATGCCGGCGCGATCTGGAAACAGGTACTGGCCACGCTCCTGGCCTACGGCACGTTCCTCGGTGTGCTGCTGCTGGCCTGGCCGGTGCGCGGCCTGCTGCTGCGACCCAAGTAGCATTCCCCGCGCGCGCCGCATCGACGAGCATCCAGAATGCTTCGTCGTCCCCGAGAAGGCGGGGACCCAGTGCCTCATCCGAAAATCCAGGACACTGGATGCCTGTCTGCGCTGGCACGACGGGGGTTTGCAAGGGCTCGCCAAGGCCGCAAACACCACTCACACCTCATCCTCAAGGACACCCCATGCCCCAGGCCCACGGCATCCACGCCATCGACACCGGCTTCCAGCGCCCGGCCTTCGACGCCGCCTACCTCATCGTCGAGAACGGACGCGGCGCGTTCCTGGATTGCGGTACCTCGCTCGCCGTGCCCGCGATGCTCGCCGCCATCGCCGATGCCGGCCTGACGCCTGCCGACATCGACTGGCTGATCCTCACCCACGTGCATCTGGATCACGCCGGCGGCGCGGGCGCACTGCTGCAACGCCTGCCGAGCGCGCGCGTGGTCGTGCATCCGCGCGGCGCCCCGCACATGATCGACCCGGCCCGGCTCATCGCCGGCGCCACCGCCGTCTACGGCGAAGAAGAAATGGCGCGCAGCTACGGCACCATCGTGCCGATCCCGGCGCAGCGCGTGGACATCGCCCACGACGGCCACGTCGTCGACCTGGCCGGCCGCGAACTGCATTGCCTGGATACTCCCGGCCATGCCCTGCACCACTTCTGCCTGTGGGACGAAGCCAGCCGCAGCGTGTTCACCGGCGATACCTTCGGCATCTCCTACCGCGAACTGGACACGCCCGAAGGCATCTTCCTGTTCCCCACCACCACGCCCGTGCAGTTCGATCCCGACGCGCTGAAAACTTCCGTGCGGCGGCTGGCCGACCTGCACCCGGAAAACATCTTCCTGACCCACTTCGGCCGCATCGGCGACGCGCGGAAAAACGCCGCCACGCTGATCGAGCTGATCGACGCGATGGTCGAACGCGCCCTCGCCGTGGAAACCGCGCCGGACCGCCACGCCGCCCTCGTGGCCGCGCTGGACGACCTCTACGTTCCCCGCGCCGTCGCGCACAGCGGCCTGCCGCCGCAGACGGTGCGCGATGTCATCGGGCTGGACATCGAACTCAACGCCCAGGGGCTGGGCGTGTGGCTGGATCGGCGGCGGCGCGCCTGAATCGCCGCGCGGCGCGGCCTCCAACGAAAACGCCCCGGCGGATTTCTCCGCCGGGGCGCGTTTGGCCATCGACCGCGGGGCGCGATCAGAAGCGGAAGTTGACGGCGATGCCGTAGACCAGCGGGTTCACGTCCACCTTGCCGATCTCCGCGCCGTTGAGCTTCACCTTGGCGTCGATGTCGATGTAGCGCACGTCGGCCACGATGTCCCAGTTGCGGCCCGTCTGGAACAGCAGGCCGGCCTGCGCGGCCAGGCCCCACGAGTTCTCGATGCCGACCTTGGTGCCTGCGATCGGGCCCTTGGTCTTCTCGTCGTAGGTCCAGGTGTAGTTGACGCCGGCGCCGACGAAGGGGTTCACCTTGGCATCGGGGGCGAAGTAGTACTGCAGGCTCAGGGTCGGCGGCAGGTGGGTGAAATCCACCGCGCCCACGCCGTCGAGGCTGACTTCGTGCTTGAACGGCAGTGCGGCGAGCAGTTCGATGGCGATGTTGTCGTTGAGGTGGTAGCCGAAGGCGATGGTCGGCTTGATGTCGCTGTCGATGGTGGCCTTGAAGGTGCCGGCCAGGGTGCCGCTGCTGGACTTGGGATCGACGTTGTGCACGCCGGCGCGGACGAACCAGGTGTCGTGGGCGCGGGCGATGCCGGGCGCGAGGAGGGCGGCGGCAAGGGCGGCGGCGAGCAGGTGGCGGTGCGACATGGGGACACTCCTTTTCTGTTCGATCAATCGGGGAATGCAGTTTCTTGCAGTGCAGCAACGCCGGCTTGATCGCAGTCAATTCGTTCCCTCGGGTTGTCTCCTATTCAGCCTCCGGCGCGGCTTCCGGGGTCGGCGCGAGGGTACGGTCCAGCAGCGCCGCCAATCGTGCGGCGGCCAGCACGACGCGCGCTTCGGCCACCGGGCGCTGCCGTTCCAAGTAGCCGGCTGGCAGGCGTCCGGCGCGGGGCGGATAGATCGCGGCGCTGTCGAGCAGGGCGCAGGAGGATTCGGCCCAGGCGGTGAAATCCATCGGTTCGACGTCGGCCTCGGCCACCTGCGGCGCGAGTCGGGCGCGGTACTCCTTCATCTTCAGGCCCGCGCCGCGCAGCAGGTGGAAATCCCAGACCGCGTGCAGGTTGGTGCCTTCGCCATCCAGGTTGATCTGGACGCGGTTGCCGCCGCGATCGTCGCGGTTGCCGGCGTGCATGGGCTGGTGCACGTCGCCCGCGAAATGCACGACGAACTTCAGCGCGTCCAGGCGCTCGGCGGCCGGGCGCGCCGGATCGCCGAGCACGTCGGTGTAGCGTGCCAGCGCGCCGACGATGCAATTGCCATCGGCGCAGTCGCGCGCGGCATCGAAGCGGCAGCTTCCGTCGCGGAAGTTCACGTAATGGAACGGAGCGGTGTGGCGATACGCCGGCTGGTCGCGGATCTCGTCGGCCCAGGTGGCGATCGTGCCCAGGTCCGCGCCCGGTTCCAGCGCGAGCAGCGCGTCGATCCGAGCGCGGGTGTGTGCCGATACCCGATCCTGCGCCAGCAGGCCCACCAGCCGATGCCCGAAGGCCGACCATGCCTGCGCCGGCGCCGCCGCCAGCATGCCCGCCCACATCGCCACCACCAGCATCGTGCCACGCATGTCCGCCGCCTCGTTCTTCGCAAGGCGCGGATGATAAGGCGGAAGGCTGTCCTAAATCGGCGTTCTGCTCCGTGCCCGGAAAGTACCCCTCTTTCCACCTCGGAGATCGTCGTGCGGCACCGTGCCCCGTTTGCCCTTCCCCTTCTCGCGCTGTGCGGCCTGTTCGCCTGCGCGCAGGCCGATGCCGCCGTGTCGCTGATGCGCGTGGGCGCCGGTGCCGGCTGCGACTACCGCACCGATGTACTGCCCGACGCACTGCAAAGCGCGGTCGATGCCGTGCCCACGTCCATTCCCGCAGGCGATGCCTACGTCATCCGGGTGGCGCGCAACGGCAACTACGTCGGGAAGAACGTCCGGGTGTTCGACCGCAGCGTCACCATCGAAGGCGGGTTCGATACCTGCGCGTCCGCCTCGCCGGGCACGGCCAACACCGAGATCGACGGGACCGGAGCCGTTACCGGGCCGCAGGTGTACATCGATGGCGGAAACGAACAACGACGCGAGGTCACCTTGCGCGGGCTGACGGTAAAGAACAGCAATGGCAGCGGGCTGTTTGTCCGCTCCGCGAACCTGCGGCTGGATGACGTCATCATCACCGGCAACACCGCCACTTCTGGCGCCGGCATTCGCATCACGGGCGAGTGGCCGGGCGCGACCCTGAGGATGTACGGCGGTTCGTCGCTGACCAACAACACGGCCACGACCGGCGGTGGCGGCATCCATTGCAGCAACCAGGCCACCCTGGATCTTGCCTCCGACACCGCGGTGATCGGCAACACCGCCGCCGGCAGCGGCGGCGGCATCTACATCCACGGCTGCGACGCCACGATCAATTCGGGCGGCGCAGGATTCGCCGGCCTGTTCCTCAACATCAGCAACAATCAGGCCGCCACGGGCGGTGGCATCGCGGTTTCCAGCAGCGGAACCAGTGTCGCCAGCAACGTCGTCATCGGCGCCGGACTGAGCGGCTCCGGGCCGCGCCCGCTCATCGTCAACAACACCGCCTCGGGGGCGGGCGGCGGCATCCTGGCGCTGGGGCAACATGTGCAGGTCTCTCTGTACGATGCCATCGTCGCGGGTAACAGCGTCACCGCTCCGGCAGGGTATGGCGGTGGCGTGGTGGCCACGGAAGGCGCCAACGTGGGGGTCGCGCGTACCCATGCGCGCTGTGCGGTCGAGCACTGCTCGCGCATCAGCGGCAACAGCGCCGCCTGGGGAGCCGCCGTGGCCGCGATCGATGGGGCGGATGTGACCGTCTCGGGCACGCGCATCGAGGGCAACACGGCCGCGCAGGGTGGCAGCGCCTATCTGGCAAGAAGACAGAATGCGCGGTTGCGCTCGGCCAACAATGTGATCGTGGGCAACACCGGCGCCAGCGTGGTGGAGATCAGCCCGGCGAGTGCGACCGCGCCGCGCGCGGCCAGCGTCCTCTTCCTCGGCGATACCCTCGCCGACAATGTCGATGCGGTGCGGGTGGTTGCCGCCCATGCGGAAGGCCAGGTCGCCTTCGGGCGCAGCATCGTGAACGCGTCCGCCGCCGTGCCCGTGGCGACATGCAGCGCGTGCGTCACGCAGGTGACGATGCACTGCAATGTCTTTCATTCAGAGACCAACGTCGCCCACCGCGACGGCATCACGTCGATCAACGCCAATCCCGGCTTCGTCAACGCCGCCGCCGGCAACTACCGCCTGCATTCCGCGGCCTGGGCCATCGACTGGTGCCCGGAAAACACCGGCTTTCTCCCCTTCGATCATGAGTTTTCCCCGCGCCCGGTGAATTCACCGCTCCCAGATGTCTCCGGCCCCTACGACGTGGGCGCTTACGAGTGGAACGCGAACCTGTTCCAGGACGGCTTCGAGGATCGTTGATCCGCTGCGCCGGCGTTCGCCGTGTTCGCCATGGGCAGCGAACGCGGCGATGTCCGAAATCGGTGCGCGGCCCCGTATCCAGAAGATGCCCGCCCGTCTGCCCCGGAGATCGTCATGTCGCGCCGCGCCCCGTTTTACCTTCCCCTTCTCGCGCTGTGCGGGCTGTTCGCCTGCGCGCAGGCCGATGCGGCCGTGTCGCTGCTGCGCGTGGGCGCCGGCGCCGACTGCGATTACCGCACCGACGTGCTGCCCAATGCGCTGCAAAGCGCGATCGACGCCGTGCCCACGGTCATCTCGCCCGGCGATTCTTACGTCATCCGGGTGGCGCGCAATGGCAGCTATTCGGGCAGGAACTACAGCCTGTTCAATCGCAGCCTCGTCATCGAGGGCGGCTATGCCACCTGCTCGTCCGCCACGCCGGACAGCACCAACACCGAGATCGATGCCGCCGGTGCGCCTTCAGGGCGCGCGCTGAACATCAACGGCGGCACCGCGCGCCGCAACATCGTGTTGCAGCGGCTCACCGTGAAAAACAGCGATGGCGGCGGGCTCGAAGTGCGCTCGGCCGATGTCCGCCTGGAGCGCGTCACTGTGAGCGACAACACGGCTCTCAGGGGTGTGGGCATCCTGGTGGACGGCAATGGCGCAGGGGCGATAGTGCGCCTTCAGGGAGGCTCGATCGTGACCGGCAACACCGCCACCGAGGGCGGCGGCGGCGGCATCTACTGCAACAATGGCGCGGAACTGCGTCTTGCTTCGGCAAGCGCCGTGGTCAGCAATACCGCCGCAACGGTGGGCGGTGGAATCCTGCTCTATGGCTGCGATGCGGTGGTCAATTCCGGCGCGACGGGCCTTGGTGGCCTTGTCGTCAACATCGGATTCAACAAAGCCTTGGCAGGCGGCGGCATCGCGGCAATATCCGATGCCGCCAGCCCGCCAAGCCGTTTGAGGATCGGCGAGGGGCTTGGCGGCGGGGATCCGCGTCCCCTGGTCGTGGGCAATGATGGCGGCGTGGGGGGCGGCGGCATTCTGGCGAATGGTCCACAAACGACGGTGAGCATTCGCAACGCGACCATCGGCAGCAACATCGCCGTGGCCCTCGGCGGTGGCGTCGTGGCCGAAAATGGCGCGACGGTGGAGATCAAGCGCACCCTGCGCCGATGCATCGATGCGCAGGAATGCTCGCGCATCGTCAACAATCGGGCAGACCAGGGGGGTGGTGCCTGGGTTGGACAAGATGCGCGGCTGACGGTGGAAGGTACCCGCGTGGAAGGCAACCAGGCCACCTCCGGCGGCAGCGCCTACATGGTGGCGGGAGGGGTGGCGTATCTGAAGTCGCGCAACAACGTCATCGTGAGCAACACCGGGGCCAGCGCCGTGGATATCACCCCCCCTGCCGGAACCGGACCGCTCATGGCCGTCGTTGAATTCCAGGGTGACACGCTAGCCGACAATACCGGCGGCGCGGCGGTGATCAATGTCAATACCGGAGGGTCGGTGCTGGTGGCGCAAACCATCGTCCACGCCGCCCCCTCGCTGCCGGTGTTTCAGTTCCCCGGGAGTGACCCATGGATCCAGATGGCCTGCAATGTTTTCCACAGGACGACCGTTGGCTACGACTACGACGAAATGAGCACGGTTTTCACCAACCCGGGGTTCATCGATGCCGCAGGCGGAAACTATCGCCTGCTCCCCAATGCCTGGGCCATCGACCGCTGCCCGGACGACCTGGGATTTCTGCACTACGACCACGATCTGAACCCGCGCCCGGTGGATTCGCCGCTCCCCGACATCCATGGCCCCTACGACGTGGGTGCCTACGAGTGGAACCAGATCCTGTTCCAGGATGGCTTCGGGGACTGATCGCGCTCAGTTCTCCGGATCCAGCAGCCACTCCTGCGCCAGCGTGGCTTCTTCGCAGTTGTTGCCCGGGCCGATGCGATCCACTACCAGGAAATCGCTGACCGCGCCCAGGGCCAGCAACGGGTGATGCCAGGTGCCGCGCCGGTAATTGACGCCTTCGCCCGAGCGCGCGAGGAAGGCGCGCGGCACGGCATCGGGCGCGGTGGCGACGACGATCAGGTACGGCGTCTTCGACAAGGGCACGAAGGCCTGGCTGCCGAGCGGATGCCGTTCAAGCATCGTCACGGTGAACGGCATCGCGCGCGGCTGGCCGCGGAACAGGCTGATGCCCACGCGCGCGCCGTCGCCGAGGCACTCCACGTTCGCCAGATCGTGGAAGCGCCGGGTGTTGCCGGCGTTGATCGGGAACGCGCGGCGCGCCGCTTCCGGTGCGATCACCTCGCCGAACGGCGCGAACGCCTCCGGCGTCAGCGGCGCGATGGCGAGCCGTTCGCTCACGCGGGCCGGCCCCACAGCCGCAGCCGCGACACGCCGCCGTCGGGGAAGATGTTGAAGCGCACGTGCGTGATCGGGCCATGCGCCTTGAGTTCGGCCCGGAAGACGTGCACGTGGTCGGCGCGCAGCGCTTGTTCGGGCAGGAGTTCCTCCCAGAACATCGCCTGCGTGACGAGGGACTCGGGTGTGCCGCCGGCGACGTGCGCAGCCTGCACGGAGCAGCGATCCGGGAAATTGCCCTTGAAGTGCGCGGTGTCCACTTCGATGGCTTCGATGTTGCCCGGATGCGCGAGCGCGATCAGGCACCAGTCGTTGCCCGGCTCGCGCCGGCGGCGGGTTTCCCAGCCATCGCCCATGTTGAGGCCGCGCCCCGGCAGCAGCAGCGTGGATGCGAGGCCGAAGTGTTCGTTGTTCGCGGCCAGCGCGACGCCGCCGCTCAGCGCGGCGGCCAGGTCGATCAGGCCGTCCTCGTTGCACGCGGCGGGATCGAACACCGGCGTGCCGTAGACCCGTAGCCGCGCCAGCCCGCCATCCGGATACAGGTTCACCCGCAGATGCGAGACGGGGCGCGTGTCGGCGATGTCGAAATAGTGGTGGCTGTTGCCGCGCAGGTTGGCGGAGGGCAGCAGCGCGAACCACGGTGCGTCCGCGCCCGGATCGCCCTCGGCGACGAAGCAGGCCTCCACCGACGCGGCCGGCGGGAAGTTGCCGGTGAAGTGCGAGGTATCCAGGTCCAGCCCCGCGATCCGCCCCGGGCGCGCCAGCCGCACGATGCACCAGTCGTGCCCCGGCCCGCGCCGGCGACGGGTTTCCCAACCATCCATCCACTTGCCGTTGTCGTCGTACTTGCCGGGGATGAACTGCGCCGGCGCCGGATCGAGCATGCGCTCCTTCGCCGCGAAAAACTCGTCGCTGGCCGCCAGCGCCGCCGCGCCCAGCCGGGCATCGGCGAGGTTCACGTGGCGGCGGGTGAAGGCGGGGGCATCGGGGTCGGTGGAGACGAGGGCCATGAACGGTATCCGGTGGGAGGAAAGCCCTATTTCAGCCCAAGCGCGGGCGGAAAGACAGCATGGTCAGCCGTCGGAATCGCCGAACAGCGCTTCCAGCCGGAACCGCGCGATGCGGTCGATCTGCCGCAGCGCCTCGGTGCGCTCGGTGGCGGCATCGTTGGACAGGCGCGCGGCCATGTCGGCGAGGATGCTGTCGCGGGTGTGGCCTTTCACCGCGAGGATGAAGGGAAAGTCGAACTTGCGCTGGTAGGCGTCGTTGAGTTCGGTCAGACGCGCGAACTGCTCCGGCGAGCACTGGTCCAGTCCCGCGCCGCGCTGCTCGCGCGTGGACGATTCGGTCAGCTCGCCCGCGATGGCGGCCTTGCCGGCCAGTTGCGGATGCGCGCGGATCAGGCGCATCCGCGCCGCGTCGCCGGCCTGCGCCACGGCCTCGGCCATCGCGTGCGCCAGGGCATCCACGCTGGCGAACGGGCGCCGGGAGGCCACTGCTTCGGCCACCCAGGGCGAGTGCTCGTAGATGCCGGCGAGCGTGGCGATGAAGTCGGAAGACGGGGCGGTGTTGAGCGTATCGAGGTTCATGCGGGGATCGTCAAGGGTCGGGCGCACTCACGCGGCGGCGGGCACGAACGGATGCCGGGCGCGCCAATGCCGCGCGATGTCCACGCGCCGGCATACCCAGACTTTCTCGCGTGCGCCGATGTGGTCGAGGAAGCGTTGCAGCGCGACGAAGCGGCCGGGGCGCCCGAGCAGGCGGGCGTGCATGCCGATGGACATCATGCGCGGTGTTTCCCCGCCTTCGGCGTAGAGCACGTCGAAGCTGTCGCGCAGGTAGTCGAAGAACTGCGTGGCGGTGTTGAAGCCCTGCGGAGTGGCGAAGCGCATGTCGTTGGCGTCCAGCGTGTAGGGCACGATCAGGTGCGGCGCGCGCGCGCCGTCGCCGCTGTCCACCTGCGTCCAGAACGGCAGCTCGTCGCCGTAGTAATCGGCGTCGTACAGGAAGCCGCCGTGTTCGACCACGAGGCGGCGCGTGTTCGGGCTGTCGCGGCCGGTGTACCAGCCCAGCGGCGGCGCGCCGGTCAGCGCGGTGTGGATGTCGACCGCGCGGCGCAGGTGCTCGCGTTCGGTGTCGATGTCGATGTCCTGGTAGTGGATCCAGCGCCAGCCGTGCGAGGCGATCTCGTGCCCCAGTTCCACACAGGCGGCGGTGAGTTCGGGATTGCGGGCCATCGCCATCGCCACGCCGAACACCGTCAGCGGCAGGCCGCGCCGCTCGAACTCGCGCAGGATGCGCCACGCGCCCACGCGCGAGCCGTATTCGTAGACCGACTCCATGCTCATGTGCCGCGCCGGGTACGCGGCCGCGCCGATGATTTCCGAGAGGAACTGCTCGCTGCCCGGATCGCCGTGCAGCACGCAGTTCTCGCCGCCTTCCTCGAGATTCAGCACGAACTGCACCGCGATGCGCGCACCGCCCGGCCAATCGGCGAAGGGCGGGTGGCGGCCGTAGCCGGCCAGATCGCGCGGGTAGTCGGGAGTGGCGGGCATGGAAATGTCTGACCGGTTCGGGGGAGGGGCCGGTCGCGGGCAAGCAGGCTCCTACTTCACTGTAGGCGCCTGCTTGCAGGCGACGGGGCGTTCCTAGAGTGCCGTGATCGCCGCGCTCAGTCCACGTCGCCATCGACATAGAACCAGCGCCCGTCCTCGCGCACGAAGCGGCTGAGTTCGCGCAGCCGCTGCGCGGATCGACCGCCGATGCGGAAGCGCGCGACGAAGCGGACGCGGGCGTGGTCGGCGTCGTCGCGCTGGTGTTCGAGCACATCCAGCCCGAGCCAGCGCAGGGGTGCGCCGGGCGCGTCGTCCAGTTCCAGTGCGTCGGGGCGTGTATCCGGATGCCAGGTGGCGAGCAGGTAGTCGCGCAGGCCGCGCGCATAGGCGCTGTAGCGCGAACGCATCAGTGCCTCGGCATCCGGCGCCGCTTCGCCGGCGTGGAATCGACCGCAGCATGGCGCATAGGCGCGCGCCGGATTGCAGGGGCAAGGGTCGGAAGGCGGTTTTGCCATGGCCTATTCCAGCGGCAGCGCGCGCACCGCCTGCAATTGCTGGGCGGTGATGGCCGCCGCGTCGTTGTTCCAGCTTCCGCGCACGTGGTTGAGGACGGCGATCAGGTCGGCATCCGACAGCCGGCCGGCGAAAGGCGGCATCGAGTGCGGCGCGGGATTGCCGGCGGTGGTCGGCGCGGCGGCGCCGAACAGGGTCACGCGGATCAGGTTGACCGGATCGGCCGCCACCACCTGCGGGTTGCCGGCCAGCGGGGGATAGGCGCGCTCGCGGCCACGGCCATCGGCGCCGTGGCAATCGCCGCAGTGGGTGTCGTACAGCGTGGCGCTGGAAACGCCGATGAGGTTGCGCGCGCGCTCCACCGGATACGCCGCGCGGCGCGCGATCCGCGGCGCGGGCGGCAGGTCGAGCAGGTAGGTGGCGATGGCGCGCGCGTCCTCGGCGGCGAGGTGCTGGAGGCTGGACTGGATCACTTCGGCCATCGGCCCGTAGGCGCTGGCCTGCGGTGCGACGCCGGTGCGCAGGTAGTCGGCCAGGTCGGGCACGTTCCAGCGCGCCAGCGCGTCGCGGTCCAGCGCCGGCGCGTGCCAGCCCTGGCCGGGAATGTCGCCGCCGGCATGGCGCAGCGCCGGTTGCAGCGATCCCCACGCGCCGCGTCGCCCGTGGCACATCGCGCAATGGCCCAGCCCTTCGACCAGGTAGCGCCCGCGCTGCCAGTCCGCGTCGCGCGCGGGTGCGGCGGGCAAGGGAGCAGGCCGGTGGAACAGCATGCGCCAGGCGAGCAGCACAGGCCGCCATCCGGCCGGCGATTCCAGCCGGTTGGCCGGCGTGGGTGTAGCCACGGCGGGCTGGCTGCGCAGCCACGCGAAGATCGCGTCCACGTCGTCGCTGTCCAGGTGCTGGAAGTTCTGGAACGGAAACGCCGGGTACAGCGGGCCGTGCCGGCTCACGCCGTGCGCCATCGTGTGGCGGAACTCGGCCAGCGACCAGTCGCCGATGCCGGTGCCGGCATCGGGAGTGAGGTTGGTGGAATACAGCACGCCCCACTCGGTCACGAAGGCGCGCCCGCCGGCCAGAGGCGGGCCGCCGCGCACGGTATGGCAGGTGGTGCAGTTGCCCAGCCGCGCCAGGTATTCGCCGCGCGCCAGCGTGGCGGCGTCTGCCGGGATGGCGATGGGGCCGGTCCTGGGAACGCGCAGCGCCGCGAAGCCGCCCTGTGCGGCGATCAGCACGCCGCCGATGGCCACCAGCAGCGTCACCAGCGGAAAGCCGATCGCCAGCAGCCACCAGCCGCGCGGCAGGCGTCGCGGCGTACTCATGGCGAAATTCCGGTGGCTGGATCGAAATGCGTTGCGCCGCCACAGGGCAGCGGCAGTGGCTCATCGCTCGCGGGCAATGGCCGCGCGCCCGCATCCACAGGCAATCCAGCCAGATACGTGGACACGCTGCGGATGTCGCCGGGCGGCAGCGCCTTCACCACCTGCGCCATGCAGTCGGGCGCGATGGAATGGCGCGCGCCGGTGAGCCAGCCGCCGAGCTGGGCGATCAGGTAATCCACCGGCAGGCCGGTCAGCGCCGGCACGCCCGGTTCGCGCCCCTGCAACTGCGGGCCGTGGCAACCGGCGCAGGCCGGCAGGTCGAGGCCTGCATCGCCTTCGTGCACCAGCCGCGCCGCGCGTGCGTGCTGCGTCGGATCGAGCGGCGGTGGCGGGGCGTGATGCGGCATCGCCATCGGTTGCGCCGCATAGAACGCGGCGATGCGCGCCAGCCAGGCATCGTCCCAGTTCTGCATGAGGTAGACCATCTGCGGGTAATGCCGGCGCCCGTCGCGGAACCCCTGCATCTGCGCGAACAGATAGCCGGCCGGCTTGCCCGCCAGGTGCGGGTAGTACTCCGCGCCCGGCGCGCCCTCGCCGCGCGCGCCATGGCAGGCGGCGCAGGCGGCGAGGCGTTCGATCATGGCGTCATCGTCGAGCGGTGGCATCGCGGCCGAGGCGGGAAGACCGAGCGCGAGCCAAGTCAGGAAAAGCAGCGAAAACGGTTTCATGACGCCGATAGCTTACTTGGGAATCGGCACCGTCAGGCGCCGTGGCTCATTTCAGCCTGCGCTCCAGAACGTAGTACGCCAGGTTGCCCAGCCCGGTCGCGCCGAGCAGGAGTGCGATGGTGGCGGGCGTGACGCGATCGGTGCCGAGCAGTTCCACCAGGCCAAAGCCCACGGCCAGCGCGACGAGCACGCATCCCCAGTGCAGCGAGGATTGGCGTCGCCGCGTCGCCTCGCCTTCGAGCAGCGAGCGCACCAGTTCCTCGGAACCGCGCGATTCGATGATCCGCCGCCGGGTGTAGGCGTCCACCACGGCCTTGATGGAGTAGGCGATGCAGACGAACAGGGTGATGGGAATGAGGAGATCGAAGTTCATGGCGCCGGCCTGGGTGTGGGATGGGTAGGCACTGAGATACGCCGGGCGCGGCATCGGTTGCGGCGCGTTGGTTGCAACCGATGC
>JBBCJS010000016.1:0-38669 GCA_037190825.1 Chiayiivirga flava
CGGGCAACGTGCCGGCGCTGCCCGTGGTCGCCAACGTCCCGGTCAACAGCACCTGGATGCTGGGCCTCCTGATCGGCCTGTTCGGCCTGACCGCGTTCGGCCTGTTCACCCGCCGCAACGGCTGATCCAGCCCGCGTCGCGTGTTGTCAACGCCCGCCGGATACCTGTCCGGCGGGCGTTTTGTTTTCCTTTTGAGAGGGCCGCGCGCAAGGCTGCGGCATCGACCGGCCGGCTCAATCGATCCCGAGCTTCTTGAGCTTGTAGCGCAACGCGCGGAAGGTGATGCCGAGCTTGGCGGCGGCGCGGGTCTTGTTGTAGCGGCACTCTTCGAGCGCCTTGACGATGACGTCGCGCTCCATGCGTTCGATGTAATCCGGCAGGTCGGCCGGAACGGCGGGCTGCTGGCCGGTGACGAAGGCCGGGCGGGCGACGGCGCCGCTGTATGGATCCAGCGGCGCGTTTTCGGGAACGGCCGTGCGCAGGCCGCCGTGGGCGGCATCGCGCTGGGTGGGCAGGCGCAGGTCGTCGGGTGTGATTTCGCTGCCGTCCGAGAGCGCCAGCGCGCGTTCCAGTACGTTTTCCAGTTCGCGCACGTTGCCGGGGAAGGGGTATTCGACCAGCTCCGCCATCGCCTCGTCGGTGAGGCGCGGCGGCGTTTCGCCCAGGTCGGCGGCGAGGCGCGCGAGCACGCCGTGCGCCAGCACGGGGATGTCGCCACGGCGCTCGCGCAACGGCGGGACGATCAGTTCGATGACGTTGATGCGGTAGAACAGGTCGTGCCGGAAGCGGCCTTCCTCCACGAGCTGGGCCAGGTTCTTGTGGGTGGCCGAGAGGATCCGCACGTCCACCGGGGATTCGGCGTTGGCGCCTACCGGGCGCACGGATTTCTCCTGGATCACCCGCAGCAGTTTCACCTGCATGTGCAGCGGCAGCTCGGCCACTTCGTCCAGGAACAGGGTGCCGCCGTGCGCGCTCTGGAACAGGCCTTCCTTGTCGCCGCTGGCGCCGGTGAAGCTGCCCTTCTTGTGGCCGAAGAACTCGCTCTCCATCAGCTCGGTGGGAATCGCGCCGCAGTTGACCGGCACGAAGGCTCCGCCCGCGCGCGGGCCCTGCTCGTGGATCAGGCGGGCGACCAGTTCCTTGCCCACGCCCGATTCGCCGCTGATGTAGACGGGAGCCTGGCTGCGCGCGACCTTGGCGATGGTGGCCCGCAGCGCCTGCATCGCGGACGAATCGCCCTGCAGGCGGCTGCTGCTGGACACCTGGCTCTGCTGTGCGCGGCGTTCCTCGCCCAGGCGCAGCGCGTTCTGCACCAGGCGGCGCAGCACCGCCAGATCGACGGGCTTGGAGACGAAATCGAACGCGCCGGCCTTGAGCGCGTCCACGGCGGCATCGACGTTGCCGTGCGCGGTGATCATCGCCACCGGGGTGTCCGGATAACGCTGGGCGATCAGTTCGATGATCGACTGGCCCGAGCCATCGGGCAGGCGCATGTCGGTGAAGCACAGGTCGTAATGGCCGGCAGCCAGCCGCTCGCGCGCCTGCGCCACGTCGGCGGCGGTATCCACGCGCAAGCCCATGCGCCCCAGGGTGAGAACCAGCAGTTCACGGATGTCGCGTTCGTCGTCGACGATCAGCGCGGTGCGGGGCGTGCTCATGGGCGGCGGGAGATGGGCCACATCGCAAGGGAACCGGTGGAAACCTTAACGGGTTGGCGGGTTTCTGCCAACTGCCTCGCAAAACGCACTGGCAAGCGCCAGGGGGTTTCCGGGAACATGGTGGTTTCCTCGTGCAAAAAGGTGGGCCGATGAGCCAGTTCGTATTCCCCGCGCCGGCGACGCCCGGCGTGCCCGTGGAAAACCACGCCGGGCTGTTTCCGGTTCACCGTATCTATTGCGTCGGGCGGAATTTCGCCGAACATGCACGCGAAATGGGCGCAACGGTGGAGCGCGGCACGCCGGTGTTCTTCATGAAACCGGCCGATGCGGTGCTGCCGGGCGGCGGCGCCCAGCCCTATCCTTCCGCGACGGCCGACCTGCACCACGAGGTGGAGCTGGTGGTGGCGATCGGCCGCGATGCGGACGGCGTGATCGCGCGCGCGGACGCGGCCGGCTACGTGTTCGGCCATGCGCTGGGGCTGGACCTGACCCGGCGCGACCTGCAGGCCGCCGCCAAGGCCAAGGGCCTGCCGTGGGACGTGGCCAAGGGCTTCGACCGCTCCGCGCCGGTCTCGCCCATCGTGCCGGCGAGCGCACGCGTGCCGGCGGCCGATGCGCTGCTGTGGCTGGAGGTCAACGGCGCCAGGCGCCAGGCCGCGCCGCTGTCGGACATGATCTTCAGCGTGGCCGACATCCTGCACGAGCTGTCGCAGCGCTACGAACTGCGCGCCGGCGACCTGGTATTCATGGGCACGCCTGCCGGCGTCGGCGCACTGAATCCGGGGGATCGCTGGGAAGCGGGCATCGAGGGCCTTGCGCGCCTCTCCGGACACATCACCACGGCATCGCAGACGGTGTAGATTGTCCCAGCGCGGCCGTGCCGCGGGTTCGTTTCGTTCAACTTCAGGAGATTGCGCCGATGGGCATGTTGCAGGAGTTCAAGGATTTCGCGATGCGCGGCAACGTCATCGACCTGGCGGTCGGTGTGGTGATCGGCGGCGCGTTCGGCAAGATCGTGAGTTCCCTCGTGGACCAGATCATCATGCCGCCGATCGGGCTGCTCATCGGCGGCGTGGATTTCTCCAAATGGGCGATCACGCTCAAGGAGGCCGGCGTGGACGCCGCCGGGCAGGCGGTGCCGGCGGTGGTGATCGGCATCGGCGAGTTCATCAACACGCTGATCCAGTTCACCATCATCGCGTTCGCGATCTTCATCGTGGTCAAGGCGATCAATTCGCTGCACAAGAAGCAGGCCGAAGCGCCGGCCGAACCGCCCGCGCCCACGGCGGACCAGCAACTGCTGACCGAAATCCGCGACCTGCTCAAGCAGCAGCGCGGCGGCTGATCCCGCCATTCGCGTTCATTGCGGCGCCCTCGCGGCGCCCCGCCACGTCACGTCCGGAACCTGTCGATGAAGAACCTGCTGCTTGCCTGCGCGCTGGCGCTGCCCCTGCCGACGCTGGCCGATGCGCCAGCCGCGCGCCTGTCCGATGACGCCCTCGCCGTCGCCGCGCAGTTGCGCGAACGCGCACTGGCCGGCAGCGGCGCGTATGAGATGGTCGAGTCGCTGACCACCGAGGTCGGCCCGCGCATGGCCGGCACCGAGGCCGACGCGCGCGCCGTGGCGTGGGCGGTGGAGAAGTTCGGCGGCATGGGTTTCGATGCGGTCTATACCGAGCCGGTAAGGTTCCCGGTATGGCGGCGCGGGCACGAGCGGGCCGAAGTGGTGTCGCCGTTCCCGCAGCCGCTGCACCTGGTGACGCTGGGGCGCAGCGTCGGCACCGGCGATGAGCCCATCGAGACGCAGGTCGTGGAATTCGCCACGCTCAAGGACCTGGAAAACGCGCCGGAAGGCTCGCTGATCGGCAAGATCGCGTACGTCAGCAACCGCATGCAGCGCTTCCGCGACGGCAGCGGCTATGGCCCGGCGGTGGCGGCGCGCGGCAAGGGCGCGTCGGCGGCTTCGCGCCACGGCGCGGTGGCCTACCTGTTGCGTTCCATCGGCACCGACAACGACCGCCTCGCGCATACCGGCATGATGAGCTACGACGACACCGTGGCTCCCATCCCCGCGGCGGCACTGACCAATCCGGATGCCGACCTGCTCTCCAACATGCTGCGCCGTGGCAAGCCGGTGACGGTGCGGCTGGACATCGATGCCGGGATGGGCGGGGAATACGAATCGGCCAACGTCATCGCCGAAGTGCGCGGGCGCGAAAAACCCGAGGAAATCATCCTGCTCGGCGCGCATCTGGATTCCTGGGACTTGGGCACCGGGGCCATCGACGATGGCGCGGGCGTGGCGATCACGATACGCGCGGCGGCCCTGATCGCGACCCTGCCACAACGCCCGAAACGCACCATCCGCGTGGTGGCGTTCGCCAACGAGGAACAGGGCCTGATCGGCGCACGCGCCTACGCCGCCGCGCACGGCGACAAGGTGGTGCAGCACATCGTCGCCGCCGAAAGCGATTTCGGTGCCGGGCGCATCTATGCCTTCGCCACCAGCCAGCCGCCGGAAGCGGCCAGGCCCGTGATCGAGCAGATCGCGCAGGCGCTCGCGCCGCTGGGCATCGAATACGCGCCCGGCCAGGGCGGCCCCGGTCCGGACCTGATCCCGATGGCGCAACGCGGCATGGCGTGGGCCTGGCTGGCGCAGGACGGCACCGATTATTTCGACTACCACCACACCCACAACGACACGCTGGACAAGATCGAACCTGCGGCGCTGGACCAGAACGTCGCCGCCTACGCGGTGTTCGCGTGGCTGGCGGCCGAATCGGATGCGGATTTCGGCAGTGCGGTGAAGGAATGAATTCCGGCCGCCCCCCCCAATGGCGGGTCGGCCGAATCCGTCAGAACAGGAAGTAAGCCGCCGCGCCCGCCGCCGCCAGCGCGGCGAGGGTGGCCGCGATCCAGCCGATGGGCGAGCCGCTCTTCTGCGGCGCCGGCTCGTTGCCCTTGGCCAGCTTGGAGGTGGCCGGGATCTCGGCGCCCGGCGCCACCAGCAGGAAGCGGATGTTGTCCAGGCGCAGTTCCTCGCCCGGCTTGAGCAGGCCCTCCTGCACGCGCTTGCCGTTGATGAAGGTGCCGTTGGACGAACCCAGGTCCTCCACGTGCAAGCCTATCGGCGTCGGGCGCACCTGGGCGTGGCGGCGGGAGATCTCCTCGCTGGGAATGGCGATGTCGCAATCGGACTGGCGACCGATCACCTGCTGGGTCATCACCGGGTAGGTCTTGCCGAAAGCCGCGCCGGACACGCCCCTCAGCACGAAGCGAGGCACCGCCATGCGCACGCGCGTGGCGCCGCTGTCGTCCACCGGCGCCGGCCGCGATGGCGCCGGCGCGACGCCGGCTTTTTCAACGCCCACCACACGCGCCTGCACGTCGCCGAAGCCGATCAGGTCGCCGGGCTGGAGCACGGCCTCGCCCACCAGCGGCTGGCCGTTGACGCTCAGGGCGGCGGCCCCCTCCAGCGCGCGCAACGTGACGACGTCGCCTTCGCGCACCAGTTCGGCATGCCGCTGCGCCACGTTCGGTGCGGCCAGCACGATGGCCAACCCGTCGGCGCTGCCGACCTGCTGGCTGCCCTGGCCGATCAGGACCTGCGGATGTTCGCCATTGGGGAAAAACAGTTTCATCCGAACCTCGCTCATGGGATTTCGCGGACGACGCGGAACCCGATGGTATTGAATCCCGTGTCGGCCGGGAAGGCGCGCGCGTTGCCATCGCCTGCCGCCGAAGCCCAACTCGCCCCGGCGACGATGCGTTCACGGCAGGCGCTGCCGACGCAATCGGCGGTCCATTCGCGCACGTTGCCGCCGGTATCGCGCAGGCCATTGCGGGCGGGCGCGAACGCGGAAACCGGCGAGGTGGCGGCGTGGCCGTCGTTGCAGGCGGCACTGTCGCGCCCGCCGAACGCGGCGCGGTAGGCCGCATCGCGCAGGTTGGCGCTGGCGCAATCCCCGCCGCCGCCGACACCGGCGGCGGCCAGTTCCGCCGCGCTCGGGATGCGATACGCCTTGCCGCTGCGCTGGGACAGCCAGCGCGCGTAATCGTCGGCCATCGCGGCGGTGATGCAGACCACCGGATGCGCATCGCCCTGCGCGAAACCCGGATCCAGGAAAGTACGGCGGCGCGAACCGCGGAACACCGACTCACGGTCGCGGCAGTTGGGCAGGTCGGCACCGAAACGCTGGGTGCCGGCGCTCTGCCAATAGCGCCGGAACTGGCTCACCGTGATCGGCGCGCGGCTGAAGGCGACCTGCCCCACGACCACCATCTCCGGGCCATCCTGACCGTCGATGCCATCGTGGAACGAGAACCCGGCGCGCCCGATGCGGCGCGCCTTGGCCAGCCCGGCGCGCGCCTGCGCGTCTTCGGGCGCGAGCGTCAGGGCGCGTTCGTACAGCAGCACGGCATGCTCGCGGTTCCACGCCGCCGCGGCCGCGTCGGCTTCCTGGACGAGGCGCGCGAGCCGCGCCCGGCGCCGTTCGGCGACGCCGCTCGCGACCGCCTCCACGTTGAACTGCTGGGCCAGGTCGCCGGCACGCTGGAGATGGCCGAGCCACAGCGACAGATCCTCGTCCTCGGCATGCTCGTCGGCCAGTCGCAGGTAGGTGGCCGCGATGCGCTCGATGCCGGCGCGCGCGTCCGGGTTGGCCGGTTCGATGCGCTGCACGAGGCGGTACCGCTCCAGCGCGTTGCGGCCCGGCGGAGAGGTGTAGCGCCGCGCCGCGATGTCCTCGGTAGCCTGCGCCAGCAGCGTTTTCACCGGATCGAGCACGGTGTGGAAGGAGTCGGGATCGACGCCGACGACCGTGTCGTTGGCACGGGGCAATCCGGTATCGACCTGTCCGGACGGGGTTTCCGGCCGGGCTGGATCGGATACCTGCGATGCGACCGGAATCGCCGCCAGGGGCGTTGCCGGTTCGCGCTCCCACGGTCGCCAGAGGAAGACCGCCAGCACCGCGACAAGGCCCGCCAATCCCGCCAGCGGCCCGATCCAGCGCGAGGACGGCGGCGCTTCGCCGGCCGTACCGGCCGGCGCGGGAACCAGTCCGTGCGCCGTCGCGCCGGCTTCATCGGCCTGGACTCCGGCATCGGCCACCGCGACCGGGCGTTCGGCGGAAATCTCCGTCACCTGCCGCCGCTGCGAGGCGCTGGGCGGCAACGAAAACGCCTGCGCCCCCGGCGCGCGCGCCGCGAACGCGATGCGGCGCAGCGTGGCGATGAACTGGCCGCAGTCCTGGAAGCGATCGTCCGGCTTCTTGGCCAGGCAGCGGTCGATCAACGGCTGCCACTTCGCCAGTTCCTGCGGCAGCGGCGGCACCGGTTCGTGCACGTGCGCGTAGGCCACCGCGAAGCCGTCCTCGCCATCGAACGGCGGCTTGCCGGTCAAGGCTTCGTAGCACAGCACGCCGAGGCTGTAGATGTCCGAGCGCGGGTCCACTTCCGAGCCGCGCGCCTGTTCCGGGCTCATGTAGTGGCTGGTGCCCACCGACAGGCCCGAGGCGGTGATGCGCGAGGTCGCGGTCATGGCGCGCGCGATGCCGAAGTCGGTCAGGCGCGGCTTGTCGTCGGCATCGAACAGCACGTTGGCCGGCGTCACGTCGCGATGCACGTAGCCGCGCGCATGCGCATAGGCCAGCGCATCGGCCACGGCCGAGAGCACGCGCACCAGCTCGGCCTCGCTCACGCCGCGATGCAGGCGCGCGGTGAGGTCGCCGTTCTCCAGCAACTGCATGGAGAAATAGTGCGAGCCGTCGGGCGTCACGCCCACGTCGTACACCGGCACCACGTGCGGGTGCTCGAGCGAGGCCAGCATCCTGGCTTCCTGGAGGAAGCGCTGCGCGTTGGCCGGATCGGCCGCCAGCACCGGGATCAGCACCTTGAGCGCGACATCGCGATCGAGCATCACCTGGCGCGCACGGTACACCGTCGCCATGCCGCCACGGCCGATCTCGCAGATGACGCTGTAACCCGGAAAGTCCAATGCCCGTCCGCCCCTTTGCCGCCCGCCGGGACATCGCCCGGAAATGCCCGTCCATCGTCGGAAGGGGCGATTGTAGCCGTATGCCGCAGCCGTATGCCGCAGCCGTATGCCAAGGCGGTACGGCCGGCGCCGGCGCCGGATGTGCTACAAGACCGCCGGGACAGCCGCCGCCAGACCAGACATGCCGCTCCGCACCACCCCGCCAGCCCCCGCCGACGACAGCGAAGGCGACGCGTTCCGTTTCTGCGGCACCTGCGCCTTTTCCCGCGCCTGCCTGAGCGAGGGCTACGACAAGTCCGCGCTGCGCGAACTGCAATGCCTGGTGGAACACATCGGCCCGTTCCAGCCCGGCGAGTACCTGTTCCGCGAAGGCGACCCGTTCAACGCCATCGCGGCGGTGCGCGCGGGCACGGTCAAGACCTTCACCGTGGACAGCGCCGGCCGCGAGCAGGTGCTCGGCTTCTTCCTGCCCGGCGAGGTGATCGGCTTCAACGCCATCCACAGCGCGCGCTTCCCGTGCAACGTGATGGCGCTGGACACGGTGATGCTGTGCCGCTTCTCCTTCCCCACGATGGCCGCGCTCGCCACCCGCCTGAGCGGCTTGCAGAACCTGCTGTTCCGCCTGCTCAGCCAGGACATCAAGAAGGCCGCGCTGCTGGCCGGCGACTTCACCGCCGACGAGCGCATGGCCGCGTTCCTGCTCGGCTTCTCGCGCCACTACGCCGCGCGCGGCTACTCGCCGCGCCGCTTCACCCTCGCCATGCCGCGCGCGGACATCGCCAACTACCTGCGCCTGGCCGCGGAAACCGTCTCGCGCGTGATGCGGCGTTTCCAGGACGAGGGGCTGATCGTGGTCAACCGCCGCGAGGTCGAACTGCTCGACATGGAACGGCTGGAAGCGCTGGCGCAGCCCGTGTTGCGCTAGGCACATCCTGTCGCCTGCAAGCAGGCTCCCACGGCGCTCCGAGTCCCGTGCGGGAGCCTGCCTGCAGGCGACCGCGCCTCACCCCCACAGGAACAGGAACACCCCCGACGGATGGTGCGCCCGCGCCACGCTGTACATGAAGCCGAACACCGCCAGCGCCGCGAGATAGGCCGCCAGCCGCGCACCGCGCCCGTTCGCGCGCTTGAGCGCAAGGCTGCCCAGCACCACGTAGACCACCAGCAGGGCCAGCTTGGTCGCCAGCCACGCGGTGGTGAAGGGGTTGAGCCGCAGCGCCACCAGCAGCATCAGCGCGGCGGTGAGCAGGGACGTGTCGATGGTGTAGCTCAGCCAGCGCAGCGGCGCGGCCATCGCCCAGCGCCGCCCCAGCAGCACCAGCAGGCCGCGCGCGGCGAACAACAGGCCGCTGGCCAGCACCAGCCCGATATGGGCCATCTTGATCTGCGGATAGAACTCGATCATGTCCGGCCCGGGCCTTCGGCAAGGTGCGCGACGCCGCATCGCGTCGGCACGCGCGGGCGGGAAGGCATTGCCAAGCGCATCACGCGCCCTACCCCGGTTTTCCGTCGGCGCGCGGCCGCAGGTAGATCCAGCCCGAACGCAGCACCCATGGCACGAAGGCCAGCAGCCAGCCCAATGCCGCGATGCGGAAGCCCGCATAGGGCGAGGCCATCAGTTCCGCCGCCACCCGCACCACGGCCACGACCTGGATGGCCGCGAAGGCGAACAGCGCCACGCCGCCCAGCACCAGCGGACGCCCCGAATGGCCCTGCGTCACCCGCGTCACCATCGCCACCAGCAGGCTGCCGAACATCCCCACCGCCAGCGCATGCAGCGGCGCGCGTCCCAGCACCCATTCGCCGCCGACCAGAAGCCACAGGCTCTGGAGCGCATACAACGCCAGCGCCACCGGCAGCCACGCATAGCCCAGGAACAGCACCCGCAACAGCGCCGGCATCGGCCCACGCGGCCACCAGCGCCACAGGCACAGCAACGACAGGAACAGCAAGGGCAGATCGGCCAGCCACAGCCATGCGGTGAACTGCCCCAGTTCCAGCGCCACGTGCGCCAGCCACAGGGGCCACTGCGCCGCCAGCAGCCACAGCGGCCGCCATGCGCGATACCCGGCCACCACGTTGGCCGCGAAGAACGGGAACATCCGGTGCGCCACCGTGGCGTAGACCGGCAGAAGCACGCCGAACGCGCCGAGCTTGATCGCCGCCTGGCCGATGCGCAGGTCCCACCCATGCAGATACCACGCGAACCCGGCCACGGCGGCGAATCCGATCGCCAGCGCGGCCCAGCAACTGACCGCATGCCAGGTGCGGAAGCGGTCCCGTGCCAACCCGCGCCCCAGCACCACCAGCCCGTACCCCCAGCCCAGCAGCGTCAGGCCCACGCCCAGGCGCAGCGCCGCCGCGCTGCCGGAGAACGCCGCCACCAGGCACAGCACCTGCCCCAGCAACAGCCCCACGCCCACCGGCACGTAATGCAGGCGCGTGGCCTCGGCCTGCCCCATCCAGCGCGGAAACACCGTGATCAGGAAACCGAACATGAAGCTCGGCAGCACCTGGTACTGGAGCATGAAGCCATGCAGCCAGCCGCCCATCACCCAGTTCACCGGCATCGGCGCCGGATCGAACAGCCACAGCGTCCACCACGCCATCGCCGCCAGCACGTTGAGCGCGCCGACGAAGAACAGCAGCCGGTGCGGCGCGGCGGCCAGCATGGCCGGTGAAAAAGGAAAGGCGGAAGGGGAGGAGCCGGACATGGAGCCACTGTGCCGCGTACTGGGACGGCGGCGCCATGACCTGGATCAGCTGGATGCAGATTGCGCGGCGGGAAAGAACCGATGCCGGCGACTCCCGGGCGGCCATGCCTGCGCATGGCGCCGCCCGGAAAGCCGCCGGCCCGCGACCGCAGGATTACGGCTTGACGATCAAGTCGTTGTGCACCGACCTCACGCCCTTCACCGAGCGGGCGATTTCACCGGCACGGTTCTTCTCGCGCTGCGTCTTGGCGAAACCGGAAAGCTGCACGATGCCCGCGTCCATGGTCTTGACGCCGATGTTCAGCGCGGAGGTCTCCGAGTCCTCGGCCAGCTTGGCCTTGATCTCGGTGGTGATGGCGGCGCCATCGATGTATTCGCCCACCGTTTCCTGCTTGCGGGCGACCGAACAGCCCGTGGCCAGGAGGAGCAGCGGCGCGGAAAGGACGGCGGCCAGCAGAATGCGTTGGATGTTCATCATCGTTCTCCAGATCAGGTGGATGGGAAAGGGGGCGTCACACGCGTGGCCGGCGGCCGGTTACCAGCGACACCAGGAACAGCACGATGAACACCACGAACAGCACCTTGGCGATCCACGCCGCGGTGCCGGCGATGCTGAAGAAACCGAGGAACCCCGCGATCAGGGCGATGACGAGAAACACGAGCGCGTAATGCAGCATGACGTTCTCCTTGTGAAGCCGGTTGTTCGCCGGATCGGGCCGGGGCGATCGCGCGCCCCGGCCCGCGGCCTGGATCGGACGGACGCCTCAGAGCGAGTCGATGAAGGCGTTCACTTCCTTCTTCGCCACGTCCTTGGCCATGCCGTAGCGCTCCTGGAGCTTGCCGGCCAGGTACTCGGCGTTGCCTTCCTCGACGCGCACGTCGTCGTTGGTGAGCTTGCCCCAGCGCGCCTTGAGCCGGCCGCTGAGCTGTTTCCATTGACCCTTGATGCGATCTTCGTTCATGGCGGGCCTCCTCAGCTCTTGGCCAGCAGCGAGGTGGCATCGACCTGGCGCACGCCCTTGATGCTGCGCGCCACCGCGATGGCCTTCTTCACCGCCAGTTCGCTCGGCAGCGCACCGACCAGGGTGACGACGCCATCGACGGTCTTCACGGAAATGTCGGTGCTCGGCACGCCCTCGGTGGTGGCCAGTTCGGCCTTCACCGTGGTGGTGATCCAGGTGTCGTCCACCTTCTGGCCGATGCTGGTGGACTCGCCGCTCTCATGCTCGCTGGCGGCCAGCTCGGCGGCCTCGCCGACCTTCAGGCCGGCGGCGTCCACGTCGACGACGCCCTTGACGCTACGGGTATGCGCGATCGCCGCATCGACCGCCATGCGGGTCGGCAGCACGCCGGTCAGGGTCACCACGCCATCGACGGTGGTCACCGAAATGTCGGTGCTCGATACGCCATCGGCGGTGGCCAGTTCGGCCTTCACCTTGGTGGTGATCCAGGCATCGCTCACTGCCTGGGTGGCGCTGGAGGACTCGTCCTCGGCATGCATGGCGTGGCCCGCCGCGAGGGCGAGGCCGCCGCCAAGCGACAGCGTGATGGCCAGAGCGAGAGACGTGATCTTGTTGGCGCTGTTCATGTCGATCTCCTGTTGGGCCTCCGGCGCCCGCGTCACCATGACGCGCGGCGCGAAGGCCGGTGGATGGGCCGGCGCAGGAGACGGCATCCGCCGTTGCCTCCGCTGGCACCCGGTTCGCAGGGCTCGCCGGGCGGGAGCCATGCTAGGAACGGCCACTCCGGCCAGGTAGTGATCGATGTACCAGTCGGACTGGTACTTATTGACCTGTTTTAACCAGCTTCTAATGCGAGAATGAATCGCAACGGACCATGCGGCCGAACCTGCGGAGAATCCTCATGACGGCGAAACGACAGGACGCCCCGGGCGTGGGGCGCCACCAGTTCCAGCAGGTCATGGCGCACCTGAGCGAAGGCGTGATCCTGCTGGAACCGGACGGCGACATCCTCTGGGCCAACCGTGCCGCACTCGACATGCACGGCTGCACCATCCCGGAAGACCTTGGCGGATCGGCGGCGGGCTATGCCGAATGCTTCGCACTGCGCGAATCGGGCCGGCGCGCGCTGAAGGCCAGCCAGACCCCACCCGCGCGCCTGGCCGCCGGCGAGTCGTTCGACGGACTGGTGCTGGAACTGACGCGGCGCGACGAGGACGGCGTGGCGCGCACGCTGGAGTTCCGCGGCCTGGTACTTTCAGATGATGCCGACCAGCCGGAAATGCTGGTGCTTTTCGTCGAGGACACCACCGAGAAGGTCGGCTCGGACGAACTGTTCGACCGCTTCTTTTCCACCAAGCCCTCGCCGGCCGCGATCCTGCGCCTGGACGATTCGCGCTACATCCGGGTGAACGAGGGCTTCTGCGAGATGACCGGCTTTGCCTGCGAAGACATCCTGGGCCGGCCTTTCCACGAGATCGACGTGCTGCACGATGCCCAGTGGCGCGACCAGGCGGTGCGCGCGCTGGCCGCGCACACGGCGATCCGTCCGCAGGAGTCGCGCGTGCGCACCGCCGATGGCGACAGCAAGGCGGTGATGGTGGCCGGCCAGCCCATCGTGATGACGGGCCGGCCCTGCATGCTGTTCACCTTCATCGACCTGGAAGCGCGGCGACGCGCCGAACAGGCGCTGCGCCAGAGCGAGGAACGCTTCGCCAAGGCCTTCCGCATGGCGCCGGTGCCGATGGCGGTGTGCGTACAGTCCAACTGGTGCGTGATCGAGGCCAACGCCGCCTTCGTCAATGCCGTCGGGCGGCCGCGCAACGAGATCATCGGCCGCTCGGTGACGGCCGCCGGGCTGTACCTGGACCAGGGCACGCTGCGCGACATCCACGTGGCGCTGGAATCGGGCCAGATGATCCGCAACCGCGACGCCCAGTTGCGCGCGCCGGACGGGCTGGTGATCGACGGGCTGCTCTCGGCCGAATCGGTGGCGATTCAGGACGAGGCCTGCGCGCTGTTCGTCGTCCAGGACATCACCGAGCGCAAGCGCAGCGAGGGCGAACTGATCAGCGCCATCGAGGCGGTGATGAAGGACGCTTCCTGGTTCAGCCGCACGGTCATGGAAAAACTGGCGCAGGTGCGCCGCCCGCAGGTGGCCACGAGCGAGGTCGATACCCTGACGGCGCGCGAGCGCGAGGTGCTGGAACTGATCTGCAACGGCCATGGCGACGCGGAAATCGCCCAGCGCCTGCGGCTCTCGCGCAACACGGTGCGCAACCACGTCGCCACGCTGTACGGCAAGATCGGGGTCAACCGGCGCAGCGCGGCGGTGATCTGGGGGCGGGAGCGGGGTTTCGGAACGGACGCCTGATCCGCTACCCGTGGCGTCGCTTGACTTCGGCGACCGAGCCGGCGAGCAGCTTTTCCAGCACCGCCATGTCCAGGTCGGCCAGCCGCTTGAAGTACAGGCAGGACTTGCCCATCTTGTGCGGCCCGAGCCTGGACAACAGGGCCTGCTGCGCATCTGCCTCCACCGTCACGTAGAGCACCAGCTCGCGGCCGCGGATCGCGAAACCCGCCACTGGCGCCTCGCCGGAGTGGCCGCTTTCGTAGACGTACCGGTACACATCGAAGCCGACGATGCTCGGCCCCCACATTTTCGGCGGGTGTCCGGTGATCTTTTCCAGAAGGGCGAGCAAGGCGCGGCAATCGGCTTGTTGCTGCTCGCTGCCCCGTGCGGCGAGGTAATCGTCCACGCCGGCGCCGGTGAAGGTCGTCTTGGGCTTGGCCATCGGGGCACTCCTTCGTCGTGTGTCGGGAAACCCATGAGCCAGCGGTCGCGAGCAGGCTCGCTCCTGCACGGGGGCGCGGCGTTGCAGGAGCCCGCTTGCAGGCGACAGGACTTTCTTCCTGGCGCCTCGATTTACCGCGTGGCCTCGCCACCCGCGCGCCGCTGCGCCTGTCCTTCGACCACCGTCCAGTCCGCGATCTGCGGCAGCATGCGGCCAAGGGCATCGGACAGCGCCGCCACCGCATCGGACACTTGCTGCCCCGCGGCCGGCACGCGCGCCTCGAACAGGCGGCTGGCGACGAGGCGGCCTTCGGGATAGACGATGAGGTTGGCCTTGATGCGCAACACCGCCGCCGGACCGCCGGCCAGTTCGATCTGGAAGTCGCGCAGTTCGGTGGTCAGCTCGAAATCGCGCACCAGCCCGGCGCTGGAACGATCCAGCGCCCCGATGCGGCCATCGGCTTCCAGCGCCAGCATCAGCGCCTGCGCGACGAGGCCGGGCGCAGGCTCGCTCCACTGCGCCTGCGGTTAGCCCTCGATTTCACTGGGCGTGGGACGCACGAGGATCCTGGGCGTCGCCACCGGCCCGCTCGCGAGCGGGCGCGCGACGGCGAGCCGCCAGTCCACCCGGGTTTCATGCGTGCCCGGCGCGAACTGCGGCGCGGGCGCGTACAGCGTCACCGGCGGCTTGGTCGGCAGCACGTTGCAGGCCGGCAGCAGCGCCAGCAGCGCAACCGCGGCCAGGAACCTCGAAAAACCTCTGTCGATCATCGCGGCTTGAACTCCCGGGGTTGCGGATTGCCCAGCAGCGCGCTGTCCGAGCGCGACAACTGCTCGGACAACTGTTGCAGGGCGGCGAGCGTGGCGCGCAGTTCCTCCAGCGCCGGGCCGACCTGGCGCAGGCCCTGGTGGCTGAAGCCGGAGACGGCGGCGCGGTTTTCCGCCACCAGCCCGTCGAGCTGCGCGGAAAGCGCGTCGAGTTTTTCCACGGCGGCGTTGGCGCTGGACAGGAGCGCGCGCGCCTCGCCGTCCATCAGGCCGCGCACCGAATCGGCCGCGCCGTCGATGCTGGCGAGCGTGGCCTGCAACTGGCCGGAAGCGGCGGAAAGCTGGCGGATCGCCTCGGCCAGCGTCTCGCGCTCCTCGCCCACCGAGGCCACCAGCGCATCGACGTTGCCGAGCACCGACTCCACCTTCGCCACGTTCTGCGGCGAGAGCAGGTCGGTCAGGCGCGCGGCGACTTCGTTGATGTTGACCATGATGTCCTGCCCGGACGTGGCCAGCTTCGCCAGCGGCGAGGGGCTGGCGACGATGCTCGGCACCTTGCCTTCCTCGTACAGCCGCGGGCTTTGCAGCGAGCCGCCGGACAGGCGGATGTCGGCCACGCCGGTGACGGCGGCGAAGCCGAGGGTGGCCTCGGTATCGCGCCGCACCAGGTCGTGCCCGTTGATACGCACGCGTACCACGACGCGGGACAGATCCTTCGGGTCGATGGCCAGCGACACCACCTCGCCCACCGGCACGCCGTTGTAGGACACCGCCGAGCCTTTCGACAGGCCGATCACCGATTCGGCGAACACGATGTCGTACAGCGCGCTGTCGCGCTCGCCGCCGAAGCGGCCCAGCCACAGCAGGCAGGCCAGCGTCAGCAGCACCACCGCGATGACGAAGCTGCCGATGAGGAGATGGTTGGCGCGGGTTTCCATGCTCGATCCTGATGCTACTCGTCATGCCCGCGAAGGCGGGCATCCGGTGTCCTTGGCTTTGAAGGCTACAGTCGCTGGACCCTCGCCAGCGCGGGGGTGACGGCAGCTTTTCGGCCTTCGCCATAATTCAATCATGACGCTGACTTGCGGACGCTTCGGCGGCGCGGCCGCGCGGGCCGAGGAAATACTCCCGCACCCACGCATCCGGATGCCGCGCCACTTCCGCCAGCGGCCCGATCGCCAGCACGCGCTTTTGCGCCAGCACCGCGACCCGGTCGCAGATCGTGTGCAGGGTATCCAGATCGTGGGTGATGAGGAACACCGTGAGGCCGAGGCTGTCGCGCAGGGTCAGGATCAACTGGTCGAACGCGGCCGCGCCGATCGGGTCCAGCCCGGCGGTGGGTTCGTCCAGGAACACCAGTTCCGGATCCAGCGCCAGCGCGCGCGCCAACGCGGCGCGCTTGACCATGCCACCGGACAATTGCGAGGGAAACTTCGTCCCGGCCGAAGCCGGCAGGCCGGCCAGCGCCAGCTTCAGCGCGGAAAGGCGGTGCATCAGCGCCTCGGGCAGGATGCGCAGTTCGCGCATCGGCACTTCCACGTTCTCGGCCACGGACAGCGAGGAAAACAGCGCGCCGTTCTGGAACAGCACGCCACAGCGCCGGTCGATGCGGGTGCGCTCGTCCGGCGTCATCGCGCCCACGTCCTCGCCGAACATCCGCACCTGGCCTGCGGCCGGGCGGTTCAGGCCGATGATCGAACGCATCAGCACGGACTTGCCGCTGCCCGAGCCGCCGACCACGCCCAGGATCTCGCCCCGGCGCACGTCCAGGTCGAGGCTCTCGTGCACCACCTGCGCGCCGAACTGGTTGCGCAGGCCGCGCACCTGGATCACGTGGTCCGTCGCGCTCACCAGTCCATCTCCATGAAGAACACCGCCGCCAGCGCGTCGATCAGGATCACCACGAAGATCGACTGCACCACGCTGGACGTGGTGTGGCGGCCCACCGACTCGGCGCTGCCGGCCACCTTGAAGCCTTCCAGGCAGCCGATCAGCGCGATCATCACCGCGAACACCGGCGCCTTGGACAGGCCCACCCAGAAATGCCGCAGTTCCAGCACGTCGTGGATGCGCGAGAAGTACATCGTCGGGGAAATGTCCAGCGCCAGCGCGCACACCAGCGCACCGCCGAGGATGCCCGAGAGCATCCCCAGCACCGTGAGCAGCGGCAGCGCCACCAGCAGCGCCAGCACGCGCGGCACCACCAGCACCTGCATCGGGTCCATGCCCAGGGTGCGGATGGCGTCCACTTCCTCGCGCGACTTCATCGAGCCCAGTTGCGCGGTGAAGGCGCTGCCCGAACGCCCGGCCACCATGATCGCGGTCAGCAGCACGCCGAACTCGCGCAGGAAGGAATAGGCGATCAGGTCGATGGTGTAGAGCGTGGCGCCGAACTCGCGCAGCACCGTCGCGCCCAGGAACGCCACCACCGCGCCGACGAGGAACGTCAGCAGCGCGATGATCGGCACCGCGTTCAAGCCGGTCTGCTGGACCTGCGTCACCCACGGCGCGATGCGCCAGTTGCGCGGCGACAGCAGCACATCCGGCAGCGTGGCGATCAACAGGCCGAGGAAGGCGATCAGGCGCACCGTGTCGCGCCAGATGTCGCGCACCGATTCGCCGATGCCGGCGACGAACCCGGCCAGTCCGCCGGGTAGCGGCAGCTCGATGGGCGCCGCATCCGCCTGCGCCACGGTATCGAGCAGGCGCGCGTGCCGCGCCGGGAGATCGACCAGCGCATCGAGCCGCTCGCGGCCGCCGATCAGTTCCAGCAGCAGGCTCGCGCCGGCGGTGTCGAGCCGTTCGATCCGTGCCGCCGAATATGTCGTCGCTGCGCCATGTGCGCGACGAAACGCGGCCACGTCCAACGCCAATGCCGGCGCGTGCGGCAGGGTCCACTCGCCGGTGAGAACGGTGCGGCCTTCGGCGTCCGGGGCGTGAAGTTCAGGGGCGCTCATGGGAACCTCAACAACCTCCGCCATGCCCGCGAAGCGCCTGCCCTCGGGGGGCTTCCGATCCGAGGCGGGCATCCAGTGCCTTCATCGCCTTGAAATCAAAGCCACCGGACTCCCGCCTTCGCGGGAGTGCCGGGCAAAGGCACGCATTCCGAGACTCCCTCATCTCAGGCACCAATGCCACGGTTCGTAGACGATGCCGTGCGGATTGTCGCGCGGATAGCTCATCGAGAAACCGAAATCCGCCGCGCGCGCGCGCAGCCACGCGAAGGCCGGCGTGGCCTCGAAGCTTTCCTCGGCCGGCGGCTCGCCCGGCGTGCCGATGTCCAGCGCGAGGCCGGAATGATGCTCGCTGTAACCGGGCGCGGCGTTCACCGCGAGGATGGCGTCGAGCGTGATGCCGCGCGCCAGCTTGCGGCGGAAAATGCCGAGTTGGTAGGCATGGCTGCGATAGCCGGAAATCGCCTCCAGCGCGACGCCCCCGCACGCGGCGGCGGCACGCATCCGCTGCCATGCCTCGGCAGCGGCGGCGGTGAGCCAGAGCGGCCGGCGATAGCGGTCGAAACCGGCGAAACGCAGGCGCGCGGGTTCGGGCACCAGCGGCAATCCGCGCGCCGCGCCGTATCCGGCGTCGATGCCCAGCGCCGCCAGCATGCCGCGCAACGAGGCCAGCGGCATCGTCGCGTCCCTGCCTGGTTCGCGGGCACGGGAAAGCCGCCGCATCACTTCACCCGGGGCCGTGCGCCCCAGTTCCAGGCACAACGCGCCCGGCAACAACGCAACGATGCGCCCGTGCGTGGCCACCGCCAGATAACGCCCGTCGGCCTTGCGCCGCAGCACCCACTCCGCCCCGGCCAACGCCCGCGCCGCGCCATTGCCGCGCCCACGCAGCAACGTAGCGGGCACGGCCTCGATACGCTCGAAATTGACCAACGGCGGGAGGGTGTCGCGCATCCTCCGAGCTTACCGGGGAAAGCGGCGATGCGGCACGAGCGCGAGCCGCATCGACACCCGATCCAACGATTCCTTCCATCGCGATAAAGCGATATAGTTCGCCCACCCCTGCTTCCGCCCCGCCCTTGCGATGCCCCCGATCAGCTTCGAGTTCTACCCACCCAAGACCGACGAGCAACAGGCCCAGTTGCACCGCGCCGCCAGGAAGTTCGCGCAACTCTCGCCCGAATACGTGTCGGTGACGTTCGGCGCGGGCGGATCGACGCTGAGCTACACCCCCGAAACCGTGGCGGCGCTGCGCCATCGGCACGGACTGGATGCCGCACCGCACGTGTCCTGCGTCGGCGGCACGCGCGCCGAACTGGCCGAACTGCTCGATGCCTATCGCGCCCAGGGCTGCCGACGCATCGTCGCGCTGCGCGGCGACCTGCCCTCGGGCATGGCCAGCACCGGCGAGTTCCGCCACGCCAGCGACCTGGTCGAGTTCATCCGCGCGCGCCATGGCGACTACTTCCGCATCGAGGTCGGCTGCTACCCGGAAGTGCACCCGCAGGCCGAGGACGCCTTCGCGGACCTGGCGCACTTCAAGCGGAAAGTCGATGCCGGCGCGGACGCGGCGATCACCCAGTATTTCTACAACGCCGACGCCTATTTCCGTTTCGTCGACGATGCCCGCCGGCTCGGCGTGGACATCCCCATCGTGCCGGGCATCATGCCGATCTCCAACTTCAGCCAGTTGCGCCGCTTCTCCGAACAGTGCGGCGCGGAAATCCCGCGCTGGATGCAGCGCCGCCTGATCGCCTTCGGCGACGACGCGGAAAGCATCAAGGCCTTCGCCGCCGATACCGTGGCCGCGCTGTGCCGCCGCCTGCTCGATGCCGGCGCGCCCGGCCTGCACTTCTACACTCTCAACCTCGCCCGTCCGACGCTGGCCGTACTGGAGCGGCTCGGCGCGCGCTAGAGCGCGCCATGCGCTTGAAAGTGCCTCGTCCGCGCGGCCGTGCCACGGCGAGGCAAGGCGCGCGCCGCAGCCACGGCTTCCTGCCCCGCATCGAGTACGGGGCGGGCTTGGGCAGGGCGCGCAGCGCCGCATCGCGGTGGTACGGAAGGCGGGAAGATGCGCCAAAGCGCATGACACGCTCTATGCTGCGCGAATGCGTACATCCGGTCGTTTCGCCCCGCTGCTCGCGATCCTGCTGCTTACGGCCGATGCCGGAGCCGCGGTGCGCCGCTGCATCGCCGCCGACGGCACGACGATCTACACCGATCGCCCCTGCGCGCACTTCGACGCCCGCGATGCCGCGCCCGCGCCCGAACCCGAAGGCAACGCCCCCGCGCTGCCGCCGCGCCTGCCCGGCGCGATCCCGCTGAACGCCTACGGCCCGGCCCACGCCGATTGCGCGCGCACGCCCGATGCCCTGCTGTTCACGCTGCGCCGCGTACTCGAATACCGCGACATCAACAGCCTGGCCGGCCTCTATCACTGGCCCGGCATGGGCAAGTACAGCGCCACCGCCGTGATGGACCGGCTCGAAGCCCTGGCCGCGCACTCGGACGGCTCGGCCGACCTGGTCTACCCCGATGCGGCCTTCGTCGTGCACGACCCGCAGACCTACCCCGACCTGCCGCCGGAAGACCCGGTCGGCGTGCGCCTGCCGACCTTCCACGGCGGCGGCCTCAGCGAAACCGCGCCGGAGGCCGCCACGCTGCGCGTCGTCCGCCATGCCGGGTGCTGGTGGCTGTCGTTCTGAGGGCGCGCCCGGGAAGCGGGCCCCGCAAAGCGAAAAGGCCACCGGCGAAGGTGGCCTTTGGCGCGATGCGATGGTGGGCGGTATAGGGTTCGAACCTATGACCCCTGCCGTGTGAAGGCAGTGCTCTACCGCTGAGCTAACCGCCCGAAGGGGCGCATCCGAAGCGTGTGTGGTGCCCAGGAGAGGACTCGAACCTCCACGGTTTTACCCGCTAGTACCTGAAACTAGTGCGTCTACCAATTCCGCCACCTGGGCAGGGTGCGAAACCGCCTCGGCGTACCGGGCGAGCCGCGCAATTTACGTCGCGACGGAGAGGCTGTCAATAGCGACCATGCCGACCGCGGCGATCCCGGCGCGGGCGCCCCGCGTTCCGGCGTTGCACAACTGCGCATTTGCGTTGTCTACTTGCCAGGTCCCTCCGTACCTTCGCGTCTGGATCGGCCGGAAACGGAGCGGCGCATACGAGAAAAAAATCAGGAGGGAAGCCGTGAAGAGCATCGGAGTCGCGTCGTGGGTCGCGCTGTGCGGCATGTGTCTCGCCCTGCTGCCCGGCGGTGGCGCGCAGGCGGCCAACTACCGCCTGGCCATCGAGCCGTCCTACCCGCCCGAGCAGGCGCAGGAAGTCTACAAGCCGCTCGTGGACTACCTCAATCGCACCACCGGCCACCGCTTCCAGCTCGTCCTGGCGCGCAACTACCACGCCTACTGGCGCGACCTGCGCGAGAACGCGCCGGTGGATTTCGCCTTCGACGAGGCGCATTTCGTGGACTACCGCATCCAGCACAACGGCTTCGCCCCCGTCGCGCGCACCGCCGAGCCCACCGTCTACGCGCTGCTGGCCCAGGCCGACTACGAAGGCCAGGGCATCCGTGCGCTGATCGGGCGCGCGACCGCCTGCATGCCCGCGCCCAGCCTCGGTTTCGCGCTGCTGGCGGAGATGTACGAGGACAACCCGGTCGCGCAGCCGGACATCCGTTCGGAAGCGTCCTCATGGCGCGACGGCGTGCAGATGGTGTTCGCCGGCGAGGTCGATGGCGCGATGGTGCCGGCGCACGTGGCCGAGGAGTTCTACAACCTCCCCGCGCTCGCGCGCACCAAGCCGCTGCCCGGTCGCGCCTTCACCGCCTCGCCCAACGTGCCGGCCGAGGACGTGGCCGCGCTCGCCAAGGCGCTCGAATCCCTGCACGAAGACCCGGACCTCTACGACGTGCTCGCCGAACTGGGCGCCACCCGCTTCCAGCCGGCCACGGCGGCCGAATACGCCGGCAACGAGAAGATCCTGAGCGGCTTCCATGGATACCGCAGCAACAGGAACGCACCGGCGGCAGAAGCGGTGGAAGAAAGCGCCACGCCGTAAGGCAGGCCCTCTCCGTCATTCGGCTCGACCAGCCTCCGGCTGTTGCAAGGCGCCCGCCGCAATGACGGCTCGGGCCGGCTCTATTCGCCCACCGCACTCCCGAATGCCTGCGCCAGTTCGCGCCAGGCATGGCGCTGCGCTTCATTGGCCGGCTTGGGCGCCTGCACCTCCAGCACCACGAACTGGTCGCCCGGCGGTTCGCCAGGCATGCCGCGTCCGCGCAGGCGCAGGCGTCGGCCGGTATCCGAACCGGCGGGCACGTTGAGATTCACCGGTCCGGCCAGCGTCGGCACCTCGATGCTCGCGCCCAGCGCCGCGTCCCATGGCGCGATGCGGCGGCGCACGATCACGTCGCGACCATCCAGTTCGTACACCGGGTGCGGCCGGTAGCCGATCTCGATCAACAGGTCGCGGCCATGGCCGCCCTGCCCCTTCAGCCGGATGCTCCTGCCCGCCGCGATGCCGGCGGGAATCGCGATCTCCAGCGTCCTGCCGTTCACCTCCACGCGCTGCTTGCCGCCGGCGTAGACGGTTTCCAGATCCACCTCCAACTGCGCGCGCACATCGGCCGAAGCGCGTGGCCCGCCCGCCGCGCCGCGTCCTGCGCGCGCGCGGGCACCGAACAGCGACTCGAAGAAGTCGCTGAACCCGCTGTCGCCGAAACCCTCGCCGCCATGCCCGCGACCGGCCCAGCCCGGCGGCTCGTAGGCATCGCCGGGGCGCCAGCCGCCGGCGCGGAGGCGGTCGTATTCGGCACGCTTGGCCGGATCGCCCAGCACCTCGTGCGCCTCGTTGGCGGCCTTGAACTTCTCCTCGGCGTCGGCTTCCTTGCTGACGTCCGGATGGTACTTGCGCGCCAGGCGGCGGTAGGCGGACTTGATCGCCTTCTCGTCCGCATCCGGCGCCACGCCGAGCACCTGGTAGTAATCCTTGAACTGCATGTCTCACCCTTCGCCCCACCTGCGGGCGCGCTGGTCCGATGATAGGCCCGCACGCGCAAACGCGCGCGGCCCGCGAGGAAAACCATCGCGGGCCGCGCTTGCAACGCGACGCGGAAGCCGCGCCGATGCCGGACGCGCTTACTGCACCTGGATGCGGCGCGGCGTGGTTTCCGGCTTCTTCGGGATGCTGATCTCCAGCACGCCGTTGCGGCCCGTGGCGGCGATGGCGTCGGCATCGGCGCTGTCGGGCAGCGAGAAGCGGCGGTGGAACACGCCCTGGGCGCGTTCGACGCGCGAGAAGCGCGCGCTCTCCTCCTCGGTGGCGGTCTTGCGCTCGCCCTTGATGGTGAGGATGCCCTTGTCCATGTGGATTTCGATGTCGGTCGGCTCCACGCCCGGAACATCGGCGTAGATCACGAAACGGCCATCCTCCTCCTTGATATCCACGCGCGGCGCCCACTGGCTGGTGACGACGTTGCTCTGGTCGCCGTCGGCATCGTGCAGCACGCGGTCGAAGAACTGCTTGAACTCGGTCGGCCAGCCGTAGTGCGAAGCCAGACGCGAAACGGGGTTGTGATGGTTGCTCATGGAATTGTCTCCTCGGCGATTGCGAACGGTGGCGGCGGCGCCGCCTGGCCCGGTATCTGGTTTCCGGATGCGCGCAAATCAAGCGCCACCGCCTCATTTCCGACGGACATTTCGCCTCGCTTCAGCTTCCCACTACGATGGCCCGCCCCCACTGGAAGCCACGCCATGATCGCCATCGGCGACACCCTGCCCGACATCGCCCTGACCACCCCGCGCGACGGCCAGCCCGCGCCGATCCGTACCGGCGACGTGTTCGCCGGCAGGCGCGTGGTGCTGACCGCCGTGCCCGGCGCGTTCACGCCCACCTGCTCGGCCAAGCACCTGCCCGGTTACGTCGAACGCATCGAGCGGTTCCGCGAACGCGGCATCGCCGTGGCCTTCGTCTCGGTCAACGACGCCTTCGTGATGGATGCCTGGGGCAAGTCGCAGAACGCGCCGGACGACATCGTGCTGCTGGCCGACGGCAACGCCGAGCTCACCCGCGCGCTGGGCCTGGAGATGGACGCCACCGCCTACGGCATGGGCCTGCGCTCGCGCCGCTACGCGCTGTATGCCGAGGACGGCGTGGTCAAGGCGCTGTTCGTGGAAGCGCCGGGCGAGTTCGCCGTGTCGGGAGCGGAGGCGGTGTTGGCGGCGTTGCCCGAGTGATGCGCATTCGCCCTCATGAGAAGCCTCGACGGTCATCGTCGAGGCCGTCTGGTCCGCTCCGCAAGCCGGGGGCCGAAAGACCAACCAGCGCCGCTTCTTGAGCGCGAACACAACTACGGACATTTCCCCACATGGACACTATCCGCGACATTCTGGAATTCACGTCGAGCCGGTTCGAGCCGGTTCTTCCCGAGGAATGCCAGGTCAACCCCGGCGTGTACGGTGCCGAACTGGCGTTCTGGCTGTCGCAGGAACTGGCCAAGGCAGGCATTGCGACGAGCTATCCGGACAATGAGGACTGGGGCTGGTTCATCGAGTATTTTCCGGCATCGGGCTCCGAGTTCGCGGTGCATTGCAGCAACGTGGAGGGCGCCAGGAATCATTGGCTCGTGTCCTTGCGACGCTTCCCGCGCAAGATGTTCGGCCGTGACAAACCGCCGTACGCCGAGGCCAGCGCCCTGATCCAGGGCATCCGCTCGGCCGTGGAGTCCGTCGTTCCCGCAACCGACATCACCTGGCGCTGGGTCGACGGCGACACAGCCTGACGCAGGCGCTACGCCGATTCGCACAACCGCCGCAGCGTATCCTGCGCATCCGCCGGATCGATGGGCGCGTCCCAGTCCTCCATCAGCACCGCATACAGCAGCGCCTCGAACTGCTGGCCGAAGCGGCAGGTGACCCGGCCCGGATCGGGGATCGACTTGGCGTCGGCGATCAGGCCGAAGTGCACTCGGCCCTGGTAGCTCAGGATCGACAGGCCCACGCCGATGCTGCCCGTCTGCGGCACCCAGAACATCAACTCGTCGACGCGCGCGCCGGCCAGGTACAGCGGCATCTGCGGGCCGGGCACGTTGGTGGCCACGGTGGTGGCCTTGCGGCTGAAAAGATCCAGCGCCATGCGCTGCACCGGCGTGGGCGTCATGCCCAGCGCGGCGAGCGCGCCGAAGGTCATGATGGCCTGGCGCGAGGACTTGATCCTGTCCATGTTGTCGGCCACGTGCCGCACCCGCGCGACCGGGTTGGGCTCGCCCACCGGCAGTTCGAGGAACACCAGGCCGAAATGGTTGCCGAGCTTCCGGGCGTGTTCGAGCGGACGCAGGTTCACCGGCACGGTGGCGCGCAGGGTCAGGCCGTCCACGTCCTCGCCGCACTCGGCCAGATAACCGCGCAAGGCGCCGGCGGCGCAGGCCAGCAGCACGTCGTTGACAGTGCAGCCGAGCGCGCGGCCGACCGCCTTCACCTCGTCCAGCCGCAACGGATCGGCCCAGGCGCAGCGCTTGATGACGCCCAACGGCGACTTCAGCGGGGTCGGCGGATCGTCGCTGAGCGACAGCGCCTGCACCAGTTCGCGCGTGATCTCGCCGCCTTCGCGCGCCAGTACCGAGGCCAGGCCCGGGTCGCGGTACAGCGCCATGCTGCCGTCGATCATCTTGCCGCCGAGCTTCATGGCCTGGTCGATCCGGCGCTGGCCCGGATAGAAGAAGCGGCGCGTGATCTTCTCGCCGTCGCGCTTGAGCCAGGCATCGGCCAGCGCATCGCCGGGCGCGGGCGCGGGCGAGACATCGGTCAGCGACAGCAGCACCTGGATCAGCGCGATGCCGTCGGCATAGCAATGGTGCACGCGGGTGATCAGCGCGCTGCCGCCGTTGAAGTTCTCCACCAGGTGGAACTGCCAGAGCGGCTTGGAATGATCCAGCGCGGTGGAGGCGAGCTGGCTGGCCAGGCGCTGCAACTCGGCCTTGCCGGCCGCGCCCGGCAGCGCGGTCAGGCGCACATGCCATTCGATGTCGAAATCGGCGTCGGTTTCCCAGTAGCACGCCGCACCCGTGTCCACCGCCTTCTGGCGGAACCGCTTGAACGCGAGGAAGCGCTCGGCGATCAACCTGCGCAGCGCTTCGATCGACAGGCGCTGCTCGAACATCAGCACGCCGGTGATCATCATCAGGTTGGTCGGTTTTTCCATCCGCAGCCAGGCCGTGTCCACCTTGGACATGGCCTCGCGCCGCTTGCCGCTCTGGATCATGCGCTCCCCCGCCTCCCAACGGTCTTCGCGGCATGGTGCCCGCGGGTCGCTGGGGCGTCAACGCGGAGGAAAGCCCCTCTCCCGCCGGGAGAAAAGGAAACACTCAAAGCATCGGCTCCCACGAGGCGTGGATCAGTTGCCATCCGTCCGGACCATCGCGCCAGCCGGTCGTCACCGCCCACGGCCGCGCGCTGTCCGGCACGAGGCCGCCGCTGCCGCCGGTAAGGATGGCGGAGAACTTCACCGTGGCCCGTTCGCCGTGCAGCTCGATGTCCAGCGGCCCGAGCGTGACGCCGATGGCCGCATTGCGCAGCACCTGCGCGCGCATCAGGTTGCGCGCGCCCTCCCGGTCCAGCCCCGATACACCGCTGAAATCCTCGGCCACGCCGGCGAAGAAATCGGCCGGGCGGCGGGCTTCCAGCGCCTGCTGCATTTCTCCGATGCGCTCGCGCAGGCGTTCCTCCGGCGGGGTGCGGGAACAGCCGGCCGCCGCCGCGAGCCACAGCAGCACCACACCGGCCAGAACGGCCCACCGGGCCTTGCGTCGAATCTTGATCATGCGCCTTGCCCTGCCCGATTGGGCTATGGTCCAATCGCCGAACATACCGCGAAAGGCGCGCAACGGCAGCGTTCGCGGCGCCAAAATCGAAAAATCACAGGGAGAGGGAACGATCATGAGCATCGAGCGTCCGTGGCTGGCGAACTATCCGAAGAACGTACCGGCGCAGATCGATCTCGATGAGTTCGGTTCCATCCCCGACATCCTCGCCGTGGCCTGCAAGGATTTCGCCGCGCGCCCGGCGTTCGAGAACATGGGCAAGACGCTCAGCTACGCGCAGATCGACGCGCTGAGCCAGCAGTTCGGCGCGTACCTGCTGCACGACCTCAAGCTGAAGAAAGGCGATCGCGTCGCGATCATGCTGCCCAACGTGCTGCAGTACCCCATCGCCATCTTCGGCGCGCTGCGCGCCGGGCTCACGGTGGTCAACACCAATCCGATGTACACCGCGCGCGAGCTCAAGCACCAGCTCACCGATTCGGGCGCGCTCGCGATCGTCGTGCTGGACAACTTCGCCGCCACCTTGTCCGAAGTGCTGCCGGACACGCCGGTGCGCCAGGTCATCACCACCGGCGTCGGCGACCTGCTCGGCTTCCCGAAGGGCGCCCTCGTCAACTTCGCGCTCAAGTACGTGAAGAAGGCGATCCCCGACTACAACATCCCCGGCGCCATCCGCTTCAACGAGGCGCTGGCGCGCGGCGCGGGCAAGGCCCTGCCGCAGGTGGCGCTCACCCACGGCGACATCGCCTTCCTGCAATACACCGGCGGCACCACCGGCGTGGCCAAGGGCGCGATGCTCACGCACGGCAACCTGGTGGCGAACATGCAGCAGGCCTCCGCGTGGCTGGGCACCAACGTCAAGCTCGGGCAGGAGCGCATCATCACCGCGCTGCCGCTGTACCACATCTTCGCGCTCACGGCGAACTGCCTGGTGTTCATGAAGTTCGGCGGCTTGAACCACCTCATCACCAACCCGCGCGACATGCCCGGCTTCGTGAAGACGCTGTCGAAGATTCCGTTCACCGCCATCACCGGCGTCAACACGCTGTTCAACGGCCTGCTCAACACGCCCGGCTTCAAGGACCTGGACTTCTCGCACCTGCACCTGTCGCTCGGCGGCGGCATGGCGGTGCAGCGCGCCGTGGCCGAGCGCTGGAAGGAAGTCACCGGCGTCACCCTGGTGGAAGCCTACGGCCTCACCGAAACCTCGCCCGCGGCCTGCATGAACCCGCTCGACCTCAAGGCCTTCAACGGCGCCATCGGCCTGCCGATTTCCTCCACCGACTGCTGCGTCATGGACGAGGAGGGCCGCAAGCTGCCGGTAGGCGAAGTGGGCGAACTGTGCGTACGCGGCCCGCAGGTGATGGCCGGCTACTGGCAGCGCCCCGAGGAAACCGCCAAGGTGCTCACCCCCGACGGCTGGCTGCATACCGGCGACATGGCCAAGATGGACGAACAGGGCTTCTTCTACATCGTCGACCGCAAGAAGGACATGATCCTCGTCTCCGGCTTCAACGTGTATCCCAACGAGATCGAGGACGTGGTCGCGCAGATCCCCGGAGTGCTGGAAGTGGCGGCCGTCGGCGTGCCGGACGACAAATCCGGCGAGGCGGTGAAGCTCGTGGTGGTCCGCAAGGACCCGGCGCTGACCGCCGACGACATCCGCAACTTCTGCCGCAGCGAACTGACCGGCTACAAGCAGCCGCGCTACATCGAGTTCCGCAACGAACTGCCCAAGTCCAACGTGGGCAAGATCCTGCGGCGCGAACTGCGCGACAGCACGCCGGCGGAAGCACCCACCGCGCACTGACCCCATGCCGTCCGCGCCCATCGGCGCGCGGACGGCGAACCTCCGGCGCCGGCTTGGCGCCACTCAGCTTTCCAGGAGGCGGAATCCATCCGCATCGCGAAACGCCGGGAAGCGTTCCCGATGGCTGCGAAGCGCTTGCGCCGACAGCGTGACGGTGACGACTTGCGCCTGCGCGCCCAGTTCGACCAGCGGCATGCCGAGCGGATCGAGCGCCGCGCTGTCGCCGCCGTAGGCAAGCTCGTTGCCATCGGTGCCGACGCGGTTGACGCCCACGACATAGGCCAGATTCTCGATGGCGCGGGCACGCAGCAGGGTCTGCCAGGCGTAGCGGCGCGGGCTGGGCCAGTTGGCGACGTAGAGCGCCAGGTCGTATTCGCAGCCATCGCCGAGCGCGCGGTTGCGGCTGAATACCGGGAAGCGCAGGTCGTAGCAGACCTGCGGCAGCACGCGCCAACCGCGCCAGGCGGTGAGCACGCGCATGTCGCCCGCGCCATAGCGCAGGTGCTCGTCGGCCATGCGGAACAGGTGGCGCTTGTCGTACCACTGCAAGCCGCCGCCCGGCTCGGCCCAGAGCAGGCGGTTCCAGACACGGTCGCCCTCGGCGATCACCATCGAGCCGGTGACGACTGCGCCGATGCCGTCGGCCAGTGCGCGCAACCACGCCACGCTCGGGCCGTGCATGTCCTCGGCCTGCGCGATGGCCTCGTTGCCGAAGCCGCTGGTGAAGGTTTCCGGCAGCACGACCAGGTCGGTAGAACCGGCGAGCGGGCGCGCGAGATCGCCGTAGAGCGCGCGGTTGGCGGCGGCATCGCGCCAGACCGTGTCGGCCTGGACCAGCGAGACGCGCAGGTCGGATTCGGGGGCCAGGGTCATGGGGTCCTCACAGTGCGCGCAGGCGCTCGGCGGCGGCCACCTGCGTGGCATCGGCCTTGGCGAAACAGAAACGGACCAGGCGTTGGCCCGGCGGTGGCGCTTCGTAGAACGGCGACAGCGGGATCGCGGCAACGCCTTTCTCGATGGTCAGCCAGCGGCAGAAGGCCACGTCGTCCAGATCGCCGATCGCCGAGTAGTCGGCGAGCTGGAAATACGCGCCGGCCACCGGCGGCAAGGCGAAACGGGTATCGGCCAGCAGTGCGCGGAAGCGGTCGCGCTTCTGCTGGTAGAAGGCGGGCAGTTCCAGATGGTGTTCGGGATGGACGCGCAGCATCTCCGCCAGCGCGTGCTGGGCCGGGTTGAAGGTGCAGAAGGTGACGTACTGGTGCACCTTGCGGAACTCGGCCGACAGCGCGGCGGGCGCGACGCAATAGCCGAGCTTCCAGCCGGTGCAGTGGTAGGTCTTGCCGAACGAGGAGACGACGAAGCTGCGCGCGGCAAGCTCCGGGTGGCGCAACACGCTTTGATGCTGCGCGCCGTCGAACACGATGTGTTCGTAGACCTCGTCGGACAGCACCAGTACGCCGGTATCCCGCAGCGCCTCGGCCATCGCGTCCAGATCGGCCGCGGAGAACACCGCGCCCGTTGGATTGTGCGGCGTGTTGACGATCAGGAGCCGCGTGCGCGGCGTGATCGCATCGCGCACGCGCTGCCAGTCCACGTGGAAATCCGGCGCGGCCAGCGGCACGTGCACGGCACGCCCACCGGCAAGATCGATGGCCGGCTCGTAGCAGTCGTAGCAGGGGTCGAGCACGATCACTTCGTCGCCGGCGCGCACCACGGCGTGGATCGCGCAGAAGATCGCCTCGGTCGCGCCACTGGTGACGGTGATGTCCGTACCGGCATCCACGCGCGCGCCGTAGAGGGCGGCGATCTTGCCGGCAATGGCCTCGCGCAGCGCCGGAATGCCGGTCATCGGCGCGTACTGGTTGTGGCCTTCGCGCATCGCGCGGGCGAGCGCATCGACGAGGAACGGCGGCGCGTCGAAATCGGGGAAACCCTGCCCCAGGTTCACCGCCGAATGTTCGGCGGCAAGCTGCGACATCACCGTGAAGATGGTGGTGCCTACGTTCGGCAGTTTGGAGGCGGGCGGCGACAGCGGCATGGGCGTATCCGGCGGCGGAAAAACACGCGGCGGCACCGCGAACGATGCCGCCGCAGGGTCGAAAAGAGAGGATCAGTCGCAGCTTCGCGGCGCGGTCAGCATCCCGATGTCGCCGTCCACGCTCCATGTGCCGGGAACTTCACCGGCGAAATCCACGTCGATGGACAGCCGGCCCGTGGTCGGAGTGAGATAGCGCCGCGTCAGCGCGCCGACCGGCGTTGCGGTGTAGCCGCCCTGATAGAAGCATATCGGACACGCGCCGTTGCGCTGCACCACATCCATCGACGCATCGGCCCCGATGCTCGGGTTCTGGCCGCGCGAGGCCTGCACCCAGCGTGGCTGGCCGAGGCTGTCGTACAGGTACGAGAGGATGCTCTCCAGCCCCGGATAGGCGTTGATGTCATAGCCGAAACCGGAGGTGGTCGGGCCGTCCCAGTTGCCGTCCGGCTGCTGCTGGCCCTGTAGCGCCTGGCAGCCGCTCGAGGCGATGTGGGTCACGCGCGTCGAGCCGGCTTCGCCGTCGAGGTTCCAGTTGAACCTCAGGCCCGATGCGCTCTCCAGCGACAGCGTGGCCTGACCGACGAGGGTGGCCACCGCGCGGCTTCCGTTCCAAGCGTAGCGGTTCACGTCGAAGTTGACATGGCCGCGCGTGCCGGTGGGCGCGCTGCCGGTGCCCAGGTACCAGGTCGGCGTGCCGTCCTGGAGATAGGCGTACCACGCCACCACCCAGATGCTGCCGTCGCCATACGGCGACAGCAGGAAGCCCGAGCCGGAACGGCGCGGGTTGTACCAGTTGCCGAAGTTCGGGAGAACGGCGGCGCTGCCATATTCGATGGTCGCGGTGAGATCGAACTGCGCGGCGGTGCTGCCGGTGTTTTCCGGAGTGACGTACCAGCGGCGCGAATAGCCTCCGGGGCCACTGAAGCTGACGCTGACGCTGTCGTTGGCGCCGGACTGGTTCGAACTGGCGTCCGCCTGGTCGCGAGCAGGCGCCGGCGGAATCCATGCGGGCGAGGGGTCCACGCCCGGCACGGGCGTTGTCTCGATCCAATCGGATTCCGCCAGATGCAACGTCACCTCGCCCTGCCCCTGGCTGCTCACGCTGAGCCGGGTCGCATTCGGAGGCACGTCGATGTAGAGCCGATCCTGCGCCTTGCCCGGCGCCAACCGCATCGTGCGCTTGACCCCGGAAAACAGCAGCGCCGACGCCGACGGCGCGTCCGAACTGCGATCCAGCTTGACCAGCACCGCGCCGACGCTGGCCGGATCGGTGTCGTTCGCACCGATCAGCAGGTGACCCCAGCGCGATTCGCCGTGCGCGAAACCGGGATCGTTCCAGCCCACGCGCACCTTGAAGGCGTCGTTGAGGGCGGTGCGGCCCGGCCCGCTGGCGATCAGCGTGCGCGCCTCCGCCGCCGCGGTGGACGCGGCCAGTGGCACCAGCGCGGTGGACAGCGATACCGCGTCCGATCCCGCGGGCGAGGACTGCCAGTTCTGCACCAGCACCCAGAAACGGTCGCCGGCAGTCACGTCCAGCTCAATGTCGCAGACCTCGTCCGACGCCGGGCTGGTGGACGCACACAGCTCCGTCGCTTCGGTCGGCAGTGCGCTCGCGCTCGCGGCGGCGCCGATGAACAGGTCGATGTCCGGGGACGTGGTCGAGCGCGCTTCGGCACGGAAACGCACGCGCCCGGTGTGGGTGGCGGTCAGGCGGAAGAAGCGCGTGCCTTCGTGGGTGGAATTGAGTCCGTCGTAGCGGTCGTCGCGGGTGGTGTCCTGCGGCACGGTCGGTCGCGCGACCAGCGGCTGCACCAGGTCCGAACCCGCGAAGCGCGCGCTCGGCAGTGCCACCACGCCCGAGATCGCCACGTCGTGCCAGCCCGATTCGCCGATGCCCTGATCGCCGCTGCCCGAAAGCGCCACGACCGAAGGCAGCGTGCCGGCGCTCGGACGGATCGTCACCGGCAGCACCACGTCCGGCGCGTTGCCGCCGGTGCGCGTCATCGTCACGGTGCCGTCGAGCCAGCGCCCATGGGTCACCGAACTGCCGGGCGTGTAGGTGAAGACCAGTGTCTGCGATCCCCCCGAGGCGATGGTGAACTCCGCCGGAGATACGCTCAGCGCCCCGTTCGGCATCGCACCGACCACGCGCCACGTCCCGCCGCCCCCCATGTCCTGCACGGTACGGGTGAACGTGCAGGAAACGAAGCAATGGCCGTCCACCAGGGAAGGCAGGTTCAGGTTGCGCGGGATGCCGCCGGTGGAAGGGTTGGCGTTGCGGAACTCGGTGCCGCTGACCGGAAAATAAAGGGCGGCGCGAACGGCTTTGGAAACGTCGATCGTGCCCGCGCCGGCATCGGCCACCGTGGCCGGCGTCACGCCATCCGGAAGCCTGACGCTGGCGCGAGCGGTAGTCTGAAGTGCGCTCTCCACCTGCGACGGGCCCCAGTCCGGGTGTGCCTTGCGCAGCAACAGCGCCGCGCCGGCCACGTGCGGCGTGGCCATGGACGTGCCGCTCATGTAGGCGAACTGCTGGGCATTGCCATCGACCGACTTGTAGGCGGCCAGGATGTTGCTTCCCGGCGCGGCGAGGTTCGGCTTGAGCCAGTCGCCATCCACCGGGCCACGCCCGCTGCTCGACGCCAGGACGTCGCCGAACGCGGCCAGGCGCTCCACCGTGGACCTCTCGATGCGCGCCGTATGCCCGCTGCCACTGGCAAGCCAGGCCTTGAGCGCCACGCCGTCGGCGTAGCCCAGATGGCTGGCCGGCAGCTCGTGCGAATCGGCCACGAGGGCATCCCCCTCCCCCGCCTGGTTCACGAGCAGCATGCCGCCTCCGCCGGCATTCTTGACATTCAGCCCCTTGATGACACGGGCATAAATGCCGCGATCGCAGATCACGACCTGCCCGGCGAACGGCTGACCGGTCCATGGCGACGTGGCGGTGCTGGGCGGCAGCGCATCGACGTTCGGGCCGGTCGCGCACAGCGCCGAGCCGTAGTCGCCACCGTAGACGACGGACGCGGGGCCGTAAGCGGTCGATGTGAGGCCCGCGCCCAGGAGCGTGCCATTCCCCGGCGGGGTCGAAGCTCCGCCGCTCAAGGTGACGCGCGACACATTGGCGCGGTCGTGGCTGACATTGGCCACGCCGATCACCCACGGCGAATTGCCCGGCGCGGTATGGGTACTCGGCCGCGGGCCCTCGTTGCCGGCGGCAACCACCACCACGATGCCGGCCTCGCGCGCCTTCAGCATCGCCATGGTGTCGGTGTAGCGCCACGGGTCGCGCTCGTCGCCACCGATCGAATAGTTGATGACGTCCACCTTGTCCACGACGGCCTGGTCGATCGCCGCGAGCGTCCAGCTGCCCCGGCACTTGGCCTCCACCTCGCACGCCTTGTAGCTGATGATGTTGGCCTTGGGGGCCACGCCCGACAGCGTGTACGTGCCGGAAGTCAGTGAAACGGACACCGAATTTCCGGCCGCGGTGGCCGCGACATGCGTGCCGTGGCCGTTGGGGTCGCCGCCGTCGTTGGCTTCTGCGCCCGCGTTGTCGCCCGAGCCGGTGGTGTGGTCGTAGATACCGATGAGCTTGTTGTTGCAGCCGGCTGTGGTCGAGGTGGCGCACAGGCCCAGGTAACCGCTGCGCGGATTCTGGATGGAACCGGCGTTGAAGGAACGATGCAGCGCGTTGATGCCGGTATCGATGATGCCCACTATCTTGCCTTCGCCCTGATTGCTGTTCCCGGAGCCGCCCGGCTGACTCCACAGGGTGTTGGCCTTGATCCACCTCGGGCCCGAGTCGGTCGCGGGCTCGCGCACGAATTCCGGCGCAACCGATGCTACCCCGTCGATCCCCGACAGCGCCCGCGCCTCCGCCTCGGTCATCTCGACCGCCATGCCGTAGGTCGCAACGTCATATACGAACAAGGGCTCCAGCGTGCGCCCGATCCGCGCCGAGGCCTGCATCAGACGCTCCTCGCGCAAGGAAGCCAGCGCACTACGGTAGGCCCGGCTGGCGGGGCTACCCACGTCCAGCCGCGTTTCGCCGGTGGCCGCGGGACTGGTGGCGGCAAGCGCGCCCAGCTTGGCGCTGCCGGCGATAGGACCACCGCGGTAGCTGGCCAGCGGTTCCTCGTCGAAATGGACGATCCAGACCGAGCGGGCACCGGCCTTGGACTGAGCCGGCAGCATCGCCGTCACCGCGAGAACGGGCGCACCGAGACCGGCCAGCAACGAAAGGGCAAGCAGTGAACGTCGCATCGCAGAATTCCTCTTCACATGACACGCTTTCGGAAACCGGCATCCTGCCACAGTCGCCGTACGGAGGCACGGAAGCGGCGACGCCCTGCTGAACGATGTTCTGCCTGCTTCCTTCCTCCATGGCTGCGCACCGGCCATTCCCTCGCGGTACGAAACCAGAGCCCGCCCATCCCAAGGGAAGACCAGGGAGAACATGCTGCGGCTCATTACCGCTCCGTGGCCGGCCTGCTAGCATGCGCACAGATGACTTCACCACCCGCCTCCGCCCCCTCGCTGCTGCTCGCCAAGGGGCTGGGTTTCGACCGCAACGACGAAACCATCTTCGGCCCGCTCGACTTCCACGTCGAAGCCGGCGAGGCCGTGCTGATCCACGGCGGCAACGGCTCGGGCAAGACCACGCTGCTGCGCGTGCTGGCAGGGCTGCTGCCCGCCACGCGCGGGGACATCCTGATCCATGGCGCGCCGGCCACGCCCGAGCGCGTGGCCGCCACCTGCGCCCTGCTCGGGCACCTGCTCGGGCACAAGGGCGAGCTTTCCGCCAGCGAGAATCTCGCCTTCGCCTGCGGCCTGTTCGGGCAACGGCCGAATGCCGACATCGACGCCGCGCTGGCCACCGTGGGGCTGGCGGGTTTCGAAGATGCGCCGGCGCGGCAGTTCTCGGCCGGGCAGCGCAAGCGCCTGGCGCTGGCGCGCCTGTTGCTGGTGCCCGCGCCGCTGTGGCTGCTGGACGAGCCCTACGCCAACCTCGACCTGCCCGGCATCGACCTGGTGAACCGCCTGATCGGCACGCACCTGGAACGCGGCGGCGCGGCGCTGGTGACCAGCCACGGCGCCTATGCCACCGGCGCGGTGCGTACCCGCACGCTGGAACTGGAGGCTGCCCGTGCCTGACCGGCCTTCGACCCTTGCCGCCTGTCGCGCGCTGCTGCTGCGCGATTTCCGCCTGATCTGGCGGCGGCGCGGCGATGCGCTGAACCCGGTGCTGTTCGCGCTGCTGGTGATCTCGCTGTTCCCGTTCGCGCTGGGGCCCCAGCCGGACATCCTGGAACGCATCGCGCCCGGCGTGATCTGGGTGGCGCTGCTGCTGGCCGGGCTGCTGTCGCTGGATACGCTGTTCCGCGCCGACCTGGACGACGGCAGCCTGGAACAACTGATGCTCGCACCGCACCCGCTGGCGCTGCTGGTGGGCTGCAAGATCCTCGTGCACTGGGCCAGCACCGCGCTGCCGCTGATCGTGGCGACACCGCTGTTCGCCACCCTGCTCTACCTGCCCGCCGGGCAATGGCCGGTGCTGATGTACTCGCTGCTGCTGGGCACGCCGCTGCTGAGCCTGATCGGCGCGGTGATCGTGGCGCTCACGGTGGGCATGCGCCGCTCTGGTATGCTTCTGGCCCTGTTGGCCTTGCCGCTATACGTTCCCGTGCTGATCTTCGGCGCCGGCAGCGTGATGGCGGCGGCGCAAGGCCTGCCATCCACCGGAGCGCTGTTGATGCTCGCAGCCGGCATGGTGATGGCGCTGGTACTGGCTCCGCTGGCCGCCGCAGCGGCGCTGCGAATAGCACTGCAATGAACCCACTCCTGCGCTGGTTCCACCAGATGGGCGCGCCGCCCACCTTCCACGCCTTCGCCGCGCGCTGGGCGCCCTGGCTCTTCATCCTTTCGCTGCCGCCGCTGATCTTCGGGCTGTGGCAGGCGCTGTTCGTGGTGCCGGCCGATTACCAGCAGGGCGACAGCTACCGCATCCTGTTCATCCACGTGCCCAGCGCGTGGATGAGCCTGTCGATCTACGTGATCATGGCGATCAACGGCTTCATCGCGCTGGTCTGGCGGATCAAGCTCTCCGAGGTGCTGGCGATGTGCTGCGCGCCGGTCGGCGCGGGCTTCACCTTCGTCACGCTGGTCACCGGCGCGCTGTGGGGCAAGCCGATGTGGGGCACGTGGTGGACCTGGGACGCGCGGCTGACCTCCGAGCTGGTGCTGCTGTTCCTGTACTTGGGCGTGATGGGCCTGTACGCGGCCATCGAGGACCGCCGCGCCGCCGCGCGCGCGGCCTGTTTCCTGGCGCTGATCGGCCTGGTCAACGTCCCCATCGTGCACTTCTCGGTGGAATGGTGGAACTCGCTGCACCAGGGCGCCACGATCAAGCTGTTCAAGGAATCCACCATCCATCCGAGCATGGTGCTGCCGCTGATCGCGATGTTCTTCGGCACCAAGCTGTGGTTCGCCGGCTCCCTCCTGGCACGCACCCAGGCGGCGATGTACGAGCTGGAATCGAACAAGGACTGGGTGCGGCGCGACATGGAGGGCCGGTCGTGAACTTCGGACTGGATCAGTACGCGCCCTATGTGTGGGCCAGCTACGCGGTGTTCGTCGCGGTGCTGGCGTGGGATTTCCTGATGCCGCAGTTGCGCATGCGCCGGGTAAGGCGCGAACTGGCCGCGCGCCGCCGCCGCGAGGCGGCCCGCGCCGCGCGCGACGGAGCCGCGCCATGAACCCGACCCGCAAGCGCCGCCTCTACACCGTGATCGCCGTGCTGGTGGCCGGACTCATCGCCGGCACGCTGGTGGCGTTCGCGCTCGGCACCAACCTGGCCTACCTGTACACGCCGGCCGAAGTGCTCGCGGGCGAAGCCGGCGACCGCGCCCGCTTCCGCCTCGGCGGCATGGTCAAGGAAGGCTCCATCGTGCGCGTGCCCGGCACGCTGGAAACCCGCTTCACCGTCACCGACGGCGACGCCGACATGGTGGTGGAATACACCGGCATCCTGCCCGACCTGTTCCGCGAGATGCAGGCGGTGATCGCGACCGGCGCGATGGAAGGCGACCGCTTCGTCGCCACCGAGGTGCTGGCCAAGCACGATGAAACCTACATGCCGCGCGAAGTGGCCGAGAAGATGCAGGCCGCGCACGACAAGCACAACGTGCCCGACAGCAGCGGGCCGGACAGCAAAGCCGCCACGGATGCGTACTGATGCTGCCTGAAATCGGCAACTTCGCGCTGATCCTGGCGCTGGTGCTGGCGCTGGTGCAGTCCATCGCGCCGCTCGTTGGCGCATGGCGCGGGCAGCCGGCCCTGATGGCGGTGGCGCGGCCCCTGGCCTACGGCCAGTTCGCCTTCCTGCTGCTGGCCTTCGTGCTGCTGACCATCGCCTTCGTGCAGAAGGATTTTTCCGTCGCTTACGTGGCGCAGAACTCCAATTCGCTGCTGCCGCTGCTCTACCGCGTCTCGGCGGTATGGGGCGCACACGAGGGCTCGCTGCTGTTGTGGGTGCTGATCCTGGCCGGCTGGACGGCGGCCGTGGCGCGCTTCTCGCGCTCGCTGCCGGACGTGGTGGTGGCGCGCGTGCTCGGCGTGCTCGGGCTGGTGAGCGTGGGCTTCCTGCTGTTCACCGCGCTCACCTCCAATCCGTTCACGCGGCTGGTGCCGGCGGCGCTGGAAGGCCGCGACCTCAACCCGCTGTTGCAGGATCCCGGCCTCATCATCCATCCGCCGATGCTGTACATGGGCTATGTCGGCTTCTCGGTGGCGTTCGCGTTCGCCATCGCCGCCCTGCTCGGGCGCGAGTTGGACCCGCGCTGGGTGCGCTGGTCGCGGCCGTGGACGAACGTGGCCTGGGGATTCCTGACGCTCGGCATCGCGCTCGGCTCGTGGTGGGCGTATTACGAACTGGGCTGGGGCGGCTGGTGGTTCTGGGACCCGGTGGAGAACGCCAGCTTCATGCCGTGGCTGGTCGGCACTGCGCTGATCCATTCCCAGGCCGTCACCGAAAAACGCGGCGGCTTCCGTGGATGGACGCTGCTGCTGGCGATCGCGGCATTCTCGCTGTCGCTGCTGGGCGCGTTCATCGTGCGCTCGGGCGTGCTGACCTCGGTGCATGCGTTCGCCTCCGATCCGG